>DATMGE010000091.1:0-46406 GCA_035555795.1 Rhizobiaceae bacterium | reverse complement strand
ATCGACAAGATCAAGGCCGAGGTGCCGGCCGACAAGCTCAAGGGCTATGTGCTCGACCTGCGGCTGAATCCAGGCGGTCTGCTCGACCAGGCGGTCAGCGTCTCCGACACCTTCCTCGACCGCGGCGAGATCGTCTCCACCCGCGGCCGCGATCCGAAGGATATCACCCGCTTCGACAGCCGCGCCGGCGACCGCACCGACGGCAAGCCGATCGTCGTGCTGGTCAATGGCGGTTCGGCGAGCGCCTCGGAAATCGTTGCCGGCGCGTTGCAGGATCACCGCCGCGCGACCGTGCTGGGCTCCAAGTCGTTCGGCAAGGGCTCGGTGCAGACGATCATCCCGCTGGGCGAGAACGGCGCGCTGCGCTTGACGACCGCGCTCTATTACACGCCCTCGGGCAAGTCGATCCAGGGAACCGGCATCACGCCCGACATCAAGGTCGACCAGCCGCTTCCCGAGGAACTGCTCGGCCGCAATGTCAGCCGCGGCGAATCCGAGTTGCGCGGCCATATCAAGGGCGCCAACGAGAATGACGAGGGTTCGGGCTCGTCCGCCTATGTGCCGCCGGATCCGAAGGACGACGTGCAGCTCTCCTACGCGCTCGACCTGCTGCGCGGCGTGAAGACCGATCCTGCCTTCCCGCCCAGCCCCGACCGGGCTCTGCTGCAGCCGCAGTAAGTTTCACGAAAGGCCCGCAATGCAGATTGTGGGCCTTTCGATTCAATCGGCATCAAATGCCGCCCGCATCGTGTCGCGTACGGGCAGATCTCACAGACTGGACTCGTGCGGCCGATGAATGGCGATGAGCAAAGGCGGTCGACCCTCGACAGGCCGCTCGGTCTCGATGGCCCCCGGCGCGGCGGCGGACGGCCGCTTCACCTTCCGTCCGGCCGCAGCACGCTGCTGATGCTGATCATGGTCGGGCTGTTCGGCGCCTCGGCGGCGATCTCGCTGCGCGAGCAGCCCTTCCGAACGCCCAGCCAGGCGGTCGCGGCCGTGCCGGTCGAAACGGCGGCGCAAAGTCCGACGCCACAGGCGCCTCCACAGTCTGGGGGTGCGCAGATCATCAAGGTTCCGCCCCAGAACGGCGGCATCGTGATCCGCGACCCGTCTTCCCTCAACCAGGACCTGCGCACCGCGCATCTGCCCGACCGGGCGCTGATCGAGGACAGTCCCGAGGGGCCGCTGCCGGTGCGCGGCGCCGACGGGCGCAGGCCCTTCGACGCCTATGCGCGGCCCTGGTCCGGCGCGCGCGGGGCGCGGGTGGCGATCGTGCTCGGCGGTCTCGCCGTGTCGCAGACGGGCACGCAAGCGGCCATCGCCAAGCTGCCGGCCGAGGTCACGCTCGCCTTCGCCTCGGGCGGCAACAGCATCGACCGCTGGATGCAGCAGGCGCGCCAGAAGGGGCACGAAATCGTCATGCAGGTGCCGCTCGAGCCCTTCGACTATCCGAATGTCGATCCGGGCCGCAACACGCTCACTGCCGACGTCTCCGCCGACGAAAACAGCGACAGGCTGCACTGGGTCCTGTCGCGCACCACCAACTATACCGGTGTCATGAATTATATGGGCGGGCGCTTTATGACCGACAGGGCGGCGATGGAGCCGTTCATCCGCGAGCTTGGAGAGCGTGGGCTGATGTTCCTGGACGATGGATCGAGCGCGCGCAGCCTTGGCGCCGATCTCAGCGCTTCGGCAGGCACGCCCTTCGCCGCCGGCGACGTGATGATCGATTCGGTGCGCGAGCGCGGCGATATCCTCGCCCGACTGGACGATCTGGAGCGCACGGCGCGCGCCAAGGGTTTTGCGGTGGGCATCGGCTCCGCTTTCGACGTCACGGTGGACACGGTGACCGGCTGGGTGCAGGAAGCGCGTCGGCGCGGCATCGAGATCGTGCCGATCTCGGCCGTCGCGGCCGATCCCGAGCGGGGGTGAGAATGGGAAAGAAGGACAAACGGGCCCCGGTCGATCCGGAGAGCCTGCCCTACCGGCCCTGCGTCGGCATCATGGTGCTCAATGCTGCGGGCCTCGTCTGGGCCGGCCGCCGCATCGCCGGTGCGGATAGCGAGATGGCCGGCTCCGACAAGCTGTGGCAGATGCCGCAGGGCGGCATCGATGCGGGCGAAGAGCCGCTGCCGGCCGCGCTGCGCGAGCTCCATGAGGAGACCGGCATGCGCTCGGTCTCGCTGCTCGCCGAGGCACCCGAATGGATCAATTACGATCTGCCGCGCGATCTGGTAGGAATAGCGCTCAAGGGCAAGTTCCGCGGCCAGACGCAGAAATGGTTCGCCTTCCGCTTCGAGGGCGACGAGAGCGAGATCGCCATCAACCCGCCGCCGGGCGGCCATGAGGCGGAATTTGACGACTGGGGCTGGAAGCCCATGCAGGCGCTTCCGGAGCTGATCGTGCCGTTCAAGCGGCCGCTCTACGTTCAGGTGGTCGCGGCCTTCCGGCATCTCGCGCCCTGAAAACATCACGGAAATCCGGATCCGCGGCCGCTTAGAACCTTCGTGGCATTGGAACTGTGCGCCCGACTGGTGCATTGTGATCATCAATCGTTGCCACAAGGGAGCATTGCATGTCGTTCCGCGACTTCCGCCGGAACCGTATCACCCGCCCGATCTTCGACTGGGCGCGCAAGACGATGCCGACCATTTCCGCCACGGAGCGCGAGGCGATCGATTCGGGCACCGTGTGGTGGGACGGCGAGATTTTCGGCGGCAATCCCGACTGGGAAAAGCTCGTCGCCATGCAGCCGGCGAAGCTGAGCGCGGAAGAACAGGCTTTCATCGACGGGCCGGTGCGCGAATTATGCGCGATGGTCGACCAGTGGACGCTCGACTGGAAGGCGCGCGACCTGCCGCCCGAGGTCTGGCGCTTCATGCGCGAGAACAGGTTCTTCGGCATGATCATCCCGAAGAAATATGGCGGCCTCGGCTTCTCCAACACCATGCATTCGGAAGTCGTGCGCACATTGTCCTCGGCCTCCGTGGTGGCCGGCGTGACGGTGATGGTGCCGAACTCGCTCGGGCCGGGCGAGTTGCTGCTGCATTTCGGAACCGATGAACAGCGCGATTACTGGCTGCCGCGGCTGGCCGACGGGCGAGAGATACCCTGCTTCGGCCTCACCTCCGAGGATGCGGGCTCCGATGCCGCCGCGATGACCGATACCGGCGTGGTGGAATATGGCGAGCATGAAGGCGAGCGCGTGCTCGGCATCCGCCTCAATTTCCACAAGCGCTACATCACGCTGGGGCCGATCGCGACCGTCATGGGTCTCGCCTTCAAGATGCGCGACCCGGAGAACCATCTGGGGCGCGGCGAGGAACTCGGCATCACCGTCGCCCTTCTGCCCACCGACATGCCGGGGGTGCGCCATGGCGAGCGGCACATCCCGCTGATGACCTTCTTCCAGAACGGCCCGCTCCGCGGCGAGGACGTCTTCATTCCGCTCGACTGGATTCTGGGCGGCGAGAAGCAGATCGGCCAGGGCTGGCGCATGCTGATGACGGCGCTTGCCGCCGGCCGCAGCATCTCGCTGCCATCGCAGTCCGCCGCGTCGGCCGCCATGTGCGCGCGGGCGACAGGCGCCTATGCGCGGGTGCGGCGGCAGTTCAACACGCATATCGGCATGTTCGAAGGCATCCAGAAGCCGCTCGCCGACATTGCCGCCAATGCTTATCTGATCGACGCGGCGCGGCGCATGACGCTGGCCGCGCTCGACGAGGGGCATCGTCCTTCCGTCATCTCGGCGCTGATGAAGTACCATGCCACCGAGCGCATGCGGCGTTCGGTCGAGATGGCCATGGATATCCATGGCGGCAAGGCGATCATCGAGGGGCCGAAGAACTGGCTCGGCTCGGTCTACAGGTCCGTCCCCGTCGGCATCACCGTCGAGGGCGCCAATATCCTCACGCGCAACCTGATGATCTTCGGGCAGGGCGCCATCCGTTCGCATCCCTATATGCTGGATGAGCTCGGCGCGCTGGCCGAGACGGATGACGAGAAGGCGCTGGACGCCTTCGATGCGGTGTTCTGGAAGCATGTCGGCCATTCCGTGGCCAATGCGGGCCGCGCTTTCCTGCGCGGCTGGAGCGGTGGCATCCTGGGGCCTACGCCCGACGACACGGCCATGGGCGAGCATTGGCTGCAGCTCTCGCGTTTCTCGGCCGCCTTCGCCCTGCTGAGCGATCTGTCCCTGCTCACGCTTGGCGGTGCGCTGAAGCGGCGTGAAATGCTCTCGGCGCGGCTGGGCGACATCCTGTCCGAAATCTACCTGCTGGCAGCCGTGCTCAAGCGCTTCGAGAGCGAGGGACGGCAGGCCGTGGACCGCCCTCTGGTGGACTATGTCATGGCGCAGGGCATCGGCCGCATCGGCGTCGCCTTCAAGGGCGTGCTGCGCAACCTGCCGTCGCGCCTCGCCGCTGCCGCCGTCCGGCTTGTCGCCTTCCCGCTCGGCGTGCCGGAGCCGCAGCCTTCGGACGAGCTCGTCCGCACGGTCGCCGAAATATTGATGACGCCGTCGGCGCAGCGGGACCGCCTGACGCCCGGCCTCTATCTCGGCGAAGGCCGGCCCGACCATCCGCTGGCGCAGCTGGAGGCGGCTTTCATCCAGGCGACGGCAGTGGGGCCGATCGAGCGCAAGATGCGCGAGGCGCGCGCCACTGGCGTTGCGGATGCGCTGCTGCGGGGGATCATTTCGGAAGATGATGCCGCCTTGCTGACGGAAGCGCAGGCGGCCACCGCGCGGGTGATTGCCGTCGATGCATTCGCGGCGGCGGAATTGTCACAGCAAAAGACAGGCGAAGAGCCAGCTGCATCTCCCGCGCGAGGCGCCGCCCGACGCATGCCGGAACTGGATGCCGTGCCGGGGGAATGAGGCGGGGTTTTCGAACGTGGCGATCGGAGCGGTCCATCGTTTCACGGAAACGCTGAGCCGCTCCATCTCTTTGCTCAGTTGTCCGGCGTGATGCTCTGCCCGCGCAGCAATTCGCCGCGGGCGACCGGTTTTCCGTCCGACCTGTACGAATTGAAGAAGACCGGGAGGCCTTCGCCTTGCCCCAGTATGGGCGAGGTCTGAAGGTGGATGTGCAAGTGCGGCTCCGAAGTATTGCCGCTATTGCCGCAGCGGCCAAGCACCTGTCCTCCCGCAACCGTGTCGCCCTCCTTCACGGCCACGCTGCCGTGCTGAAGATGGGCCAGGAAGACATATTCATCGTTTCCGAGATCGATCACGACATGATTGCCGGCAGGGTTGGCCGTATCGGTGTCGCCGATAGCCTGGTCCGGCAGGTCGCCTGTCGCATGGGCGACCGTGCCATTCGCGGGGGCGAGCACGGGCTGGTTCCAGCAATAATAATCCTCCGGCCGCGTGCCGTCGCCTTCGTGGTTGCTCCCTTCGCGCAGCACCGTGAGGTCGACGGCGAAGCGTTGTCCGGGGTCGACTGCATGGTAATTGGCGTCGGGTGTGCGCCCGCCCCAATAGACGAACCATTCGCCATGAAAGGGCAGGGCAAGCCGTGCCCTGGTGTCGTAGTCGAGATGCGTCGAGGGCGCCGCTTCTCCTGCCGGGCGAACGAAGAAGCCGGCTACCTTGCCATCCTTGTCGAGCGTCCATTGCGTGACCAGCATGCCGCGCTCATGGCGGGCGGTGCGCATATAGGCCAGATATGCATTGGCGGGTTGGGCATATTCCGAGAGGATTTCCAGCTCGGCGCCGAACCCGGCATCGACCTGCCGGTCGAGCTCGCTCAGCGCCGCTTCCGAACCCAGTGCCTGCCGCATCTCGTCGTTCATATGCGACCAGATCGTGGCGCTGTCGCCATCGGAGAATGCGCTGGTCAGCGCACGGCCATCGGCGAGGATATGGTCGAACTGCGCATCGGCATCGGTGCAAAGCGCCGCAAGCAGGGCTGCGGAAAGAATGTGAACCTTCATGATATGAACTCCCTGACCGAAAGGCGGGCCGGCCAGGTTGGTTCCCGAAAAACAAAAAGGCCGGGCAGAGCCCGGCCTTTGAGATAATATGCGATCCGCGTCAGACCGTTTCGTGCAACTCGGTCATATGGGCGAGGAACTGCTCCGCCTTGGTCCGGGAGTGATCGTCGTTTGCATGTTCCAGCTCCGCCTTGGCAGTCTCGATCCTGCGCATGAGATCGTTCTTGTCGACCTCGGCGACCGGCACGGAGAACTCCGCCAGCAGTGTGCAGCCATCGGGCAGGATGTCGGCAAAGCCGCCGAAGACGACATAGCGGTGCTCGGCGCCGGACACGGTCTTGACCGTCACGACGCCCGGCTTGACCGTGGTCATCACGGGGGCGTGCTGCGCCATCACCGTCATCTCGCCCTCGGTGCCGGGGATGATGACATATTCCACCAGCTCGGAAACGAGCAGGCGCTCGGGTGAAACGAGTTCGAACTTGTAGGCTTCAGCCATGTTTCGTTAGCGAATAGCGAATAGCGAATAGCGAATAGCGAATAGACATCGCCCGCGCCGATTCACTAAACCCTATTCGCTACTCCCTATTCGCTATTCGCTCAGGCCGCTTCCGCTGCCAGCTTCTGCGCCTTCTCGACCGCTTCCTCGATGGTGCCGACCATGTAGAAGGCCGCCTCGGGGAGGTGATCATATTCGCCGGCGACGAGGCCCTTGAAGCCCTTGATGGTGTCGGCGAGGTCGACGAGTTTGCCCGGCGCACCGGTGAAGACTTCGGCGACGAAGAAGGGCTGCGACAGGAAACGCTCGATCTTGCGGGCGCGGGCCACGGTGAGCTTGTCCTCTTCGGAAAGCTCGTCCATGCCCAGGATCGCGATGATGTCCTGCAGCGACTTGTAGCGCTGCAGCGTCTGCTGCACGTCGCGCGCCACCTGGTAGTGCTCCTCGCCGACGATCAGCGGGTCGAGCATGCGCGAGGTGGAGTCGAGCGGGTCGACCGCCGGATAGATGCCCTTCTCGGCGATGGCGCGGTTCAGCGTCGTCGTCGCGTCAAGGTGGGCGAAGGACGTCGCAGGCGCCGGGTCGGTTAGATCGTCGGCCGGCACGTAGATGGCCTGCACCGAGGTGATCGAACCCTTGGTCGTGGTGGTGATGCGCTCCTGCAGCGCGCCCATGTCGGTGGCGAGCGTCGGCTGATAGCCCACCGCCGAAGGAATGCGGCCGAGCAGCGCCGACACTTCCGAGCCGGCCTGCGTGAAGCGGAAGATATTGTCCACGAAGAACAGCACGTCCTGGCCCTCGTCGCGGAAATATTCCGCAACCGTCAGGCCGGTCAGCGCGACGCGGGCACGGGCACCCGGGGGCTCGTTCATCTGGCCATAGACGAGCGCGGCCTTGGAGCCTTCGCCGCCGCCCTTCTTGTTGACGCCCGATTCGATGAACTCGTGATAGAGGTCATTGCCTTCGCGGGTGCGCTCGCCGACGCCGGCGAACACCGAATAGCCGCCGTGGGCCTTGGCGATGTTGTTGATCAGTTCCTGGATCAGCACGGTCTTGCCCACGCCGGCGCCGCCGAACAGGCCGATCTTGCCGCCCTTCGCATAGGGAGCCAGCAGGTCGAGAACCTTGATGCCGGTGATGAGGATCTGCGCCTCGGTGGACTGATCGACATATTCCGGAGCCGGCTGGTGGATGCCGCGCATTTCGGTCGCGGTGATCGGGCCTGCTTCGTCCACCGGCTCGCCGATGACGTTGATGATACGGCCGAGCATTTCGGGGCCGACGGGCACGGAGATCGGCGCGCCGGTATCGGCGACCGGCTGGCCGCGCACCAGACCCTCGGAGGAGTCCATGGCGATGCAGCGTACGGTGTTCTCGCCGAGGTGCTGTGCGACCTCGAGCACCAGGCGGTTGCCCTGGTTGTCGGTCTCCAGCGCGTTCAGAATGGCGGGCAGATTGCCTTCGAACGTTACGTCGACAACGGCGCCGATGACCTGTGCCACCTTGCCGGTCGCGCCGGCTGCGACGAACGCGGCCGGTGTGCCGGCAGGTGCCGCGGCCTTGCGGCGGGCGGGTGCCTTTGCTGCCGGAGCGGCCTTAGCCGCGGGAGCGGCCTTTGCTGCCGCAGCAGCCGGTGCTGCGGCCTTCTTTGGTGTAGCTGCTTTAGCCATCGTTGAGCCTCTTTGGTCCTTTGTCCTTGTGATGCGCGGCCGGATCGCTCCGGTGCGCGTCAGAGCGCCTCGGCGCCCGAGATGATCTCGATCAGTTCCTTGGTGATCTGTGCCTGGCGCTGGCGGTTATACGTGATCGACAGCTTGTTGATCATGTCGCCGGCGTTGCGGGTCGCATTGTCCATCGCCGTCATCTTGGCGCCCATCTCGCCCGCCGCATTTTCAAGCAGCGCGCGGAAGATCTGCACCGCGATGTTGCGCGGGATCAGGTCGGACAGGATGTCCCCGGCCTCCGGCTCGTAGTCGTAGACGGCCGTTCCGGCTGCCGTATCGGAGGTTTCCTCGCCCGATGCGAATGCCGCCGGAATGATCTGCTGTGCCGTCGGCACCTGGCTGATCACCGACTTGAACTGCGAATAGAACAGGGTGCAGACATCGAATTCGCCGGCATTGAAGCGGGCGATGACATTGCGGGCGATGCCGTCGGCATGAGTGAAGCCGATCTGCTTGGCGTCGCGCAGTTCGATGCGCTCGATGATCAGGCTCGCAAAGTCGCGGCGCAGGATGTCGTATCCCTTCTTGCCGACGGTGATGATCTTCACCGTCTTGCCGGCGGCGATCAGCTTGCGGGCATGGTCGCGCGCCAGGCGGGCGATCTGCGAATTGAAGCCGCCGCAAAGGCCGCGCTCGGCGGTGGCGACGACGAGCAGGTGCACGTCATCCTTGCCGGTGCCGGCCATCAGCGCCGGCGCATCGGTTCCACCGACGGCCTGGCCGATATTCGCCATGACGGCAGCCATGCGCTCCGAATAGGGGCGCGCGGCCTCGGCCGCTTCCTGGGCACGGCGCAGCTTCGCCGCGGCGACCATCTGCATCGCCTTGGTGATCTTCTGCGTCGCCTTGACCGAGGCGATGCGGTTGCGGAGGTCTTTCAGAGAGGCCATCTGCCCGTCCCGGTATGGATTGGACCCGCGCCGTTAGGCGAAGGTCTTTGCAAAGGTGTCGATCTCGGCCTTCAGCTTGGCGCGCAGGTCGTCCGACAGCGCCTTCTCGGCGCGGATGGCGTCCAGCACGGCCTTGCCGTCGGCGCGCATATGCGCCAGCAGGCCCTGCTCGAACTTGCCGACCTGATTGACGGCGAGATTGTCGAGATAGCCGTTGACGCCGGCGAAGATCACCGCGACCTGCTCTTCCGTCTTGAGCGGCGAGAACTGCGGCTGCTTGAGCAGCTCGGTCAGGCGTGCGCCACGGTTCAGGAGACGCTGCGTCGCTGCATCGAGATCCGAGCCGAACTGCGCGAAGGCAGCCATTTCGCGATACTGCGCGAGCTCGCCCTTGATCGAGCCGGCAACCTGCTTCATCGCCTTGATCTGCGCGGCGGAACCGACGCGCGACACCGACAGGCCGACGTTCACGGCCGGGCGGATGCCCTGGAAGAAGAGGTTGGTCTCGAGGAAGATCTGGCCGTCGGTGATCGAGATCACGTTGGTCGGAATATAGGCCGACACGTCGTTGGCCTGCGTCTCGATGACCGGCAGCGCCGTCAGCGAACCGCCACCCAGCTCGTCGTTCATCTTCGCCGCGCGCTCGAGCAGGCGGGAATGCAGGTAGAACACGTCGCCCGGATAGGCTTCGCGGCCGGGCGGACGGCGCAGCAGCAGCGACATCTGGCGATAGGCGACGGCCTGCTTGGACAGATCGTCATAGCCGATCAGCGCGTGCTGGCCATTGTCGCGGAAATATTCGGCCATGGCGCAGCCGGCCATCGGGGCCAGATACTGCATCGGGGCGGGATCGGACGCGGTCGCGGCGACGATGATCGAATATTCGAGCGCGCCGCGCTCTTCGAGCACCTTCACGAACTGCGCGACGGTCGAGCGCTTCTGGCCGACGGCGACGTAGACGCAATAGAGCTTTTCCGAATCCGGGCCGGAAACGTGAACCGACTTTTGGTTCAGGATCGTGTCGAGCAGGATCGCGGTCTTGCCGGTCTGGCGGTCGCCGATGACCAGCTCGCGCTGGCCGCGGCCGACCGGGATGAGCGCGTCGATGGCCTTGAGGCCGGTCGACATCGGCTCGTTGACCGACTTGCGGGGAATAATGCCGGGCGCCTTGACGTCGACGCGGCGGCGCTCGGTCGCCTTGATCGGGCCCTTGCCGTCGATCGGATTGCCGAGCGCGTCGACGACGCGGCCGAGAAGGGCGGGGCCGACCGGCACGTCGACGATGGCGCCGGTGCGCTTGACGGTATCGCCTTCCTTGATGTCGCGGTCGGCGCCGAAGATGACGACGCCGACATTGTCGGTCTCGAGGTTCAGCGCCATGCCGCGGATGCCGCCCGGGAACTCGACCATCTCGCCCGCCTGGACGTTGTCGAGACCGTAGACGCGGGCAATGCCGTCACCGACGGAGAGAACCTGACCAACCTCGGAAACCTCGGCTTCCTTGCCGAAGTTCTTGATCTGGTCCTTCAGAATTGCGGAAATTTCCGCGGCGCGGATATCCATCAGCCGACCTCTTTCAGTGCGAGCTTAAGCGAAGCGAGTTTGGTTTTGAGCGACGTATCGATCTGGCGCGAGCCGAGCTTGACGATGAGGCCGCCGAGGATGGAGGGATCAACCGTGAGGCTGATCGCGACATCCTTTCCGGCGACGCCCTTGAGCGTCTGCTTCAGTTCGGCCTGTTGCGCCGCGGTGAGCTGGTGTGCCGACGTCACCTCGGCGGTGACCTCGCCGCGATGGGCGGCGGCGATGCGGCGGAAGGCAGCGATCATGCCGGGCACCGCGAAGAGGCGGCGGTTCCTGGCGACGACCTTGAGGAAATTGCCGACGAGACCTTTGATGCCGGCCTTCTCCGTCAATGCGGAAACGGCGCGGAACTGGTCGTCTGCCGAAAAGACGGGGGACTGGATGAGGCGCTGCAGGTCGGCGCTCTCAGCGAGCATGCGCTCCACCGATGCGAGATCGTTCTCCACTGCTGCGACCTGGCCGGATTCCAGCGCCAGATCGAAGAGGGAGCCCGCATATCGATCGGCAACGCCGGAGATCATCGAGCCAGATTGTGCCACGGAACGCTGCTTCTCTTCGTCGTGAGAGGTCCGAGATTTCACGCTGGCAACCGAATTGCTGGCTAAATCTTTGACCTGATTGAAAAAATCTGACCGGAAAACGGCCTTTGCCGTGTCTCCCGGTCAAAAGTCGATTGCCGTCTAGCACAGCAAACTACGACTCGCAACAGACGCGACGCGCCCGTTTTGCGGCAGTTTTGTCGCAGTTTGTGCGGCGCACGCGCGGCGTCAGGCGATAAAGCCGAAAGCGAACAGCAAAGGGCCGGCCGCCAGCAGGATTTCGACGACCAGCGCCACCCAGTTGTAGAGCTTGTTGCCGCCATCGGAGAGCATGGAGACGATGCGGCCGAAAGCAGTCAGCGCCCAGGAAAGACCGAGCGCGATATAGAGAAAGGGCTGCGCCAGCAGCAGGCAGGAAAGCGCGGTGCCGAGATAGAAGCCGGACATGGTGCCACGTGCCTGCGCGACGGCGTGGGGACGTTCCGGCTGCGTCTGCAGCAGCAGGATGCGCAGGCTGACCCCCGGCGCGAAAAGCAGGAGCAGGCCGAAGACCAGCGTCAACAAAGCGGACCACCATGCCAGCCACTCGCCCTGGCTCATCGGCCACGGAAATGCGTATTCCATCGAGACATCCTCCGAATCGCGGCGATTCTAGCCGATCGCGCGAGGAGCGGCACTGCCTTCCTCCCGGATATTGCCGGGCTACAGGAAGCTCTGCGGATCGATGTCGATCTGCACCCGCACCGAGCCGCGCGGCTTCGGCCCGGCTGCGATCAGAGCGCGGACATAGTCCTGCATGGCGGCGCGGCGCGATCCGTGGACGAGAAGCCGGAAGCGGTGGCGGCCGGCCAGCAGCGCCAGCGGCGCCTCGGCAGGCCCGAGCACCTGTATGTCTGGCGCTGCCGGCGCGGCGCGGCGCAGGGTGCGGGCGTGGCCTTCCGCCTCCGCGCGAGTTGAGGCGCTCACCACGATGGCGGCCAGCCGGCCGAAGGGCGGCAGTTCGCCGCGCCGCCTTTCATCGATCTCGCGGGCATAAAAACTGTCGGCATCGCCTGAGACGATCGCCCGCATCACCGGATGGTCGGGCTGCCAGGTCTGGATCAGGCCGCGGCTTTTCTTGCCGGTTCGCCCGGCGCGGCCGGTCACTTGGCTGAGCAGCTGGAAGGTGCGCTCGGCAGCGCGCGGGTCGCCATTGGCGAGGCCGAGATCGGCATCCACCACGCCCACCAGCGTCATATTGGGGAAGTTGTGGCCCTTGGCGACGAGCTGGGTGCCGATGACGATATCCACCTCGCCCTTGGCGATCGCCTCCAGTTCCAGCCGCAGGCGGCGCACGCCGCCCAGCATGTCGGAGGAGAGAACGATGGTGCGGGCGTCGGGGAAATGTCCGACCACTTCCTCGGCGATGCGCTCGATGCCCGGCCCGCACGGCACGAGATGATCCAGCGTGCCGCATTCGGGGCAGGCTTCCGGTCGCGGCTCGTGATGGCCGCAATGGTGGCAGACGAGCTGGCCGCGAAAGCGGTGCTCGACCAGCCAGCTCGAACAGTCCGGGCACTGGAAGCGGTGGCCGCAGACGCGGCACAGCGTCAGCGGAGCATAGCCGCGCCGGTTGAGGAAAAGCAGGGATTGCTCGCCGCGCGACAGCGTCTCCTTCACCGCGCCGAGCAGTTTCGGCGACAGGAAGCCGCCGCGTGCCGGCGGGTGGCGGCGCATATCGATGGCGGCGAGTTCCGGCAATGCGGCTTCCGCGAATCGGCGCGGCAAGGCGACACGCTGATAGCGGCCCTCGTCGGCATTGACGCGCGTTTCCACGGAAGGCGTCGCCGAGGCCAGCACGACCGGGAAATGGCCGATATGGCCGCGCACCACGGCCATGTCGCGGGCATTGTAGAAGACGCGATCCTCCTGCTTGTAGGCGGCGTCGTGTTCCTCGTCGACGACGATCAGGCCGAGGTCGCGAAAGGGCAGGAAGAGCGAGGATCGCGCGCCAGCCACCACCTGCACGGTGCCTTCCGCCACCTGCCGCCAGACTTTTTCGCGCATGCGCGGCGCAAGGTCGGAGTGCCATTCCGCCGGCTTGGCCCCGAAACGGTCCTGGAAGCGTTCGAGGAAAGCCTGCGTCAGAGCGATCTCCGGCATGAGGATCAGCACCTGCCGACCCTTGCGGACCGCGGCGGCGATGGCCTCGAAATAGGTTTCGGTCTTGCCCGAACCGGTCACGCCGTCGAGCAGCGTCGCCGAGAAGCTGTCGTCTTCCACACGCTGCGCCAGTTCGCTTGCTGCGCCGGCCTGGTCATCGGTGAGCGCGGATGCGGCATAGTCGGGATCGGGCCGCGCCACGACCGTGCGGGGCGGCAGAAGCACCGGTTCCAGCACGCCTTGCGCCATCAGCCCGTCCACGACGGTGAGCGACACGCCTGCCGCATGGGCGAGGCCCGAGCGCGTCCAGGCCATGCCATCGGCGGCGAGCGCCATCACCTTGCCGCGCGCGGCGGTTACCCGGTCCGGCTCCGTGCCGGTGGGGCGCAAGCCTTCCACCAGCGGTTCGGGATCGAAGGCTGCCGGCACGCGCAGCAGCATGCGCGCGACGAGGCCGGGAGGCGTGAGCGTGTAGGCTGCGACCCAGTCGACGAAACGCCGCGCTTCGGCGGTCACCGGCGGGCAATCGAACGCCGCGCTCAAAGGCCGGAGCTTTTTTGAATCGATCGCCTCGCCGTCGCCGTCCCAGACGATCGCCGCGACCTCGCGCGGTCCCAGCGGCACGCGCACGATCGAACCCGGCTCCACCGCCATGCCGGGCGGGACCGCGTAGGAATAGGGCCTTTCGGCGGGCATGGGCACCAGCACGGGAACCGTGCGGCGACTGTTCGATTCTTCAGGCATCGCTAGTGACCTTGCGCGGTTCTTGTTCTAGAGCAAGGGCAGATCCGCACTTCTCCCGATGCGGCCAGAACTGATGAGGAGAACCATCATGAAATTCTTCGTCGACACGGCCGACGTGAAGGAAATCCGCGAGCTCAACGAGCTCGGTTTCCTCGACGGCGTAACCACCAATCCGTCGCTGATCCTCAAGGCAGGACGCGACATCAAGGAAGTGACCAAGGAGATCTGCGACATTGTCGACGGTCCCGTCTCGGCAGAGGTCGTGTCCACCGACTACAAGGACATGATGCGCGAGGCGGACGTCCTGTCGAAGATCGCCGACAATATCTGCATCAAGGTTCCGTTGACGCTCGATGGCCTGCGCGCCTGCAAGGACATCACCGCGTCGGGCCGGATGGTCAATGTGACGCTGTGCTTCGGCGCCAACCAGGCGCTGCTCGCCGCCAAGGCGGGCGCGACCTTCATCTCGCCCTTCGTCGGCCGTGTCGACGATATCGGCGAGGACGGGATGCAGATCATCGCCGAGATCCGCCAGATCTACGACAATTACGATTTCGCCACCGAAATCCTCGCGGCCTCCATCCGCACGGTCAACCATGTGAAGCAGGCTGCGCTGATCGGCGCGGATGTAGCGACCGTGCCGCCGGCCATCCTCAAGGCGCTGGTCAAGCATCCGCTGACCGACAAGGGCCTCGAACTCTTCACCGCAGACTGGGCGAAGACCGGCCAGAAGATCGGCTGACCGGCCCATCATAGACGGACGACAACGCGATCCCGCGCCTTGTGCGCGGGATTTGCTTTTCGGGTCAGATGAATTCGGCCTGCGGATCGGCGGCCAGTCGTTCGACCGTGTGCTGCTGGAGACGCTGGGTAAGCGCCGCCGCGTCGCCAGCCAGCCTGTCCGGCGCGATGGGCTTGCCGACGATCATGTTGAAGGACATGCCCTTCTTGTTCAGCAATTCGCGGAACACGGTCATGTCGCGCAGTTCGCTGCCCATGCGCGACATGAGGTAGAACAGGGGCGAGTTGCGCGCCTTCAGGTTGACCGGGACGATCGGCACCTCGTAGCGCCGCGCCAGCGCCACCAGCGAATTCTGCCAGGGACGCTCGATCAGCTTTCCCTCGTTCCAGTAGGCGATGCGGCCGGAGGCGAACAGCACCACCGCACGCTCCTCGCGGAAGGCCAGCGCCGTGCGTTCCAGCGTGTCGCGGCTCTTGGCATGCGACTTCTCGCCGGGGCGCCATTCGACGGGGATGATGATCTCGCCGAAGCGCGGCGTGACGCGGAGCGCATCGCGATTTGCGAAAATTGCGATGTCGCGCCGGATCGGCCGCAGCAGGTCGAAGATGGCGATGCCGTCGGCGATGCCGGTCGGGTGAGTCGGCGCGAGGATGAAGCCGCCGCTGGCCGGGATGTTTTCAAGCCCCGTCGCATGCAGGTCGATCTTCAGCAGCTCGCTCAGATATTCGAAGGCCGTCCAGGCCGGCATGGGCGCGATCTCGTCGGCCATGCGGATGGCCTCCGAATAATGCAGGAACCTGTAGAAGAGCGGCCGCATCAGGGGCCAGAGGGGATTGGCGGACAGGTTCTGCGTCCGCTCCGCGATCAGCTGGTCGACAATATGGGGCGTCTGCGAAGGGACAGACCATTTGAGCGTCAGTGCACCGATCATGGCGGCGAAGGAAGCCGGCATCGTCCTGAAATCCATGTAGTCTTTCTCCAGCCCGATGTCTGCGCCGCGAAGGTGACGCCGCAATGACATCCGGATGCTATGAACTGGTGGCGGGCCGCTTGGTTCCGGCGGTTGATCTCCCGGTTTGCCGGCTCAGGGCGTTCGCGCGAGGCTCTGGCCGACGGCAAGATAGACGAGTTGCGCAGCCTCGCGGGCGGCACGGTTCTCGGCATCGCGCTGCGCCCGCAGCGCGGCATATTGCTGGCGTGGATAGTCGAAAGGCGCGGATGCCATGCGCGATCCGGTGAAAAGCGTCTGCCCCGTCGCATTGTCGACGACCGTATAGTTTGCCGTCACATTGACCAGCGAGGAGGTCGGCTCCTGCGCGACCGATCCGACCTGATAGACGGCGGCGCCAATGGCGGTGGCGGTCACGGAAAGCCGCATCGTGTAAGCGGGGCTGGCCGGCTCGCCGGCGCCCTGGCCGAACAGGAAGACCAGATGGTTGCGGACTTCCTGGCCAGGCCGCGTCGTGGCCGGGCTGACCGCGACGGAGGCGAGCCGCGCCTGATCGCTGGCCGCCGCGCCCATCGAGGCAGGGCCGTTGGAATAGAGCGGGCGCACCGTGCAGCCCGCGGCAGCCGCAACTGCCAGAAGAACGGCGGCGGCGCGCAGCATGTTGCGGCCGGCGAAGCCGAAGCGACGTCTGTCCCGGTAGGCGCGATCCACTGCTTCAGGCCCCCTGTTCAGGCAACGACATTGACGATCCTCTGCGGCACCACGATGACCTTCCGCGGCGGCTTGCCGTCGAGCGCCTTCTGGACGAAGTCGAGCGCCAGCGCAGCCTGTTCGATGGCAGATTGGTCAGCGTCGCGGGCGATTGTCAAATCTCCCCGTTTCTTGCCGTTCACCTGCACCGGCAGGACAATTTCATTGTCCGTGACCAGCGCCGAATCAAATTCAGGCCACCGCTGCTCGGCGGCCAGGCCCTCGCCGCCCAGCGCCGTCCAGCATTCTTCCGCCAGATGCGGCATCATCGGGGCGATCATGAGAACGAGGAACTGCGTCGCCTCGCTGAGCGCGCCCTTGAGGCCGGTATCTGCTTTGCCGGCGGCGGCTGCCCCCATCGGTGCCTGCAGCACGTTCACCAGCTCGTAGAGACGCGCCACGGCCCGGTTGAAGGCGAGCTTGCCAATGTCCTCGCCGACCGCCTTGAGGATCTTGTGGGTGGCGCGCGACACCTGTCCGGCCTCGCCCTCCGAGGCGGAAGCGGGCGCGATTCCCGCCAGCGCGGGCGCGCCCTCGGCGACCAGCCGCCAGACGCGCTGGACGAAGCGATGCGCGCCCTCCACGCCGGCCTCGGTCCAGATCACGTCGCGGTCGGGCGGCGAATCGGACAGCATGAACCAGCGGGCGGTGTCGGCGCCGTAGGAGGCGATGATGTCGTCGGGGTCGACCACGTTCTTCTTCGACTTCGACATCTTCTCGATCGGGCCGATGGCAACCTCTTCGCCCGATGCGATGAGGGTCGCGCGGCGCTGGCCGTCGCTCTCGGCGATGTCGACCTCGGCCGGCGTCACGTAAGCGCCGTTCGGGCCGGTGCCGATCCGGTATGTCTCGTGCACCACCATGCCCTGCGTGAACAGGCCTTCGAAAGGCTCCTGGACATTGTTGACATGCCCCGTCGCCTGCATGGCGCGGGTGAAGAAGCGCGAATAGAGCAGATGCAGGATCGCATGCTCGATGCCGCCAATATATTGGTTCACCGGCAGCCAGCCATTCGGCCCGTCGACATAGGAAAGGTCGGTCGGCTGCGCTTCATTCTGCGGGTCGGTGAAGCGGGCGAAATACCAGGACGAATCGACGAATGTGTCCATCGTGTCAGTGTCGCGCCGCGCCGGCGCGCCGCATTGCGGGCAGGCGACGTGCTTCCAGGTCGGATGGTGGTCGAGCGGATTGCCCGGCCTGTCGAAGCTGACATCCATCGGCAGTTCGACCGGGAGCTGGTCGGCCGGGACAGGCACGGTGCCGCAGGCGTCGCAATGGATCGCGGGAATAGGGCAGCCCCAATAGCGCTGGCGCGAAATCAGCCAGTCGCGCAGGCGGAACTGCACCTTGCGCGCGACCATCGGCCGACCGCCGATCTCGACCTTGGCCAGCCGTTCGGCCACGGTGTCGAAGGCTTCTTGAGGTCGCATGCCGTCGAGGAAGCGCGAATTGATCATCACGCCGTCCTCCACATAGGCCTCGTCGCCAATGGCGAAGCTGGCCGCATCCGCGCCGTCAGGCATGACCACCGGCACCACCGGCAGGTCGTATTTGCGGGCGAAGTCGAGGTCGCGCTGGTCGCCGGACGGGCAGCCGAAGATGGCTCCGGTGCCATAGTCCATCAGCACGAAATTGGCGACATAGACCGGCAGGGTCCAGCTGTCGTCGAAGGGATGGACGACGCGAATGCCGGTGTCGAAGCCCTTCTTCTCGGCGGTTTCGATCTCGGCCGCGGAGGTGCCGCGATGGCTGATTTCCTCGATGAAGGATGCCAGCGCCGGATTGTCCTGCGCAGCCTTCTTGGCCAGCGGGTGGTCGGCGGCGATCGCCATGAAGGAGGCGCCGAAGATCGTGTCGGGGCGGGTGGTGTAGACTTCCAGCTCGGTCTCGCCTGCGGGTGCGGTGCCAGCAGCCAGCGGCCAGCGGATCAGCAGGCCCTGCGACCGGCCGATCCAGTTGGACTGCATCAGCTTGACCTTGTCGGGCCAGCGGTCGAGCGTCTCCAGACCGTCCAGCAGGTCCTGGGCGCGCGAGGTGATGCGCAGAAACCATTGCGTCAGGTCGCGCTGCTCGACGGGCGCGCCCGAGCGCCAGCCCTTGCCGTCGATGACCTGCTCATTGGCGAGCACGGTCATGTCGACCGGGTCCCAGTTCACCTTGGCGGAGCGGCGTTCGACCAGACCGGCCTGCCAGAAGTCGAGGAACATCTTCTGCTGGTGACGGTAGTAAGCCGGGTCACAGGTGGCCAGTTCGCGCGACCAGTCCAGCGACAGGCCCATGGTCTTGAGCTGGCCCTTCATCGTGGCGATGTTGGCATAGGTCCAGTCGCGCGGATTGACCTTGTTGTCGCGCGCGGCGTTTTCGGCCGGCAGGCCGAAAGCGTCCCAGCCCATGGGGTGCAGCACATTGTAGCCCATGGCCCGGCGCCAGCGCGCCACCACGTCGCCCATCGTGTAGTTGCGCACATGGCCCATATGGATGCGCCCCGACGGATAGGGGAACATTTCGAGCACGTAATATTTCGGCCGCGGATCGTCGTTGCGGGTCACGAAGAGGCCGGCATTTTCCCATGCCTGCTGCCATTTCGATTCCGCTGCGCGCGGATTGTATCGTTCGGTTGCCATGGCCGGCTTATCGCTTACAAGGAATGCGGAAATCGGGTTCGGGCGGACCTTCACCATGGTTTGCCGGAAGCGTCAACAGCGCTGACCGGCGCAGCAGGGCGGCAGAACGGATGGACAGTGCAGTCGACAGGTTGGCTTCGGTAAGAGCAGGCATTGCGCGCGCCGCGGCGGAAGCCGACCGCGCCGCCGATGCGGTGACGCTGGTGGCGGTGTCGAAAACCTTCGGCGCGGAGGAGATCCGGCCGGTGCTCGCGGCCGGCCAGCGCGTCTTCGGCGAGAACCGCGTGCAGGAAGCGCAGGAGAAATGGCCGGCGCTGCGGGCCGACAATGCCGATGTCGAACTCCATCTCATCGGGCCGCTCCAGTCCAACAAAGCGAAGGAGGCGGTGGCGCTTTTCGACGTGATCGAAACGGTCGACCGCGAGAAGATCGCCGCCGAACTGGCGAAGGAAACGGTACGGCAGGGCCGGTCGCCACGCCTCTATGTGCAGGTCAATACCGGTCTGGAACCGCAGAAGGCGGGCATCGACCCGCGCGATACAGTCGCCTTCGTCACGCGCTGCAGCGAGGTCCATGGGCTTACCGTGGACGGGCTCATGTGCATTCCGCCGGCGGACGAGAATCCGGGGCCGCATTTCGCCCTGCTCGAAAAGCTGGCGCGGGAATGCGGCCTGTCGCACCTCTCCATGGGCATGTCGGGCGACTATGAGACGGCCATCGCCTTCGGGGCGACGGCCGTTCGCGTCGGCTCGGCTATCTTCGGCGCGCGCTAGGCGTGTCCGGCAGCAGTCTCGGTTCTGGCAAAGCGCACCACCGCCGCGAGGATCACGCCCAGCATCACGCCGTTCAGCGTGTGCCACATGAAATGTGAACCGAGCGGGAAGCTGTTGCACACGACCGGGTCGATGGCACGGAAGGTCACCGAGACGCAGAAGATCGCCGCGGCAGCCAGATTGTAGCGTCCGGCCGGGTGGCCGCGCAGGGCGAGCCATGTGCCGAAGAAGATCAGCGCGAGGAAGGGCGGCAGATAGCCGGTGGAGCCGGCGGTGGCGATGCGCAGCCAGTCCGGCACCAGCCAGGTGACCAGCCCCGCCGCTGCATAGAAGGCGACGAAGATCGCCAATGCCGCGCCCCAGCCGAAGCCGAGGAACCGGCGCAGGCTGTAGAGCGTGTAGGCGAGCGTGAAGATGGCGATGGGCAGGATGTCTGCCCATTTGGTGAGCTCGTTGGCGAAGGTGTGGAACAGCACGGAACCGATGCCGATTGCCACCACCCACCAGCACAGCACTTCCGCGGTGCGGCCGGCGCCGGTGGCGCGGGCGCGCGAAAGGCCCCACAGGCCGGCAATGATGAAGGCGAGATTGGTGATCGCGTTGAGCGGTTCAGACCACAGTTCGGGTCCGGTGCGCTCGCAATAATTGTCGATATGCGTCAGCAGGTGCTGCATGTGCCTGCATTCTCCCCTTCGGCGGAATGGAAAATTTCACCGCAACGTGACTTCACCTTGATATCGGCCCTGCCTAATGTGCCGGCACTCGGATGGGGCCGGGTGCCGGCCGCATCCGCGTCCGCCGGCAGGATGCAATCGGACAGGACCATGGGGTTCAGAACCTTCTTTTTGCTGGCGGTCATGCTGGCTGGCCCGGCGCTTTCGCCTGTTGGGGCATCGGCACAGGAAAGTGTCAAGGCCACGCGGCCGCTGGCGGTGGTGGAACTGTTCACCAGCCAGGGCTGCGGCGCATGTCCGCCGGCCGACGCGCTGCTGTCGCGGCTGGCCGACCGCGGCGATGTCGTGGCGCTCGCATTCCATGTCGACTACTGGGATTATCTCGGCTGGCGCGACACGCTGGGCAGTGCTGAGAATACCGAGCGCCAGAGCGCCTATGGCAAGCATTTCGGCAGCCGATCCGTCTATACGCCGCAGATCGTCGTCAATGGCCGCAAGCCGATGAGCGGCGGCAAGACCCGCATGGTCGAAGGCGCGATCAGCCATCTGGAGAACAACGGGGCGGGGCTCAGCGTCGACGTGTCGGCGCGCTACACCAAGGACAGCCTGCTGATCGAGGTCGGTGCCCTGCCGGACGGCGGCAAGGCGCATGTCGTTGCGGCCTTCTTCGAGCCGACGACCCCGATCGATATTCGCGACGGCAAGAATCGCGGCCGCAATGTCGTCTACCGCAATTCCGTGCTGGCGACGCAGAGCGTGGGCATGTGGCACGGCAAGGCGGCGCGTTTCGAATTGCCGATCACGGAAATGAAGAAGCGCAATGCCGGCGGCTGCGCCGTGCTCCTGCAGGCGGTCAGCGAGGACGGGCTGCCGGGCGAGATTTTCGGCGCGACAATCGTCGCCATGCCATCCAGCTGATCCAAAGAAAAAGCCGGATCGGCCTGAGGGCAAATCCGGCTTCTGCTTTGGGATAGTCTTACCCGGAGTTGGTTCGACCCGGCAGCAACCCCGTGGGCGGGGGGCTTGGGGTTTACGGAGCTGCACCGGATCGAACCGTCTCAGGCAACGGTTGGATCGTCGCGGCACAATGGGGCTGCAGCTTGGATGAAAAATGGCAAGATTGTGGCGAAAGATCACCAATGGCGACACCTTATTTCGATATGTGAATTTTCCCTCCGGCGGCAGTTGGCTCCGCTGGCTCCGTCAAAAGCGATGAAACGCAGTCGATCCGCGTTCGCCGCCGCTGTTTTTGCGGGTTGCAATTCGCGCCGTCGCTGGCAAGCTGTCATGGAACCGTCATTTGGCCATTGGCACAGGGAGATGGGATGGATCGCGGCGCCGGAGGGGAGGATAGGGACGAGTCGGCAATACTCATCCCGCTGAGCGAGGTGCGCCGCGAGCGCATGGATATTCCAGTCACGTTCGACAGGCGCGAGCTCGACACGATCCTGCGCCTGTACAGCCGCATGGTGGCCGCCGGCGAATGGCGCGATTATGCGATCGACCATCTGCGGGAGCAGGCGCTCTTCTCGGTCTACCGGCGCACCAGCGAGGTGCCGTTGTTCCAGATCGTCAAGACACCGAAGCTGCGGGCAAAGCAGGGCATGTATTCGGTGATCGCGGCATCCGGTGCGATCCTCAAGCGCGGCCACGAGCTGGCGCGGGTGCTGACTGTGTTCGACAAGACGCTGAAGCTGGTGAAGGCCTGAGCGGCATCCGGAGATTGCCGCGTCTCATACGCTTCATCGTTTGCGCCGCCCCTCATCGCCTTGCCGGGCACTTCCGTGAACGGGAGAGGAAATCCGGCCTCATCCGCCGCGATGGCGGCGTTCCGGCAATGAATCCGGCAACGGCGCGGCGTCGGCGCCGCCGTTCATCGCCAGTTGCATGAACACGGTGTCGAGCCAGCGGTCGTGCTTGTAGCCCGAACCGACGAGTCGGCCCGAATGGGAAAAGCCCATCCGCTCATGCAGCTTGACGGAGGCGTTCTGCGGCCGGCCGTCTCCGATGACGGCGACGAGCTGGTGGAAACCCAGCGCGGCGCTCCTTGCGATCAGTTCCGCCAGAAGCTGCCGGCCCAGCCCCTTGCCCTGCGCGTCCGGCGCCAGATAGATCGAATCCTCGACGATGAAGCGATAGGCCGGCCGCGCCCGGAACGGGCCGGCATAGGCATAGCCGTGGATGGTTCCGGCTTCCTCGGCGACGATATAGGGAAAGCCGCCATTGCGAAGGGACTCGAAGCGGACGGTGATCTCGGTGAGGTCCGGCGCTTGGAGCTCGTAGGTGGCCGTGCCGTTGTGGACGGCATGGGCGTAGATGTCGGTAATGGCGGGCAGGTCGTCCGGCACGGCGTCGCGGATCGTGATGCTGCTCATGCGATCAAGGATCCCCGTGTCGGACATTTCAATGGCGATTCCCGATCAGGCGGTCTTGCTCTTGTGGCCGTCATTGTGACCGAGGTCGCGCTCCGGCCAGACGCGGTCGCGCACGCGCTGCTTCAGCACCTTGGCCTCGGGGAAACCGCCATCGGTCTTGCGGTCCCAGATCACTTCGTCGTCACAGGTGATGGTGAAGGTGCCGCCGGTGCCGGGAACCAGCGCCACCTCGCCGATGTCCGGCCCGAATGTCTGCAACAGTTCCTGCGCCATCCAGCCGGCGCGCAGCAGCCACTGGCATTGCGTGCAATAGGTGATGGCGATGCGCGGCCCGGTGGTCATGCGGCGCTCAGCTTTGCCATGGTCTCCTCGTCCACCTCGAAATTCGCATAGACGTTCTGCACGTCGTCATCGTCTTCGAGCGTGTTGATGAGCTTCAGGATCGAATTGGCGCGGTCCTCGTCCACCGGCGTGGTGGTCTGCGGCTTCCAGATGGTCTTGACGCTCTGGGCCTCTCCCAGCGCAGCCTCAAGCGCCGTGGTGACCTCGCCGATGCTCTCGAACGCGCACAGGATGGTGTGGCCATCCTCATCCGACTGCACGTCGTCGGCGCCGGCCTCGATCGCGGCTTCCATCACCTTGTCGGCGTCGCCTGCGGCAGGCGTGTAGACGATCTGGCCGACGCGATCCCACAGGAAGGAAACCGAGCCGGTTTCGCCCATCGCGCCGCCCGCCTTGGTGAAGGCCGCGCGCACGTTGGAGGCGGTACGGTTGCGGTTGTCGGTCAGCGCCTCGACGATGACGGCGATGCCGCCGGGGCCGTATCCCTCGTAGCGCACCTCGTCATAATTCTCGCCGTCGCCGCCGGAGGCCTTGTTGATGGCGCGCTGGATATTGTCCTTCGGCATCGACTCGGCGCGAGCGTTCTGCACGGCGAGGCGCAGGCGCGGATTCATGGCCGGATCGGGGGCCCCCATCTTGGCCGCCACGGTGATTTCACGCGCGAGCTTTGAGAACATCTTCGACCTGGCCGCGTCCTGGCGACCCTTCCGGTGCATGATGTTCTTGAATTGTGAATGGCCGGCCATGACACTCCCGCGCGCGTTCTTGGATGTTTCGGAATCTGCGGGCTTATAGTCAAGCAAGCCGGCTGCGTCCAGAAGGAGGAGCATTTGACCATGGATCGGGTGGAGATGCCACCGCTGCCGCTGAAGGGCGGCTGCCAGTGCGGGCGGGTGCGCTACGCCATAAATGCCGCGCCTTACGTCTTCTATCTGTGCCACTGCCGGGAGTGCCAGAAGCAGACATCGAGCGCCTTCGGCGAGTCGCTGCGCGTCCGTTTGGCGGACATCGTCCTGACGGGCGAATTGCAGGTTTACGAGCGGATATCCGACAAGGGCAACCGGCGGCAGGGCCATTTCTGCCCATCCTGCGGCGTGCGTATCATCCATGGCACGAGCGGTGCGGAGATGGTGAACGTCAAGGCGGGAACGCTGGATGATGCAAGCTGGCTGGTGCCGGCGGGACATATCTGGACGCGGTCGCGCCAGCGCTTCGTGGCAATCGGCGCCGACGAACTGTCTTATGAGACGCAGCCCGATGATTCCTATGCGGCGCTGGCGGCCCGCTGGCGGGCGATGATCGCGAAATCGTGACGGCGGCCTAGCCGGTTTGGGGTAGCGGGCGGGGTGGGGGTGCTTATCGTGGGCGCAGACGGGAGCCCGCGATGAAGCCGTTCCGCCTCGCCTTGATGTTCGTTCTACTTGTGGCTTCGCCGGTCGCGGCGCAGAGCGCTGCCGACGATCCGGTGCCCAGCCAGTGCCTCGCCATCGCGCAATCGCTGCCCGGCGCGACATTTGCGCATTACCAGCCGCAGGATGGCGGGTTGCCGCTCGTCGCGGCGCAGGCCAGTTCGGCCGACGTGACGATCAGCTATGCCGGCCATTCCACCTATGTGATCGAGACGCCGGCGGGCCTGCGCATCGCCACCGACTTCTCGGGCCATTACGGCACCGATCCGCTGCCGGACGTGGTGACGATGAACAAGGCCCATCGCACCCACTATACCGACACGCCGGACCCGCGCATCGGACATGTCCTGCGCGGCTGGAATCCCGATGGCGACGGCCCGGCGCGCCATGCCGAGACGATCGAGGATGCCTATATCCGCAACGTTCCGACCGACATCCGCCGCTGGGGCGATCTGGAAGTGGGCGGCAATTCGATCTTCATCTTCGAGGTGGCGGGCCTGTGCATCGGCCATCTCGGCCATCTTCACCATCATCTCGAGGATATGCATTACGCCGCGATCGGCCGTCTCGACATCGTCATGGTTCCCATCGACGGTGGCATGACGCTGTCGGTCGACGGCATGTCGGCCATCGCCAGGCGGCTGATGTCGTCCATCATCCTGCCGATGCACCGCCACGCCACGCCACTGTCGGAATTCACCGGTCGCATGGGGGGGGCGTTTGCCGTGGAGTTCCGCGACACGCGATCCTTCACGGTGTCGCTGCGCACCCTGCCGCGGCGCCCCACCGTGCTGGTGCTCAAGGGCGTCTAGGACGAGGAACGACCGCTTCGCCGTCTTCCTTGGTGAAGGCGCCGATATCGGCGTTGGGCAGGATGTCGAGTACCGTCTCGGAGGGACGGCACAGGCGCGTTCCCAGCGGCGTCTCCACGATCGGGCGTTCGATCAGGATCGGATGGGCCAGCATGGCGTCGATCAGTTCGTCATTGGTGAGCTTCGGGTCGTCGAGACCCATTTCCGCATAGGGTGTTCCCTTCCGGCGCAGCAGGTCGCGCGGGCCGATGCCCATGGCCGCCATCAGCGCGATCAGCTTGGCGCGCGCCGGCGGGTGCTTCAGATATTCCACGACGACAGGTTCCTCGCCCGACTTGCGGATCATCGCCAGCGTGTTGCGCGAGGTGCCGCAGGCGGGGTTGTGATAGATGGTGATCATCATGGCAGGCCGTCGCTCCGCAATTCTCCCGCGAGCCTATACATGCCCGCATCCCGGGTACAGCCGTCGCCGCGCCGTGGGGGTTGTGCGTACATTTCCCTTGTGTCATGACGCGTTCAGCGCGCCGCTGCCGGTTCCTTCCGGACTGGCCGGCGCGCCGTTGCAGACTGTTCCCGCCCATGACGTTCCCAGCAGCCGATTCATCTGGTGACTTGCGCCTCAGGGTGCGGAGGCCGCGATGAGCGCGCAGTTCAAGACGCCGCCGCTCGGCTTCCTGATCGCCGTCAGCCTCGTCGGTCCGTTCGCAACGCATCTGATCGTTCCCGCCCTGCCCAAGCTGCAGCGGGAGTTCGACACCGATTACGGCACCGTCCAGCTCGTCGTGACCCTGTTCATGATCGCCTTCGGCACGGCGCAGATCCTCGTCGGTGCGCTGGCCGACGCTTATGGCCGCCGTCGCGTGATGATCGGCGGGCTGGTCATGTTCTGCATCGCAAGCGTGCTCTGCGCGCTGGCGACGTCGATCGAGATGCTGATCGCCATGCGCATCTTCCAGGGCCTGTTCGCCTCGGTGGGGATCGTGCTCGGGCGCGCGATCGTGCGCGACGTCACCGATGGCGACCAGACGGCGCGCATGCTGGGCTATATGGCGATGGGCGTATCGGTGGGGCCGATGCTCGCGCCCGCCGTCGGCGGCCTGCTCTATGAGAATCTCGGCTGGGAGGCGGATTTCTGGTTCCTCGCCACCATCGCCGCCACTGCCGCGGCCTTCGCCTGGTTCTTCGTGGCGGAAACACATCGCGGCCCCGCCACGGGCTTCCGCTTCTCGGTGCTGATGGCCGATTTCGGAACGCTGCTTTCCAATCGCCGCTTCATCCTGTGCGGGGCAGCGATCTGCTTCAACACGGCCATGTTCTACTGCTTCGTCACCGGCGCGCCCTTCGTCGCCGTGGAGCTGCTGGACATGACGCCCACCAGCTACGGCCTGTGGTTCTCGGTCGTGGCGCTGGGCTATGGTCTGGGCAATCTCATGGCCAGCCGCGTCACCGGCCTGCTGCGGCCCAAGACGATCATCATGCTGGGCTCGGTCTTCGTCTCGGCGCTGATCGTAGTGGAGGCGGGCCTGTTCTGGACCGGCGTCCAATCGCCCGCCGCCATGTTCATCATCATGGGCGGCATCACCTTTTCAAGCGGCCTCATCATGCCGCAGGCGCTGGCCGGCACGATGAAGGCCGATCCCTCCAAGGCCGGCTCGGCCTCGGGCCTGATCGGCTTCACGCAGTTCGCCTTTGCCGCAGCTTTTTCCTATGTCGGCGGAATGGCCATCGAGGGCAATGCATCCGCTCTGCCGCTCTTCGCCATCATGTTCGCCATATCGATTGCCGGCACGCTGGCCGCCGTGCTGATGGAAGACTAGGCTCCCTCAGCTCCCCACGGTGCGGCGGGAGGAGAGCAGCTCCACGCGGCCGATCTCGGTGCGCGCCGACAGCGAGTGCAGCGCATAGAGGCCGCGGCCGACCGGCGCGTAGACCAGGCGCACATCGCCCTTGTCGCGAATATAGTTGAAGGTCGCATTGCCCTGCTCGAAGCCGGAAACCGGCCTGACATCGGCGCGGCAGGTCACCGCCTTGCTGCCGACGCCGTTGACCTGCCCGACGCTTGCGAGGGACAGTTTCACATCGATCCGGGTCGCGCCTTCATAGACGCGCAGCGTGCGGCCGCAGACTTCCTGCGGCGTGCCCCGCGCGATCAATGCCGCCGAAACCGGATCGGTGACGGAGCGCAGGTCGGAGCGTGATATCGGCACGAGCTTCTTGCCGGGCTTCGGCTCGGGGTTGATGCGGGTGCTGGCGACATTGCCGCGGCGGAAGGAGATGTCCGTCGTCGTCTTGTTTCCGCCCTGCACGAAATCCAGCACGAAACGCTCGGGCGTGACCTTGCCCGGCTGCACCCGACCGCTGGCGCGTGCATTGGCGTCGGTCTGGTCGAAGATGCGGGCGAGACCGGCGCTGCGCAGCGTTCCGTCGAGGCGGTAATTGTCGCCGGCGATGGTCGCGTTGAAACTGGCGCGCCCGACGGTCAGACCGTAGATGCGCACGACATAGTCGGAACGGAAATTGAGCGGCGTCTGCGCCTGCGCCGAACCCGCCAGCGTCAGCGTGGCGACCAGCAGGGCGGAAATGCTCGGCGCGCGAAAGGCGGATCGCATGCGGCAGGCTCCATTTCATAGCGGCTTGCGCGGCTTCGACTAGGCAATGATTCCGGCTGATCTATGGACATGGCAAGGCGATTTTTCGCGCTGCACTTGACCCGCACCCAGCTTGGCGTCATCGCCTGTCCGGATGAATATAGGTGACGACATGGTGTTTGCCGAGAGGCTGGCTGCGGCAGCTGACAGGATCGAGACTTCGCTGGACGGGGCGCTGGGCGAGCGGCTGCGGGCTGGCGAGATCGCGCGGCCGGAACGGCTGATGGCGGCGATGCGCCATGGCGCGCTGGCGGGCGGCAAGCGGTTGCGGCCCTTCCTCGTGCTGGAAAGCGCGGCGCTGTTCGGCGCGGATGCGGAGGATGCGCTGGTGGTGGCGACGGCGCTCGAATGCATCCACTGCTATTCGCTCATCCATGACGACCTGCCGGCGATGGACGATGACGACATGCGCCGGGGCAGGCCCACGGTGCACCGCGCCTATGACGAAGCGACCGCGATCCTTGCCGGCGACGCGCTGCTGACGCTGGCCTTCGACCTCATCGCCAGCGATGGCGGCATGGCGCCTACGGTGCGCGCGGAACTCATCGCCATGCTGGCGCGGGCGGCCGGGCCGGGCGGCATGGTGGGCGGGCAGATGTTCGACCTCGCCGCGGAGAAGACGCCGCCCGACGAGGCGGGCATCGTCCGCCTGCAGGCAATGAAGACCGGGGCGCTGATCCGCTTCGCCTGCGAGGCGGGGCCGGTGCTGGCGCAGGCAAGCCCGGCGGAGCGGGAACGCATGGCCGCCTTCGGCGCGGCCATCGGCCTTGCCTTCCAGCTCGCCGACGACCTGCTCGACATCACCGCCACTGCCTCGGATCTGGGCAAAGCGACCGGAAAGGATGCGGCGGCCGGAAAGGCCACGCTGGCAGGTCTGCATGGCGCGGACTGGGCGCGCGGCCAGCTCGACGGGCTGGTGGCGGAGGCCAATGCGTTGCTTGCCGGCTACGGAGCTGAAGGCGACATTTTGCGTGCCGCCGCGCTGTTCGTCGCGGAGCGACGCTCGTAAGGCCGGACTATTCCGCGGCCTGCCGGCCGGCGCCGAAACGGCCCTCGATATAGTCGGCGACCATCTTCTGGAAATCGGCGGCGATATCGGGGCCGCGCAGGGTCGCCGCCTTGCGACCATCGATGAAGACCGGGGCGGCCGGGTTCTCGCCGGTGCCGGGCAGCGATATGCCGATATCGGCATGTTTGGATTCGCCCGGTCCGTTGACGATGCAGCCCATCACCGCGACCTTGAGCTCCTCGACGCCGGGATATTTCTCGCGCCAGATCGGCATGTTGGTGCGCAGGTCGCCCTCGATCGTCTGGGCGAGTTCCTGGAACACGGTCGAGGTGGTGCGGCCACAGCCGGGGCAGGCCGCCACGACCGGCAGGAACTGGCGGAAGCCCATGGTCTGGAGAAGCTCCTGCGCCACCTGCACCTCGCGGGTGCGGTCGCCGCCGGGCTCCGGCGTCAGCGAGATGCGGATCGTGTCGCCGATGCCCTGCTGGAGCAGGATGGCGAGTGCGGCCGAGGAGGCGACGATGCCCTTCGAGCCCATGCCCGCCTCGGTGAGGCCGAGATGCAGCGCATGGTCGGAGCGGCGCGCCAGCTCGATATAGACGGCGATCAGGTCCTGCACGCGGCTGACCTTGGCCGACAGGATGATGCGTGAGCGCGGCAGGCCGATCTCCTCGGCAAGCTCCGCCGACAGCAGCGCCGATTGCACGATCGCTTCGCGCGTCACCTCGTCGGCGGTCATGGGAAAACCGTCGGCCTGGTTGCGGTCCATCAGCGAGGTCAGCAACTCCTGGTCGAGCGAACCCCAGTTGACGCCGATGCGGACCGGCTTGTCGTAGCGGATCGCCATCTCGACGATCTCGGCGAACTGCTTGTCTTTCTTGTCGCGGAAGCCGACATTGCCGGGATTGATGCGATACTTCGCCAGCGCCTCGGCGCAGGCCGGATGGTCGGCCAGCAGCTTGTGGCCGATATAATGGAAATCGCCGACCAGCGGCACGTCGATGCCGAGCCGCGCCAGACGGTCGCGGATATGCGGCACGGCCGCCGCGCTCTCGTCGCGATCCACCGTGATGCGCACGATCTCGGAGCCGGCGCGGTGAAGAGCGGCAACCTGCGCTACCGTGGCGTCGGCGTCGGCCGTGTCGGTATTGGTCATGGACTGGACGACGACCGGCGCGCCGCCGCCCACCAGCACATTGCCGACAGGCACGCCCACCGACATGCGGCGCTGCAAGGGAGCGGAGAGATAGCCGTTCATGACGTCCTGGATCCGGTCGGTCATCGAATACACTTTCAGGTGGATGAGTGACGCGGCGATGTCAATGGCCGACCATTGTGGAGACCATGGGGCGGCCCGGCAGCGGAACCTTTGGGGCTCCATCGCCGTTTCAACCCATCATTCCCGTCGGCGCCGCGCGGAATGCGGCGTTCAGCCAGAATGCGGAGGGAGCGATGGAAGAACCTGCCAGCAGAATGTTTGTGCGCGCGGCAATGCGCGCGCCCTATCTCGCACGCGACGAGGAGCATGATCTCGCCACGCGGTGGCGCGAGGATGACGACCAGAAGGCGCTGCATCGCATGATCGCCGCCCATATGCGGCTGGTCATCGCGATGGCCGGCAAGTTCCGCTATTTCGGTCTGCCGATGAGCGACCTCATCCAAGAGGGAAGCGTGGGCCTGCTCGAGGCTGCGTCGCGCTTCGAGCCGGCGCGCGATGTCCGCTTCTCCACCTATGCGACATGGTGGATCCGTGCGTCCATGCAGGACTACATCCTGCGCAACTGGTCGATCGTGCGTGGCGGCACGAGTTCGGCACAGAAGGCGCTGTTCTTCAACCTGCGCCGTTTGCGCATGCGGATATCGGCTGGTCGCGAGACGATGAGTTCCGATGAACTGCATCGGCACATTTCGCAGGCGCTTGGCGTGTCCGAGGCGGATGTCGCGCTGATGGATGCGCGCCTGTCGGGGCCCGACACCTCGCTGAACGCGCCGATCGCCAATGAGGACGGCGCGACCGAGCGGATGGATTTCCTCGTCTCCGATGCGCCGTTGCAGGACGAGACGGTGGAAGCCGCCATCGATGTGGAACGGCGCGCGCGCTGGCTCGATGCCGCGCTCGGCTCGCTCAACGAGCGTGAGCTCAAGATCATCCGCGAGCGCAGGCTGCGCGATGCCGGCGCGACGCTGGAATCGCTGGGCGCCAATCTCGGCATCTCCAAGGAACGCGTGCGGCAGATCGAGAGCAGGGCGCTGGTCAAGCTTCGCGGCGCGCTGGTCAAGTCCAATCCGGACATGGCCGCCTTCGCCGTCTGACCTACCTGTCGGTGATGATCTTCACCTTGTCGCCAGCCGATACGGTGGCGCCGGGGCCGAGCCCGTTGAGCAGGCGGAAGAGATCGAGCTTGCGATCGACGCCCGACATGCGGGCCGCCATCGTCGCTGCCGTATCGCCCGGAGCGACGGTCATGATCCGCACGCGCAACGGCTTCAACGCGGCGCGTTCCGCATCGCCGAGGATCCTGAAGCTGGCCGAAACGGAGCGCGCAGTGGGCATCAACGCATTGCTGGCGGTGGGGGCGGCGGTCAGCAGGCGATAGACCTGCGAGCCGGTGCGGATCACCGTCACGTTGAACTGCCAGCCATCGGCGCGCGCCGCCGCGGTCGCCGCCTCATAGCCATTGATCTGTTCGCTGCGGACGCTTGCCGCATCGAGACCGGCCACCCAGCCCGAGCGGAGATAGTCGGGCAGGCTCACCCGCTGGTTGAGCGTCACGCCGTCGAAGCGAACGGCCACGTCGCCGGGGCCGGCGGCGGTTACGGCGGCGGTCGAATTGTCGATCATGAAGCCTTCCGGCACAGCGAAGGAAACGCCCAGCCGCGGATGCACGAAGGTGCGTCCGCGCACATAGCCCTCCTCCGGTGTGTCGCCGAAGAGAATGCCGTCAATGCCGGCAAGCAGCGTATCGCGATCGCGCGTGCCCGTGCCCTGCTGGCCGAACTGGCGCGCATGCCGCATGGCGAGCTCGATGCGCTGCGGCGCATTTGGATGGCTGGCGAGGAAGTCGAGGCTCGGATCGGTGGCGCCGCTCGCATTGCGGTAGTCGGTATAGGCCGCCATCGACTGGAGGAAGCGCGGGGCGGCGAAGGGGTCGAAGCCGGCGCGCGCGGCGGCGCGGATGCCGATCGCATCGGCCTCCAGCTCCTGGTTGCGCGAGAACTGGGCGAGCCGCAGCTTGCCCTTCACCAGCGCCACCTGCGCCACGGGCGTCTTGCCCAGCACGTCGTTGACCACCTGCGCTGCCAGCACCTCCTCGGCTTCCTTCTGCTGCCGCTGGATGCCGTGGTCGGCGGTGACATGGGCCATCTCATGGGCGATCACCGCCGCGAGCTCGGCCGAATCATTGGCAAGCGCCAGAAGGCCGCGCGTCACATAGAGATAGCCGCCGGGCAGCGCGAAGGCGTTCACATTGGGCGAGTTGAGAATGGTGATGCGGTAGGTCTGGTTCGGCTTGTCGGAAGTGACCGTCAGCTGGCCCACCACCTTGGCCACCATGCGCTCCAGCTTGGGATCCGAATATTCGCCACCATAGGTGGCGAGGATGCGCGGATGCTGCTCGCGCGCGATACCGGCCAGCCGATCGTGGCGCGACACGGTGTCGACGGTAATCGGCGTGCTGGAAGGCTTGAAGGCGCTTGCATCGCCCAGATCGACGCTCTGGCAGCCGACAAGAGCAAGGGCAAGCGCCAGCGCACCGGCGATGCCGGCACGGCGCCTGTTCTCCTGGCCGTTCGCGCATGCGCGCTTCCAAGCCGGCCGTTTGGTGTCCAGACTGTACAGCTTTATTGCCCTTCCGTGGCGCAGAGAGAGCCCGCCCCCCTGAAGCGGTGTCACATTTTCGTGCCGTCTTCTAGACCGAAATGCCGCCAAATTATGGTTCATCGACTCTGTGTCGGTCCTGTTGCCATACCAACATAGCGCCGGAAAGCTTCCGGTCCATCCTTGTCGAAGAACCATTCCGTCGTGCCCTGTGCGGCAACGCGGCCTTCGTCAAGGAAGACGATGCGCTCCGCGAGCGCTGCCGCATCATCCGGGTGATGGGTAGCGATCAGCACCGTCATGCCGCGTTCGGCATGAAGCTCCTTCAGGAGCCGCACCATGTCCTGCCGCAGTGCGGGGCCGAGCGAGGCGAAGGGTTCGTCGAGCAGCAATACCGGCCGGTCGCGGACCAGCACGCGGGCAAGGGCGACACGCTGGCGCTCCCCGCCCGACAGTTCGCGCGGCAGCCGCCGTTCCTTGCCGGCGAGGCCGACGCGGGCGAGGGCGGCCGACACGTCCTTGCGGTCCTCGGCGGACAGGCGCAGCTGCGGCGAGCGGCCAAGCCCGACATTGGCGGCGACGTCGAGATGGCCGAACAGGTTGTTTTCCTGGAACACCATCGAAACGGGGCGCGCGGCCGGCGGCGTGCCGATCATGGTCTGGCCGCCGATCAGGATGTCGCCGCTTGTGGGCGTCTCGAAGCCGGCGATCAGCGACAGAAGGGTCGACTTGCCCGAGCCGCTCGCGCCCATCAGGGCGGCGATTGTGCCGGCTTCTACCGCCATGTCGAAATGGAACTGCGTCTCGCCATAGGCGAAACGCGTGTCGCGGCATTCCACGGCGGCGCCATTCATGCGCGGCTCTTTCCAAGGCGGTCGGTAAGGAACATCAGTGCAAGACATATGATGGCGAGGAACAGCGCAAGACCGGCGGCATCCTGCGTGCGATAGGCGCCCATGCGCGACAGGAGGAGATAGGGCAGGGTCTGCACGTTCTCGCTGCCGAAGAGCGCGATGACGCCGAGATCGCCCAGCGACAACGCCATGGCGAAGGCGAAGCCGGTCATCAGGGGCGCGCGCAGCGGCGGCAGGTCGATCAGGCGCAGGCGGTTCCAGCCGGCAATGCCGAGCGAGGCCGACAGGCGGTCATGGCGCGCGGCTGCCGCATCATGGGCCGGGCGCAATGCGCGCATGACGAAGGGCATCGCCATCACCGCGTTGACCGCCACGACCATGAAGGGCGCTGCCGCGAGCGGCTGGGCGACATGGCGCAGCAGGATGAACCAGCCGGCGCCGATGACGATCGGCGGCACGACAAGGACCAGTGCCGCACCATTTCCCGCCAGCCATTCGAGAAGGCCCGGCTCGCGGGTGCCGCGCTGCTGTTCCAACGCGCGCCGCGCCGTCACCAGTGCGAGCGACAGCGCGGTCGCCAGCAGGGCGGAAAGCATGGCGAAGACGAGGCTGGTGAGCGCGGCGCGCTGCACCCTGGCCTCGCCGGCAAGCCGCGCCAGATCGGCCTCGATACCGGCAAGCAGCGTGGTGATCATGGGACCGGCGACGAAGGCGAGCGCCACGAGGATGAGCGCGATGTTGAGGCCGTTCTCCACCCGGCCGCGCGCGATGTGGCGGCGCGCGCTCAGTGCCAGACTGGCCTCGCCGGTCAGGGTTCCGCCGAGCCGGGCGATCGCGGCTACCACGATGACGGTCAGTGCCACCTGCGCGATGGTCAGCATCACCGCGCGGGCGGGATCGAAATCGAAGCGCAGCGCCTGATAGATGGCCACTTCCAGCGTCGTGGCGCGGGGGCCGCCGCCGAGCGTCAGCACGATGGTGAAGGATGTGACGCACAGCATGAAGACGAGTGCTGCGACGCCCGGCAGTGCCGTCCGCAAGGCCGGCCATTCGATATGGCGGAAGCTTGCCCGCGCGCCCATGCCGAGCTGGGTGGCCAGCCGCGTGTGATCGGCCGGCGTCGCCTCCAGCGCCTCGACGAAGAGGCGGGTGGCAAGCGGCAGGTTGAAGAAGACATGCGCGACCAGAATGCCCTGAAGGCCGTAGATGCCGCCCCATGGCTCGCCGCCGATCCAGTCCATGACGCCGGCGAAATAGCCGGCGCGGCCGTAGAGGGCGAGGATGCCGAGCGCGGCGACGATGGCCGGCAGCGCCAGCGGCACGGCGAAGAGGCCGAGCACGAAGCTGCGGCCGGGCATGGAAGTCTGGCGATAGAGCGCGCGGGCGACGAAAAGCGCCGGCCCGACCGACAGCAGAGTGGAAAGCGCCGCCTGCCACAAGGTGAAGCGGGCGACGCGCAGGAGGTAGGGATCGAAGGCCGCGACCGCCCCGCTCCAGTTCCGTCCGGCTTCCACGAGCAGGCCGGCAAAGGCGCCGCCGAGCAGCAACGTGATTGCTCCCAGCGCGATGAGGCCGGCGAGAATGCGGCGGTCGGAGAAGCGTGCGGGCATTCAGTATGCCTGCATAGGGATCAGCGGCTCATCACCGAAAGCCATTCGTCGATCCATGCCTTGCGGTTGGCGGCGATCTCCTCGGGGGAAATCGAGAGCGGCTTTGCCGGCTTCGCCATATCGTTGAAGACGGGGTTGATCGGCTCGCTGGTCTTGCCGGCCGGGAACATCCAGTTCGTCTCCGGGATCACGTTCTGGAAGCCCGGCCCGGTCATGAAGGAGAGGAAGCGCGCCGCGAGCGGGTTTGCCGCGCCCTTCTTCGTCGCGGCAGCCACCTCGATCTGGAGATAGTTGCCCTCGGCGAAGGAGGCTGCCTTGTAGCGGTCGACGCGCTCGGCGATCAGGTGGTAGGCGGGCGAGGTGGTGTAGGAGAGCACCATCGGCGCCTCGCCATTGGTGAACAGCCCATAGGCTTCGCTCCAGCCCGGCGTCACCGTCAGCACGCGCCGGGAGAGCTTTGCCCAGGCGTCCTTCGCCCCGTCGCCATAGACGGCCTTCATCCACAGGAGCAGGCCAAGGCCGGGCGTCGAGGTGCGCGGATCCTGGATGACGATCTTCGCGGAAGGGTCGCCCTCGACCAGTTCCTGGAGGCTGGCGGGCGGTGAGGCAAGCGTCTGGCTGTCATAGACGACGGCGAAATAGCCGTAGTCGAAGGGGACGAAGGTTTCGTCCGTCCAGCCGCCGGGCACATCGATATTGTCGAGCGAGATGCCATGCGGAGCGAAAAGGCCGGTCTGCTGCGCTTCCCATGTCAGGCTGGTGTCGAGGCCGAGCACAATGTCGGCCGTGGTCGCCTCGCCTTCGAGGCGCAGGCGGTTGAGTAGCGCCACGCCGTCGGCCACCGAGACGAATTCGACGTCGCAGCCGCATTCGGCCTCGAAATTCTTCTCCACCGTGGGGCCCGGCCCCCATTCGGCAGTGAAGCTTTCATAGGTATAGACCGTAAGCTTTTCCTGCGCGGCGGCGCCGCCGGCGAGCGCCAGCGATGTGAACGCGGCGGCAAGGATGGTCCTGAATGCGGGCATGTTCGCGCCTCCTTCTCATTCTCGCTGAAGGGAATGGCGCCTGGCGTCAGCGTCTAATCCCTCCGCCGGTGCAAACCGGATCAGGTTCGGCGGGTTGGCCCGGGTTTCCCCATCGACCTCTCAGCCGGCGCATGCGCCGGCACCCCGTTAGAGCGATGTCAGTGATAGGACCGCCGCGGAACGGAAGCAAGCGTCGGAGATCGGGCTTCCGGATATGGAAAGGGCCGCTCCATTGGAGCGGCCCCGTGTTTCCGTCCGTGGCGCGGCCCGTGGCGATAGCGGATACTATCGGCCGCGCTTTACGCCTGTCAGGAAGACTGCTTCCCGAAAGGACGATCCGCCGGGGCCACGCTACGGTTGAAACCACTCGACATTGGATCACCTCCTTTCAGCTCGTTGAACACGACGAGAGAATGGGGTCGTCCAGCGCTTTTGACAACCCCTTGCCGCCTTGCCCTTCAGGAGCGCGCCGCGATCGCCACCGCCGCACCGGCCATCGTGGCCGCGCTCGCACGATTTGCGAGCCGCACCGCGCGCGGGCTGCGCAGAAGACGCCGCGCCTGAGCGGCTGCGAAAGCCCAGCCGAAATCGACCGCCACCAGAACCGCGAGCATCGTGGCGATGAGTTCGGCCCAACCGAGAACAGTGACGCTGCCGAGATCGAGAAGCGTCGGCAGAAGGGCAAGGTAAAAGACCATGATCTTCGGATTGCCCAGCGTCACCGCCATTCCTGCCAGGAAAAGCTTCATCGGTGAATCGGCCTGCGGCAGGCCGGCCTGTTCGCGATCCACGGGCGCTGTCCACATTTTCCATGCGAGCCAGAGTAGATAGGCGATACCGACCCACTTGATGAGCAGGAAGGCCAGGTGAAAAGTCTGCGCCACTATGGCCAGCCCGAAGACGGCGAGCGACAGCCAGATCGCCTCACCGATCCACATGGCGGCCACGAATGGCAGGACGCCGCGCATGCCGCGTGTCAGCACCCGCGCCACCAGCGCCGCGACGCTCGGACCGGGCGAGCCGGCTGCAACGGCCAGCGCGGCCGCGAAAAGCAGGAGCGCGCCCGGTTCCATCCTACTTCTTCCTGTTCTGCCGATTGGCCACCAGATCGTCGACCACGGCCGGATCGGCCAGCGTGGAGGTGTCGCCCAACGCGCTGGCCTCGTCCTCGGCGATCTTGCGCAGGATGCGGCGCATGATCTTGCCGGAGCGGGTCTTGGGCAGGCCGGGCGCAAACTGGATCTGGTCGGGCGAGGCGATCGGCCCGATCTCGTTGCGCACATGGGCGACGAGTTCCTTCCGGAGCGAGTCCGAGCCCTCCTCGCCAGCCATCAGCGTCACATAGCAGTAGATGCCCTGTCCCTTGATATCGTGCGGATAGCCGACGACGGCGGCCTCGGACACCTTGTCGTGGCTGACCAGCGCCGATTCCACCTCGGCCGTGCCCATGCGGTGGCCGGACACGTTGATGACGTCGTCGACGCGGCCTGTGATCCAGTAATAGCCGTCCTCGTCGCGGCGGCAGCCGTCGCCGGTGAAGTACTTGCCCTTGTAGGTGGAGAAGTAGGTCTGCACGAAGCGGTCGTGGTCGCCATAGACAGTGCGCATCTGGCCGGGCCAGCTATCGACGATGCAGAGATTTCCGTCGGCTGCCCCCTCCAGCACCGCGCCCTCATTGTCGACGAGCTGCGGCTGCACGCCGAAGAAGGGCCGCGTGGCCGATCCGGCCTTGAGGTCGGTCGCGCCCGGCAGCGGCGATATGAGGATGCCGCCGGTCTCGGTCTGCCACCATGTGTCGACGATCGGCACGCGGCTGTCGCCGACGACCTTGTAATACCACTCCCAGGCCTCGGGATTGATCGGCTCGCCGACCGATCCCAGCACCCGGATGCTCTTGCGCGAGGTCTTCTTCACATGTTCGTCGCCCGCCCCCATCAGCGCGCGCAGCGCCGTGGGCGCGGTGTAGAAGATGTTGACCTTGTGCTTGTCGATCACCTCCCAGAAACGCGACTGGGACGGGTAGTTGGGCACGCCCTCGAACATCAGCGTCGTCGCGCCATTGGCGAGCGGCCCGTAGACGATGTAGCTGTGACCGGTCACCCAGCCTACATCCGCCGTGCACCAGTAGACGTCGCCCTCATGGTAGTCGAACACATATTGATGCGTCATCGAGGTGAAGACGAGATAGCCGGCGGTCGTGTGCAGCACGCCCTTCGGCTTGCCGGTCGAACCCGACGTGTAGAGGATGAACAGCGGGTCTTCCGCCTTCATCTTCTCCGGCTTGCAGTCCGGCTTCACCGATGCGGCTTCGTCATGCCACCACAGGTCGCGGCCATTGGCCCAGCCGACCTTGCCGCCGGTGCGGCGCACGACGAGCACGTTCTTGACCATGACATGCTGGCGCGCGGCGATGTCGATCGCCTTGTCGGTGTTTTCCTTGAGCGGAATGGGCTTGCCGCCGCGCAGGCCCTCGTCGGCGGTGATGACGAAGGTGGATTCGGCGTCGACGATGCGGCCGGCAAGCGAATCCGGCGAGAAGCCGCCAAACACCACCGAATGGACCGCGCCGATGCGCGCGCAGGCCAGCATCGCATAGGCAGCCTCCGGGATCATCGGCATGTAGATGGTGACGCGGTCGCCCTTCTTCACGCCGTGCTTCTTGAGCACGTTGGCCATGCGGCAGACATGCTCATAGAGCTCGTTATAGGTGATCTTCCTGTCGTCGTAGGGGTTGTCGCCTTCCCAGATGATGGCCGTCTGGTCGCCGCGTTTCTTCAGATGCCGGTCGATGCAATTGTAGGAGGCGTTGGTGACGCCATCCTCGAACCACCTAATCGAGACCTTGCCTTTGAAGCTGGTGTTCTTGACCTTGGTATAGGGCTTGAACCAGTCGATGCGCTTGCCATGCTTGCCCCAGAACCTGTCGGGGTTCTTCACGCTGTCGGCATACCATTTGAGATATGTCTCATTGTCGATCAGCGCATTCTTCTTCCACGCCGGCTTGACCTTGTGGACATGAACCTCGGACATGCTACCTCCCCTTCGATGCACGGCGCGCCGCGATGCGGCTGCCAGTCTTTTCAGCGCATTATTATCATCTGGGCGCGGGCGACAACATTAGACGTTGGGCAAGCCCGGTCATTTGATCCGGCACAAGCCCGACGGCTCGTCAGCAGCCGTTGTGCGCTGCTGCCAACATATTGATTTTATGACGAGAACGGAGCCGCTGCGCCGAATTGTTGGTAGACGGTTAAGAAAACACGCGGCACTCTGGTGTCGGGAGGAGCAGTCAACGGCCAGGGGAACAGCCATGGGACGACACGTCGAAACCGAACTGATGCTGAAGGGCTACGGACTCACCACAGCGCAGATCCTCTACCACCTGCCGGATCATCCGCGCATCATCCAGATCTTCATCTGGCAGGACTATGACCTGGCGCCGAAATTTCCGGCGCTCTATCGCTTCCTCGATTTCTGGAATGCGAGGCTCGACGGTCCGCTGCACTCGGTCAGCTACACGCATCGCCGCCTGATCGCGGCCAGTGAATGGCGCAATGTCAGCGGCGAGCTGGTGCTGCACTGACCGCTACCGCCGGCGCGGCCGGTAGGGGCTTGCCGGGTTGACGTCATACTCGACATCGGCGACGCAGCTCTGCGCCTGTCCGTGAGGGCCGGGACCGTCGTGCCAGGGGCCGTCGATCATGTGCGCATTCCTGATCTTCGACAGAGCGAGGCATTTCCAGCCGCGCGCGCCGGCCGCGCCTTGGCTGCTTTCGCCGCCGAACTGATAGACCAGCGCCTTCGCCACGCCGCCGCTATGGCCGAGAATGATCGGGCATATCTCCCGCCGCTTGCTGCCATAGATGCAGGCGACAGGCCTGAGCTCGGCCATGGCCTGCCGGAACAGTCGATAGGTGGTACTTTCCGCCAGGGGCGGGAAAGTAGCGCGCCCCGCGGCTACTTGTAGGTGTAGGAGGCGCACATCCTGTCGCCGCTTGCCGGCACGTCCGGCGTGGCGAAGACGGCAATGACGGTCAGGTCGTCCGCGCCCAGCCAGTTGGCGACATAGGTGATGTCGCCCGATCCGCACAGCTTGTTGCCGCCCAGGAGGACCGGATCGCCGGGCGTCGCTACCTTGTAGACATCGGCCTCGACCTTCTTGCCGCCGACTGTCAGCTCATAGGCAACAAGGTCGGAGAAGACGAGTTTTTCGCCATTGGCGAAGATGATGGCGTAGTCGTCCATCGCGATGTCGCCGGTGATGCTCGTCGCCGTGTTGCTGATGGCGGTGTAGCTCTCGGCCTGCGCGATGCCGGCGCAGAGAAGGATGGCCGAGGCGGCGAGTGCGATCCGTCTCATGGTCAGCCGTTCCGGCGCGCCATGAAGGCCAGCCGCTCGAACAGGTGCACGTCCTGCTCGTTCTTGAGTAGCGCGCCGTGCAGCTTGGGCAGTGCGTTCTTGGGATCGGCGCGAAGGTCCGCCGGATCGACGTCGTCGGCCACCAGGAGGCGGATCCAGTCGAGCGCTTCCGATGTGGAGGGCTTCTTCTTCAGCCCCGGCACTTCGCGCACCTCGTAGAACTGGGTCAGCGCGGCGCGCACGAGATTCTGCTTGATGCCCGGATAGTGCACCTCGACGATCTTCTGCAGCGTCTCGGCCTCGGGGAAGCGGATATAGTGGAAGAAGCAGCGGCGCAGGAAGGCGTCCGGCAGTTCCTTCTCATTGTTGGAGGTGATGATGACGATAGGCCGGTTCGTCGCGCGGATCGTCTCGCCGGTCTCGTAGACGTAGAATTCCATCTTATCGAGCTCCTGCAACAGGTCGTTGGGGAACTCGATGTCGGCCTTGTCGATCTCGTCGATCAGGAGCACGACCTTGCGGTCGGCGGCGAAGGCCTCCCACAGCTTGCCGCGCTTGATGTAGTTGCGGATGTCGTTGAAGCGGTCGTCGCCGAGCTGGCTGTCGCGCAGGCGCGAGACCGCGTCATATTCGTAGAGACCCTGCTGGGCCTTGGTGGTGGACTTCACATGCCATTCGAGAAGGTCGAGGCCGAGTGCCGCCGCGACCTGCTTGGCGAGCTCGGTCTTGCCGGTGCCGGGCTCCCCTTTGACCAGTAGCGGCCGCTCCAACGCGATCGCCGCATTGACGGCCACCATCAGGTCCTTGTCGGCAACATAGGCCGATGTGCCTTCGAAACGCATGCGGAATTCCTTCACAAATTAAGTTGTCCGGACCCTAAGGTTTGCGGATTGGCCGCGCAACTAGCCCTCGATCTCCTCGCGCAGCATTTCGAGCTCCAGCCATTCTTCCTCCATGGAGGAAATCTCGCCGCGCAGCCGGTCGAGTTCGGCGGCGATCCTGGCAAAGGTTTCGGGATCCTTGGCGTAGAGCTGCGGGTCGGCGAGCCGGGCTTCGAGCTTTGCAGCCTTGTCGCCGGCCTCCTCCATCTTTTTCGGCAGGCTCTCCAGCGCGAATTTCTGCTTGTAGGAAAGCTTCTTCGAAGGTTCCTTCGATGCCGGAGCTGCCTTGGCGGCAGAGGAGGCAGCTGCCTTCTTCGACTCGCCGCCGCGGCGGTCGAAGCGCGTGGAGCCGCGCTGGGCCAGCATGTCGCGATAGCCGCCGGCATATTCCTGCCATAGCCCGCCACCCTCAGGAACGATGGTGCTCGTCACGGTGCGGTCGAGGAAGTCGCGGTCGTGGCTGACGAGGATGACAGTGCCGGGGAAGCCGGCGACCAGTTCCTGAAGCAAGTCCAGCGTTTCCATGTCGAGGTCGTTGGTCGGCTCGTCGAGCACCAGAAGGTTGGCCGGGCGCCCCAGAAGCCGCGCCAGCAGCAGCCGAGCGCGCTCGCCGCCCGAAAGCTCGCGCACCGGCGTGCGCGCCTGCTCGGGCTTGAACAAAAAATCCTTCATGTAGGAGACGACGTGACGCGCCTCGCCGTTCACCACTACCTGCTCGCCCACGCCGCCGGTGAGGAAATGCGCCAGCGTCTCTTCCGGCGAGGGCTGTTCGCGCTTCTGATCGAGCGTTGCGATCTCCAGATTGACGCCGTGGCGCACGCTGCCGGTGTCGAGAGCTAGCTCGCCGATAAGCATCTTGAGCAGCGTGGTCTTGCCTGCGCCGTTCGGCCCGACGAGGCCGATCCGGTCGCCGCGCTGGATGCGGGTGGAAAAGTCCTTCACGACGGTAAGGTCACCGAAGCTCTTGGAAATGCCCTTCGCCTCGATGACCAGTTTGCCGGATTCAGCCGCATCCGCGGCGACGAGGCGGGCCGCACCCTCCGGCCCCTTATGGCCGCGATGGCGCTGGCGCATCTCCTGCAATTCGCCGAGCCTGCGCATGTTGCGCTTGCGCCGCGCGGTCACGCCGTAGCGCAGCCAGTGTTCCTCGCGCACGATCTGGCGGCCGAGCTTGTGCTGCTCGCGCTCCTCCTCCTCCAGAAGCTGGTCGCGCCATTCCTCGAAATGGGCGAAGCCCTTCTCCAGCCGCCTCGTCTGGCCGCGATCGAGCCAGACCGTCGCCTTCGACACGCGTTCGAGGAAGCGGCGGTCGTGCGAGATGACGATCATCGCCGAGGTCGAGCGCACCAGCTCGTCCTCCAGCCATTCGATGGTGGCGAGGTCGAGATGGTTGGTCGGCTCGTCGAGCAGCAATATGTCGGGCTGCGGGGCGAGCACACGCGCCAGTGCGGCGCGCCGCGCCTCGCCGCCGGAAAGCGCGCCCGGCGCTTCTTCGCCGGTCAGGCCCAGATGTTCCAGCAGATAGGTGGCGCGATAGGGATCGTCGGAGGGGCCGAGCCCGGCCACGACATAATCGCGTACGGTCGCAAAACCCTCCATGTCCGGCATCTGCTGGAGATAGCGAACGGTGGCCGAGGGCTGGCGGAACACCGTGCCGTCCTGTGGCTCGACAAGGCCGGCGGCGATCTTGAGCAAAGTGGACTTGCCCGAGCCGTTGCGGCCGACCAGCGCGATGCGGTCGCCGGACGAGGCGGCAAGGGCCGCGCCGTCGAGAAGCGGTGTGCCGCCGAAGGTGAGACGAATATCGTCGAGCTGGAGAAGCGGCGGGGCCATGTCAGTGCTCCCCTACATGCGCGATCAGCATTGCGCGTCCGGAAGCCAGTTCGACCGTGAAAGGCCCGCGCGCCGCGTTGGACAGCGTCAGCGACGAGCCGAACGGCACATGGCGCTGGGCCAGCGGCCATTTCACGCCGTCGAGCGTCAGGCCGTCCAGATCGGTGAAGCCGATGACGGAGAACAGCGTGCCGGCGGGATAGTCGAAATGACTGATGCCGGGTAGCAGCGGGATGCCTTCCTGCGCGCCGGAAGACAGCAGGATCTCGACGCCCTGTTCCGCCAGCGCCAGCGCCAGCGCCAGATGCAGGAAAGCGTGGTCGGCGCGCGGGCCGCCAAAGGCGCCGGCCAGCACCAGCCGCGTGGCGCCGCGCGAAAGCGCCGTGTCGATGGCAAGCTCGCCATCGGTCTTGTCCTTATCCGCTGGAAAGACCTCGACGGGAATGCCGGCGAAGCCGTCGCGCTGTTCCGGCGAGACCGAATCGAAATCGCCCATCCACAATTCGGGCACGAGGCCCAGCGCCGGTGCATGGCGGATGCCCGAATCCGCCGCGATCACGCGACTGCCGCTCACATGCCGGGCGAGACGTGGCGTTGCGACCAGATCGCCGCCGAGAAGGATGGTGAAGATGCTCATGGGCGTGCCCTCTATCACGCTCATGGCGAAAAGCGGAAGCGGTGCGGATCAGGCATCGGCGGCAAGCAAAATATTGCGCGCCCAGCCTAATTCCGGTATAGGCGGCCCATTCCCATAAATCGGTGGCTTGACCACCGCCTGCGACGAGGGACGCGGGCGACGAGAAGGAATTTATCTGATGGCCAATACCCTGCTCATGCCCAAGGCGACCGCCGTCTGGCTCGTCGACAATACGGCGCTATCCTTCGACCAGATCGCCCAGTTCTGCCGGCTGCATCCGCTCGAGGTGAGCGCCATTGCCGACGGCGAGTCGGCGCAGGGCATCAAAGGCATGGACCCGGTCATGACCGGCCAGCTCTCGCGCGAGGAGATCGCCCGCGGCGAGGCCGATCCGAACTACAAGCTCAAGCTCTCCGAGCCGAAGGTGCGTGTGCCGGAATCGAAGCGCAAGGGGCCGCGCTACACGCCGCTCTCCAAGCGCCAGGACCGGCCGAACGCAATCCTGTGGCTGGTGCGCAACCATCCCGAGCTCAAGGACGCGCAGATCTCGCGCCTCGTCGGCACTACCAAGTCGACCATCGAGCAGATTCGCAACCGCACCCACTGGAACGCGGCCAATCTCGTGCCGATGGACCCGGTGACGCTCGGCCTGTGCTCGCAGATCGACCTCGACATCGAGGTGCAGCGCGCCTCGCGCGGCCAGCAGCCGGCCGAGCCGACAGGCGACACGCTGCTGCCGGCCTCGATGACCGAGTCGCTGCATGTGCCGGAGGGCGACGAGCCCGAGGAGAAGGAGCTCGACGCCAATGCCGTCTTCGCCAAGCTCTCCTCGCTGAAGTCGAACCGCACCGACGACGAGTAAGCGTCCCTTGCCGGAAGGTCGCACCCTTTCGGTATTTGCGCGCGGCGCTTCCTGATGGGGGCGCTGTTCGTCCGCGACCTGCGCCTTGCGCTGCGTGCCGGCGGCGGCGCGCTGGTCGGCATCCTGTTCTTCCTGTCGGTCGTGGTGACGGTGCCCTTCGGCGTCGGGCCAGACCTTAACCTGCTCGCCCGCATCGGGCCGGCGATCCTGTGGATCGCGGCGCTGCTCGCCAGCCTGCTCGGCCTCGACCGGCTGTTCCAGGCCGACCGCGAGGACGGTTCGCTCGACCTGTTGCTCATCGGTGCGTCGCGTCATCCGCTGGTGCTGACGGTGATCGTCAAATGTCTGGCGCACTGGGTGGCGGCGGTGCTGCCGCTCGTCGTCGCCACGCCGCTTTTCGCGCTGACCATGAACATGCCGCCAATGGCGATGGCGGCGACGGTGGCCACGCTGGCGGTCGGCACGCCGGCGATCACCTTCATCGGCGCCATGGGCGCGGCGGTGGCCGTGGCGCTGCCGCGCGGCGGCCTGCTCGTCTCGGTACTCGTCCTGCCGCTCGCCATTCCGGTTCTGATCTTCGGCGTCTCGGCGAGCTATGCCGCCGTCAACCCGCCCTTGCCCTTCCTGCCGCCCTTCCTGATCCTGATGGCGCTTACCCTGTTCTTCGCAGTGATCGGCCCGGTGGCCGCCGCGCTGGCGCTGAAATGGGCAGCCGAATGAGCGCGCCGCGACAACGTCTCTCACGTTCTGTTGATTGCGCGCCACTTTCGCGCGGTCTATGTGAACGGTCATGAGCGACGCTGCCGCACGATCCGCGAGCTGGACCGATCTCGCCAATCCGACGCGTTTCATCGCGCTGGCGGAGAGGGCGGTGCCGCTGCTCGGCATCGCGACCGCGCTGGTGCTCGCCATCGGCCTGTGGATGGCCTTCGCCGCGCCGGAAGACTACCAGCAGGGCATCACCGTGCGGATCATGTATATCCACGTGCCCTTCGCCTGGCTTTCCATGATGTGCTACGGCGTGATGGCGCTCGCCGCGCTCGGCACGCTCGTCTGGCGGCATCCGCTGGCCGATGTTTCGCTCAAGGCGGCGGCACCCATCGGTGCGGTCTTCACCGCGCTGGCGCTCGTCACCGGCTCGATCTGGGGCAAGCCGATGTGGGGCACATGGTGGGTGTGGGATGCGCGCCTCACCTCGGTCTTCGTGCTCTTCCTCATGTATCTCGGCATCATCGCGCTGACCCGGGCACTGGACGATCCTTCGCGCGCGGCCCGCGCGGCGGCGATCGTGACGCTGGTGGGTGCGATCAACCTGCCGATCATCAAATTCTCCGTGGACTGGTGGAACACGCTGCACCAGCC
>DATMGE010000090.1:0-51532 GCA_035555795.1 Rhizobiaceae bacterium | reverse complement strand
CGCCTATGACCGTTTCGGCCATGCCGCCTTCGAGCAAGGCATGGGCGGCGGGGCCGGCGGTTTCGGCGGCGGCGGCTTCTCCGACATTTTCGAGGACCTGTTCGGCGAGATGATGGGCGGCGGGCGCCGCCGCTCCTCCGGCGGTCGCGAGCGCGGCGCCGACATGCGCTACAATATGGAGATCGCGCTGGAGGAAGCCTTCACCGGCAAGACGGCGCAGATCCGCGTACCCTCCTCCATCACCTGTATGGATTGCTCCGGCTCCGGCGCGAAGCCGGGAACGTCGCCGGTGACATGCGCCATGTGTTCCGGCTCTGGCAGGGTGCGCGCCAGCCAGGGCTTCTTCTCCATCGAGCGGACCTGCCCGCAATGCCAGGGCCGCGGCCAGACGATCAAGGACCCGTGCCCGAAATGCGCCGGGCAGGGCCGCGTCACGGAAGAGCGTTCGCTGTCGGTCAATATTCCGTCGGGCATCGAGGACGGCACCCGCATCAGGCTCGCCGGCGAGGGCGAGGCGGGCATGCGCGGCGGCCCTTCGGGCGACCTCTATATCTTCCTGTCGGTCAAGCCGCACGAATTCTTCCAGCGCGACGGCGCGGACCTTTATTGCAAGGTGCCGATCTCGATGACGACCGCCGCGCTCGGCGGGCAATTCGAGGTCGCGACCCTCGACGGGACGCAGACCCGCGTGAAAGTGCCTGACGGCACGCAGAACGGGCGCCAGTTCCGGCTCAAGGGCAAGGGCATGCCGATCCTGCGCCAGCCGCAGGTCGGCGATCTCTACATTCAGGTGGCCGTCGAGACGCCCCAGAACCTGTCGCGCCGCCAGCGCGAGCTTCTGGAGGAGTTCGAGAAGCTCTCCTCGACCGAGAACAGCCCCCAATCTGCCGGCTTCTTCAGCCGGATGAAGGATTTCTTCGAATCTTTCGGGGAGTAGGGCGATTCCGGAAGGCGAGCGGCGTTTCCGTCCGGAATTTGCGCGGGAACAATGATGCGGGGGACAGAAGCGGCGAACCACTTGCCTCATGCGTGATTGACCGTAATTAAGAGAAGGCCGCCAAGAGGAGGACCCGGATGACGACGCGACCTGGACTGCGCAAGGCATTCACCGAGCGCTTCGATGAGGAACTGCGCTTCTTCAAGGGCTGGGTAGCCAAGCCGCGCGAGGTCGGATCGATCATCCCGACGAGTTCGGTCACGGCGCGCAAGATGGCCTCGGTCTGTGATCCGCATTCCGGCCTGCCGGTCCTGGAGCTCGGACCGGGCACCGGCGTCATCACCAAGGCCATCCTCGCGCGCGGCATTGCGCCGAAGGATCTTCATCTGATCGAATATTCCGAGGATTTCGTCCGCCACCTGCGGCACGGCTATCCTGACGTCAATGTGATCCACGGCAATGCGTTCGATATCGACGGCACCTTGCCCCGCGCGCAGGTGCCGATGTTCGATTCGGTGGTTTCCGGCGTGCCGCTGCTGAATTTCCCGGTGCAGCAGCGCGTGCACTATGTCGAGTCGCTGCTCGACAGGCTGGCGCCGGGCCGGCCGATCGTGCAGCTCACCTATGGGCCGAAATCGCCGGTTCCGCCCGGCATGGGCAATTACCGGGTGACGCATTTCAACTTCATCGTCCGCAACATCCCGCCGACGCAGCTATGGCTCTACAGCCGCGGCGAGCCCGTGCTTCCCCGGGCCAGGCAGTGAGCGGGCGGGAATGATTGCTTCTCCCAGAATACTGGTCTTCGCGGGCTCGACCCGCCAGGGCGCCTATTCCGGCCGCGTCGCCGATATCGCCCAGCGGGAACTCGCCTTGCAGGGCGCGGAAGTCACCCGCATCTCGCTGGCCGACTACGACCTTCCGATCATGGATCAGGATCTGGAGAAGGAAAAGGGCGTGCCGGGCAACGCCGTCAAGCTGGCGCGCCAGTTCGTCGAGCATGATGCGCTGCTGATCGCGACGCCCGAATATAACGGCTCCATGCCGCCGCTGCTCAAGAACGCCATCGACTGGGTGAGCCGCGTGCGCCGCGACGGCAACACCACCCTGCGGCCGCTGCCGGGCAAGGTGGTTGCCTTGTGTTCCTCCTCCGACGGGCATTTCGCCGGCATCCGCTCCGCCAACCATCTGCGTGCCGTGCTGGCGCATTGCCAGATGGAAGTCATCGCGCCGCAGGTTTCGGTGCCCAATGCCGCCGAAGCCTTCGACGAGGACGGCAATTTCCGCCAGGAGAGGCTGCGCAAGGGGATAGAAAGACTGTGCCGCACACTCATCGAGCATGCGAAACTGCTGAGCGACCGGGCCGAGCCGTGAGCGCGGCCAACGACATGCGCGACCGGCTGATCGTCGGCCTGGACGTACCGACGCTCAAGCAGGCCGAGGCCGTCGTCGCGGAACTGGGCGACGAAATCGCCTTCTACAAGGTGGGCTACCAGCTCGTCTTCGCCGGCGGGCTCGACTTCGCCCGCGACCTTGCCGCAAGCGGCAAGAAGGTCTTCCTCGACATGAAGCTGCTCGACATCGACAATACGGTGGCGAAGGGCGTCGAGAACATCGCCCGCATGGGCATGACCATGCTCACTCTGCACGCCTATCCCAAGGCCATGCGCGCTGCCGTCGAGGCCGCGCGGGGATCGTCGCTGTGCCTGCTCGGCGTGACCGTGCTGACCTCGATGGACGATGCCGACCTGGCGGAAGCCGGATATGCCGGCACCGCCGCCGGCCTGGTGGAAAGGCGGGTGGCGCAGGCCCGCGAGGCGGGCATGGGCGGCGTCGTCTGTTCGGCCGCCGAGGCGCGCGCCGTGCGCGCCATCGTCGGACCCGGCATGGCGGTGGTAACGCCGGGTATCCGCCCGGCGGGCGCGGCCCATGGCGACCAGAAGCGCGTCATGACGCCGGCCGATGCGCTTGCGGCGGGCGCCAGCCATCTGGTCGTGGCGCGCCCCATCGTTGCCGCCGACGACCGGGTCGCGGCCGCGCGTGCGATTCTCGCGGAAATGCGCAGCGCCTGACGTTGGGCAAAGCCAATTTCACGCTTTGTAAGGGAACCTTCGCCACCCTTGAATATTGCATTGCAGCAAAACATGTTTAGTTTTGCTGGATAACGTATTTACCCGCCCGCCCGGATGGCGCACGGGCGCGAGGTTTTCATGTACTATCAGCTCTACGAACTGAATCATGCCGCATTGCAGCCCGCCCGGGCCTATGCGGATGCGATGCGTCTCTTCTATTCGAACCCGCTGAACCCCTTTGCACAGACGGCATGGGGCCGCTCCCTTGCGGGCATGGCGGAGCTTTTCGAGCGGACGACGCGCCGCTACGGCAAGCCCTCCTTCGGGCTCGACGAGGTCAAGATCGACTTCCGGACGGTGCCGGTCACGGAAAAGATCGTCTGGTCGCGGCCGTTCTGCGACCTGATCCATTTCCAGCGCGAGCTGCCCGCCCGCCGCAAGCCCGATCCCAAGCTGCTGATCGTCGCGCCCATGTCGGGCCACTATGCCACGCTGCTGCGCGGCACCGTCGAATCGATGATGCAGCATGCCGATGTCTACATCACCGACTGGATCGATGCCCGCATGGTGCCGCCGACCGCCGGTCGCTTCGATCTGGACGACTATATCGACTATGTCGTGGAGATGCTCCACCATCTGGGGCCCGACACGCATGTGATGGCCGTGTGCCAGCCCTCGGTGCCCGTTCTGGCGGCCGTGGCGCTGATGGAGGCGAAGGGCGACAATTGCGCGCCCGCCACGATGACGCTGATGGGCGGCCCGATCGACACGCGGCGCAATCCCACCGCGGTCAACAAGCTGGCGCAGGAACAGGGCATCGACTGGTTTCGCGACAATGTGATCATGAACGTGCCGTGGCCGAATCCCGGATTCGGGCGTGACGTCTATCCCGGCTTCCTCCAGCTCTCGGGCTTCATGTCGATGAATCTCGACCGGCACATCATCGCCCACAAGGACTTCTTCCTCCATCTGGTGAAGGATGACGGGGATTCGGCCGAGAAGCACCGCGAGTTCTACGACGAATATCTCGCCGTGATGGACCTGACGGCGGAATTCTATCTCCAGACGGTGGAGACCGTTTTCATCCATCACGCCCTGCCGAAGGGCGAGATGACCCATCGCGGAGACCCTGTCGATCCGGCCGCGATCCGCAACACGGCGCTGCTGACGGTCGAAGGCGAGAATGACGACATTTCCGGCGTCGGGCAGACGCAGGCCGCGCACGACCTGTGCGTCAACATCCCGCCGGAAAAGCGGGCGCATTATCTGCAGCCCAAGGTCGGCCATTACGGCGTCTTCAACGGCTCCCGCTTCAGGGCGGAGATCGTGCCCCGCATCGTCGACTTCATGCACAGCCATGGCGGGTCCGTGGCGGCGCAGGCCAGCCGCGCGGCGACCGGCCGAAAGGGCTGACCTCTTTCGACCTGTGTGCGCAATGTCACAGTCGGCCGCCGCAAGGATCGTCCGGGCAGCGAACAAGCCGGCGTGAATTGACACGCGCGCCGCGCCCATCTTAACGTTTTATGAACGACTGTGATCTTTGGGGATGGGCGAATGGGCGTCATGTCGCGGAGCCTCCGCGTCTGGCTTTATGCTGCTCTTGCGATGGCGCTTGTTGCTGCGACGGGGTCGAAGATCGCCATTGCCGGCTCGATGACCGTCGGCATGCAGACCTCGCAGCCGATCGGTCACTATGAATTCTGCCGGGTGCGTCCGGGCGAATGCGTCATCCGCCCGGCCAGCCAGCAGGTATTGGTGCTCGACGATGCGGTCTGGCAGCGGCTCGGCGATGTGAACCGCGCGGTCAATCGCGCCGTCAAGCCGATGAATGACATCGACATCTACGGCAAGGACGAGGTCTGGACCTATCCCGATGCGGGCGTCGGCGACTGCGAGGACTATGTGCTGGAAAAGCGCCGCCGGCTGGCGGATACGGGCATTTCCCTGGCCAACCTCCTCATCACCGTGGTGCGCAAGCCGGACGGCGAGGGCCATGCGGTGCTGACCGTGCGCACCAATCGCGGCGACTTCGTCCTCGACAATCTCAGCAACCAGGTGAAGCTGTGGAGCGAGACCGGCTATCGCTTCCTCAAGCGGCAGGCGAGCTATCATACCGGCCGCTGGGTCTCGCTGGTCGAAGAGCGCAACATGCTGGTCGGCGCCGTCGAATAGAGCGCGCCGCGTCGTCTTGGTGCCCTGTGTGAATATGGGAAATCAAGCGCGCCATGGTCGCAGAAGGTTCATCATAGCGACATCAAGCTTTGCAATCCTGATGGGATGCATGAGGCGCCTGCGGCAGAGGCATCGAGACAGACCATCGTCATGACGGGAGGCACCTCCGGTTTTGGCCGTCTGGCACTGTCGCATCTGCAAGGCCCGAACCGCCGGATCATGGTTGGCGCGCGTACCGTGGCGGCGGGAGAGGCCACGGTGCTTCCGCTCGATCTGTCGAGCCTGGACAGCGTGCGACGGTTTGCCGGCCGCGTGCTGCGCGAGACCGACGGGCCGATCGATACCCTGATCCTCAATGCCGGGCTTCACGGCACCAACCCTGCGGCACGTAGCGCCGACGGCTACGAACCGACCTTCGCGACCAACCATCTGGGCCACTATCTGCTGCTGCGCCTGCTGATGCCGCGGCTGGCGGACGACGCCAGGGTGATCGTCACGACGAGCGGAACGCATGATCCTGCGGAGCGGACGGGGTTCCCGCCGCCGCGTCATGCCGATGCCCGGCTTCTCGCTTATCCGGAACAGGATGCCGGCATCGACCTCTCTTCGGCAGTGGCGGCGGGCCGCGCCTTCTATGCCGCGTCGAAGCTGGCGAATGTGTTGACCGTCCGCAAACTGGCGAGAGTGGCCGGGGAGGAGGGGCGCGCATGGACTGCGCTGGCTTTCTGTCCGGGACAGGTGCCGGGCACCAGGCTTGTCCGGGACTATCCGGCGCCGATGCGGCTGGGCTGGCGCCTGGCCGGACTGCTCGCGCGCATCCCGCTCGCGGCCCGGTTCATGGGCGTGAACAGGCTCCAGGCGGTAGCCGCGGCACTTGCCGGGCTGGCGAAAGGAGACCTGCGCCCGCCTCCCGGGCGGCTCTACGCAGCCGTCCGGCGAGGCGCGATCACTTGGCCGGACCCTTCGGAGCTTGCCAGGCGCGACGATATCGCCGACGCGCTCTGGCAGGACAGCGCGGTGCTTGTCGGGCTACCCGCCTAGAGCATTTTGCAGCCAAGCGGAATCGCTTGGCGTCGCAGAAATGCGGCTAAACAAGGAGTTGGAGCGGGGGCCCGCAACGTTGCGAGCCCCCGAACCGGTCGGATTGTTGGCCGCCCTACTTCACCAGCCCCTGCAACCACTGGAAATACATCGGGTTGATGCGCACCGCCGTATTGGCGTTGGGGCTCTCGGCGACATTGATGCCGAAAATTGTGCGCTCGTCGTTTTCCGGCGTGTATTTGTAGACCGAAGAGCCGCTGGACCCCGGGAATGTGTCGCACAGATACTGGAAATACATGTCGGCCAGCGCCTGCTTGGGCACGTCGCAATTGGCGCGCCACATCGTGCCGGCCGGCTTGTCGCCGGGATAGCCGATAATATTGGCGAAGAAGCCCTGCAGGTCGTTGTCATAGCCATAGGCCATCCAGCCGACCTGCTCGCCGATCGGCTGCTGGAGCACGACGATGCCGATATCCCACGGCACGACCGAGCCGTAATAGCCCTTGTAGTTGGTGACGAAGCCCTCGAAAATATGGGCCGTCTCATATTCATAGGCACCGAAGGGGGCGGTCTGCATGTCGAGCAGGCCGGGCGCGAAGATGAAATTGTCGAGCCAGCCATCTTCGTGGCTGTAGAGGCAGTGCGCCGCGGTGAGCACCGTGCGCGGCCCGATCAGCGTCGCCGAGCAATTGCCCACGCCGCCGTCCTTCGTCTCGCCCTGCAGCAGGCCGATGGAACGGAAGGGATAGGACGAACTGTCGGTGATCTGGACGCGGTCGTCCTCGCCGAACACCTGGCGCGTATCGCCCTCCTTGAAGGTGGGGTCGGTGCCCGGATTCATGCTCTGCTCGCCGCCCAGCGCGCGCTTGACCGCATCGCTGGCCGGGGCGCGCTTTTCCTCGCCATTGCGCGAGCGCGAGACGGTGCCGAAATCGCGCTCCAGCTTGCCGGGATCGAGATCGAGGTCGCGCGTCTCGACGCCCTCTTCCTTGAGCTCCAGCGGTGCGATCGGCGCGGCATCGCTCGACAGCGTCCGGCCCCCCGGCGCGGATCGCGAGGCTTCGCCATTGCCGGCATTGCCGCCGGATGATTCGTTTGCCATTGCCGGCAAAGCGAAAAATGTGGCTACAAGCATCGACGATGCTAGCAGTGTGGTGCACTTATACTTCATGTTGAGACTCTCCCAAAGTCAGCAAGGTGACGGACAAGAAGAGCCAATGATGTCGATATGATGGTGGCCGCGCCCCCGCTTCCCCATCCTGTATCGCAAGCAGCCAGACCCCGTCCGTCCCCCTTTGTAGCGCCGCAGCCACAGCGCCGTAAAGCACGCCGCAAATATTCCTTGTTTACCGACAACATATCTTCCGCCGGCAACATTGCGGGCTTAAATGTCGCCGGCATCGCCCCGTGCCGCAACACACGGGGACCGTATGTTCACTGTCTCAGGAGGACAACTTGACTATTCTTCACAAGAAAGCATCGTTTGCGGCATTGGCCCTCATGGCCATGGCTGGCACGATGGCATGGCCGGCGCCCGTGATGGCGCAGGAGGACGTCGAACGCCCCGAACTCTCGCCGATGAGCCGCGTTCCGGCGCTGCGTGAGGAACTCGAAACCGAGGACGACCGTGTTTTCGGCGGCAAGGAGGCGAACAAGGGCGCATGGCCGTTCCAGGTCGCGCTGCTGACCGCCAACATGCTCGACGACAGCGCCGAATCCCAGCCCAATGCGCAGTTCTGCGGCGGCAGCCTGATCGCGCCGCAATGGGTGCTGACGGCCGCGCACTGCCTCTACAATTATGGCGAGGCCATCGCGCCGGACACCGTCGTCGTGCTGACCGAGGCGACTTCGCTCGATGAGGGCAAGCGCTACAATGTCGCCGAAGTGATCGTCCATGAGGGCTACAGCCCGCAGACGCTGGACAACGATATCGGCCTGCTGAAGCTAGCGGGCCCCGCGACGGCGCCGGTCATTCCCATGGCGACGGAAAATGTCGAGACCGGCCCGGCGACGGTGATCGGCTGGGGCCTGATGGAGAACGGCAACTTCCCCATGTCGCTGATGGAGGCGCAGATCGACCTGCAGCCGAACCAGGCCTGCAATACGGGCATCAAGGAGATCTATGCCCGCGATCTCGGACGCATTCTCGGCGATTTCTCCACCCGCATGCGCTATTCCGAGGCCGGCATCGCCGAGGCGACCAAGGCAATCGCCGCCACCATGGGCGACCCGCTGACCGCCAATATGCTGTGCGCGGGCATCAGGGACGGCGCGCGCGACGCCTGCAACGGCGATAGCGGCGGCCCCCTCTTCGCCATGCAGGACGGCAAGCCGGTTCAGGTGGGCATTGTGAGCTGGGGTGAAGGCCCGATGGATGGCGGCGCCGCCTGCGGCCATGAGAACGCCTATGGCATCTATACGCGGCTGGCCAACTACAAGAGCTGGGTTGCCGAAAAGACCGGCATGTAAACTGCGCCGAGCACCCGGCGGATACGAAAAGGGGCGGCATCTGGCCGCCCCTTTTTCCTGGTTGTCCAAGATAATTACAGGATTTCCTTGGAAGCGACCGTCGAGTCGGCATTGAGGCGGTAGACAACCGGCACGCCGGTGCCGAGCTCCATCGCCACGACCTCCTCGCCCGTCATCCCGTCCAGCGCCATGATGAGCGCGCGCAGCGAATTGCCGTGGGCGGCGACGAGCACCGTCTCGCCGCGCAGCACATGCGGCTGGATGTCGTGCAGGTAATAGGGCCAGACGCGCGCGCCTGTGTCCTTGAGGCTTTCGCCGCCGGGCGGCGGCACGTCATAGGAGCGGCGCCAGACATGCACCTGCTCCTCGCCCCATTTGGCCCGCGCATCGTCCTTGTTGAGGCCGGAAAGGTCGCCATAGTCGCGCTCGTTGAGCGCCTGGTTGCGGATCGTCTCCAGCCCGCTCTGGCCGGTCGCTTCAAGGATGTGGGCGCAGGTGGTCTGCGCGCGCGCCAGCACCGAGGTGAAGGCAATGTCGAATTTGAGCCCGCGCGCGGCGAGCTTGCCGCCTGCGGCCTTGGCTTCGGCGTGGCCCTGTTCCGTCAGGCCCGGATCCTTCCAGCCGGTGAACAGGTTCTTGAGGTTCCATTCGCTCTGGCCGTGGCGGACGAGGACGAGGGTTCCGGACATTGCGGCTTGTTCCTTTCGGGTTCGAATCGACGTCAGGCGAGGCCCAGCACGTCGCGCATGGAATAGAGACCGGGCTTCCTGTCACGCGCCCAGAGCGCGGCCTTGACCGCGCCGCGCGCGAAGATGGCGCGATCCTCGGCGTGGTGGGACAGTGTGATGCGCTCACCCGGACCGGCGAGGATGACGGAATGGTCGCCGACGACGGAACCGCCGCGCAGCGTGGCGAAGCCGATCGTGCCGCGCGCGCGCGCGCCGGTATGACCGTCGCGGACTCGCACCGCATGTTCCGCCAGCGCGACGGCGCGCCCGGTGGCGGCCGCCTCGCCCAGCAGAAGGGCGGTGCCGGAGGGCGCATCCACCTTGTTGCGATGGTGCATTTCCAGCACCTCGATGTCGAAGTCGGCCGCATCCAGCGCCCGCGCGGCCTGCTCGACCAGCACGGCGAGCAGGTTGACGCCGAGGCTCATATTGCCGGACTTGACGATGGTGGCGTGGCGCGCGGCGGCCGCGATCTTCGCGTCGTCCTCCGCCGTGCAGCCGGTCGTGCCGATGACGTGGACGATGCGCGCCTGCGCGGCATAGCCGGCAAGCTCCACGCTTGCGGCAGGCGTGGAGAAATCGAGCACGCCGTCTGCCGTGGCGAGCACCGGCAGCGGATCGTCGGTGATGGTCACGCCGAGCGGGCCCAGCCCCGCCAGCTCGCCGGCATCGCGGCCGAGATGCGGCGAGCCCTTTCGCTCCAGCGCCGCGACGAGCCGCGCGCCGGGAATCTCATGGATAGCGCGCGCCAGCGCCTGGCCCATACGGCCGGCCGCCCCGACAACCACCAGCGCCATATCGTCCATGAGAATATCCTTTGAAACCGTAGCTGAGCTATGCCGCGCGCGGCGCGCCGATGCAAGAATCTAGCGCCGCCAGCGGCGGCCTTTCGTCTCCACGCCGAAGCGATGCGGCTCGCGCGCATAGGCGGCCAGCCCCACAAGTGCTGCCAGCGGGTGCACCACCACATGCACCGGCATGGCACGCACCAGCGCGCCATGCGGCGCCTTGTCGTCGAAGGCGGCACGGAACAGGCCGTTCTGGAGAGCGGGCACGATCTTCTGCGCGATCCCGCCGGTGAGATAGACCCCGCCCCGCGCCATGAAAACGAGCGCGAGGTCGCCGGCGAGGCGGCCGAGGCAGGTGACGAAGAGATCCACCGTCTCGACGGCCTGGCCATTGACCCGCGCCAGCGCTGCGGCTGTGATGTCGGCCGGGTCGGTCATTTCGGGCGCGACGCCGTCGGCGGCGCAGATGGCGCGATAGATGTTCACCAGGCCGCGCCCGCACAGCATCTGCTCGCCCGATATGCGCCCCTCGATCGGCTCCAGATGCGGCCAGATTTCGTGGTCGCGCGCCGTCCGTGGGCCGATATCGACATGGCCGCCTTCGCCCGGAACCGGGATCCACATGTCGCGGGCATGGACGAGACCGGCCACGCCGAGCCCGGTGCCCGGACCAAGCACCACGCGGCCACCCGGCAGCACCAGGTGTTCCGGGCCGATGGAAACCATATGCTCGCGGTCGAGCGCCACAACGGCAAGGGCCTGCGCTTCGAAATCGTTGAGCACGATGACGTCCGAAAGGCCGATCGTGTCGAAGAGCTGCCGGGGACGCACGATCCAGTCGCAATTGGTCAGGTCGATCTCGTCGCCGTCCACCGGACCGGCCACCGCCAGCACGGCGGTGCGTGGCGCGAGGTCGGGCCTCTTGGCGATTGCAGTGGCGATGGCGTCGTCGATGGTCACGAAACTGGCGGTCCGCACGACCGGGAAGTGGACGGCCGCATCGTCCGGCGACGGCAGGATCGAGAAACGCGCATTTGTGCCGCCAATATCGCCCAGCAGCACGGGAAACGCGTTTCCGTTGTCCATATTGCCTTTCAGGTTGCGCGCCCCGCGGGGCGGCGACCGCCTCTCTTGTCTCGCCTTCGACAGCCCATAACACGGCAGGAGGTGGTGTGTATCGGGCTCTATCGGTCAGCCGGTCGCGGCGTGGGCAGTGGCACGGCGGCGGCCGGTACCGGCGCGAAGGCATTGGCGGTGACGGGCGGCAAGGGGCCGGCAATGGTGGAACCGCCGCGGCCGGTCACGGTGACAAGCTGCTCATTGGCGGGCGAAGGCGCGGCGAGCACGGCGCGGCACTCCTTCGGCAGCGCGGCGAGCGTCATCACGTCGCGCGCGCGGGGCTTGGCCGGGCCTTTGGCCGGCCGCCAGGGTTCCTCGGTGAACCACCATGCAAGCGACTTGTCGCATCCGTCAGACTTCGGCACCGGATCCTGTTCGCGGCAGTTCGACGATCCGGGCTGGCAGCCGATGCGGATGTGGAAATGCGAATCGTGGCCCCAGAACGGCCGCACCTTGTTAAGCCACGAGCGGTCGCCGGTGACGGTGTCGCAGAGCTTCTTCTTGATTCCCGGATGGACGAGAATGCGCTCGACCTGCCTGTAGCTCGCGGCGCGCTTCAGCACCGCCGCATGGGCGGGCGTCCAGCGCCGGTCGTCAACATAGAGCGAATCGCCCTTGAGCATGGAGCGCATCTCGATCGATTCGCGCTCGCCCGGCGACAGGCGGCTTTCCGGCATGGGGGTGAACCAGATATCCGCATCGAGTCCCAGCTGATGCGAGGCGTGGCCAGTCAGCATCGGCCCGCCGCGCGGCTGCGAAATATCGCCGATCAGCAGGCCGGACCATCCGTCCGCCACCGCATCGCGCGAGAAGCGCTCCAGCAGCTCGATCATCGCCGGATGTCCCCAGCGGCGGTTGCGCGACAGGCGCATGGCCTGCCAGTGGGGGCCGTCGGTGGCGATCGCCATGCCGCCGGCGAAGCAGCCTTTCGAATAGAAGCCGTAGGAGCGCGCATTCGCCGTCATCGCGGGCAGCTTCTGGCTGCCGAACAGATCCTTGGCCAGCGGTTCCGCCTGTGCCGTCAGCTCGCCGGCCAGCATCAGCAGCGCCAGCGATGCGATCCGCATCCATGACATCATGTCGTGTCCCTTGTTCTCGCGCGCCCCTGCAGCCAAACACTGGAATCGGCTTGGTTACCGAAGAGTGAAGGGCGCATCAGGCGGCGAAATTGTGACCCGGTTCCGCCCTAGCGCCAGTTGCCCTCACGCCACATCGTCTCGAAAGCGGTACGATAATTCGGATATTGGAAAACGTAGCCTGCCGCCTTGAGCTTCGCATTGGCGATGCGCTTCGTCTCGCCATAGAACGAACGCGCCATCGGCGTCATCTCGGCTTCATCGAAGGCGATTTCGGGCGGCGGCTCAACGCCCATCAGCCCGGCGGCATAGGCCACCACGTCCTGCGGCGGCGAGGGCTCATCGTCGGAGACGTTGAACGGCCCGTCGAGCTCCTGTTCCGCCAGCAGGTCGAGCGCGCCGGCAATATCGGCGACATGGATGCGGTTGAAAATCTGGCCCGGCTTGACGATGCGCCGCGCCGTGCCGGCGGCGAGATTGGCGAAGGCGTTGCGGCCGGGCCCGTAAATGCCCGACAGGCGCAGCAGTGCCACCGGCACGCCGGCCTCGTGCCCCGCTGCCGTCCATGCCTGTTCGGCGGCGAGGCGTCCATCCGAGCGGCCGGGTCGCGGCAGGCAGGCGCTTTCCTCCGTCACCCATGCGCCGTCATGATTGCCATAGACACCGACGGTAGAGAGATAGCCGACCCAGCGCAGCGCCGGCATGGCGTCCTTCAGCGAGCCTCGAAGCACCCCGAGCAGCGGGTCCTTCGGCGATGGTGCGGCCGACACGACGAGATGCGTTATGCACCGCAGCGCATCCGCGAGTTCGGGCGAGATTGCCGTTCCGTCGAAAACCAGTGGCGTGATGCCTGTCGCCTCCAGAAGGCTCGCTTTTTCCGCATTGCGGCGCGTGCCCTCAATGTCGGCGCGCCCCTTCAGGCGCGCCGCGAAGGCGCGGGCGGAATAGCCGGCGCCGAGAAGGAGAAACCGTTTCGTCATGCTGCCTCGCTGCAATCCCTGCCGACGATCCGCCATTCGGCTGCGACATCGGCATCGTCTTCGTCGCGCATCCGCTCCGCCGCCATATGAAGCGCCTCGTCAGGCGACAGCCGCGCCAGCGCCCATGCCGCCGCGCCGCGCACGACGGGTGCAGGATCGGCGGTCAGGGCGCGGACCTGCCCGGCAAGGGCGGCCTCGCCGGAATTGCCGGCTGCGATCAGCACGTTGCGCAGGAAACGGTCCCGCCCGATGCGCTTGACCGGCGAGCCGGAGAAGCGGGCGCGGAAAGCCGCGTCGTCGAGCGCCAGCAGTTCGGCGATGGAAGGCGCGGCCAGGTCCTCGCGTGCGGAAAACTTTGCCTCGCTGGCGGCCTGCGCGAACTTGTTCCACGGGCATGCGGCGAGACAGTCGTCGCAGCCATAGATGCGGTTGCCCATGGCGTGGCGGAATTCGTGCGGGATCGGTCCCTTGTTCTCGATGGTGAGGTAGGAGATGCAGCGGCGCGCATCGAGCTGGTAGGGGGCCGGAAAGGCGTCGGTCGGGCAGATGTCCAGGCAGGCGCGGCAGGAGCCGCAATGATCGACCTCCGGCGCGTCGGGCTCGAGTTCGGCCGTGGTGAGGATCGCGCCGAGGAACAGCCACGAGCCGAACTGGCGGCTGACGAGGTTGGTGTGCTTGCCTTGCCAGCCGAGGCCGGCGGCGGCGGCGAGCGGCTTCTCCATCAGCGGCGCCGTATCGACGAAGACTTTGACGTCGGCGCCGCTTTGCGAGGCGAAGCGGCCTGCAAGCTCCTTCAGCTTTCCCTTGATGACGTCGTGATAGTCGCGGTTGCGCGCATAGACGGAAATATAGGCGCGGTCGCGCCGCTCAAGCAGCGGCAGGGGGTCATGGTCGGGGCCGTAATTCATGCCGAGCATGATGGCGCTGCGCGCTTCCGGCCACATGGCGGTGGGGCGGCTGCGGCGCGCCTGGGTTTCTTCCATCCAGCCCATCTCGCCATGCCGGCCGGCGGCAAGGAATGTCGCCAGCCGTGTCGCCGTCTCGTCCGAGCCGTCGGCTCGCGTCACCCTGACCACGTCGAAGCCGGCCGCCCGCGCGGCCGTGTCGAGCAGCGCGCGCAGACGCTTCATATCGCCGGATGGTCCGGCGGCGCGCATCAGAAATCGAGGTCCGCATAATGCGAGACCGGCGACTGGCCACGCACGCGATCGGCCAGCAGCGGCCGGAAGGCGGGCCGCGACTTCATGCGCGAATACCATTCGCGCGCCGCCGGATAGTCCTGCCAGGGGATCTCGCCCAGATAGTCGAGCACCGAGAAGGTCGCGGCAGCGGCAAGGTCCGCATAGGTCAGCCGGTTGCCGGCCAGCCAGTTGCGCGTGCCGGCGAGCCAGTTGGCATATTTCAGGTGCTGGCGGATATTGGTGCGCGCCGCGCGGATGACGCCCGCATCGGGCGCGCCGCCGGAGCCGTCCGCCATATGGGGTTTCAGCACTCGCTCGCGCACCAGATGGCGCGTCACCTCGGTCTCGGCCTTGTCGAGGAACCATTCGATCAGTCGGCGGATCTCGGCGCGCTCGAACGGGTCTTCAGCGAAGAGCCGCTTGTCGCGCTTGTAGGCGCCGCGCGTCTCGTCGACATATTCGGCGATGACGCTGGCGCCGACGATCGGCACGTCGCCCTCGGCCAGCAGCACCGGCAGGTTGCCCGCGGGGTTGAGCGCCAGGAACTCCTTGCGCCGCACCCACGGCTTCTCCTCGATCAGCGCCAGCTCCTCGCTATACTCGCCGAAGGAGAGGCGGACGAAACGGCAGCCGGCGAACAGCGGAAAATGGAAAAGCGTCAGCATTACGCGGCGAACATCCCTAGAGCAATTCCAGCAAAAGTGCGCAGCGGTTTTGCGTCCGGAATTGCGTAAAAACAAAAGGACAGAGCATTTCTGCGATTCCATGAAAAGTGGAAATGCTCTGGGGTCTGGCAATGTGCGGTCGGGGCGGATAAGTCTCGGCAGCCCGATTCCCGGGCGAACGACCACGGTCGCGACCTATAGGCGCAGAGCCCCGTGGTGACAAGCATCCCGCGTGGAGAGCCCATGCCCGACCAGTCCATCATCCAGGCCTTCCTGCTGGGAATCCTCGAAGGCCTGACCGAGTTCATTCCCGTTTCCTCGACCGGCCATATCCTGCTCGCCGGACATTTTATGGGCTTCCGCTCGACCGGCAAGGCCTTCGAGGTGCTGATCCAGCTCGGCGCGATCCTCGCCATCCTCAGCGTCTATTTCGGACGGCTGTGGTCGATGCTGGTCAAGCTGCCGCTCGACCGGGCGACGCAGTATTTCGTCCTCGGCATCCTCGTCGCCTTCCTGCCGGCGGCGGTGATCGGTGCGCTGGCGCATGATTTCATCAAGACGGTGCTGTTCGAATCGCCGATGACCATCTGCATCGCGCTGATCCTCGGCGGCATCGTGCTCCTGTGGGTGGACCGCTGGGCGCTGCGGCCGAAATATACCGACATCACGCAATATCCGATGCGCGTCTATCTCGGCATCGGGCTTGCCCAGTGCCTCGCCATGATCCCCGGCACCTCGCGCTCGGGCTCGACGATTGTCGGCGCGCTGCTGCTCGGTGCAGACAAGCGTTCGGCGGCGGAATTCTCCTTCTTCCTCGCCATGCCCACCATGGCCGGCGCCTTCGCCTACGATCTCTACAAGAATGCTGGCATCCTCTCGGCCGCCGACCTGCCGATCATCGCCACCGGCTTCGTGACATCCTTCATCGCCGCCGTATTCGTGGTGCGCGGCCTGCTCGATTTCGTGTCGCGGCGCGGCTATGCGCTGTTCGGCTGGTGGCGGATCGTGGTCGGCATGCTGGGACTGGCTGCCCTGCTCATCTGGGGCTGACAGGTTAGATAAGGGCGGTGATGCCCTGGCGCAGCATGTCGAGCGCCAGCAGCGTCACGCCGATGCGGAACCATTTGCGAAAGCTTTCTTCCGGGATGCGGTCGAGCAGGGTCGTGCCGTAGACCGTGCCGAGGAAGCCCGATGCGATCATGGCCAGGATCAGCGGCATCCAGGCGGCGAAGGCGAAGCCGGCCAGCGCGAAGACGACGATCTTGAGCCCGTGCTGGGCGATCATCGCGGCACCATGGGTGGCGACGAGCGCCCTCCGGTCGCCGGCGAAGATCTGTGCGAAGAGCGCCGACAGCAGCGCCCCGGTCGCGCCGACGAACATGGAAATGACGGCCAGCACCGCGCTGGCGACGGCGAGCGTCGCCGGGCCGATCCGGTCGGCCTTGGGAATGGTGATCCAGACGATCGCGATGACGAAGCAGCCGAGCACCAGTTTGAGCAGCGCGTCCGGCAATTGCACCACGACGAAGAAGCCGGCAATCGCCCCGAAGACGCTGCCTATGGCGAAGGGGGCGACCACCGCCCAGCGCACATGGGCGCGCTGATGCCAGGCGCGGCCGCTGTTGGAGCCGAGCTGCACCGCGCCATGCACCGGGATCAGCGTCGCGACCGGCATCAGCATGCCCATCAGAAGCAGCATGACCATGCCGCCGCCGACGCCGAAGGCGGCGGTCAGCGCCGAGGTGAAGAAGCTGGCGACGATGAGGACGCATGCCGCCGCGATCCCGACCCCGTCGGGAAGAAGGGCAGCGACGCTATCCAATCAGGATCAACCTTGCTGGGGCTTGGTGAACTGTCCGGCCGGCCGGTAGGTCCACAGATAGGAGGGCAGGATCGACTCGATCGATTTCGGCCGGATGCCGAGGCCCGTCAGGGTGCGGCCGTCCCGCTCGGCTTCGGCCGAGACGACATTGTCCGTTTCGAGCAGCTTCACCTGGTCGCTGGTCAGCAGCGGGCTGGGCAGCAGGCCGAGGATTGCACCCTGCAAGCGGGCGATGAACCATGGCACGGGGACCAGCCAGCGCTTGCGGTCAATCGTCGCCAGCATGCGCTCCATGCATTCGCGGAAGGTGAGCGCTTCGGGGCCGCCCAGCTCATAGATGCCGCCGGCGACCTCGCCATCCACCGCGCGCGCGATCGCCTCGGCGACGTCCGCGACATAGACAGGCTGGAAGCGCGTATGGCCACCGCCGATCAGCGGCAATGCGGGCGTGTAGCGGGCCATGGTGGCGAAGCGGTTGAAGAAGCCATCCTCGGGACCGAACATGACGGAGGGGCGGAAGATCACCGCGTCGGGCAACGTCTCCTGCACGGCCTGCTCGCCGGCGGCCTTGCTGCGGGCGTAGTGCGCGGGCGATTTCGTATCGGCGCCGATGGCGGACACATGCACCAGCGATGCGCCCGCGGCGCGCGCGGCTTCTGCCACCGCACGCGCGCCGAATGAATGGATCGCGTCGAAGCGCTGGCGGCCGCTCTCATGCAGGATCGCGACGAGGTTGACGACATGATCGGCGCCGGCCACGGCACGGTCGACCGACCAGCGCGCCCTAAGATTGGCCTGCACCGGCTGGATCTGGCCGACATTGCCGAGCGGCTGCAGATGGCCCGCAAGGTCGGGCCTGCGGCAGGCTACGCGGATGCGGTAGCCGCGCCGCGCCAGGGCCTGCACGACATGACGTCCGAGGAAGCCCGAACCGCCGAAGACGGTGACCAGCGGAGGAATTTGGGTGACGGTGCTCATCGCGCGACGCTCCTTGCCTCGCCGTTTCTTAGCTTCTCCGCCGCCAAAGGCAATGGGACAAAGCGCGCTGCAGCATTTCCGCTTTTCATGGATCGCGGAAATGCTGCATCCTTTGCTTTATGCAATTCCGGACGCAAAACCGCTGCGCACTTTTGCTGGAATTGCTCTCAATCGAGCGTGCGGCGGAAGCGCAGCAGCGCCAGCGCGGCATAGATGAGCACGAAGAGCAGGAGCACGGCGGTCTCCAGCGCGATGTCCGACAGGCCGGCGCCCTTGAGCATCACGGCGCGGACGATTCGCAGGAAATGGGTCAGCGGGAAGATCTCGCCGATCCATTGCGCCCAGTCGGGCATGCCCCGGAAGGGAAACATGAAGCCCGACAGCATGATGGAAGGGAGGAAGAAGAAGAAGGTGAGCTGCAGCGCCTGCATCTGCGTGCGCGCCATGGTGGAGAAGGTGTAGCCCAGCAGCACCAGCGCCAGCACGAAGATGAAGATGGCCGACAGCAGGAGGCCCATGCCGCCCATGAAGGGCACGCCGAACAGGAGGCTTGCCGTGGAGAGCACCACGACCACCTGCACGGCGCCCACCACCAGATAGGGCAGCACCTTGCCCAGCATGATCTCCAGCGGCGTGGCGGGCATGGCCAGCAGGTTTTCCATCGTCCCGCGCTCGGTCTCGCGGGTCAGCGCGATGGAGGTCATCATCACCATCGTCATCTGCAGGATCACGCCGAGCAGGCCGGGCACGATATTATATTGCGAGATGCCCTCCGGATTGTAGCGGCGGTGGACGACGACATCGATCTGGCCCGCCTGCTGCGCCGTGTCGGCCAACGCCCCGCGTTCGCGCGTCAGCGCCTGCTGTGCCACCGTGCCCAGCGTCGAGATCGCGCCGCTGGCGACGGAAGGGTCGGTGGCATCGGCCTCGATGAGGATCTGCGGCCGTTCGCCCCGGTCCACCCGGCGGGCGAAATCGGACGGGATCGTCACCACGAAGACCACCTCTCCCGATGCGATCAGCGCCTCGGCTTCCGCTGCGCTTCCCACCACATGGTCGAAGCGGTAATAGCCGGTCGTCTCGAGCGCCGAGACCATGGCGCGCGTGTAGCGATCCTGGCTGAGCGCCACCAGCGCGGCCGGCAGCTGCTTCGGGTCCGAATTGATGGCGAAGCCGAACAGCAGCAACTGCACCAGCGGCACGGCGAGCATCATGGCGAAGGTGATGCGGTCGCGGCGCATCTGGATGAATTCCTTCGTCAGAAGGGCCCCGAGCCGGGCGGGCGAGAGCCGTCTCATTGCATATTGTCCTGCGACCGGCTCATGAACTGGATGAAGACATCCTCCAGGCTGGTCTCGCCACGCTCCACGCTGATGCCCGGACGCGCTTCAAGGGCGTTCAGCGCCGCGCCGAGGACGCTGGCATCCGAGCCGACCACATGCAGCGTGGCTCCGAACGGCGCCACCTGTTCGACGCCGGGAAGCGTGCGGATCTCGTCCGCTAGCGCGCCGAGGTCGGGCCCGCGGACGACGAAGGTGGAAAGCCCCGCGCCGCGCACCACCTCCTCGACGCTGCCCGAGGCGATCATCCTGCCATAGGCGATATAGCTGATGCTGTGGCAGCGCTCGGCCTCGTCCATATAGTGGGTGGAGACCAGCACGGTGAGGCCGCCGGCGGCGAGCCGGTGGATCTCGTCCCAGAATTCGCGCCGCGCCTTGGGATCGACGCCGGCCGTCGGCTCGTCGAGCAGCAGCAGCTTCGGGCTGTGCATGATGCAGGCGGCGAGCGCCAGCCGCTGCTTCCACCCGCCCGACAGCGTGCCGGCGAGCTGGTTGCGGCGGCTCGTCAGGCCGAGATCTTCCAATGTGCGGTCGACATGCGTGCGCACCGGCTTCAGCCTGTAGAGGCGGGCGACGAATTCGAGGTTCTCGGCGATGGTCAGGTCCTCGTAGAAAGAGAACTTCTGCGTCATGTAGCCGACCTCTCGCTTGATCTTCAGGCTCTCGGTCCTGAGATCGAAGCCGAGCACGCGGCCCTCGCCGCTATCCGGCGTCAGCAGGCCGCACATCATGCGAATCGTCGTCGTCTTGCCCGAGCCGTTGGGGCCGAGAAAGCCGACGATCTCGCCTTCGCGCACGGTCATCGAGAAATGGTCCACCACCGTACGCCCGCCGAAGCGCTTGACGAGGTCGTGCACTTCAATCGCGTTGGCCATCGGCCTTCTCCGCAAGCACGACGTCGACGATCTGGCCGGGTTTCAGCCGCGCCGTCTCGCCCTCCGGCCGCGCCTCGACGAGATGGACCAGCTTCTGGCGCGTCTCCAGCGAATAGATCACCGGCGGTGTGAATTCGGGCTCGGCCGAGACGTAGCTGACCCGTGCGGTGAGATCGTCGGGGCAGCCGTCGCAGCGCACCTTGAGCAGCGCGCCGACCGATATGGACGAAAAGGCAGGCTCCGGCACATAGAGCTTGAGCTTGACCGCCCCGTCCGGCAGCAGCGAGAGCACCGGCGCGGCCGGCCCCGCAGTGTCGCCCTCGTTGCGGATGATATCCTGCACCTCGCCCGGTCCGGGTGCCGCGATGCGCCGTTTCGATAGCCGCCAGCGCGCCTGCTCCAGCACCGCTTCCGCACGCGCCACCTGGTTTTCCGCCGCCTTGATCGTCTCTTCGCGGGCGGGGAGCCCGCCGACCGCGAGATTGGCCTCGGCCTGCCCCACCGCGGCGTCGGCCTGCGTCAGCGCGGTCTCCGCCCGGTCGAGATCGGCCTTCGTCACGATGCCGCGCGAGGCGAGGTCGCGGGTGCGGTCGAGCACGCGGCGGGCCTCGTCGGCCTGCGCGCGGGCTGATTCCAGAGTTGCCTGCAGCACGGCGATCTCCTCCGGCCGCTTGCCCTGCCGAAGGTCCGAAAGCTGCGCCTTGGCCTGCTGGAGCGCGGCTTCGGCTTCGGCCACGGCAAGGCGCGCATCCTCGCTTTCCAGTTCCGCCAGCAGGTCGCCGCCCGCCACCCGGTCGCCACGGCGTACGGCAACGGTGAGGACCTGCGCCGTATCGATGGGTGCGAGCAGCACGTTCTCGCCCTCGACATAACCGACGGCGAGCGGCTGTTCGCCCGCGCAGGACGCGAAAAGCGAAGCCGCCAGCGGCAGCGCGCACAGGAGGCTCATGGACGATCCTTTCTCCGCGCGGCGATTGCCGCGTCGAGGTTGCGCCGCGCCGCCGCCACGATGGCCGAAGCCTCCTCGGGGCCGATCGCCTGCCATTCCATGCGGCGAAGCACGGCTTCGCGGCCGACGCGGAAATAGACGACCTGGCCAATCATGGTGAACACGTCGATGCGAGTCGCTTCGCTCTCCGGCTCGGCGCCCGTGGCGCCCGCCCAGAGCTCGCACAGCGTCCGGTGCACGGGCTCGAAGACGCCGGCATAGACGATGTCCAGCGCAGGCGTGGGAAGCGTCATTTCGCGCAGGACGAACTGCACGACGAGGCCTGCCTGCGGGTCGGCGACAATGAAGCGGATCATCCGGTCCAGGACGCGATGCAGCAATGCGGTGGCCGCGTCCCTGTCCTTTGCGGCGGTGGCTGCCGCGGCGAGCAGGGGTGTCGCCACGCCCTGCACCATTCCCACAATGTGCTGGGCGCAGGCGTCGCGCAGGCCCTCCTTGCCGCCGAAATGATAGGCGATGCTGCCAATATTGGCTTTCGCCTCGGCGGCGATCATCCGCGTCGAGGTAGCGTCGAAGCCATATTGCCCGAAAAGGCGCAGGCCGGTCTCGATCAGCGCCGCTCGCGTCCGTTCCCGGCTGGAACCGGTATCCCGGGTTGGGGTTTTATCCATAGCCAATTTAATCAAACGTTTGATTTTATGTCAAGCGGCATGCTTCATGTCGGCTGTAGGGGAAAAGCCGTTCGCGCCTTTTCCCGATCCGCCGGCGGCGCTATGGGAAAAGCGGAGAGGGAGGGAATCCGATGCTTCATGTGATGCGCACGATGACGCTGGCGCTGGCGGCTATGCTCATACCCGGCACCGCCTTTGCCGCCGAGGGGTTGCCGGGCGCGGACATGTCGCTCCTGTGGGCAATTCCCTTCGCCGGCCTGCTTCTGTCGATCGCGACCGGCCCGCTGCTCTTCCCCCATGTCTGGGAGCATCACTACGGCAAGATCGCCGCCGGCTGGGCCGCGCTGGCGCTCATTCCCATGATTGCCGCCCATGGCTTCGGCACCGCACTGGGCGCGGTGCTGCACACCATGCTGCTGGAATATATGTCCTTCATCATCCTGCTCTTCGCGCTCTTCACCATTTCGGGCGGCATTCTGGTCGCCGGCAATATTCACGGCACGCCGGCGGTCAATGCGTGCCTGCTCCTGCTCGGTGCGCTGCTCGCCTCCGTCATCGGCACCACCGGCGCCTCCATGGTGATGATCCGCCCCATCATCCGCGCCAATGACAACCGGCCGTTCAACGCCCATGTGGTGATCTTCTTCATCTTCCTCGTTTCCAATATCGGCGGCTCGCTGACGCCGCTCGGCGATCCGCCCCTCTTTCTCGGCTTCCTGCGCGGTGTCGATTTCTTCTGGACCACCGCGCATATGTGGCGCGAGACGCTGTTCGTCGGGCTGCTCGTGCTCGCCGTCTTCCTGGTGATCGATATTCTCCTGCATCGCCGCGAGGAGGGGATGCCCAAGGTCAAGGATCCGACGCCGGATTCGAGAGTCTCGGTGCGCGGCCTTGCCAACCTGCCGCTGCTTGCCGGCGTGATCGGCGCGATCCTGATGTCGGGCCTTTGGAAGCCGGGCATCGCCTTCACCATTCACGGTGTCGAGCTGGAACTGCAGAACCTGCTGCGCGACGCCATCATCCTGGTGCTGGCATTCGTCTCGCTGCGGATTTCCTCGCAGTCCAACCGCCAGGCGAACGGCTTCAACTGGGGTCCGATCCTGGAGGTTGCCAAGCTGTTCGCGGGCATCTTCATCTGCATCATCCCGGTCATCGCCATCCTGCAGGCGGGGCGCGAGGGCGCCTTCGCGCCGCTGGTGGCGCTGGTCACCGGGGCTGACGGCCAGCCGAACAATCTCGCTTATTTCTGGATGACGGGCATTCTGTCGTCATTTCTCGACAATGCCCCGACCTATCTCGTCTTTTTCGAGCTCGCCGGCGGCGACCCGCAGGTGCTGATGACGACGCTGTCGCAGACCCTTGTGGCGATTTCGGCCGGCGCCGTCTTCATGGGCGCCAACACCTATATCGGCAATGCGCCGAACTTCATGGTCTATGCCATTGCGCGCGACCAGGGCGTCAGCATGCCGAGCTTCTTCGGCTACATGGCATGGTCGGGCTTGGTGCTCATCCCGACCTTCATCCTGGCGGGGCTGATCTTCCTGTAGGATCATTTTCTGCCGCCCGGAATCGACATAGGATGCAGAAATGATCGCCCTGCGCTGCATTGCTGTCATCCTCGTTTCCGGCTGGACCCTTTCGGTCGCGGCCGATCCCCTATCAGATCTGCTGGCGGCGAAGGGCGGCGGCGCCTGCTATGAGCGGGTCTATGATGCCGCGCATCTGGCGGCCAATCCCGGCCAGCGGACCCACAGCCTGCGCATGGGGCTGGCTCCCTTCGCCGATGGGGCAGGCGCGATCACGCGCATCGAGATCCGTGCCGCGCGCGAGACGCGCTTCATCCTTGCCGAATGCGGGTGGAGCGAGCGGCCGAACGACGATGCGCTCGGCCAGCCGCTGATCTTGACCTACAAGGCCGGCCCCGGCCTCGTCTGCCATGCCCGCGCCGCGACCGACGAAATGTCGGCCGAGGAAGGCGGCGATTTCGTCATCGACGACAAGGACGGCCAGTCGATGACGATACATCTGCCGCCTGAACTCGTCCTGTGGCAGGGCGACCGCCCGGCGCCGAAGGGAGCCGTGCCGCTCGGCCGCGACGACCGGGTCTTCCTCGTGCACGCGGCCCCGGCGGGACGGTGCGCAGACCTCGACGCTTTGCTGCCATGGGAGGGCGCAGACCGGCTGTCGCCGCCACCATCGCTTCCCGGCGCCGTCGACACGGGCACGCGCTGAACCACGGCGAACGCGCAAACAAAAACCCCCGGCGGTGAGCCGGGGGTTTTTCGTTCGGTTCCGAAGGGCCGGTCAGGCCGACTTCTTCTTGTCGTCGTCGTCGATCTCCTCGAAATCGGCATCGACCACATCCTCGCCGCTGGCTGCGGCGTCGGCCTTGGCGTCCGCCTCGGCGGCTTCCGCCTGGCTGGCCTCATACATGGCCTGGCCGAGCTTCATCGCCACCTCGGCCAGCGTGTTGGTCTTGGCCTGGATGTCCTCGGCGTCATCGCCTTCGGCTGCCGTCTTGAGCGCGGAGACCGCCTCCTCGATGGAGGTGCGATCCTCGGCCGAGACCTTGTCGCCATAGTCCTTGAGCGACTTCTCGGTCGAATGGATCAGCGCCTCGGCCTGGTTCTTGGCCTCGACCGCCGCGCGCCGCTTCTTGTCAGCATCGGCATTGGCCTCGGCATCCTTCACCATCTTCTCGATGTCGGCGTCCGAAAGGCCGCCCGACGCCTGGATGCGGATCTGGTGCTCCTTGCCGGTGCCCTTGTCCTTGGCCGAGACGTTGACGATGCCGTTGGCGTCGATGTCGAAGGTGACCTCGATCTGCGGCACGCCGCGCGGTGCGGGCGGGATGCCGACCAGGTCGAACTGGCCCAGCGCCTTGTTGTCGGCCGCCATCTCGCGCTCGCCCTGGAAGACCCGGATCGTCACCGCCGACTGGCTGTCCTCGGCGGTGGAGAAGACCTGGCTCTTCTTGGTCGGGATCGTGGTGTTGCGCTCGATGAGGCGCGTGAACACGCCGCCCAGCGTCTCGATGCCCAGCGACAGCGGGGTCACGTCGAGCAGCAGCACGTCCTTCACGTCGCCCTGGAGCACGCCGGCCTGGATCGCGGCGCCGATGGCGACGACCTCATCCGGGTTGACGCCCTTATGTGGCTCGCGGCCGAAGAACTGCTTCACCACTTCCTGCACCTTGGGCATGCGGGTCATGCCGCCGACCAGAACGACCTCGTCGATCTGGCCTGCCTGCAGGCCGGCATCCTTAAGCGCCGCCTTGCAGGGCGCGATGGTGCGCTGGACAAGGTCGTCGACGAGCTGCTCGAACTTGGCGCGCGTCAGCTTCATCGTCAGGTGCTTCGGCCCGGAGGCGTCGGCGGTGATGAAGGGCAGGTTGATCTCGGTCTGCGACGCGGAGCTGAGCTCGATCTTGGCCTTCTCGGCGGCTTCCTTCAGGCGCTGGAGAGCGAGCTTGTCGTTCTTCAGGTCGATGCCCTGTTCCTTCTTGAACTCCTCGGCCAGGTACTCGACCAGACGCATGTCGAAGTCTTCGCCGCCCAGGAAGGTGTCGCCATTGGTCGACTTCACCTCGAACACGCCGTCGCCGATCTCGAGGATTGACACGTCGAACGTGCCGCCGCCAAGGTCATAGACCGCGATCGTGCCGGCGGCCTTCTTGTCGAGGCCGTAGGCGAGCGCGGCCGCCGTCGGCTCGTTGATGATGCGCAGCACTTCGAGCCCGGCGATCTTGCCGGCATCCTTGGTGGCTTGGCGCTGGGCATCGTTGAAATAGGCCGGAACGGTGATGACGGCCTTCTCGACCTTCTCGCCGAGATAGCTTTCCGCCGTCTCCTTCATCTTCTGAAGCGTCATCGCCGAAATCTGGCTGGGCGACTGCTTCTTGCCCTCGACCTCGACCCAGGCATCGCCATTGTCGCCCTTCACGATCTTGTAGGGGACGAGCTTCTTGTCCTTCTCCGTCACCGGATCGTCATAGCGGCGGCCGATGAGGCGCTTCACCGCGAATACGGTGTTTTCGGGATTGGTGACTGCCTGGCGCTTGGCCGGCTGGCCGACGAGACGCTCGCCGCTGTCGGTGAAAGCGACGATCGAAGGCGTCGTGCGCGCGCCTTCCGCATTCTCGATGACCTTGGCGTCCTTGCCGTCCATGACGGCGACGCAGGAATTGGTTGTTCCGAGGTCGATACCGATGACTTTTGCCATTTTTCTTCTCTCCGTAAGCGGGCTTTACCGGACCCTGACGGCGTTCCGCCGAAAGCCCCTGTTCAAGGATTCCGCCCCTGGCGATGCACGCCATGGCGGTTGGGGCGTATATAAGAACCGGTCTTTTGCCACGCAAGCGCGGTGCGGCGCAGAATGTCGCAGGCAGCGCTATTGTCCGTGGAAGGTCAGCGTTTCTGCATCTCTCCACGCACCAAAGCGATCTTCTTGTCCACCAGTTCGATCAGCGGCTGGTAGCCGATCTGGCCGAAACCGTCCTTCGCGCTCTCGAATCGGGCCAGCGCTGAACTGTAATCGCCTTCGCTGCCGCCGAGTGCGGCCAGCGACCAGTGCGCGTCGCCGATATAGTTCTGTGCGAAGGCCCATTGCAGCGGCTGGGACTCGCGCGTGAAAACCTGCGTGGACGCCTCGAAGGCGGCCATCGCCTCGCCCAGCATGGATGGATCGCGTTCGCGATTCGACAGGTTGAGCAGGCTGTTGCCGAGGCCGTTCTGCGCATTGGCCCATTCCGCCGGCGCATTCTGCGGCGTCAGCACGTCCAGCGCCGCGCGCCGAGCCTCGACCGCCTCATGCAGGCTGCGCGTATTCTCCTCGCTATTGGCGAGGAATTGCAGCGCATTGCCCATGCTGGCTGTCGTCAGCGCCCATTGCAGCGCGGCCCGGTCGCGGCGGTATTCGCGCAGCGCCTGCCGGTAGGCGGCCACGGCATCGCGATAATATTTCGGGTCGTCCGAGACCGTCGCCATCACCTGCAGCGTGTTGCCGAGATTGTTCTGGGTCATCGCCCAATCGAGCGGGAAGTCGTCGCGGCGATAGACGTCGCGGGCATCGCGGAACGCGTCGGCCGAGCGCTTCAGCAATTCGATGTCGCGCCCGCGCTGGCCGAGCGTCTGCAGCGCAGAGCCCAGATTGTTCTTGGCCGAGGCCCAGTCGAGCGGCGTCTTGGCGCGGTCGAAGACCTCGAGCGCCCGCGCGAAGGCTGCGCGGGCTCTTTCCACCGCATCGGTTCCCATCTCGTAGCGGCCCATATGGCTGTAGGCGACGCCGAGATTGAGCTGGCTCGCCGCCCACTGCATCGGCCATTGCTCGCGGTTGCGCACCGAAAGCGCGGCCCCGAAGGCTTCCGCGGCCTGCGCGTGATAGCGCGCCTCCGCATGGACGAGGCCGAGGGCGTTCAGCGTATTGCCGAGATTGTTCTGGGTCATCGCCCAATCGATCGGCGTCGTTTCGCGGGTGAAGACTTCCAGCGCGGCACGATAGGCGGCCTCGGCCTCCGCGAGGCCCGCGGCATTCCCCTCCGGCTCGCTCAACTGGAACATGGCGATGCCGATATTGTTCTGGCTGCCGGCCCAGTCGAGCGGCACGCGGGCGCGGTCGCGCCTGGCGAGCGCGGCACGGAATGCCTCCGCCGCCTGCGCGATGATGGCCGGGTCGCCGCGCCGGCCGCCCAGCACCAGCAGGATGTTGCCAACATTGTTCTGCGCGGACGCCCAGTTCACGTCGTCCTTGAGGGCGGCGAAGATGTCCACGCCTTCGCGGAAGATCGCCAGCGCATCGTTGAGCGCCGCGTCGCCTTCCTCATGCTCGCCGATCGTGTTGAGCACCAGCGCCATATTGTTGCGCGTGATCGCCCAGTCGCGGCCCTTCTCGCCATTGGGCAGCATGTCGAGCACGTCCTGGTAGGCGCCGAGCGATTCCTCCAGCACCGCGCGGTCGGCATGGGCGTCGCCCAGGCTGCGCAGCGCCTCGGCCTGCTGGTTCTTGTAGTTCCAGGCGAGGTCCTCGTCCCAGCGCGACACCAGCTCATGCGCCTTGGCATAGTCGTCCGCCGCCGCGCGGAAGGCGAAAACGAGCGCCGAGGCATCGGCGCGTCTGGCATAGATGGCGGCGTCGGCGATGCGCTTCTCCCTGAGCTGCGCTTCCAGCGCATCAACCGTGCCGGCGGTCGCCTCGACGCGCGCCACGGCCTGGTCGAGGAAGCCGCGCGCCGCCACGATGGCGCCTTCCGCGATCGCCCGGTCGGCGGCCAGCGAGAGACGGACGATTTCCGGATCGTCGGTGCGCAGCGCGGCGCGCTGGCTGGCCATGTCGCGCAATTTTCCGGCCTGCGCCTCCAGCATCCGCTCCAGTTCGGCGGGGTCGGAGGGCATGTCCTGCTGGCCGAGCGCGCGCAGCACGCCATAGAGCGAATCGAGCTTCACCCCCTGCCGCTGCGCCACCTTCTCGACCTGGAGCCGTCCCGCATCCGGCAGGTCGGCCATGGTCAGCAGCAATCGCCGCCGCTCGCCGGTGATCGTCGCCTCGACGCCGTCCGGTTCCTCCGGCGACAGGCCGAAATAGAGCAGGCGGCGAAGGCTCTCATTGGTCCAGGGGCGCTGCTGCGTGCCGGTGGTGAGATAGACCTCCTCCGTCACCATGCGCATGACCTGTCCGAACTCCACGCCCTGCATGGCCGCCAGATGGCGCAGGATCGCCGCCGCATAGGGGCTGTTGCCGCCGGCCGCACCATCGAGCGCCGGCCGGCCCGGCTCGGCGGCGAAGCCGATGACCATGCCGAGATTCTCGGTGTCGGGAGCGGGCGCGTTGCGTGTCAGCGGCGTGGCGCCGCGCACGGCTGCAAGCCCGCCTTCGCCAAGCGTGGCGGGCTTCGCGTCCGGCGTCCGCTTCAGCGGCGTGCCGGCCGGAAAGGGGCTGTCGCGGCAGGCGTCGAGCAGCACGATCGTCACCGGAACGGTCGCCTTCAAGCCGTCGATGATGCCGGAAAGCGGGATCAGCGCGGTTTCCGCCGCCGCGAGCGCCGACATATCGGCATCCACAGGGATCAGCCAGTTTTCGCCATCGGCCTCGATGCCATGGCCGGAATAATAGATGAGCGCGACATCGGCGCCCTCGGCATCTTCCGCGAACCGTTCCAGATCGCGCTTCAGTCGTGCCGTATCGCGATCGGTCACGCTGCGGGCGTCGAAGCCGAGATCGGTGAGCAGCTTCACCATCGCCCGCGCATCGTTGGCGGGGTTGGGAAGGGCGGCGATATGGCTGTATTCGGACTGGCCGATGACCAGCGCCACGCCATTGAGGCTCTTGCCGGACTGCGCGGCGGCGGGCGCCGAAAGCAGCAGCGCCGCGACGAGAGCGGCAATGACCGAAATCAGGGCGGGCGGCAGGGCGCGCATCGGGGCTCTCCGGACAGGCTCATAGCTAACCCTGTCCAGGGTGCTTCCTCAAGCGCCGGCGCGGCCGAATTGCGGCAAAAGGCAAAGAAAGGCCGGCCACGCGGAGTGCGCGGCCGGCCTGAACGCATCAGCCCACCAGGGCGTTGTCGTCGCGCTTGACGGCCACGATCGACGAGCGCGGCAGCTTGCCTTCGCCGTCCGGGAACGGCGCCGACGGATGCTGGATACCGACGAACATGGTGCGGCGGTCGGCCGACCAGGCGATGCCGGTCACTTCCGAACCCTTCGGGCCGGTCAGGAAGCGCTCGATGCGGCCCGTCACCGGGTCGCCCGCGAGCATCTGGTTGTTGCCCTGTCCGGCGAACTCGCCTTCGTTGGAATCGTCGCCGTCCGTCTGGATCCAGAGCAGGCCGGTGCTGTCGAACATCATGCCGTCGGGCGAGTTGAACATGTTGCCCTCATTGATGTTTTCGGTGCCGGCATAGGCGTCCTTGTGCACCGTCGGATTGCCCGCCATCACGTAGAGATCCCAGGTGAAGCTCTCCGACGCATGGTTGTTGTCGGCCGGGCGCCAGCGCACGATCTGGCCGTATTCGTTCGTCTTGCGCGGGTTGGGACCGCCCACCGGCGTCCAGTCGCCGCCGGCATTTTCCTTGACGCCGCGCTGCGAGTTGTTGGTGAGCGCGCAATAGGCCTCCACCGCGGTCGGATTGACCGCGACCCACTCCGGGCGATCCATCGTGGTCGCGCCGGCGCGCGAGGCGGCGGTGCGGGCGAAAATCAGGATCTCGGCCGTGGACATGCCGGTGATCTCCGGCGTGAGCGCGATCCACTTGCCGCTCATGTCGTCGTCGAAGCGGGCGGCATAGAGCTGGCCTTCGTCCAGCAGCGTCGAGGTGTCGCCGCCCGGCACATAGATGTCGCGCGAGACGAATTTGTAGATGAACTCGCCGCGCTCGTCGTCGCCGAGATAGACGACCACGCGGCCGTCCGGCGCGAGCGCCGTCGCCGCGTTCTCATGCTTGAAGCGGCCGAGCGCGGTGCGCTTGACCGGCGTGCTTTCCGGGTTCGACGGATCGATCTCGACGATCCAGCCGGCGCGGTGCGGCTCGTTCGGGTTCTTCGACGTATCGAAGCGGGCGTCGAACTTGTGGTAGTCGTAGCCGGCGCCCTTGGCATTGATGCCGTAGCGGCGATAGCCGGCGGCCACCTTGGCGTCCAGCTCGGCTTCACCCGTCGAGCCGAAATAGCCGTTGAAGTTCTCCTCGCAGGTCAGATAGGTGCCCCACGGCGTGCGGCCGGCGCCGCAATTGTTGAAGGTGCCGAGGCTCTGGGTGCCGGTCGCGTCGGCTTCGGTCTTCAACAGGTCGTGGCCGGCGGCGGGACCGGAAATGCGCATCGGCGTATTATTGGTGATGCGGCGGTTGAGCGGGCTGTCGACCACGACCGACCAGCGGCCGTCGGTTTCCGCGATTTCGAACACGGCCACGCCCTGCAGGTTCTGCAGCTTGAGCACGTCCTGCGCATCGCGGGTCTTGCCCTCTTCGGACTGCGGCAGGTTGATCTCAGGGTTCGGATATTCGTGGTTGACGGCGATCACCTGACGGCCGCCGATCACGAAGAGCTCCATGCCGTCGGTGTTCTCGCCGAAGATCTTCTCGGCGTCTTCCACGCTTCCGCCGGTCTCCTGGTCGAGCTCGGCGACATTCGGGAAGAGCGGGTCGCCCCAGCTCACCAGGCGCTGCCAGCTATAGCCTTCCGGCACGTGGATGGTGGTGTCGGTCTGCGCCGGTATGGGTGTGAAGGCAAAGCGCGACTGCTGCTGGGCCTGCGCCGGAGCGAGGTCGAGCAGGCCGGTGCCCATGACGGCCGCGCCGGAGCCGAAGGCGATGACGCCGCCGAGGAAGCCACGGCGCGAGATCGCACGCTCGACCACGCGGTCGAACTCCTGTTCGGTCGGCCGCGGGAAGTTGATTTCATCCCATTCGTCGGCGGAAAGTTTGGTGTTGCGGTTGTCCATGGCTGGCTCCTGGCTCGCGTGAAACGGACCCGCGCGCATGGGCGCGCAGACAGCGCGACCTAGCCATTAGAGGTCACAGGCTTATGACAGGCGAAGGTTCAGACGGCTTCCCAGCCGTCATGGCTGCCGGCGCGAAAGATGGCGTCGATCGCCTTCTGGTTGGCGAGCGACTGTTCCAGTGTGAAGACCGGCTCGCCGCTGCCTCGGGCGAAGCGGGCAAAGGCTTCCGCCTGCAGCCGGTACTGGTCGACATTGTTGAAGCGGAAGCTGCGCGTCTCGTTATGGGCGCGGTTGTGCAGTGAGATTGCCGGATGGCCGTAGACGCCGGCATTGAAGGGCGCATGCACCTCGATGAAGCCCTCGTCGCCATGGAAGGCGACGAGCTGGCGCAGCGCCATCTGCGTCGAGACGTAGAAGGAGAGCTCGAAAGCGCCGAAATCGGCCTTCACGCTGGCATAGACATCCGTGCCGAACACCGGGTCGCGGTCGATCCGTGCCTGCACGCGCAACGGCTCCGCGCCGGTCGAGAGCCGCGTCGCGACCATGGGATAGACGCCGATGTCCGGCAGAGCGCCACCGCCCAGGTCGAGCCGGTTGCGCATATTGGCCGGGTCGACATTGTAATAGGAGAAGGCCGCCTGCACATGACGCAGCCTGCCGATTGCGCCAGCGGCGATCAGCTCGCGCACCTTCGCCCATTGCGGATGGTGGAACACCATGAAGGCCTCCACCACGGCCACGCGGTTGTGGTCGCGCGCGGCGATCACTTCGGCGATGTCGGCGGCGCGCAGCGCCAGCGGCTTCTCGACCAGCACATGCTTGCCGGCATTGGCCGCCCTGATCGCCCATTCGACATGCTGCGCGGTGGGCAGCGGAATATAGACGCCGTCCACAACGTCGGATACGAGCAGTTCCTCATAGGAACCGAAGGCATGGGCCGCACCGAAGCGTGTTGCCAATGCCCGCGCGGCGGAAAGATCGCGGCTGGCGATGGCCGAAAGCACGCCGTTCTCGGCGCTGACGATTGCCGGAATGACGAATTCCCGGCCGATCTTGGCGGTGGAAAGGACCCCCCAGCGGAACATGCGAGCCTCCTGCATTTGAGCCGTGCATAGCACGGCAGGCGGCTCAGATCATCTCGAGCGGCTGCTTGCGCCGCGGCGGCGGGAAGGCGGCGTCGATCTCGGCAAGGTCCTGTTCGGTCAGCACGATCTCGGCCGCCGCCCTGTTGGCCGCGACATGGGCGATGCTGCTCGCCTTGGGAATCGCGATGACGTGCTTGTGCCGCATCGTCCATGCCAGCGCGATCTGCGCCGGCGTGGCGCCGTGGCGCGCGGCAATCGGCGCGAGCGCGCCTGCCTTCGCCAGCGAACCCTGATTGATCGGCGAATAGGCCATCACCGGCATGCCGGCGCGTGCCGCCTCCGGCAGCAGGTCGAAATCGATGCCGCGCGCTTCGAGGTTGTAGAGCACCTGATTGGCCTGCACGTTCCCGCCCTGCGGCACCCGCGCGAGTTCGGCCATGTCGCCGACATCGAAATTGCTCACGCCCCAGCCCAGAATCTTGCCGTTCGCCTTGAGACGCTCGAAGGCTTCGACGGTCTCGGCGAGCGGGTAGCATCCGCGCCAGTGCAAGAGATAGAGGTCGATCCGGTCGGTGCCGAGCCGCCTCAGGCTGTCCTCGCAGGCGCGGATCGTGCCCGCGCGCGAGGCGTTTGAGGGCAGCACCTTGCTGACGAGGAACAGGCCATCGCGTTGTCCGGCAATGGCCTCGCCAACAACTTCCTCGGCGCCACCAGACGCATACATTTCTGCGGTGTCGATCAACACCATGCCAAGCTCGATGCCATGACGAAGCGCGGCGACTTCGCCGCCGCGCTTCTGCGCATTCTCGCCCATATACCAGGTGCCCTGACCGAGCACCGGCACCGCCGTTCCGGAGGGCAGTCTGGTGGTCCTGATCTCCGGCATGGCGGCGCTCCGTTCTCCTTAGGCAGACGCTTCCTGGATGGCCGACAGCTTCCACTCGCCGCCATCATGGCGCACGAAGGTCCAGAGCTCGACGGTCTCCGTGGGCTGCTCCACGCCGCCGGCGAGCGCGCCGGTCTCGCGGTTGCGCAGCACGTCCACCGCTTCGTAGCGGAAGGCGGCGGTCGCATAGTCGTCGGCACCCTCGTTCCATGCTTCCGCGATGTCGGCCTCGATGAGATGCACGTCGCTCACCTCGTTGCGCAGGCCGCGCTTGGCATTGTCCGCGAGCTCCTCGGAGAAGAACGACACCATTTCCGGCGTCGAGAGCCGCCGCAGCGCCGCATGGTCCTCGTCCGCGAAGGCCGCCTGCACCTCGCTCAGCCGGCGCTGGAACGTGTCGAGGTCCGATTGGTCGAGCGTGATGTCCCGCATCTGCTGGCTGCCGCCGCCGCCGATACCAGGCACGGTGAAGCCGCCTGCCGTGCGGCGCGGTGCGGCGTCGGGGGCCGCGTCACGGCGCGAGGGCTCGCCGAAACCGGACGGAGCGGGCGCGCCGCCGACCATTGCAGGCGTCCGGCGCGAACGGAAGAAGGCCATGGCCAGCCAGACCACCACGCCCACCAGCAGCAATTGCAGCAGGAAGCCGAGCGCGCCGGCCATGCCGCCGAAGCCGTAGCCGAGCAGCATGCCGAACAGGCCGCCGATGAGGATGCCGCGCATCAGCGAGCCGCCGAGCCCGTTGAACATGCCGGGCCGCTGCTGGCCCATATTCTGCTGCTGGCGGGATACCGCATTGGGCGTGGCCGGCGTCATGGTCCGCTCGACGGGTCCGGTCTGGCCCGGCGCGGTGCGTGTCGGCGGCGCGGCCTGCTGGGTGCGCAGGCCACGGCTGCCGAAGCTGCCGCCACGCCGCGCCTCGGCAAAATCCACCGAAACCAGGGTCATCGCCACCAGCGCGGCGGAAAGAAAAGCGAAAAATCGAAAGCGTCCGAAGCGCATCATTGGCAAACCGTCCTCCAGTTGCCCGCGCAGGAAATCGCAAACGGGCCATATCCAAACGGTCCGACATCGCGATCCAAGAGCATGTTGGAGCCCGGTGCTTCTACCCGGCGTCGCAGACATGCGGCTCGATGAGTTGGATTGCCAGAGGGGCCCGGTCCGCACTGCCGGATATGGCAATATCCCGCCTCCGTTGCAAGGGAGGCGGGATCGGATGCAAGGGAGGCAAAATGGAGGGTGTATTACGCCCGCAGTTCGCCGCCGGTCTGCTTTTTCACATTCTCGACGATGCGGCCGGCCAGCGCCTCGAAATCCTCGTCGGTCAGCGTCTTGTCGACTGGCTGGATCGCCACCTCGATGGCGATGGACTTCTTGCCCTCGCCGAGTGACGCGCCCTCGAACACGTCGAAGACGCGCACGCCGGTCACCAGTTTCCTGTCGGCGGAAAGTGCGGCGCGAATGAGCGTGCCGGCCTCGACATCCCTGCTGACAACGAAGGCGAAGTCGCGCCGTACCGCCTGGAAGGGCGACAGGTCGAGCCGCGGCTTGGTGCGCGTCGGCCGCGCCTTCGGCTCCGGAATGGCGTCGACATAAACCTCGAAGCCGCAGAGCGGCCCGGCCGCGTCGAGCGCTTCCAGCGTATCGGGATGGAACTCGCCGAACGTGCCCAGCACCGTTTTCGGGCCGAGCTTGATCGTGCCGGAGCGGCCGGGATGATACCAGTCGGGGCCGCCGGCCTCGATCTGCAGCTTGTCGACCGGCGCGCCGCAGGCTTCGAGCGCGGCCAGCGCATCGGCCTTGGCGTCGAACACGCCGACGGGCGCCGCATTGCCGGCCCAGTTGCGGCCCTGCCCGTCGAGCTTCGCGGTGCCGCGTCGCAGGCCGGCCGCAACGCGGCGCTGGTCTTCCGCCCGGTCGCCCTCATAGGTGCCCGATACCTCGAACAGCGCCACATCGGCAAAGCCGCGATCGGCATTGCGCTGCGCCGCCGCGATCAGGCCGGGCAGCAGCGAGGGCCGCATGTCCGACATGTCGGCCGCGATGGGGTTCGACAGTTTCAGCTCCGGCCTGCCGCCGCCGAAGAGCTTTGCATGCGCTTCCGGGATGAAGGACCATGTGACGGCCTCCATCATGCCGCGCACGGCGAGCGCGCGCTTGGCGGCGCGGGTGCGGATCTGCAGCGTGTTGAGCGTGCGCCCGTTGACCGTGCCGGTGGGTGAAAGCGGCTGCGGCGCGATCTTCTCCACGCCATGGATGCGCATCACCTCTTCCACGAGGTCGGCCTTGCCGTCCACGTCGGGCCGCCATGAGGGCACGCCGACATCGATCACCTCCGCATCGCCGCGCGGCGTGAAGCCCAAGCGCTCCAGGATGGAACGGCTCTCGGCCGGCGCGACTTCGATGCCGGTTAGGCGCTTAACTTCCGAGAAGGGGAAGGAGACGATCTTTGTCTCGTGCCCGGCATAGCCGGTCACTTCCTTTTCCGAGGGCTCGCCGCCGCACAGGTCGAGCACCATGCGCGTCGCCAGTTCGAGGCCGGGCACCATGAATTCCGGATCGACGCCGCGCTCGAAACGGTAGCGGGCATCGGTGATGATACCGAGCGTCCGGCCAGTGCGGGCGACGTTGAGCGGCGCCCACAGCGCCGACTCGATCAGCACCTCGGTGGTGTTTTCGTCGCAGCCCGTATGCTCGCCGCCCATCACGCCGGCGATGGAATCGGCGCCATTCTCGTCGGCGATCACGCACATGTCGGGCGTCAGCGTGTATTCACGCTCGTTGAGCGCCAGCACGGTCTCGCCGTCCCGTGCCCGGCGGACCACGAGATTGCCGGCGACCTTCTTCAAGTCATAGACGTGCAGCGGCCTGCCGCGGTCGAAGGTGAGATAGTTGGTGATGTCCACCAGCGCGCTGATGGGACGAAGTCCGATGGCGAGAAGGCGCTGCTGCAGCCATTTCGGTGAGGGACCGTTCTTCACCCCGCGCACCAGCCGCAGGGCGAAGCCGGGGCAAAGATCGGGAGCCTCGATCGAAACCTTCACCGGGCAGGGGCCGGACCCGGCGATCGCTTCGATGGCGCTCCCCTTGAGGGTGCCGAGGCCGCTCGCGGCCAGATCGCGCGCAATGCCATGGACACCGGTTGCGTCCGGGCGGTTGGGTGTCAGGTTGATCTCGATCACCGGGTCGTCGAGCTTGGCGTAAGCCGCGAAGCTCGTGCCCACCGGCGCATCAGCGGGCAGATCGATGATGCCGGTATGCTCATCGGAAAGCTGCAATTCGCGTTCCGAACACATCATGCCATGGCTTTCGACGCCGCGGATCTTGCCGACGGACAGCGTCACGTCGATGCCGGGCACATAGGTGCCGGGCGCGGCGAAAGCGCCGATCAGGCCCGCGCGTGCATTGGGCGCGCCGCAGACCACCTGCACCGGCTGGCCAGCCCCGGTATCGACGGTCAGCACTTGCAGCTTGTCGGCATCGGGATGCCTGCTCGCCGTCAGCACCTTTGCGATCACGAAGGGCTTCAACGCCGCCTTGTCGTCGACGCTCTCGACCTCGAGGCCGATCATGGTCAGCCGCTCGCAGATGTCCGCCAGCGAGGCGTCGGTGTCGAGATGATCCTTGAGCCAGGAAAGGGTGAATTTCATCGTTCAGCCATCCAGAAAGTCTTGCGCGACACGCGGGGCGTGCGCCGCGATTGCGAACAGGCGGGAGAGATAATTTGCGTAGCCGCGGGCATCGTCGATCGCCCGATGGGTGTGCGGGTGGTCGCCCAGCCAGTCGGCGGGGACCGGCCCGTGAGGCCGTGGCATGCCGCGACGGTTGAAGACGCCAATGGCATAACTTTCGATATCGAGGGACAGTCCGGAAAAGACGACCGGACCCCAATAAGGGACGCCAAAGATCGTCGTGTCAGTGAAAAGCCGAAGATACTGGTCGATCCACATGCCGTCGAACAGCAGCGGGCGGGCTGCGAAGCCGCGTGTCCCGTCGAAGCTCTCCACCCATCTGACAAAGCGCTTCATCTCGGTGGCGGGATCCTGCGGATCCAGCGTCGCGGCTGCCCAGGCCTCCGGCTGGTCCGCCCACCACGCCATGGTCGATGGATTCGACCCGCGCCCGGCAAGCGGTCGCAGCACCGTTTCGAACTCTCCGCACACGACGCCGTCGTCGCGCAGGGCGACCGACGCGAAGCTCAGCATCGAATTGACCAGCGGCGAGGGGCCGTCGGCTTCGATGTCGGTGACGAAATAGTAGGTCGCGGCCATGAGGCGTTCGATATCCTAGCTGCTCAACCCGCCGAAAAGCGTGGGCATGTCGAGCGGTCGGAAACCGTAGTGCTGGAGCCAGCGGACATCGGCATCGAAGAAGGCGCGCAGGTCGGGCATGCCGTATTTCAGCATGGCGATGCGGTCGATGCCCATGCCCCAGGCAAAGCCCTGATACTCGTCGGGGTCGAGCCCGCCATGGCGCAGCACGTTGGGGTGCACCATGCCGCAGCCCAAAATCTCCATCCAGTCATTGCCCTCGCCGAAGCGCACCTCGCCCGGCCGCGAGCGGTCGCACTGGATGTCGACCTCGAGGCTCGGCTCGGTGAAGGGAAAGAAGCTCGGCCGGAAGCGCATGTTGACGCTCGGTACCTCGAAGAAGGCCTTGCAGAACTCCGTCAGCACCCACTTCATGTTGGCGACGTTGGCGCTTCTGTCGATGACCAGCCCTTCGAGCTGGTGGAACATCGGCGAATGCGTGGCGTCCGAGTCCTGCCGGTAGGTCTTGCCGGGAATGACGATGCGGATCGGCGGCTTTTGTGCCTCCATGGTGCGGATCTGCACCGGCGAGGTGTGGGTGCGCAGCACCTTGCGCTCGCCATTCGCGTCCGGCGGGAAGAAGAAGGTGTCGTGCATCTCCCGCGCCGGATGGCCTTCCGGGAAATTCAGCGCGGTGAAATTGTAATAGTCAGTCTCGATGTCCGGCCCTTCGGCTATGGCGAAGCCCAGATCGCCGAAAATGGCTGCCACCTCGTCGACGATCTGGCTGATCGGGTGGATGCGTCCGCGCTCCGCCGGCGACTGCCGCACCGGCAAGGTGACATCCACCTTTTCCGCGACGAGGCGCGCGGCGATCGCCGCCTTGCGCAGCTCGGCCTTGCGCGCCGCGAGCGCCTCGGTGACGCGGTTCTTCAGCCCGTTGATCGCCGGGCCGGCCAACTGGCGCTCTTCCGCGCTCATGGCGCCGAGCGACTTCAGGCGCTCCGACACCGATCCCTTCTTGCCCAATGCAGCCACGCGCACGCCCTCGATGGCCTGCTCGTCGCCCGCAGCGGCGATCTCGTTGAGAAGGGATTGTTCCAGCGTTTCCAGATTGTCGCTCATCTCGGCGTCACTTCTCGGATAATTTCACGTAAAACGTGTCATGGTGCCCAAAGAAAAACCCGCGCCAGCCTGCCAGCGCGGGTTTCCCAAATCAGAAAATAGAATGCTTGGGAAGCGCTGCTGGCTTAGCCGACGGCGCTCTCAAATGCATTCGGGGTGGTTTCCTTGAGATATTCAAGGCCGCCCTTTGCCTTGGCGACGAGCGCGGCGAAAGCCTGCGGCTCGTGGATCGCCATGTCGGAAAGAACCTTGCGGTCGATCTCGATGCCGGCCTTGTTGAGGCCGTCGATGAAGCGGCCATAGGTCAGGCCATGCTCGCGGACGGCGGCGTTGATGCGCTGCACCCACAAAGCGCGGAAATTGCGCTTGCGGTTCTTGCGGTCGCGATAGGCATATTGCAGCGACTTCTCGACCGCCTGCTTGGCGATGCGGATGGTGTTCTTGCGGCGGCCGTAGAAGCCCTTTGCGGCGTCCAGGACCTTCTTGTGCTTGGCGTGGGCGGTAACGCCCCTCTTCACGCGTGCCATGTCATGATCTCCTTAATTCGTCCTGGAAGCTCAAATCCCGCCGCCATTGGGCAGGAAATTCTTGATCACCTTGGTGCCGTCGGGTCCGGCGAGGACCATCGTGCCGCGGGCGTCGCGAATGAACTTGTTGGAACGCTTGATCATGCCGTGGCGCTTGCCGGCGGCGGCCGACTTCACCTTGCCGGTGGCCGTGATCTTGAACCGCTTCTTGGCGGCCGATTTGGTCTTCATCTTGGGCATTTTGCTTCTTCCTTTCTAAGCGCTCACGCCGCCTGCCTGCGCAAACGGCTCCGCGAGGGCGCCGGATCACCGGCGGCGATCTGTCGATCGCTGCTCGCTTCGCTCGAAGACCATCGAGTGAGCTGTTTCAGCATAAGAAACCGCCACGGCATGCCCTGCCGGGCGGTTCTTGAACGGGGGCTCTATACAGAAACGGCGCGCATTGCGCAACAGGCCGCGCCGCCGGATGCGGCGCCCTATCGCGGCGCCAGCACCATCATCATCTGGCGGCCTTCGAGCTTCGGCTCTGCCTCGACCTTGGCGATCTCGCCGACCTCTTCCCGGACGCGGTTGAGTAGCTGCATGCCGAGTTCCAGATGCGCCATCTCGCGGCCGCGGAAACGCAGCGTGAGCTTGACCTTGTCGCCTTCATCGAAGAAGCGGCGAACGGCCTTCATCTTGGTCTCGTAATCGTGGTCGTCGATGTTCGGGCGCATCTTGATCTCCTTGATCTCGATGACCTTCTGGCGCTTGCGTGCCTCGGCGGCCTTCTTCTGGCCCTGATATTTGAGCTTCCCGAGATCGGTGATCTTGCAGACGGGCGGCTCGGAATTCGGCGAAATCTCAACGAGGTCCAGCCCGGCTTCCTCAGCCGCCAGCAATGCCTCGTTGATCGACACGGCGCCGAGATTGGTTCCTTCGGCGTCGATAAGCTGGACACGGGGAACCCGGATCTCCAGATTTGCGCGCGGCCCGTCCTTTACGGGCGCTGCGGCTTTGAACGGTCTGCGAATGGTCGTTGTCTCCTTGTACCGTTGACGATGATCGCATGAGAAATGGTCTGGGCGGAATGTCGTGTCCAGACTGAATCTGTCAATAGCACAAACCGCAGGAATAATCACCCTATTTGCAACAAACCGCGCGATTTTGGCGGCAACGGCGTCCTTCTCTCGCCGGTGCGGTCGTGCGATAGGCAGGCGGCAGGAGATCATCATGACGCAAGACCAGACCATCCAGCTCGACATTGATGGAACCCGCATCGCCGCCCGCCGGCGGACGGGCAGGCTGCCTGGCGTGGTCTGGCTGGGCGGCTACCGCTCCGACATGAAGGGCACCAAGGCCGCCGCGCTGGACGAATGGGCGGCCGTGTCCGGCCACGCCTTCACGCGGCACGACTATTCCGGCCATGGCGAGTCCGGCGGCGATTTCGTGGACGGCACCATCTCGCTGTGGCTGGCGCAGAGCCTCGGCGTGCTGCGGCAGCTGACGGAGGGACCACAGATCCTCGTCGGTTCGTCCATGGGCGCATGGGTCGCGCTGCGCATGGTGCAGGAATTGCAGCGCACCGGCGAGGACGGCCGGGTCGCGGGCCTGCTGCTGATCGCGCCGGCGCCCGACTTCACCAGCGATCTGGTCGAGCCCGGCCTGACCGACAGGCACCGGAGCGATCTCGAGGCGAAAGGCTATTTCGCCGAGGAATCCGGATATGGTCCCGATCCCTATATCTATACAAGCCGGCTGATTGAGGACGGCCGGGCCAACCGCGTCCTCACCGGCACGATCGACACCCATTGCCCGGTGCACATCCTGCAGGGCATGGAAGACCCGGACGTGCCCTATGCCCATGCGCTGAAACTGGTCGAGCATCTGCCGGCCGACGACGTGACGCTGTCGCTCATCCGCGACGGCGACCATCGCCTGTCGCGGCCGCAGGATCTCGCCATGATGATCCGTTCGCTCGAAGCGCTCATCGAGCAGTCGGCCTGACCATGCGCGCCTCGATACCCTCCTCCGCTTTCGTGGGCGCGGTTGTCGGCTTCGGCAGTACGCTGGCCGTGGTGCTTGCTGCGTTGAGCGCCGTGGGCGCCACCCGCGATCAGACGGCGAGCGCCGTCACCGCGATCTGCCTGGCGCTGGTTGTCTCGACGCTGCTTCTTTCATGGCGGGCGCGGATGCCGATCGTGACGGCGTGGTCGACGCCGGGAATGGCGCTGGTTGCGGCAAGCCAGGGCTTTTCCATGGCCGACGCCGTGGGTGCCTTCATCCTCACGGCGCTGATGCTGATGGCCACCGGCCTGGTCGGCCCGCTGATGCGGCTGGTCGCGCGGATTCCGATGTCGGTGGCGTCGGGCATGCTGGCCGGCATCCTCTTCGCCTTCGTCACCCAGGTGGCGCGCTCGGCCGGCGCCGATCCGATGATGGTTCTGCCGCTGGTCGGCCTGTTCCTCGTGGCCCGGCTGTTCAGCCCGGCAGCGTCGATTCTCGTCGTGCTGGTGGCGGGCGCTGTTCTGGCGTGGCTCCTCGGACGCCTGACCGCTTTCCCCACGCTCGAGCTCTCGACATTGGTCTGGACTGCTCCGGCCTTCTCCTTCTCCACATTCCTCGGTCTCGCCGTCCCGCTTTATCTTGTCACCATGGCATCCCAGAACCTGTCGGGCATCGCCGTGCTGAGGGCAGAGGGCTACGAGCCGGCGCCGGGACCGATCATCACCGTCACCGGACTGGTCTCGCTGGCTTCTGCGCCATTTGGGGCTGGCCCCAGCAATCTGTCGGCTATGGCCGCGGCGTTCTGCACGGGCCCCGACGCGCATCCCGACCCGGCGGAACGGTGGAAGACAAGCTGGTTCTACGCCGCGACTTATCTCGCCTTTGCCGTCTTCGGCGCTTCGCTGGTGGCGCTGGTAGCGGTGCTGCCGCCGGTCTACATCGTGCTTCTGGCGGGCCTCGGCCTGCTCGGCTCCCTCGCCAATGCGCTGTCGATCGCGGTGGCGGTGCCTGCCGAACGGTTCGCCGCAGTCACGGCCTTTGCCGCCACCGCATCGGGCGTCACGGCGTTCGGCATCGGGGCCGCCTTCTGGGGGCTGGTGGCGGGCCTTGCCGTGCTGGCGCTCGACCGGCTGAAAAAATGACGTCCTCGCAAAGGGTTGCACGTTTTTCGCGTGCATTCCTTGAATCGCCGCAAAGCTGTCCCCATTTCGAAATCATGCAGCCAATTGGGGTTGCCACCTAACGCAAGGAACGGGTGACATGACCAACTCCGCTCTGATCCGTCCCGCATGGACGCCCGCGACCATCGCGCTCATGGTTGTCGGTTTCATGGTGTTCTGGCCGCTCGGCCTCGCCATGCTTGCCTACATCCTCTGGGGCGACCGGCTCGGCGACTTCAAGGGCAAGATGAACCGTGCCACCGATGGCGTGTTCCGCGGCTGCGGCCGCGGCGGTTTCGCGGCCCATTCGCGCACCGGCAACGTCGCCTTCGACGACTGGCGCACGAAGGAAATGGAACGCATCGAGGAAGAGCGCCGCAAGCTCGACGAGATGCGCGACGCCTTCGACGACTATCTGCGCGAACTGCGCCGCGCCAAGGACCAGGAAGAGTTCGACCGCTTCATGGCCGACCGCAACAAGAGTACCGCGCCTGCCCCGACGACCAAGAAGGGCAAGTCCGGCCTGCTCGACGACTGAGTTCGCACCAGCCTCCCAAGGCTGACGGCGCCCCTCCCGGGCGCCGTTTTCTTTTGTCCGCTGCCGCGCCGGCGAATCGCTTAGATTCACCTCGATGCTGAAATCGCTTTTCCGCAAGACACCGCCGATAGCGGCTGCCCCGCTGCTGCGCGAACATGCCGTGGCGGGCCGGGTGCTGCCGCTGCGCGTGGTGGAGAACGCGCGTGCGACCAGGCTCACCCTGCGCATCGATGCCGGCGGGCGCGGTCTGCGCGTGACCGTGCCGCCCGGAATGCCGCCGCGCGAGGTGGACCGCTTCCTCGACCGGCATCAGGGCTGGCTGGAAACGCGGCTGGCGAAGTTTCCGGACCGGCCGCAGGTGCGCCCGGGCACGAAACTGCCGCTGCGCGGCGTGCCGCATCGCATCGTCCATGAGTCGGCATCGCGGGGAACCGTCACGGTCGGCATTCTCGACGGCGAGCCGGCGCTGATCGTCCATGGCGACCGCCGCCACCTGCCACGCCGGCTGGCGGATTTCCTCAAGCGTGAGGCGAAGGCGGAAATCACGGCGCTGGTGGCCAAACATGCCGCCGCCGTGGGGCGGCCCGCCAAAACCATCCGCTTCAAGGACACGACCAGCCGCTGGGGCTCCTGCACGTCCGACGGCACGCTCTCCTTTTCCTGGCGCATCATGATGGCGCCGCGCCCGGTCATCGACTATCTCGTGGCGCATGAAGTGGCGCATCTGCGCGAGATGAATCACGGGCCGAAGTTCTGGAAACTGTGCACGGAGCTTTGCCCCGATACCGACCGCTGCAAGGCTTGGCTGAAGAAGAACGGCTCGGCGCTTCAGGCAATCGCTTTCGAGTAGGGCACATGGTCCCGAAAGTTGCGGATTTTCGTGGGTGAGCGAAAATCGTCAGGCGCTGGTTGCTTCGAGGGACGCTCGGCTCAGGCGGCTCGGCCTTCCAGCCAGCGGAGAAGGATCGCTTCGTCCCGGTCCATCCATTTCGGCGCGCGGCGCACCTTGCCTGCCGTTTCGACCATCTCCGCGCCGAGCTTGCCGGCAAGCCACGTCTCGATCACCAGCGGATGGATGTAGCAGTTGCGGCAGACGGTGCGGGTATTGCCGAGCCTGTGCGCGGCGATGTCGATCGCGGCGTTGAGGACCATTGCGGTTTCGCGCTTCGTTTCAGGCACGGGAGTGCCGGCGAGTTCCTTCGCCATCGCGACGGTGCCGCCCCATGTGCGAAAATGCTTGGACGTAAAACCCTGACCGCCGATCTCGCGCAGATAGGCGTTGACGTCCTGCGAGGCGATGGCGCGCCGCTCGCCCGTCTCGTCCTTGTACTGGAAGAGGTGCTGGCCGGGTATGTCCTGCGCGCCCTTGACGATCCGCGCGATGCGGCGGTCGGTGACTTTCAGGTCCCATTCCTTGCCGGATTTGCCGCGGAAGGCGAAACGCAGCGTCGAACCCGATACTTTCACATGCCGGTCGCGCAAAGTGGTGAGGCCGAAGCTCTTGTTCTCCTTCGCATAGCCCATATTGCCGACGCGGATCATCAGATTGTCGAGCAGCCATACGACCGTTGCGAGCATGCGCTCGCGCGGCAGGCCGCGCAGCGAAAGATCGGCATCGACGCGCCGGCGCATCGCGGGCAGGCTGCGTCCGAAGGCGAGGAGGCTGCCATATTTGACCTCGTCGCGGCAGGCGGTCCAGCGCGCATGGTAGCGGTATTGCTTGCGCCCGCGCTGGTCGCGGCCGGTCGCCTGGATATGGCAATCGGCAGAGTTGGCGATCCACACCTCATCCCATGCGGGCGGAATGGCAAGGGCGCGGATGCGCGCGAGCGTTTCGGCCTTTGCGATTCTCCGCCCGCCGGCATCATGATAGGAGAAGCCCTTGCCGGCGCGGCGGCGCGAGATTCCGGGCTCGACATCCGAACAATAGACGAGGTCGGCCGACTGGGCGGAGGCCTCCGCCGCGGCGGAACGGCTGGAAATGTCATTGTCGGTCTCACGCAGCATGAGCGGGATCTTCGGTTAGGCCATGGCTAAATCGCCGGCGCGCCGACTCGTTCCCCCGCGACGTTGCCGTTCTCGACATGGCCACGCTTTCGTGGCACTGCACCGGCCATGGCGCTCGACATCAAGATATGCGGCCTCAAGACCGCGCCGGCTGTGGAAGCCGCCCTTGCCGGCGGCGCGAGCCATGTCGGCTTCATCTTCTTCCCCAAGAGCCCACGCAATGTGAGCCCCGACCAGGCGGGCGCGCTGCGCGAAAAGGCCAGGGGCCAGGCAAGGACTGTCGCCGTTACCGTCGATGCCGACGATGCGGCGCTCGACGCGATCGTGGCGTCCATGGCGCCCGACATGCTGCAACTGCATGGCAGAGAGACGCCCGCGCGCGTCGCCGAGGTGAAGGCACGCTACGGCCTTCCGGTGATGAAGGCGCTTGCCGTTTCCACCGCTGCCGATCTGGCTGCGGCGCAACCCTTCTTCACCGTCTCCGACCGCATGCTTTTCGATGCCAAGCCGCCGAAGGGCTCGGAGCTTCCCGGCGGCAATGGGGTGGCCTTCGACTGGTCCCTGCTCGCCGCCCTTGACCCGGGCGTCGATTACATGCTTTCCGGTGGCCTGAACTCGGCCAATGTCGGCGACGCCCTTCGTATCGGCAATCCACCAGGCATCGACGTTTCGTCCGGTGTGGAAAGCACGCCGGGCGTCAAGGACACGGCCCTCATGGACGATTTCTTCGCGGCGGTACGGGCGGCGCGAGCCCGTTGATGCCCGATCTTGCAGGAGACCGGCGGTGAACAAGCCTGTCGAACCCAATTCCTTCCGCACCGGACCCGACGAACAGGGCATGTTCGGCATTTTCGGCGGCCGTTTCGTCGCCGAGACGCTGATGCCGCTCATCCTCGACCTGGAGCGCGAGTGGCACGCCGCGCGCAACGACCCGGCCTTCCAGGCGGAATTGTCCAACCTGTCGACACATTATGCGGGACGGCCGTCGAAGCTTTATTTTGCCGAGGGCCTGACCCGGCATCTCGGCGGCGCGAAAATCTATTTCAAGCGCGAGGACCTGAACCACACCGGCTCGCACAAGATCAACAATTGTCTGGGCCAGATCCTGCTCGCCAAGCGCATGGGCAAGACCCGCATCATCGCCGAAACGGGCGCCGGCCAGCACGGCGTCGCCTCCGCCACGGTGGCCGCCCGCTTCGGCCTGCCCTGTGTGGTTTATATGGGCGCGACTGATGTCGAGCGGCAGAAGCCCAACGTGTTCCGCATGAAGCTGCTGGGCGCGCAGGTGAATGCTGTCTCCTCCGGCCACGGCACGCTCAAGGATGCGATGAACGAGGCGCTGCGGGATTGGGTCACGAATGTCCACGACACCTACTACCTGATCGGCACGGCGGCGGGCCCGCACCCCTATCCGGAGCTGGTGCGCGAGTTCCAGTCGGTGATCGGCAAGGAAGCGCGCGAGCAGATGCTCGAGCAGGAAGGCCGCCTGCCTGACATGGTCATCGCGGCGGTCGGTGGCGGCTCCAACGCCATCGGCATCTTCCACCCCTTCCTCGACGACAAGGATGTGCGGATCGTCGGCGTTGAAGCCGGCGGTCGTGGCTTGGACGGTATCGAGCACTGCGCCTCGATGAATGCCGGCAAGCCCGGCGTGCTGCACGGCAACCGCACCTATCTGTTGCAGAACGAAGATGGCCAGATCCTTGACGGCCACTCCATCTCGGCCGGCCTCGACTATCCGGGCGTCGGCCCGGAGCATAGCTGGCTGCGCGACTCGGGCCGCGTCGACTATGTGCCGATCCTCGACGACGAGGCGCTCGACGCCTTCCAGCTCTGCACCAAGGCTGAAGGCATCATTCCGGCGCTGGAATCCGCCCATGCCATTGCGGAAGCCGTCAAGCGCGCGCCGAAGATGAGCAAGGACGAGATCATCATCGTCAACCTGTCCGGCCGTGGCGACAAGGACGTCCACACGGTGGCCAAGATGATGGGCATGGAGATCTAGTGCGGAGATGGCCGGCCCCTTTCTCGACGTGTGGGTGAACTGCCCCGACCGTGCCACGGCGGAAAAGATCGCCGATGCGCTGATTGAAGCGCGCCTCGTCGCCTGCGCCAACTTCTTTCCGGCCGTCGAGAGCCGGTATCGCTGGCAGGGTGCGATCGAGACGGCTCAGGAGATTCCGCTGCTGCTGAAGACCCGCGCCACGCATTTCACCGAAATCTGCGATCGCGTGACGGCTCTGCACCCTGACGAGGTGCCGTCCATCGTCGCCACCGAACTCACCCATATCGAGCGCAAATATGCCGACTGGCTGGGCGCCGAAACCGGCAAGGCCTGACAAATGACCGAATCCCGCATCGATCGACGCATGGCGAAGCTGAAGGCTGAGGGCCGTCCCGCGCTGGTCACCTATTTCATGGGCGGCGACCCGGACTATGCCACCTCGCTTGCCGTGATGAAGGCGCTGCCGGCGGCTGGCAGCGATATTATCGAGCTTGGCATGGCCTTTTCCGACCCGATGGCCGACGGCCCGGCGATCCAGGCGGCTGGCCTGCGCGCTCTCAAGGCTGGACAGACGCTGGCGAAGACGTTGCAGATGGCGCGCGATTTCCGCGCCGGCGATGACGATACGCCCATCGTGCTGATGGGCTACTACAACCCGATCTATATCTACGGCGTCGAGCGCTTCCTCGCCGATGCGAAGGCGGCCGGGATCGACGGGCTGATCGTGGTCGACCTGCCGCCGGAAATGGACGAGGAACTCTGCATTCCGGCGCTGAAGGCGGGGATCAACTTCATCCGCCTCGCCACCCCCACCACCGACGACAGGCGCCTGCCAAAGGTGCTCCAGAACACATCCGGCTTCGTCTATTATGTGTCGATGACCGGCATCACCGGCTCGGCGCTCGCCAATACCGCCGCCGTCGGCGAGGCGGTGGAGCGCATCAAGCGCCATACGCAGCTTCCGGTCTGCGTCGGCTTCGGTGTCAAGACCGCTGCGCAGGCGCAGGCCATCGGCGCGTCGGCCGACGGCGTGGTGGTCGGCACGGCGATCGTTAGCGCAGTGGCCGAGGCTTCAGCCGCCAAGGGCGACCCGGTGGCGGCCGCCAGCGATCTCGTGGCCGAGCTATCCACCGGCGTGCGCGCGGCGCGCCTTGCTGCGGCCATCTGAACGCGCCACATCTTGCTGCCGGAAACGGAGAAACTGCGATGAACTGGATCAGCAATTACGTCCGCCCGCGGATCAACTCGATGCTGGGCCGGCGCGACATGCCCGAAAATCTCTGGATCAAGGATCCGGAGACCGGCGAGATGGTGTTCCACAAGGATCTCGAGGAGAACATGTATGTGGTTCCCTCCTCCGGGCACCATCTGCGCATCACCGCGAAAGAGCGGCTGAAGCACTTCTTCGACGGCGGCGACTACGAGACCTTCGAGAATCCGAAGGTGGTGACCGATCCGCTGCGCTTCCGCGACGAGAAGCGCTATATCGACCGGCTCAAAGACGCCAAGGCCAAGACGAGCATGGAGGATGCCATCATCGGCGCGCGCGGCGAGATCGAGGGCCTGCCCATCGTCGCCATCGTGCAGGATTTCGCCTTCATGGGCGGCTCCCTGGGCATGGCGGCCGGCGAGGCGATCATCCGCGCCTTCGAAGCGGCACTGGCGGAAAAGCGCCCGCTGGTGCTCTTTGCGGCCTCCGGCGGCGCGCGCATGCAGGAAGGCATTCTCTCGTTGATGCAGCTGCCGCGCACAACCGTGGCGGTGGACCGGCTGAAGGAAGCCGGCCTGCCCTATATCGTGGTGCTGACCAATCCGACCACCGGCGGCGTGACCGCCTCCTATGCCATGCTGGGCGATGTCCATATCGCCGAGCCCGGCGCGCTTATCGGCTTTGCCGGCCCGCGCGTCATCGAGCAGACCATCCGCGAGAAGCTGCCTGAAGGCTTCCAGCGCGCCGAATATCTGATGGAGCACGGCATGGTCGACATGGTCGTGTCGCGCCTCGAGCTGAAGGCGACCATCGCGCGGCTGCTCAAGATCATGCTGAAGAAGCCGGCATCGCAGCCGGAACCCGAGGCCGCCCCGCAGGCGGCCTGAAACCCTGGAGCATTTTGCAGCCAAATGGCACATTTGGCGTCGCAGAACTGCGGCTGAACAAAGCCCGAGAGGTCACGGCCCCTATCATGACGACCACCACCGCGGAGCAGGAGATCGAACGGCTCCTGTCCCTCCACCCCAAGGGTTTCGATCTCTCGCTCGACAGGATCACGCGCCTGCTGGAGCGCCTGGGCAATCCACAGCTCCGACTGCCGCCGGTGATCCATATCGCTGGCACCAATGGGAAGGGCTCCTGCGCCGCCTTTGCCCGTGCGCTGCTGGAGGCGGATGGCAAGAGCGTGCACGTCCACACCTCGCCGCATCTGGTGCGCTGGCATGAGCGCTACCGGCTGGGTCATCCGGGCGGCGGCCGCTTCGTCGAGGACGCTGTGCTGGCAGACGCCGTGCGCCGCGTCGCCGAGGCGAATGGCGGCGAGACGATCACCGTCTTCGAGATCCTGACCGCCGTCACTTTCGTCCTGTTTTCCGAACATCCGGCCGATGCCTGCGTGATCGAGGTCGGTCTGGGCGGCCGTTTCGATGCCACCAATGTCATTCCCGCGCCGGCGGTGTCGGTCATCATGCCTGTCTCGATGGACCATGAGGCCTTTCTCGGCGACCGCGTCGAGCTGATCGCGGCGGAGAAGGGTGGCATCATCAAGCGCGGCCGTCCGGTCGTGGTCGGCGCGCAGGAATTCGACGCCGCGCGCGAGGTTCTGGTGGCAACCGCCGAGCGCCTCGGCTGCCCGCTGCAGGTCTATGGGCAGGACTTCCTCGCTTATGAGGAAAACGGCCGCATGATCTATCAGGACCAGACGGGCCTGATCGACGTGACGCCGCCGCGCCTGCCCGGCCGCCATCAATATGCCAATGCGGCAAGCGCGATCGCCGCAGTGCGCGCGGCGGGCTTCGCCCTTTCCGACGATGCCATCGACAGGGCGATGGGCATGGTCGCATGGCCCGGCCGCATGCAGCGGCTCACCGCCGGACGGCTGGAGCAGTTCGCGCCGCAGGGTGCCGAATTGTGGATCGACGGCGGCCACAATCCTGGCGCCGGCCTCGTCATCGCCGAGGAACTGGCGGCACAGGAGGAGCGCTTTCCCCGGCCGCTCTTCCTCATTGCTGGCATGATCAACACCAAGGACCAGACCGGCTATTTCAGCGCCTTCAAGGGCATGGTGCGGCATGTGCTGACCGTGCCGGTCAACCACAGCGACGCAGGCGTTCCAAATGACGAACTGGCGGCGCGGGCGCAGGCGGCGGGTCTTTCGGCCGAGCCGGTCGCATCGGTCGAGAATGCGCTGAAGCTGCTGCGCGATACATGGCCGCGAGACGAGGTCGCGCCGCGCATCCTCATCGGTGGCTCGCTCTATATGGTCGGCGAGGTGCTGGAAGAAAACGGCACGCCGCCACAGTAGGAAATGCGCCTGAAACGAAAAGGGCCGCGCAGTGCGCGGCCCTTTTTATTGCGTGACGACAGCTGATGTCAGCGATCGAGCCACATCGTGTCGAGTTGCAGGTTCAGCACCGTCGTGGGCGGCAGCTTCCAGCCCTTCACGTCCTTGTGGTGGGCGATCATGCGCTTGGAGCGGAACATCGGAATGTAATAGGCCTGCTCCAGCAGATAGGCTTCGATCTCCTTGGTGATCTCCGCGCGCTTCGCCGCATCGTCGGCGGCTTCCGTCTGCGCGGCGAACATTTCCGTCAGCTTGGGATCCTCGAGGCCCGAATAATTGTTCGGGCTGCCGGGAAGGAACTTCACCAGCACCTCGTTCGGATCGACGCTGACCGTATTGTTGAAGTCGATCGCAACGTCATAGGTCTTGCCCTGCAGGGCCGCGAAATATTGCGGCGTCTCGGCCTGGATCTGATCGGCCTGAATGCCGATCTTGCGCCACTGGTCGAGCACGAACACGCCGAGCGGCTCCCATGGCTGGCGCAGATTGCGGTTGAGAAGCGTGATCTTCAGCCCGGCATGGCCGGATTCCTCGAGCAGCTTCTTGGCCTGTTCGCGCTGGGCGGCCACATCGCTGTTGAAGCCCGGAAGCTTTGAATACTCGTCCGGCTGCAACTCGCTGATGCCGTTCGGCGGCATGAAGAGGCCGTAGCCTTCCAGCGGCGAAATCGTCGGCAGGATCTGGTTGCCCTCGACGCGGCTGATGGCGAGGTTGAGCGCCTGACGGACCTTGGGGTCGTTGAACGGCTCCTTGGTCAGGTTGAAGGTCAGGAAGTTGGTGATGTTGAACGGACCCGTCTGGAAGACGATGTCGGGGTTCATCGATTCAAGCCGCACCCGGTCGGGCGGCGCGACGGAGAACAGGACGGCATCGACCTGGTTTCCGGCGAGTGCATTGATGATGCCCGCGCCATTGATGAACTGGGCGCGGATGCCGTCCAGATAGGGCTTGCCCTCATCCCAGTAATTGTCGTTGCGCTTGGCGTCCCAATGCGAGCCCTTGACGTTCTCGACGAAGACGAAGGGACCGGTGCCGTTGACATGGGTGGCGGGGAAATTCGGATCCTTGGCGAGGTCTTCAGCCGAATAGACGCAGTTCCACGGGCTGGCGAACAGCGCCG
>DATMGE010000089.1:0-4264 GCA_035555795.1 Rhizobiaceae bacterium | reverse complement strand
GGAACAGCATCGGCTTTTCGCCATCGGCAACGCGCTGGATTTCCTGCCGCAGAATGCGGCGATACTGGATGATGGCCTTGTCGGACTGGCCGAGATGCTCGCGCGTGCGGTCCTGGATCGGGCCCATCGACTCCACCGCCCACTGGTCGTGAACGTTGATATCCGCGCCCATGCCGGTATAGGTCTCGGTCGCCTGCTCGTGCGGATCGAAACCGTAGTCGTTGCTCTTGTTCTTGCGCGAAACGTAGTCCGGCAACTCATAGAGCTTGAGGCGCTGCTCGCGCATCAGCTTCTTGTCCACCGGCGCGCCATAGCTGGTGAAGATCGCATACCAGTAGCAATGCGTGTCATCGACCGGCACGTGCCACTGAGTGATCGTCATGTCCGTGCTCATCGGAATGACGAAAGCATGCGGGAAGAGCTGGTTGGTGACGCGGACATGGGTCCGCTCCTCGTCGATCTCGCGCAGCGCGATCAGACGCAGGCCGTATTCGGTGTGCTCGACGTTGATGATCGGGCGGTCATACTCACGCAGGATTTTCGTCATCGGCAGTTCGCTGTCCGCCGAGGCGCTGCGGAACTGCTTGCCGTAGGCCGCCGCCGGATCCTCATCCTCGAAGAAGCGATGCAGGAACGAAGCGTGCGCGGGATCGATGCCGACCTCGAGCGCCTGCAGCCAGTTGCAGCACATCAGCCCCTTGAAGGCGAAGGTATAGGCATCGGGGGCGACGAAGCAGTCGATATCCGGGAAGGCGGGCGGCTCGCCCTCGCCGAGATAGGCCCACAGAATGCCGCTCTTCTCGACCACCGGGTAGGAGCGCTGCCGGATGTTCTTGCATAGCGGCGAATTGGCCGGCTCCGCCGGCGTCTGCAGGCACTCGCCGTCGACGCTGAACAGCCAGCCGTGGAAGGCGCAGCGCAGGCCGCCATCTTCGAGGCGGCCGAATGCGAGATCCGCGCCACGATGCGGGCAATCGCGATCCAGCAGGCCATAGCGGCCCTTCTCATCGCGAAACAGCACAAAGTTCTCGCCGAGGAGCCGCACCGGGCGGATCGGGCGCGGCCCGTCAAGCTCGTCCACCAGCGCCGCGGGCTGCCAATACATCCGCATCAGCTTGCCCGCCGGGTCCTTGGGACCGATCCGGGTGATCAGATCGTTCTGTTCCTGACTCATCATGGCCGCACCTCCTTATATTGAACGCCCACCGCCGTTGGAGGGCGAGCCAAAACCGCTCTTCTCAAGCGGTGAAACTATGATATGTTCGCCTAACGAACATTGGTGCGATTATAAACTATGTTGAGAGGCGCGCAAACGCTGTCTGCCGCGTCGTGCACGCGATATTGAGATGAAATTTTTGCGCCTTACGAACCGCGACCAGCTAGCCGATCCATAATGACCATGCTCCCTTCCGACCCGACCGCCACGCCCGACGCTCCCAAGCGCGATAGTGCCGACATCATCGACAGCCTCGACCGGGGCCTTCGGGTGTTTTCGGTGTTCGGCGCCGAGCGCAAGCCGATGACCCTGAGCGAGGTCGCGCGCGCCGCCGGCCTCACCCGCGCCACCGCCCGGCGGATCCTGTTCACGCTGGAAAAGAACGGTTTTGTCGTCAGCGATGGGCGGCTGTTCTCGCTAACGCCGAGGGTGCTGACGCTGGCCTCATCCTATCTGACCTCCAACCAGATCGTCACCGTCCTGCAGCCGGTGATGGACCGCGTGGCGTCCGAGGCCAGGGAGGTCTGCTCGCTGGCCATCCTTGATGGCGACGAGGCGGTGTTCATCGCCCGCGCCAGTCCGGCGCGGGTTTTCTCGGCTGGCATCGACATCGGCTATCGCCTGCCGGCATTCTGCACGTCGGTCGGCCGGGCGCTGCTGTCGCGACTCGACGACGAGGAGCTTGAGGCAACGATCGCGAGGCTCGATCCCGTGGCGGAAACGCCGTTCACAATCACCGACAAGGCAAAACTCGTCGAGATCATCAAGGCCGACCGCGAACAGGGTTATTCGCTGGTTGATCGCGAGGCCGAACCTGGCTTTCGCTCGCTGTCCGTGCCGGTGCGGCGCTATGATGGCGCGACGGTCGCCGCGGTCAATATCGGCACCCATGTCGACCGCACGACGACCGCGGAGATGATCGAGCGCTTCCTGCCGCTCCTCATAAACGCCGCCAATACCGTGCAGCCTCTGCTTCTCTGAGTTTCACCGCGCCGGGACATCGTGCACCATGCCTCTGCAAAACCGCGTCACCCCGTTTGGCGACATCGTCGCGGTCGCGGCGCGCGGCACGCTCACCGGCAACCGCGGCATCATCCATGATCCGGCGACGAAAACCCTGCTCACCCGGCGCTGGTCTTCCTACACCTGGATCACCTGCACCTGCGAGTTTCGCGGCCGCAGGCGCAAGGTGATGGCGACGCGCAGCTGGACCGAACTCTTCTTTCTCGACGAAGCCAGCGCCTTCGCGGCCGGTCATCGTCCCTGCTTCTATTGCCGCGGCGCGGACGCGCTCGCCTTCCGCGCCGCCTGGGCGCGAGGCAACGGCTGCGCGGAGCCGCGCGCGCCGGAGATGGACCGCATCCTGCACCGGGAGCGGCTCGACGAGCGCCATCGCAAACGCCTTCACCCGCTCCCCGCCCCGCTCGCCGATCTGCCTGACGGCGCCATGGTCGCCGCCGACGGCGAAAGCTTCCTGCTCCTCAGTGGCAAGCCGCTGATGTGGGCGATGGACGGCTACCGGATGGCGGCCGCGCAGCCAACATCCTTCGAGCTGCTGACGCCGCCATCGACGCTCCGGGCCTTCGCTGCGGGATACCGCCCGGCGCTGCATCCGAGCGCAACCGCGGTTACAAGCGGTGGAATGCAACCGCCGCATTCACCGAAAGTTTAATGCGCCGTCCTGATTGAGCGGTAGGAAGTCGCCGCGCGCCTCCTCTAGGATATCGGCATAAAACCCAAGGGAGGCCTGCTGTGGATCTGAAAACATTGACCGCCGCTGCGGCGCTGGGCGCGCTCACGCTCGGCAGCCCCGCATTCGCCCAAGGCGTAAAAATCGGCATTCTTAACGACCAATCCGGCGTCTATGCCGACTATGGCGGCAAGACCTCGATCGAGGCCGCCAAAATGGCCATCGAGGATTTTGGCGGCGAAGTGCTCGGCCAGAAAGTCGAACTCGTGTCGGCCGACCACCAGAACAAGCCCGACCTCGCCTCGACCATCGCCAGGCGCTGGTATGATACCGAGGGCGTCGACATGATCACCGAACTCACCACCTCGTCGGTGGCGCTGGCGGTGCAGGAAGTCACCAGGGAAAAGAAGAAGATCGACATCGTGGTCGGCGCCGCCTCTTCGGCCGTGACCGGCGCGAGCTGCTCGCCCTATGGCTTCCACTGGGCGTTCGACACCCACGCCCTCGCCGTCGGCACCGGCGGCGCGCTGGTGAAGGCCGGCGGCGACACCTGGTTCTTCATCACCGCCGACTATGCCTTCGGTCACGCGCTCGAAAAAGACACCGGCGAGATCGTCAAGGAAAACGGCGGTAAGGTGCTCGGCGCGGTCCGCCATCCGCTGAACACGTCCGACTTCTCGTCCTTCCTGCTGCAGGCGCAGGGCTCCAAAGCCAAGATCGTCGGCCTCGCCAATGCCGGCGTCGACACCATCAACGCGGTAAAGCAGGCATCGGAATTCGGCATCGTCGCCGGCGGCCAGAAAGTAGCAGGCCTTCTTCTGACGGCTTCGGAAGTGCACGGCCTCGGCCTCAAGGCCGCACAGGGCCTCGTGCTGACCGAGAGCTATTACTGGGACCTCAACGACAAGACGCGCGAGTTCGGCAACCGCTTCTACAAGCGCACCGGCCGGATGCCGAGCATGATCCAGGCCGGCACCTATTCGGCGACGCTGTCCTATCTCAAGGCGGTGAAGGCCGCCGGGACCAAGGATAGCGACGCAGTGGTCAAGAAGCTCAAGGAGCTGCCGGTCAATGACGCCTTCAGCCAGAACGGCAAGGTGCTCGCCAACGGCCGCATGGTGTCGGACCTGTATCTGTTCGAGGTCAAGAAGCCGGAGGAAAGCAAGCGCGACTGGGATTACTACAAGCTGATCGCCACCGTTCCCGGCGACAGCGCCTACCCCACGCCGGAAAAGAGCGGCTGCCCGCTCATGAAATAAAGGCACGCACGAGCACCGAAGGCCGGGATTCTTCCAGCGATCCCGGCCTTCGCCGTTAGGGGCTGCGCCGCACGCTCGGCGGTGGTCTTAGTCGAGTTC
>DATMGE010000088.1:0-24065 GCA_035555795.1 Rhizobiaceae bacterium | reverse complement strand
TTCTTGCGCCGGGTGCCTGTGGCACCTTTCAAGCGCCCGGACCTGAGGGCTCATCACCCAGCCGCGCCACCGCAGCGCGACCGGTCCGGCACCGCCCGCTGCCCGGAATGGTCGGTGGCCATCCGTTCCCGCGCAGCAAGGAGGGGCGATGATAGGCGAGGCTTGAAATGCGGGGATAAATCTTTGCGCGGGATGCGCGTGCTGCTTCCCTTCTTCCCGTTCACGGGGAGAAGGTGGGCCAAGGGCCGGATGAGGGGCGGCGCCCGGCTTCGCGGGGTTTGCGCTGCTCCTCATTTGCCTGCCGGCATCTTCTCCCCGCAAGCGGGGAGAAGAGATCTATCGCGCCGAAGGTCGCGGCTATTCGTCCTCCACCACGCGCAGGCGCAAATGGCCGGTCTGCGAATCGGCGACCCGTTCTGTGCGCGGGGCTGGCGTGTCCGCATCGGACGACCCGTTTTCGCCCAGTTCCAGCGCTTCGATCCGCGCGCCGCGCTTGGTCACCTTGTCGGTCGAGGTGAGGATCTGGTCAATGTCCTTGTTGGCCTGCATGAAGTGCTGCTGGAGCTTGCGCACCCGGTCGTCGAGCCGCGTCACGTCCTCCATCAACCGCACCACCTCGCCCTGGATCAGATGCGCCTGCTCGCGCATCCGCTGGTCCTTCAGCACGGCCTGGATGACCTGGATCGACAGCATCAGCAGCGAGGGCGAGACGATGACGATGCGCGCCTTGTGGGCGCGCTGGACCAGCGTCTCGAAATTCTCGTGGATCTCGCCGAAGATGGATTCCGACGGCACGAACATGAAGGCCGTGTCCTGCGTTTCGCCGCGGATCAGGTATTTTTCCGAAATCGCCCGGATATGGACTTCCACGTCGCGGCGGAAGGTCTGGGCCGCATAGCGCGCGGCTTCCGCGCCGCTCTCGCTCTCTGCCGCGGCGCGGATCGCATTCCACGATTCCAGCGGGAACTTGGCGTCGATGACCAGCGAAGGCTGGCCGTTCGGCATCCTCACCACGCAGTCCGGCCGGTTGCCGTTGGAAAGCGTCGCCTGGAACTCATAGGCGCCGTGCGGCAGGCCGTCGGCGATGATCGCCTCCATCCGGCTCTGGCCGAAGGCACCGCGCGTCTGCTTGTTGGACAATATGTGCTGGAGCTGCACCACCTGTCCCGCCAGCGACTGGATATTGTTCTGCGCGCTGTCGATGACCGCCAGCCGCTCCTGCAGCCGCGCCAGGTTCTCGTGAGTCGATTTGGTCTGCTCGGTGATCGAATGGCCAAGCCGAGAGGTCATGCCGTCGAGCCGTTCGCCAATCGCCTTGTTGAGCTCGGACTGACGCGTGGAAAACACGTCGGCCAATGCGCCCATGCGGCCCTGCATCTCGGCCTGCGCACGCGCGATCTCGGCCATGCGCTGTTCGGATTCGCGCGCTTTGGCGGCGGCTTCCTCCGCCGCTGCCGAGCGCGCCCGCGCCGAGCGCAAAAGCCCCAGCGCCATGGCGCCGAGCAGAATGGCGCAGATAATGAGGAATCCGACGAGGACCTGCCCCACCGTGAAAGTGGTGGCGCCAAGCTGGAGCAGGGGGGTATCGAAAGCTGTCATCGCGACAGGCTAGACGATTCGCGCCGCCAATATAAGATCAAAACGTGAACGTTCTGCGCTGTTCACATTGACGCTCGCGCCGCTTCTCATTACCTGAACCCCATGACGATCCGACCTCTCATCATTCTGCCCGACCCGCTGCTGCGGCAGGTGTCGAAGCCCGTCGAGCGCATCGACGACGATCTGCGCCGTTTCGCCGGCTCCATGCTGGACACGATGTATGACGCGCCGGGCATCGGCCTTGCAGCGATCCAGGTGGGCGAGCCGCTGCGTATGCTGGTGATCGACCTCGCCAAGGAGGACGAGACGCCGCAGCCGCACATCATCATCAATCCGGAGATCGTGGCGCGCGGCGACGACGTGAACATCCACGAGGAAGGCTGCCTTTCGATCCCCGATTACTATGCCGAGGTGGAGCGCCCGGCGACGGTGACCGTGACCTATCTCGACGAGAGGGGCGAGAAGCGCGAGATGGCGGCCGACGGCCTGATGGCGACCTGCCTCCAGCACGAGATCGATCACCTGAACGGCGTGCTCTTCATCGACCACATTTCCAAGCTCAAGCGCGACATGGTGGTGCGCAAGTTCAGGAAGCTTGCGCGGGACAAGGCACCGAGCCGCGTCGCCTGACGGCCGGGCTTGACGCGCGCTGTGGGAACCCGTTGAACGGCGGGTCCGACCATTCCGTCCGAAAGGCTGCCAGCATTGCGCGTCGTCTTCATGGGAACGCCCGATTTTGCTGCCGCGACGCTGTCGGCCATCGCCAGCGCACGCCATGAGATCGTCGCGGTCTATACCCAGCCGCCGCGTCCGGCCGGCCGGCGCGGGCTGGAGCTGACGAAATCGCCGGTGCATCGCCTTGCCGAGGAGCTCGGCCTGCCCGTCCGTACGCCTGTCTCGCTGAAGGATATGACCGAGCAGCAGGCATTCGCCGAGCTCGAAGCGGATGTGGCGGTGGTCGTCGCCTATGGGCTTCTCCTGCCGCTTGCGGTGCTGGAGGGCACCCGGCTGGGCGCCTTCAACGGCCACGCTTCGCTGCTGCCGCGCTGGCGCGGTGCGGCACCCATCCAGCGCGCCATCATGGCCGGCGATGGCGAGACCGGCATCTGCATCATGCGCATGGAAGAAGGGCTCGACACCGGTCCGGTGGCGCTGACCGCGCGCGTGCCGATCGGCCCGGACATGACCGCCGGCGAACTGCATGATGAGCTTGCCAAGCGGGGGGCTTCGCTGATGGTCGAGGCGCTGGCGCGGCTGGAAGCCGGCACGCTGACGCTGGTGCCGCAACCGGAAGATGGCGTGGTCTATGCGCACAAGATCGCCAAGGACGAGACGCGCACCGACTGGCATTGGCCGGCGAAGCGGGTGCACGATCACATTCGCGGCCTGTCGCCTTTTCCCGGCGCATGGTGCGAGATGGAGATAGGCGGCCGTATGGAGCGGGTGAAGCTGCTGCGCTCCTCGCTGGCGGAGGCCGACGCAGAACCCGGCATGGTGAAGGTGCGGGACGGTGCGCTTGTCGTCGCCTGCGGCGAGGGCGGAGTCGCGATCAGGGAACTGCAACGCGCTGGGGCCCGTTCGGTCAGCGCCGCCGATTTCCTGCGCGGCGCCCGGCTGACAGGGGAGGTGCTGCGGTGATCAGGGGTCTCGTCATCCGTCCCGTGGAGGAGAAGGACAAGGACGCCATCGCCGGCCTGCTGGATGCGGCTTTCGGCGGTGATGCGGAGCGGCGTCTGGTGGCGTGCCTTCGCGACGCCGCAGATGTCGTGCTCGAACTCGTCGCGACGCATGAGAGCGAGGTGGTCGGCCACATCCTGTTCTCGCGCCTCAGGGTCGAGGATGAAGAAGGGGAGACGGAAGCCGTAGCGCTCGCACCGCTGGCCGTGCTGCCGGCGCGGCAGCGAAGCGGCATCGGCAGCGCGCTGGTCGAGAATGCGCATCATGTGCTGGGCGAGCAGGGCGAAAGCCTGTCGGTGGTGCTGGGCGAGCCCGATTATTACGGCCGCTTCGGCTATAGGCACGACCGCGCGGCCGGCTTCGTCTGCGAATATCAGGGCCCCTATCTTCAGGCGCATGCCTTTGCGGCGGCCCCGGCCACCGGGCGGCTTGTCTATGCGCCGGCCTTCGCTTCGCTCTGATGCCGCGCTATCGCCTCGACATCGAATATGACGGCGGGCCCTATGCGGGCTGGCAGCGGCAGGCCGACCAGCATTCGGTGCAGGCGGCGATCGAGCAGGCGATTCACGCATTCAGCGGCGAGACGGTGACGATCCGGGGTGCCGGCCGCACAGATGCGGGGGTGCATGCGACAGGGCAGGTGGCGCATGTCGATCTCGTGCGCACATGGACGCCCGACAAGCTGCAGGGCGCGCTCAACGCGCATCTCAAGCTGGCCGGCGAACGGGTGGCGGCGCTGGCGGTGGCGGCGGTGCCCGACACGTTCGACGCGCGCTTCTCCGCCGTCGCGCGCCATTATCTCTACCGCATCGTCAACCGCCGCGCGCCGCTGGCGCTGGAGCGCGGCCATGCCTGGCATGTAGCGCGCCGTCTGGATCACGAAGCCATGCACGCGGCGGCGCAGCAGCTTCTCGGCAAGCACGACTTCACAACCTTCCGCTCCGTGCAGTGTCAGGCGCAGAGCCCGGTCAAGACGCTGGACCGGCTCGACATCACCCGCAGCGGCGACCTGATCGAGATACGCACCTCGGCGCGCTCCTTCCTGCACAATCAGGTGCGTTCGATGGTCGGGTCGATCAAGCGGGTGGGCGAAGGCGCATGGACGAAAGCCGACCTGAGGGCTGCGCTCGATGCCGCCGACCGCAGCGCCTGCGGCACGGTCGCGCCGCCCGACGGGCTCTATCTCACACAAGTGGACTATGGCTAGGTCGCAAGCCCCAGCAGCGATTGCAGGGTGACCATCAGCAGCAGCGAAAAGAGGAACATCCCGGCGAAAACCCCGGTAGCCACCGCCGCGCCCATGCCGAGGATGGCGTTGGTCAACCGCCATGACAGGACCATGGTGGCGAAGAGCAGCAGCAGCGAGATTGCGGCGGTCACCTCCCGCCCCGTGGGCCAGACAAGGTCCAACAGCGAGGGTATGACCATCAGCCAGAGGAAGACGACGCTGCCCCAGTTCGACGCCACCACATAGGCGACGTAGCGCGGCGCTATCCCCACCAGCCGCGCCGCCGCGCCGAGCGCCACGAGGGGAAGCACCCAGGTCACCAGATCGACGAAGACGAGGCGGAACACCACGCCGAGCCGCGCGCCGAATGCGTCGCCGCCCATCGCATTGGCCATGGCGACCCAGCCCACGGCCATCGGCGGCAGCGCCACGATGATGGCGAAGAAGGAGTTCCAGAAGCCGTCGGCCGAGATGTCGAGAAGCTGTTCGCCATCGGGACGGCCCATCATCAGCCGCCACGCGCCGTTCACATATTGCTGGATCTGTTCGCCGGTCGGCATGTCCTACTCGAACCAGTCCTCAAGAAAGCGCAGGTAGATTTCCGTCAGCGTCTCGAGATCGGCCAGCGCCACGCGCTCGTCCACCATATGCATGGTCTGGCCGACGAGGCCAAATTCCACCACCGGACAGAAATCCTTGATGAAGCGCGCATCGGATGTGCCGCCGGAGGTCGAGAGCGAGGCCATGCGACCCGTCACCATAGTGACCGAGCCGCGCAATGTCGCGATCAGCTTTTCGTCGCGCGTCAGGAAGACCGGGCTCGGCCGGTCGCGCCATGTCAGGTCGAAGTCGATCGGGCCGTCGGGCCGCAGGGTCTCCGCGGCGCGGTCGAGCCGGTTGTGGATTTCCGCCTGCAGGGTCTCGATCGTCCAGTTGTCATTGAAGCGGACATTGAACGCGATGGCCGCGCGGGCGGGGATCACATTGGTGGCGGCATTGCCGACATCGATGGAGGTGATTTCCAGATTGGACGGCTGGAAGTCCGCGCTGCCGGCGTCCAGCGCCGGCGACAGCAGCGCGTCCGCCAGCGCCAGCGCACTTGGGACCGGATTGTCGGCGAGATGCGGATAGGCGACATGGCCCTGCACGCCGTTGACGGTGACGATGCCCGACACGGAACCGCGCCGGCCGATCTTGATCATCTCGCCGAGCCGTTCGGGATTTGTCGGCTCGCCGACGATCGCCGCATCCCAGCTTTCGCCGCGCGCGGAAGCCCAGTCGAGCAGCTTGGTCGTGCCGTTGATCGCCGGGCCTTCCTCGTCGCCGGTGATGAGCAGCGAGACGGAGCCGGGCAGCGTGCGGCCGGAAGCGAGATAGCGCGCCACCGCCGCCACGAAACAGGCGATACCGCCCTTCATGTCCACCGCGCCGCGTCCGTAGAGGAAGCCGCGATCGGTGGCGGCCGCGAAGGGCGGATGGGTCCAGGCGCTCTCGTCGCCGACCGGCACCACGTCTGTGTGGCCTGCGAACATCAGATGCTGCCCGGTCTGTCCGAGGCGCGCATAGAGGTTCTCGACATCCGGCGTGCCGGGTTCGGAAAACAGCGGCCGTTTCACCGAAAAGCCCATCGGCCCCAGCATCGCCGCGAGCGCCGAAAGCGCGCCGCCTTCGGAGGGCGTGACGGAGGGGCAGCGAACCAGGGCTGTGAGATTGGCGGCGGGATCGACGGGCAGGCTCATGACGACAGCGATAGATGCTTTCGCGGCACGTTTGAAGCGCAACTATTTCGGCGCGTTGGTGCGGACGCCATATTTGTTGGGTCCGGGCGTGCCGGGAAACAGGCACAGCACCACGAAGGCGACGATCGAGATCGCTGGAATGAACAGGGCCACGGCAATGATGCCGGGCTTGTCGAAATCGTGCAGCCGCTTGATGCCGAGCGCCACATTGGACCACAGCGAGATGAAGAAGCTCACCACGAAGGCGTTTTCCCAGCCGGTGCCGGGCAGGCCCGCATCCTGCGCCATCACCATGCGGTAGAGGAAGAAGGCCTGGATGATCGCCAGCAGCAGGCCGGCGAGGAAATAGGCCGCGCGGCCGACGCGGCCCGATGTCTGGAAAAAGAGCCAGATGAACTGGTTGCTAGGCAAGGGGATCCGGTCCGTAACTGTTCGCGCCGCGTGTGCCTTCCAGGATGCCCAGCTCGACGATGATCCAGATCGGCCCGAGAACGGGGACGAGCACGATCAGCGACCACCAGCCGGACTTGTTGCGGTCGTGCCAGCGCTTGGCATAGAGCGCCAGCGCCAGATAGATCGCGGCAAGGGTGAAGATGAGGCCGAGCACGCCGATGCCGTCGGCGCCGCCGATCTGCAATCCGAGGATGAGATCGAGCACATTGGCGATCAGGCCGGCCACGAAGATGATGCCGACGCCGGCCCAGAATTTGGCGCGGTTGATGCGCCCCTCGAAGCTCGTCAGCAGATATTTCCAGTCCATATCACCCCTCCCGATGAGAACTGCGCACCCGTCGGGCGCTGCCGCCCGAAATTGCCCGTGGCGCCGGCAAATATCAATCGCGCAGCAGCTCGTTGATCGAGGTTTTCGACCGTGTCTTCTCGTCCACGCGCTTGACGATGACGGCGCAATAGAGGCCCGGACCGGGTTCGCCATTGCCCATCGGCTTGCCTGGCATCGTTCCGGCGACGACCACGGAATAGGGCGGCACCTCGCCATAGGTCACGCTGCCGGTTTCGCGGTCGACGATCTTGGTCGACTTGCCGATGAACACGCCCATGCCGAGCACTGAGCCCTCGCGGATGATGCAGCCCTCGACCACCTCAGAGCGGGCGCCGATGAAGCAATTGTCCTCGATGATGGTCGGGCCGGCCTGCAACGGCTCCAGCACGCCGCCGATGCCAACGCCACCGGACAGATGGACGTTCTTGCCGATCTGCGCGCAGGAGCCCACCGTCGCCCATGTATCCACCATCGTGCCTTCGCCGACATAGGCGCCGAGATTGACGAAGGAAGGCATCAGGATCGCGCCCGGCGCGACATAGGCGGAACGCCGCACCACGCAATTGGGCACCGTGCGGAAGCCGGCCTTCTCGAAATCGACCGCACCCCAGCTGTCGAACTTGGAGGGGACCTTGTCCCACCACAGCGATTCGCCCGGCCCGCCCTTGATCACCTCCATCGGGTTGAGGCGGAAGGAGAGCAGGACGGCCTTCTTCAGCCACTGATGGACGGTCCAGTTGCCGTCCTTGCCACGGCTTGCGACCCGCAATTCGCCCCTGTCGAGCAGTTTTAGCGCCGTTTCAACGGCATCGCGCACTTCGCCGCGCGTATCTGCGCCGATTCCCTCGCGGGCATCGAATGCGCGCTCGACGGTGGTCTCCAGGGCGGCGAGGTCCTGCCTTGACATGAAAATGCTCCACTACACATGCTGTTAAGGGGAAGCCCGTACCGTCAGACGGGTCCGGAAAATCGCGCGGAACCTATGTCAAGCGATGCCGGGGGTCAATCACGGCACCGGTTGCGCGGACGGGCGTGGCCAAGGGGAAGTTTGCAGGAAATGAATACAGACGAGGCCGCCGGCTGGACGGCGCTGCCGCATTCCGACGAAGACCTTCAGCGCGCCAAGAGCGTGCCGGACACGCCGCAGACGCGCTCGCGCGCCTACCAGCTTGCCTGGGACGACGACGAGTTCATGACGCGCCGCGAATTGCGGCCGGTGCGGCTGCAACTGGAATTGCTGAAGCCGGAAATGCTGCTGGCCGAGCGGGGCATCCGCTCCACGGTCATCATGTTCGGCGGCGCCCGCATCCCCGAACCCGGCGGCGAGGCCTGGGCGGCCAAGAACGAGGTGCAGAAGAAGAACCTTCTCGCCAATTCCCGCTATTATGAGGAAGCGCGCAGGTTTGCGCGGCTCTGTTCGGAACATTCGGCCGAATCCTACTATCGCGAATTCGTCGTGGTGACGGGCGGCGGGCCCGGCGTGATGGAGGCGGGAAATCGCGGCGCGGCCGATTGCGGCGCGCCCTCCATCGGCCTCAACATCGTGCTGCCGCATGAGCAGGCGCCCAACGCCTATGTGACGCCGGAGCTCTGCTTCAACTTCCACTACTTTGCCATCCGCAAGATGCATTTCATGACCCGCGCCAAGGCCGTCGCGGTATTCCCCGGCGGCTTCGGCACGATGGACGAGCTTTTCGAGACGCTGACGCTGATGCAGACCGGCCGCATGGAGCGCGTTCCCGTGCTGCTCTTCGGCAAGGAATTCTGGGCGCAGGCGATCAATATCGACTTCCTCGCCGAGCAGGGCACGATCTCGCCAGGCGATGAAACACTGATCTCCCATGTCGACAGCGCCGACGAGGCCTGGGCCGAGGTCAGCGCCTTCTACAAGCTCGGCCGCTGATCCACGGCACCATGCCGCAGCGTGATGGGCTTGGAGGCGGGCGGCGGGACGGCTAAAAGCCTGTCATGAGCAGAAGCATGCCGGGCAGAGGATGGTTTGAAGCGCTGCGCCGCGACTCCGTGCTTTTTGCATGGGTGGCGGCCTGCCTTCTTGCGGTCAATCTCCTCCAGCCGCTGGTGGCGGCGCATGCCGCCGGCATGGACGGCTGGGTCATTTGCACCACCGCCGGTGCCGGCGTGGCCGATCCGGACGCACCGGCGACCGATCCCGCCAAATGCCCGATCTGCCTCGGCGCGCATGCCTGCTGCCCCGCCGCGCCCCTGCCTGCCGACCTTCATGCAGCCGTAGCGGCCCACCCGGCCCTCGTCGCTTTCGCCGCATCCTTCATTCTCGACGACGATCCGCTGCCCGCGCTCCGGCCGGGTGTCCTGCCGCCTGGAATCCGCGCCCCGCCCGCGCTGGTCTGATCCGCAAAGCCGGCCCTCGATGGCCATTTTCGATTCAGATCATGAAAGACAATTCCATGCGCAAGCTTCTTGTGAACCTCGTGGCCGCGGCCACGCTGACCGCCATTCCCACCTTTGCCGCCCATGCCCATGCCACGCTCGAACGGTCGCAGGCCGCGCCGGGCAGCTACAAGGCCGTGCTGCGCGTGCCCCATGGCTGCGACGGCAAGGCGACCCACACCGTCCGCATCACGGTTCCGGAAGGCTATATCGATGTAAAGCCCATGCCCAAGGCCGGCTGGGATGTCGCGATCGAGAAGGGCGCCTACGACCACGCCTACAAGCTGCATGGCAGCGAGGTCACCGAAGGCGCGAAGACCGTCACCTGGTCCGGCGGCCGGCTGGACGATGCTCACTATGACGAGTTCGTCCTGTCGGGAACGCTGGATGCATCCGTGGCAGGAAGCACGTTACATTTCCCTGCCACGCAGCTCTGTGACGGCGGCGAAGTGAGCTGGAACGAAATCCCGGCCCCCGGCCAGAACCCCCACGAACTGGCGCATCCCGCGCCCTCCGTCTCCGTTGCGGCGGCCAACGGCATGGGCGGCGATCATGGCGGGCATGGCGACCATGCCGCAGCCGAAGCGATCCACGCCGGCGATCTCGCCATCAGTGCCGCCTGGGCACGGGCGATGCTGCCCGGCCAGCCGGCGGGCGGCGGCTATCTCACCATCACCAATGGCGGTGCTGCGGCCGACAAGCTCATCGGTGCGGAATCGCCTGCCGCGGGTAAGGTCGAGATCCACACCATGTCGGTGGTGAATGACGTGATGACCATGCGTCCGGTCGAGGACGGGCTGGAGATTCCGGCCGGCGCCACGGTGGAGCTCAAGCCGGGCGGCTTCCATGTCATGTTCATGCAGGTGAGCGAGCCGTTCAAGGAAGGCGCGATCGTGCCGGTGACGCTCGTCTTCGAGAAGGCCGGCAAGGTCGAGGTGCCGTTCCCCGTGAGGGCGGCATCCGGCGGCGGGCACCAGCACTAGAGTAATTTCAGCAAAAGTGTGCAGCGGTTTTGCGTCAGAAATTACGTAAAAACAAAGAGCTAGAGAATTTTCGTGATTCCATAAAAGCGGAAATGCTCTAGGCAAAGCGCGTATCCGGCCCGCCCGTTGGCGCGGCGGGCCGGATATATGGAACGGCATCCGGGCCGTAATCGTTCTGCCTGCAACCTGAAAGGAGCAGGCATGGACAACGATGTTCTGAACGGAACGGACGACGATATGATCCGCGCGCAGCAGGAGCGCGACCTCGGTCATCCGCTCGACCCCGGAAAAAAGCGCGACCGGAAAAGGGCAGGGAACATGCCGCCCGATGTCCCTCCCGCACCTGCGGCGAAGCCGGTCAGAGCGTCGCGGAAAGGCTTTTCAGGAAACTCGCCAAGTCGTCGGTGACGAAATCCACGGCATCGTCATAGGCCGGATCGCGTTCCCATATTTCGGAGAAGGTCGGTTCGAAATTGCGCGGAACCACCAGCACCGTCGTCATGCCCAGCACCTTGGGGGCGACGAGATTGCGCGCAAGGTCCTCGAACATGGCCGCATCCGATCCGACAATGCGGTGCAGCGCGACGAAGCGGTCATAGGTCGCCTGCGCCGGCTTGGGATTGAGCTCCGCGGCGACGATGTCGAAAATGTCGTCGAACCTGTCGAGGATTCCGAGTTGGCGGGCGGTGCGCTCCGCATGGCCGCGATCGCCATTAGTGAAGATGAATTTCCGTCCCGGAAGGTCGCGGATCGCATCGCCCAGCGCCGGATCCGGCTTCAGCCAGGAATAGTCGATGTCATGCACTTTCCGCAGGAAATCGTCGGGATCGATATTGTGCCGCGCCATCAGGCCCGACAGCGTCGTCCCATATTCCAGGTAGAGGTCCTTCTGGAGCTTCCGCGCTTCGTCTCGCGGAAGCGAAAGCAATTCGGACACATAGGAAGTCATCTTCACGTCGATCTGCGCGAAGAGATTCGTGCGATGCGGATAGAGCGTGTTGTCGAGGTCGAAAACCCAGTCGCGAACATGGGCAAAGCGGGACGGGTCGGGAAGTTCGGTCATGCCCCCTTCCTCGCATATCCGTGCATTCCGTTCAAACTTGTCCTATCGCCTCCGGCGGGTGGCGCCCCGGCTGCCCTAAATGGGGCCGCGGCGCGGGATGATCCTGATCGCGGCCAAAGGGAGAAAACTTGCCACCGACGGGCGAGGGGTCTAGACCATCCCGGCCTGCCCCGCCTGCGGATTTCCCGTAAATGGAATTATGGATCGCGATAACGGTTGCTGCTGCCTTCCTGCAGAACCTGCGGTCGGCCGCGCAGAAGCACCTCAAGGGCGTGATGGGCACCACCGGCGCGACCTTCGTGCGCTTCGGCTTCGGCGTGCCCTTCGCCTTTCTCTTCACCGCTATCCTGGCTTTCGGATTCGGCTATCGTGTACCGTCGCCCAATCCGGGCTTCCTCCTTTGGGTCATCGTCGGCGGCCTGACGCAGATCGCCGCGAATTTCCTGCTGATCTGGCTGTTTTCCTTCCGCAACTTCGCCGTCGGCACGGCCTATTCGCGCACCGAGCCGGCGCAGGCGGCGCTGTTCGGCCTGATCTTTCTCGGCGAACGCGTCAGCGCCGGTGCGCTTGCGGCGATCGCCATCAGCGTCTTCGGCGTGATGCTGATCTCGGTCGCGCATGAGGAACGCAGGCTATCGCGGCTGGTGACGGCGGTCTTCTCGCGCACCGCGCTGGTTGGCATCGCGTCGGGCACGCTGTTCGGCGTCGCCGCCGTCGCCTACCGCGCGGCATCCCTTTCACTGAACGGACCGAATTTCGCCATGCAGGCGTCGGTGACGCTGCTCTGGGTCATCTGCTTCCAGACCGTCATCATGCTGGGCTGGATGGCATGGCGCGATCGCGCCGAGATCGGCCGCATCGCGCGCGCTTGGAAATGGTCGCTGTTCACCGGCTTCGTCGGCGCAAGTGCCTCCTTTGGCTGGTTCGCGGCGATGACGCTCCAGCAGGCTGCGGTGGTGAAGGCGCTGGCGCAGGTCGAAATGCTGTTCACCTTCGCCGCTTCCGTCTTCTTCTTCCGTGAACGCATCACGCCGCTTGAGACGATCGGCTGCGCGCTGATCGCCGGCGGCATCGTGGTTCTGGTGATGTGGGGATAGTCTTCGCAAGCAAGACGGAACGGCGTGGATATCACCGTTCCGGCTTGGTTCCGGCTTGCTTGCTGAATATTATGGCACCAAAAGCGTACCGGCGCCATGCTCGGTAAAGAGTTCGAGCAGCACCGCGTGCGGGGTCTTGCCGTTGAGGATGACCACGCCCTCCACGCCGCGCTCGATCGCCTCGATGCAGGTTTCGACCTTGGGGATCATGCCGCCTGAAATGGTTCCGTCCTTCATCAGCGCCCTGGCCTCGCTCACCGAAAGCTCGTCGATGAGCTTCTTGTCCTTGTCGAGCACGCCGGGCACGTCGGTCAGGAAGAGCAGGCGCGAGGCGCGCACCGCGCCGGCGATGGCGCCGGCGAAAGTGTCGGCGTTGATGTTGTAGGTATGGCCGTCGCGGCCCGGCGCCACCGGCGCAAGAACGGGAATCATCTCGGATCGGGCCAGAAGGTCGAGAAGCGTGCGGTCGACCTCGACCGGTTCACCGACGAAGCCGAGATCGAGCACGCGCTCGATATTGCTGTCGGGGTCGATCATGGTCTTCTTCGCCTTCTCGGCGAAGACCATATTGCCGTCCTTGCCGCACAGGCCGATGGCCCATTCGCCCTCGGCATTGATGAGCGCGACGATCTCCTTGTTGATGGAGCCGGCCAGTACCATCTCGACGATCTCGACGGTGCGCTGGTCGGTCACCCGCAGGCCGCCCTCGAATTTCGACTCGATGCCCATCGATTTCAGCATCGCGCCGATCTGCGGGCCGCCGCCATGCACGACGATCGGATTGACGCCCGACTGCTTCAGCAGCGCAATGTCGCGTGCAAAGGCCTTGCCCAGCGAAATGTCGCCCATGGCATGGCCGCCATATTTGACCACGACTGTCTTGTTCTCGTAGCGCTGCATGAAGGGGAGCGCCTGCGAGAGCAGGCGGGCCTGTTCGGCCGCGGCTGAAATATCGACTGTCATGGCGTTTCCTCGCGCGATGGGCGGTGACCTCTTAGCGAGAATGACAGGACGCCGCAAATGCTTAGCATCCGACCGAAAAGCGGAATCCGGTTTTCGAATGAATGATCTTCCGCTTCACAGCTTTCGGTGGCGCAGAAGGATGGCAAATCCGTTGCGTCCTGACGCGCGATGGCGCATGTCGGCCAGGATGGTCGGGAGCGGATAGCGATGCCGAGCGGGAAGGGACAGTCGCCGATCTGGCGTTTCGCGCCATTGCTGATGATCGTTGCCGGTCTCGGCACGGCTTACGCATTGGGCCTGCATCGCTATGTCAGTCTGGATCGGCTGGCCGAGAGCAGCGATGCGCTGTCGGCCTGGGTGGCCATGCATCCCGTCCTCGCCCCGCTGGCCTTCCTGCTGGCCTATGCGACGGCTGTCGCCTTCGCCTTTCCCGTCGCAAGCCTGCTTACGGTCGTTGGCGGCCTTCTTTTCGGCTGGCTGGCGGGCGGGGTGATGTCGATCATAGGGGCCACGGTCGGAGCCACGGTCCTGTTTCTCGTCGCGCGCTCTGCCTTTGGCGATGTCCTGACCCGGCGGCTGAAGGGCAGGGCGGCGCGCATCGCAGCCGGCATCGACGCCAATGCGTTCGGCTATGTCCTTGCGCTGCGCCTGACGCCGGTATTCCCCTTCCTGATGGTGACGATGGCGGCCGCGCTGGCGCGGGTGCGCACGGCGACTTTCGCAAGCGCGACCTTCGTCGGCATCCTGCCCGCGACCTTTGCCTATGCGTGGCTGGGGGAGGGGGTCGACAGCGTGATTGCCGCCGCCCGCGCGGCCGGGCGCGAGACCACGTTGCGTGACCTGCTGACGCCGGAAATCAGCATTGCCTTTGCATTGCTGGCGCTTGTGGCCTTCATCCCGCCCGTTCTGAAAAGCCTTCGCGCCTGACTTCGCGCAGGGGCGGCCTTCGTCGAAATTGGCAAATGCGCGGGACTGTCCTATTTTGGTCCGGCAATGCTGGCCGATCTTGTGGCCCGCGACAGCCCGGCAGGCAATGCATGGACGAAACGATGGCGCAGGATAGAGGGGCAGGGGCGGCGCGCGTGCCGCTGACGCGCGGCCTCTCGGCCAAGCTCCTGCTGCTCACCATCCTTTTCGTCATGCTGGCCGAAGTGCTGATCTTCCTGCCCTCGGTGGCGAATTTCCGCCTGCAATGGCTGGAGCAGCGGCTGGGCACGGCGGCCGCTGTCGCGACCGTGCTGGTCGACGGCGATCCGGCGAGCCTGTCGCGGGAGGCACAGGACGATGTGCTGGCCTCGATCGGCGTGCATGCCATCGCCATCCTCGATGCGGGCGAATCCCGGCTGCTGGTGGTGTCGGAGATGCCACCGCGCGTGGACCAGCATGTGGATGTCGGCAATACCGGCCAGCTCGAGGCGATTGCCGGCGCGCTCGACACGCTCGTCGCCGGGGGCGACCGCATGCTCCGCGTCTTCGGCCATGTCGGCGGCAGCGCCACCCAATATGAGCTGCTGATCCCCGACACCCAGTTGCGCCGGGACATGCTCATCTATTCGCGCAACGTCGCCATCCTGTCGCTGATCATCTCGCTCTTTACCGCCACGCTGGTCTTCGCCGCCATCGATCGCCTGATGATCCGCCCGGTGCGGGCGATGACGCGCTCCATGCTGGCTTTCGCCGAGGCGCCGGACGATCCGGGCCGCATTGTGCGGCCGTCCCGGCGCAGCGACGAGCTCGGCGTGGCCGAGCGCGAACTGGCGGCCATGCAGCAGAACCTCCAGCGCACGCTGGGCGAGCAGCGCCGTCTCGCGGATCTCGGCCTGGCCGTCTCCAAGATCAACCACGACATGCGCAACATCCTGGCTTCGGCGCAGTTGATGTCGGATCGCCTGCGGCAGGTGAAGGATCCGAGCGTGCAGGCATTCGCGCCGAAACTGCTGCGCACGCTCGACCGCGCCGTGGCCTATTCGGAAGGCGTGCTGGCCTATGGCCGCACGCAGGAGGCGGCGCCGAAGCGGCGGCGGGTGCGTTTGCGCCATCTCGTCGAGGACGTTTATGGCCTGCTGGCGATCGAGCCGGCGGGCGGCACCGAATTCCTCAACGCGGTGGATGCCGAGATGGAGGTCGACGCCGATTCCGAACAGCTCTTCCGCATCCTGTCCAACCTGTCGCGCAACGCCTTGCAGGCCATGGCGGGCGATATGGACGAGCCGGTGATACGGCGCCTGACGATTGCCGCCGAGCGCCGGGGTTCGGTCTGCCGCATCACCGTTTCCGATACAGGCCCGGGTCTGCCCAAGCGGGCGCGCGACAATCTCTTCGCCGCCTTTCGCGGTTCGGCGCGGGCAGGCGGGACGGGGCTGGGCCTCGCCATCGCACAGGAACTGGTGCGCGCGCATGGCGGCCAGATCGAGCTGGCGGAAAGCCGCGGCGGATCGACGGTCTTCGCCATCACCATTCCCGACCAGCCTGTCGATCTCGACATGGCGCGCAGCGCGCTTCGCCGTCCCGCATGAAGCCGATCCTGCTTCGCCTCGCTCTCATATTTGCCGGGCTGGCCTTTGCTATGCCGGCGCAAGCCGACTGGAAGCCGGTCGAACGTGTCCAGACCTATGCCGTTTCCGGCACGACGGGCATTGGGCTCTACGAATCCATCGGCGCGCGCGGCCCGCAGGTCGGCATAGGCCGCGCGATCGCCTATACGGATTTTGACCTGAAATGGTCGCGCGACTATCGCCCGCAGCCGGACGGCTCCTGCCGGCTGGTCACGGCGCGGCCGCATCTCATCATCACCTATCGCCTGCCGAAGCCTTCGGCCGCGCTGCCCGCGCCCACAAGGGCCTTGTGGGCGACCTTCATCGCCGGCGTGGAGGCGCATGAGCGCGTGCACGGCGCGATGATCGTCGACATGGTGAAGGCGATCGAGGCGGTGTCGGTCGGGCTGACCGTGGCCGACGATCCGGCATGCAGGAAGATACGCGCCGAACTGACCGGAAAGCTCGGCCTGCTGTCGCAGGAGCAGCGGGCGAAAAGCCGCGACTTCGACCGCCGCGAACTGTCCAATGGCGGCAATGTGCACCAGCTCATCCTTGCGCTCGTGAACGGGTAGGACCGTCCTTTCGACGCTGCGCCATAGCGCCAACCAAAGGCTTTTGGCCTCGAACTTATGTTGCCATTCATGTGCGGATGGTGGAGAGCTTCGACCACCCAAGACAGAAGCCACTTCGTCCTAAGGAGGATAAGATGACAAAACGTGGTTCACGCCATCAGATCACGCGCCGCGGCGTGCTTGCCGGCGGCGCAGCCGTCGGCACTGCCATCCTGCTGCCGGCACAGGCGCGCGCGCAGGCGGCCCAGCCTAACATGGGCGGTACGCTGCGGGTCGCGATGCCCTTCAACCCGGCGGCGCTGGACCCGATCACGGGCCGCAACCTGCCGGATTTCAACAGTCTCTACACGCTCTATGATGCGCTGCTGGACTTCGATCCCGATACGCTGGAACTCAAGCCCATGCTCGCAAAGAGCTGGGAGTTCACCGATCCCACGACGCTGGTGCTGGATCTCGTCGAGGGCGTGGAATTCCACGACGGCACGCCTTTGAACGCCGAGGCGGTGAAGTTCAATCTCGACCGTTCGATGAACGATGCGCGATCCAACGTGAAGTCCGACCTGGCCTCGGTGGAAACCGTCGAGGTGACCGGCCCCTTCAAGATCACGATCAAGCTGAAGAAGCCCGATGCCGGCCTGCCCGCGATCTTGTCGAACCGCGCCGGCTGCATGATCTCGCCCGACTCCATCAAGAAGGCCGCCGACGGCAATGTCGACCGCACCCCTGTCGGCACCGGCCCGTTCAAATTCGTCGAGTGGAAGGACAACGACCTCATCAAGGTCGAGAAGAACACCAATTACTGGCAGGCTGGCCTGCCCTATCTGGACGGCATCGAGTTCCGCATCATCAACGAGCTCAACACTGCCGCCCGCTCGGTCTCGTCCGGCCAGAACGACATGGCGCTCAACATGTCGGCGCTGCAGATCGCCACGGCCCGGCGCTCCAACGACGTGGTCGCCGAGGCGAAGCCCTCGCTGGTCTTCTACACGACGAGCCTCAACTACGCGCTGGAGCCGCTGAAGGACGTGCGCGTGCGCCAGGCGATGAACTATGCGCTCAACCGCGAGGACCTGAACCGCGTGCTGATGATGGGGCTGGGCGAGCCGACCTCGACGCTGTTCCCCAGCACCTTCTGGGCCGCCGACCCGGAAACCGCGCATTTCTACAACCATGACGTGGACAAGGCGAAGAAACTGCTCGCCGACGCCGGCTATGCCAACGGCATCGACATCCCGACCTGGGGCTGGCCCGACCAGGCGTCGGTGCAGCGCCAGGAACTGTTTGCGACCCAGTTCGCGGAAGCGGGTATCCGGCTCAAGGTGACGCCGGTTCCGCCGGCGCAGGCCATGCAGAACTTCTTCATCGACAAGAAGGGCATGGCGATGCTCGCCCCGCAGGGCGGCTTGCCCGATCCGAGCCAGATCTACGAGCGCCTCTTCGCCGGCAATGCGCTGCGCAATGCCGGCAAGATCGAGCTGGAGGGCTTCCGTCCGCTGATGGACGCGACCGTCAGCACCTCGGATCCTGAGGAGCGCAAGCAGGCATTCTACGCCTTGCAGCGCTATGTCATCGAGCAGGCGCTGCACGTGCCGCAATACACGTCGGCGGCCATGCACATCCAGTCGCCCAAGGTGAAGGACTTCGCCTTCGGCCTGATCACCTCGCCGAAGTTCCACCGCGTGTGGATGGAAGCCTGATCGAAACGACGGCGCGGCGTGCTTGCAAGCGCGCCGCGCCTTCGATGTGAGGAAGGGGCATGGAACAATATTATCCGGTCGCGATCGTGACCCTTCTTTGCGGGCTCACCATTTTCGGCATGGCGCTGGCTGTGGCCCGCATCCACGGGAAGACGGGTATTCTGGCGCCCGCCATGACCGGGCATCCCACGCTCGAGCGAGCAGTGAGGGCGCATACCAATACGATCGAATGGGTGCCGGTCTTCCTGCCTTCGCTATGGCTCTTCGCCATCTATTGGAGCACCGGCTGGGCTGCTGCCATCGGCCTTGTCTGGGTGATTGCCCGCATCATCTACTTCGCCGGATATGTATCGAGCCCGACGGGCCGCTATCCCGGCTTCCTGCTCCAGACGCTCGCCGCTTCCGTGCTGCTGTTCGGCGCGCTGGGGCGCATCACATGGCTGTGGGCGGCATAGAGGCGGCCGCTCTCTTGGCGCGACTGCGCCGATGCTCTATGAACCGGCCATCATGAAGTCGGCAGACTGTACCACCTGCATTGCGTTCCCGCGCCGCTGATGCGGAGAACGCCTGGAACCGGACACGCGCCGGATGCATCCGCGCGCCCGGATTTCCCGAACATTCCGTTCTGACGACTGCAGGGCTGCACCCTTGCGTGCCCATGCGGTCAACATGCAGGTGAACCATCATGACCAATTATTTCGAAAGCCCCTTCAAGGGCATCCCGCTTGACCGTCAAGTTACCCATCCCAATATCGTCGTGGGACGCTACAGCTATTATTCCGGCTGGTATCACGGCCACGGCTTCGACGAATGCGCGCGCTACCTTCTGCCCGATGCGGGCGCGGACCGGCTGGTAGTCGGCTCCTTCTGCTCCATCGGTTCGGGTGCGGCCTTCATCATGGCCGGCAATCAGGGCCACCGGGCCGAATGGATCAGTACCTTCCCCTTCGCCTTCGTGCCCGACGCACCTGAATTCGCCGGCGCGGCCAACGGCTTCCTGCCGGCCGGCGACACGGTGATCGGCAACGATGTCTGGATCGGCTCGGAGGCGATTATCATGCCGGGCGTGAAGGTAGGCCATGGCGCAGTGATAGGCACCCGTGCGCTGGTGACCCGCGACGTGGAACCCTACGCCATCGTCGGCGGCAATCCGGCAAGGCCGATCCGCAAGCGCTTCGCCGACGACGACATCGCGCTGCTCATGGACATGCAATGGTGGGACTGGAGCGTTGAGATGCTGTCGGAAGCGATGGAACCGATGACGGCAGGAGATGTGAAGGCGCTATATGCGTGGTGGAAGGCGAGAACATAGCGCTCGGCTTGTGGGCGTGCCGGGGGAATGCCGGCACACCCCTCACGCCGTCCGCAAAATCTTCTCCATCGCCTTGCCGCGCGCCAGTTCGTCGATCAGCTTGTCCAGATAGCGGATCTCGCGCATCGTGGTCTCCTCGATGTCCTCGACCCGGATGCCGCAGATCACGCCCTTGATGAGGCTGCGTGCCGGATTGGGTTTTGGCGCCTTCGCGACGAAGGTTTCGATGTCTGTCCCGTCTTGCAGTATGGTTGCGAGATCGTCCTGGCTGTAGCCGGTCAGCCAGCGGATGATCTCGTCCACCTCTGCCTGCGTGCGCCCCTTCTTCTGCGCCTTGGCGACATAGTGCGGATAGACGCTCGCGAAACTGATCGTATAGATGCGGTGCTTTGCCATGGATTCTACATCCGCCAGACGGCCACCTTCGTTTCCTCCACCTGCGCATTAAGCGCCGCGCTGAGGCTTAGCGCCAGCACGTCGCGCGTCTTTGCCGGGTCGATAATGCCGTCATCCCACAGACGCGCGGAGGAATAGAGCGGGTGGCCCTCGCGCTCGTATTTTTCGAGGATCGGCGCGCGGAAGGCGGCTTCCTCTGCCGCACTCCATGATCCGCCCTTGCGCTCGATGCCGTCGCGTTTGACCAGCGAAAGCACGGTCGCCGCCTGTTCGCCGCCCATCACCGAAATGCGCGCATTGGGCCACATCCAAAGGAAGCGGGGCGAATAGGCGCGGCCGCACATGCCGTAATTGCCGGCGCCGAAGGAGCCGCCGATGATGACGGTGAGCTTTGGCACCCGCGCGGTGGCGACTGCCGTGACCAGCTTCGCCCCGTCCTTGGCGATGCCGCCGGCCTCGTATTTCCTGCCCACCATGAAGCCGGTGATGTTCTGCAGGAAAAGAAGCGGAATGCCGCGCTGGGTGCACAGCTCGATGAAATGCGCGCCCTTGAGCGCGCTTTCGGAAAACAGCACGCCATTATTGGCGAGGATGCCCACCGGCATGCCATGCAGATGCGCGAAGCCGGTGACGAGCGTGGTGCCGTAATTCGCCTTGAACTCGTCCAGTTCCGAACCGTCGACGATGCGGGCGATCACCTCGCGCACATCATAGGGCGTGCGGGTGTCCTGCGGCACGACGCCATAAAGCTCATGCGCGGGATGAAGCGGCGGAATCGCTTTGCGCAGATCGAGCGCTATCCCCTTCTTCCGATTCAGGTTTCGCACGATGCGGCGCACGATGGCGAGCGCATGGGCATCGTCCTCGGCGAGATGATCGGCAACGCCAGACAACCGCGTATGCACATCCGCGCCGCCCAGTTCCTCGGCGGTCACTTCCTCGCCGGTGGCGGCCTTCACCAGAGGCGGGCCGCCGAGGAAGATGGTGGCCTGGTTGCGCACCATCACGCTTTCATCGGCCATGGCAGGTACATAGGCCCCGCCCGCCGTACATGAGCCCATCACGCAGGCGATCTGCGGAATGCCGGCCGCCGACATGTTGGCCTGGTTGTAGAAGATGCGGCCGAAATGCTCGCGGTCGGGGAATACTTCGTCCTGGTTGGGCAGGTTGGCGCCGCCGGAATCGACCAGATAGATGCAGGGCAGGTTGTTCTGCTGGGCGATTTCCTGCGCGCGCAAATGCTTCTTCACAGTCACCGGATAATAGGTGCCGCCCTTCACCGTCGCGTCATTGACGACGACAACCACCTCGCGGCCTTCCACGCGCCCGACGCCGGCGATGATGCCCGCTGCCGCGATATCCTCGCCATACATGCCGAAGGCGGCGAACTGGCCGATTTCGAGAAAGGGCGAACCCGGATCGAGCAATTGCGCCACCCGCTCGCGCGGCAGGAGCTTGCCGCGCGATACATGCCGCTCGCGGGCTTCCGCCGGCCCGCCTTCCGCGATCGTTCCGGCCTTGGTTGCCATATCGGCGACAAGCGCCTGCATGCGCTCGGCATTGGCGCGGAAAATGTCGGAGGCAGGGGAAATGGCGGAACGTATGACGGGCATTGACGAATTCTCCTGCGCCGGCGACGGCTATGCCTCGGCCATGATTTCGCGGCCGATCAGCCAGCGGCGGATTTCGGATGTGCCGGCGCCGATCTCGTAGAGCTTCGCATCGCGCAGCAGGCGGCCGGTCGGGTAGTCGTTGACATAGCCGTTGCCGCCCAAAAGCTGGATGGCGTCGAGCGCGCATTGGGTGGCTTTTTCCGCCGCGTAGAGGATGCAGCCGGCGGCGTCCTTGCGGGTGGTTTCGCCACGGTCGCAGGCCGCCGCCACCGCATAGACATAGGCGCGCGAGGCGTTGAGCGTGGTGTACATGTCGGCGAGCTTGCCCTGCACGAGCTGGAAGGAGCCGACGGCCTGCCCGAACTGCCGCCGCTCGGCGACATAGGGCACGACGACATCCAGGCAGGCGGCCATGATGCCGAGTGGCCCGGCCGACAGCACGACGCGCTCATAGTCGAGCCCCGACATCAGCACTTCGACCCCGCGCCCATGGGTGCCCAGCACATTTTCGAAGGGCACTTCGACATTGTCGAACACCAGTTCGCCGGTATTGGAGCCGCGCATGCCCAGCTTGTCGAGCTTCTGTGCCACCGAAAAGCCGGCCATGCCGCGCTCGATGATGAAGGCCGTGATGCCCTTGGAACCGAGCGTGGCTTCCGTCTTGGCATAGACGACCAGCGTGCCGGCATCCGGACCGTTGGTGATCCACATCTTCGAGCCGTTGAGGACGTAGCGATCGTTGCGCTGGTCGGCCTTCAGCTTCATGGAGACGACATCGGAGCCTGCGCCGGTTTCAGACATTGCGAGCGCGCCGACGGTTTCGCCCGAGCAGAGCGCGGGCAGATATTTCGCCTTCTGCGCCTCCGTGCCCCAACGTCTGATCTGGTTGATGCAGAGGTTGGAATGCGCGCCATAGGAGAGGCCGACCGAGGCCGAGGCACGGGAAATCTCCTCCATGGCCACCACATGGGCAAGGTAGCCGAGACCGGAGCCGCCAAGCTCCGGCTCGACAGTGATGCCCAGCAGGCCGAGTTCACCGAGCTTTTGCCAGAGCGGCATTGGGAAATCGTTCGAGCGGTCTATTTCGGCTGCGTGCGGCGCGATCTCGGCCTGCGCGAAGCGGCGCACCATGTCGCGCAGTGCGTCGATCTCCTCGCCGAGGCCGAAGCTAATGACGCGATCATACATGGACACCCTCCCTGCCAGCGCGAATGTCGGGCCGCTTGCTACTCATAGCATTTCAAGAACGCGCGTGAAGGCAAGGACAGACGAGAAAGGGCGCGCGAGGCGCACCCTTTCTTTCACGGCTCAGCGGTCGAGCCAGATCGTGTCCATCTGGAGATTGAGAACGGTTGTCGGCGGCAGCTTCCAGCCCTTCACGTCCTTGTGGTGCGCAACCAGCCGGCGCGTGCGGAACATCGGGATGTAATAGGCCTGTTCGAGCATATAGGCCTCGATATCCCTCGTGATCTGCGCGCGCTTCGCCTGGTCGTCGTCGGCCTCCGTCTGGGCCTCGAACATCTCCGCCAGCCTGGGATCCTCGAGGCCCGAATAATTGTTCGGATTGCCGGGCATGAACTTCACCAGCACCTCGTTCGGATCGATACTGACGGTGTTGTTGTAGTCGATGGCGATGTCGTAATTCTTGCCTTGCAGGGCAGCGAAATATTGCGGCGTCTCGGCCTGGATCTGGTCGGCTTCGACGCCCACCTTGCGGAACTGATCGAGCACGAAGACGCCGAGCGGTTCCCATGGCTGGCGCAGGTTGCGGTTGAGCAGGGTCAGCTTGAGGCCCGACTGCCCCGCCGCTTCGAGTAGCTTCTTCGCTTCGGCACGCTGTGCCTCCACATCGCTGCTGAACCCCGCAAGCCTGGCATATTCCTCCGGCTTCAACTCGCTGATCGAGTTGGGCGGCATGAAGAGACCATAGCCCTCCAAGGGCGAGATCTTCGGCAGGATCTGGTTGCCCTCGACACGGCTGATGGCGAGGTTCAGCGCCTGACGCACTTTCACATCGTTGAAGGGCGGTTTGGTCAGGTTGAAGGTCAGGAAGTTGACGATATTGTTCGGGCTGTTCTGGAAGACGATATCGGGATTCATCGATTTCAGCCGGTCGCGATCCGGTGGGGCAATCGAAAAGAGCGCGGCATCGACCTGATTTCCGGCGAGCGCATTGATGATGCCTGCGCCATTGATGAACTGGGCGCGGATGCCGTCCAGATAGGGCTTGCCCTCATCCCAGTAATTGTCGTTGCGCCTGGCGTCCCAATGCGAGCCCTTGACGTTCTCGACGAAGACGAAGGGACCGGTGCCGTTGACATGGGTGGCGGGGAAATTCGGATCCTTGGCGAGGTCTTCAGCCGAATAGACGCAGTTCCACGGGCTGGCGAACAGCGCCG
>DATMGE010000087.1:0-39740 GCA_035555795.1 Rhizobiaceae bacterium | reverse complement strand
GATCCTGTTCTTCCCGGCCGTCACGCTCGTGCTTCTGGCGCTGGCGGTGAACCTGCTCGGCGACTGGCTGCGCGATGCGCTCAATCCGAGGCTGAGATAGCCATGACAGAGCCGGTTCTTTCCGTTCGCAACCTCAAGGTCGAATTCCCGACCCGCCGCGGCACGCTGACGGCGCTGGACGACATATCCTTCGACATCATGCCGGGCGAGGTGCTTGGCATGGTGGGCGAATCCGGCGCCGGCAAATCCATGACCAGCGCGGCCGTGATCGGCCTCATCGATCCGCCGGGCCGCATCGCGGCCGGCGAGGTAAGGCTTGCCGGCATGCGCATCGACAATCTGCCCGAGAAGGAGTTGCGCAAGGTGCGAGGCAGGCGCATCGGCGTGATCTTCCAGGACCCGCTGACCTCGCTCAATCCGCTCTATCGTGTATCGGACCAGATCGTGGAGACGATCCGGACGCATTTGCCCGTATCGGAAAAGGAAGCGCGGCGGCGGGCCATCGCGCTGCTGGACGAGGTCGGCATCCCAGCGGCGGCGCGTCGTATCGACGACTATCCGCACCAGTTTTCCGGCGGCATGCGCCAGCGCGTGGTGATCGCGCTGGCGCTTTGCGCCGAGCCGGAACTGGTTATCGCCGACGAGCCGACGACCGCGCTCGACGTGTCGGTGCAGGCGCAGATCATCGAGGTGATGAAGCGGCTGTGCGCGGAGCGCAACGCGGCCATCATGCTCATCACCCACGATATGGGCGTGATCGCCGAGACGGCGGACCGGGTGGCCGTCATGTATGCCGGCCGCATCGCCGAGATCGGCCCTGTGCGCGATGTGGTGCGCGACGCGCGCCATCCCTACACGCAGGGGCTGATGGGCTCGATTCCGTCGCTGCGGTCCGATCTCGACCGGCTGGTGCAGATACAAGGCGCAATGCCGCGCCTGTCCGCCATTCCGCGCGGCTGCGCCTTCAATCCGCGCTGCCCGAAGGTGTTCGACCGCTGCCATGTCGAACGGCCGGACCTTATCCCCGTCGACGGAAGGCTGGCGGCCTGCTGGCTCTATGACCGCAGGGAGCAGGCGGCATGAGCGAACCCCTGCTCGACGTTCGTCATCTCTCCCGCAGCTTCGATGTCTCGCGCCCATGGCTCAACCGCGTGATCGAACGTGCGCCGAAATCCTATCTCAAGGCGGTGGAGGACGTGTCCTTCACCATCGGCAAGGGGGAGACGCTGGCGCTAGTCGGCGAATCCGGCTCGGGAAAGTCCACCATCGCAAAGCTGATCGTCGGACTGCTGCGGCCGAGCGCTGGCGAGATCCGCTTCGAGGGCAAGTCGCTGGCCGCCGGGCTGGACGGTGCGGATGCGCGCCGCCTGCGCCGCCGCTTCCAGATGATCTTTCAGGACCCGTTCGCCAGCCTCAATCCGCGCTGGCGCGTGGCCGACATCATCGCCGAACCGCTCAAGGTGTTCGAGGGCGGCATGTCGGGCGAACAGCGTCGGCGGCGCGTCGGCGAATTGCTGGAACTGGTGGGCCTGTCGGCGGAAGACGGGATCAAGTTTCCGCATCAGTTCTCCGGCGGCCAGCGCCAGCGCATCGCGATTGCCCGCGCGCTCGCGGCGAAGCCGGATTTCATCGTCTGCGACGAGCCGACCTCCGCGCTCGACGTGTCGGTGCAGGCGCAGATCCTCAATCTGATGAAGGATCTCCAGGCCGAGTTCGGCCTGACCTATCTGTTCATCAGCCATGACCTGTCGGTGGTGCGGCACATGGCCGACCGGATCGGCGTCCTCTATCTCGGCCGGCTGGCCGAGATCGCGGAGTCGCGGAAGCTTTTCCTCGAGCCGCGCCATCCCTACACCCGCATGCTACTCGATGCGGTGCCGGACCTTGAGATGACTGGCCGCAAGCGCAAGAGGGTGGAAGGGGAGATTCCGAATCCGATCGACCCGCCGACCGGTTGCGCTTTCCACCCGCGCTGCCCATTTCAGTTCGACCCGTGCGACAGGATCGTACCGCCGCTGACGCAGACGGCGACCGGAGCGGCAGCCTGTCATGCGGTGGCACAGAATAGAATATAGGAGCAGGACATGGCCGACACGCCTCTCAATGCCGACTGGGGCAAGGACGTATTGCATTTCTGGTACGAGGAACTGACCCCGGAAGACTGGTATGGCGGCGCGGCCGATGTCGATGAGCGGATAAAGGCGCGGTTCGGCGACCTGCCGGGCCGGCTGGCGCGGCAGCTTCCTCCGCAGGTGATGACCGACCCGATGGCGGCGCTGGCAGCCATCATCGCGCTGGACCAGTTTCCGCGGAATATCTATCGCCGCAAGCCGGAAGCCTTTGCCACCGACGATTTGGCGGCTTCCATCACGCGCAATGCGCTCGACAAGGAACTCGATGCCGGCTTGCCGACGGCGCAGCGCCAGTTCCTCTACATGCCGCTCATGCATTCCGAGGTGCTGGCCGACCAGGAGCGCTGCGTCGACCTGTTCAAGGCGCTGGGGAGCGAGGAGGGCGTGAAATATGCCGTCGAGCATCGCGACATCATTGCGCGTTTCGGCCGCTTCCCGCATCGCAACCGGGTGCTCGAACGGGAGACGACGGAAGAAGAAGCCGCATTCCTGGAGACCCATGACGGCTACGGCCAGTAGGCTTCGGGCGAAAAACTTGCGGTTTCGCGCATAAGGGCCCTAGATAGCAAAAAGGCCGGGCTAACCGGCTTATCTTTCGATAGGGAGGACAGATTGGCCAAGACGACGAGGAAGACCACCGCGGGCGCCGGCAAGGAAGACGCGACTCCCAATAATCCGAAGCCCGCAGCAAAGTCGCCGGCCAAACCGTCATCGCCAGCCAGCGCAAGGAAGACAGCCACGCCGGCGGCACCTAAAGCCGTCGTGAAGAAGCCGGCGGCGGCGAAGGCGTCTGCCGCGCCTTCCGCAAAGGCTGCGCCCAAGAAGGCAACGGCACCGAAATCCGCCAAGCCGGCGCCGGCAAAGGCGTCCGCGAAGGCAAGCACGGCTGCCGCCAAGACCACGCCTGCACCGGCCGTTGCGGAGCCGAAAGCAGCGGCAGCCAAGGCGGCGCCAGCGAAGACAAGGTCTGCCAAGCCGGTTGCAGCCGCTCCGCGTACCGCCATGGCGAAGAGGAAGACCGAACCCACGGCCTCCAAGGCTGCGGAAACGAAGCCGGTGCCGGCCAAGGTGGCGTCTGCGAAGGCCGCGCCAGCAAAGGCTGCCAAGCCCGCAGCAGCGAAGTCGACAGCAGCCAAGGCAAAAGCGGCTGCGAAGAAAGTCGCGAAGCCGGCGGTATCAGCCGCCGCTGCCAAGACTGCCGAAACGAAGCAGGCAAAGGCGGTGCGCAGCACGGCGGACAAGCCCTGGCTGGCCAGCTATCCCGACAAGATGCCGGCGGAAATCGGTCCGCTGACAGACAAGTCGATCGGCGATCTGCTCGTTTCCTCGTGCAAGAAGTTCGCCGCACGTCCGGCCTTCACCTCGATGGGCAAGGAGCTGAATTTCACCGAGCTCGAGAAGCAGTCGCAGCAGCTTGCTGCCTGGTTGCAGTCCAAGGGCCTGCAGCCCGGTGCGCGCGTCGCGGTGATGATGCCGAACGTGCTGCAATATCCGATCGCGCTGATGGCCGTGCTGCGGGCGGGCTATGCAGTGGTCAACGTCAATCCGCTTTATACGCCGCGCGAGCTCGAGCATCAGCTGAAGGATGCCGAGGCCGAGGCGATCATCATTCTCGAGAACTTCGCCCACACGCTCGAAGCGGTCATCGCGAAGACGAAGATCAAGCATGTGATCGTCGCCACGATGGGCGACCGGCTAGGACTGAAGGGGATTCTGGTCAATCTCGTCGTCCGCCACGTCAGGAAGATGGTGCCGGCCTACACGCTGGCAGGCCATGTCAGGTTCAACGACGCGCTGAAGCAGGGGGCGTCCGCGACCTTCCGCCCGGCGGATGTCGACCATGACGACATCGCCTTCCTGCAATATACCGGCGGTACGACGGGGATTTCGAAGGGCGCCGTGCTCACGCACGGAAACGTGCTCTCCAACGTGGCGCAGAACGCCCTCTGGTTCGAGGCAGCCTTCGCCAAACATGGGCGGCCAGACCGCCAGACCTATGTTTGCGCGCTGCCGCTCTACCACATCTACGCGCTGACGGTGAACGCGCTGATGGGCATGCAGCAAGGCGCCAATAACATACTGATCGCCAACCCGCGCGACATTCCGGCGCTGGTGAAGGAGCTGCAAAAATACCCGTTCCACATCTTCCCGGGCCTCAACACCTTGTTCAACGCGCTGCTGAACAATGAGGAGTTCCGCAAGCTCGACTTCAAGCCGCTGATCCTCACCTTCGGCGGCGGCATGGCTGTGCAGAATGCCGTGGCGGAGCGCTGGAAGAAACTGACCGGGCGCCTCATCGTGGAGGGCTATGGCCTGTCGGAAACCTCGCCGGTGGCGACGGCCAACCGTTGCGACGCCGAGGAGTTCACCGGCACGATCGGATTGCCGATTCCCTCGACCGAGGTCGCCATCCTCGACGAGGAAGGCAGGCAACTGCCGCTCGGCGAGGTGGGCGAGATCGCGATACGTGGGCCGCAGGTGATGAAAAGCTACTGGAACCGTCCCGACGAAACCGCCAAGTCCATCACCAAGGAAGGCTGGTTCAAGTCTGGCGACATGGGTTTTATGGATGAGCGCGGCTACATCAAGATCGTGGACCGCAAGAAGGACATGATTCTCGTCTCCGGCTTCAACGTCTATCCCAACGAGATTGAAGGGGTCGTCGCGGCGATGCCGGGCGTTCTCGAAGTGGCCGCCATCGGCGTGCCGGACGAGAAGTCCGGCGAAGTGCCCAAGCTCTTTGTCGTCAGGAAGGAAGAGAGCCTTACCGCCGAGCAGATCCTTGCCTATTGCCGGGAAAACCTGACCGGCTACAAGCGGCCGAAGCAGGTCGAGTTCCGCAGCGAGTTGCCGAAGACGAATGTCGGCAAGATCCTGCGGCGCGAGTTGCGCTGACCGAATCCGGCAAGGCCGTATGCCGGTTCATATGGGTCGCGTGCTGGTGACAGCGCGCGACCGTTCGTGTAAGCGCAGGCCGGCTTTGCCCATGCCGTTCCAGCCATTGAGGTTTTCATGACGTCCCAGCCCCGCTACCGCCGTGTTCTGCTCAAGGCGTCAGGCGAGGCCCTGATGGGCGAGCAGGGTTTCGGCATCGACGTATCCGTCGCGGATCGCATTGCCCGCGATATCGCCGAGGCGCGCTCGCTCGGGGTCGAGGTCGGCGTCGTCATCGGCGGCGGCAACATATTCCGCGGTGTCGCAGTCGCCTCCAAGGGCGGCGACCGCGTGACCGGCGATCATATGGGCATGCTCGCAACCGTCATCAATTCGCTCGCGCTGCGCACCTCGCTGGTCAAGCTGGGGGTGGATGCGGTGGTGCTCTCCGCCATCGCCATGCCGGAGCTTTGCGAGAGTTTCTCCCAGCGGCAGGCCACCGCATATATGAATGCGGGCAAGGTGGTGATCTTTGCCGGCGGCACCGGAAATCCGTTCTTCACCACCGATTCGGCCGCGGCGCTGCGCGCCGCCGAGATCGGCGCTGATGCGCTGTTCAAGGGCACGCAGGTGGACGGCGTCTATTCGGCCGATCCCAAGAAGGACCCGACCGCGACGCGCTATGACACGCTGACACATGAACAGGTGCTGCGCCAGGATCTGCAGATCATGGATACGGCGGCAATTGCGCTTGCGCGCGAGAACCACATTCCGATAATCGTCTACTCAATTCACGAGGCAGGCGGTTTCGGCGCTATTTTGCGCGGCGAGGGCCGTTGCACGGTTGTCTCCGATCGCGTTTGAACATGGCGACGGGACATTGCACAGACCGGAGGACGTAGGATGAGCGACGGCGCTGATTTCAAGGATCTGCAACGCAGGATGGACGGCTCCGTGTCGGCCTTCAAGAACGACCTCGCCTCGCTTCGCACGGGGCGCGCCTCGAGCAATCTTCTCGACCCGATCCAGGTGCAGGCCTACGGTTCGGCGATGCCGCTGAACCAGGTCGCGACGGTGTCGGTGCCGGAGCCGCGGATGCTTGCCGTTTCCGTATGGGACAAGTCGATGGTGGGCGCGGTGGACCGCGCGATCCGGGAGTCGAATCTGGGCTTCAACCCGATCGTCGATGGCAACAATCTGCGCATTCCCCTGCCGGAGCTGAACGAGCAGCGGCGCAAGGAACTGGCCAAGATCGCGCATAACTATGCCGAGAATGCCCGCGTCGCCGCCCGCCATGTTCGCCGCGACGGCATGGATATCCTCAAGAAGGCTGAAAAGGACGGCACCATCAGCGAGGACGACCAGCGCAAGCAGTCGGACAGGGTGCAGAAGATGACCGACGAGGCGATCAGCGCCATCGACGCCATGCTGGCGGAGAAGGAAGCGGAGATCATGCAGGTCTGACCGCCTGCATCGCCTTCGGGTCTGGCCGGGCGGCATATCGCTTTTGCCTGGAATTGCCGGCGAAGTGCTTTCCGGTTTGAAGTTGGCGCGCGCCCATGCCATCACTTGGCCACGCCCGAGGTGGCATAGGTACAGGATTGCGGTCGGCCAGAGCGATTCCGGCAAAATGCGCAGCAGTCGGCGTCAGGAATTGCGTAGAGACGAAGTGATCCCAGGGCGGGCATCTGAACGGGGGCGGTCGTGAGGCCCGAGCATATCGCGATCATCATGGACGGGAATGGCCGCTGGGCGAAGGCACGCGGCCTGCCGCGCGTTGCCGGCCACCGCGCCGGCGTCGAAGCGTTGCGCAAGACCGTCCGCGACGTCGCCGACATGGGCATACGCTGGCTCACCGTCTATGCGTTCTCGTCGGAGAACTGGTCGCGGCCCAAGGCCGAGGTCGGCGAATTGATGGGCCTACTCAAGCTGTTCATCCGCCGCGACCTGGCCGAGCTTCACAAGAACGGCGTGCGCGTCCACGTCATTGGCGAGCGGGCTGGGCTGGCGCCGGAGATCGCCGCATTGCTGCATGAGGCCGAGGCGCTGACGGCGCTGAACGGGGAGATGAACCTCGTCATCGCCTTCAACTATGGCGGGCGCGACGAGATCGTGCGCGCGGCGCGGCAGATCGCCGAGGATGCCTGCGCGGGCCGCCTCGACCCGGCTTCGCTGGATCAGGGCCGCTTTGCCTCCTATCTCGACACGGCCGGCATGCCTGAGCCCGATCTGGTCCTGCGCACCAGCGGGGAGGAGCGCCTTTCCAACTTCCTTCCTTGGCAGACCGCCTATTCGGAACTGGTCTTCCTGGAATGCTACTGGCCGGAATTCGACCGGGCCGAGCTGGCGCGCGCCCTCGATATCTATGCCCAGCGCGACCGGCGTTTCGGCGGCCTTGCGGCACGCGACGCGTCATGAACGGTGCTGCCGCATCCGCACCGCCTGCGCGCAAGCCGCGCAGCAACCTGCAGATACGCATCCTGTCGGCGATCGTGCTGGCGATCGTGGTTTTCGGTGCCACATGGCTCGGGGGCATCGCGTTCCGCATCTTCGCCGTCGCCATGGGGCTGGCGATTTTCCGCGAATGGCTCGGCATGACGCTGCGCAGGGAAGACGTCGTGCTGCGGCGCGTGGGCTGGCTGTTCATGCTCGCGGCCGCCGGAGTGATCCTCACCGGGGCTCCGGCCGCTCCGGCGGGCTGGATGTTCGGTTCAGTGGCGATGGCGACGCTGCTTGGCGGCGCGGCCGGGCTGGCGGCACGGCGCGGCATCGCGCTGGGCAGCGGCATCGCCTATGCCGGCCTGCCGATGGCATCGCTGGCGCTTCTGCGCGGTATCGACCTTCCGGGCATGATCGCCATCGCCTTTCTGCTCGCGACGGTATGGGCGACCGATATTTTCGCCTATTTTGCCGGACGCCGCGTCGGCGGACCGAAGCTCGCGCCGCGAATCTCGCCCAACAAGACCTGGAGCGGGGCGATCGGCGGCGCTGTCGCGGCCGTCGTGGCGGGGGCTGCCATCTTCGCGCTCGTCGGTCACCCTGCGCCGGCATGGATCGCCCTTGGGCTGGCCATGCTGCTTTCTGTCGTGGCGCAGGCCGGGGATCTTCTGGAATCTGCGGTGAAGCGCCATTTCGGCGTCAAGGATTCGGGCGGCATGATACCGGGGCATGGCGGCGTAATGGACCGTTTCGACGGGCTGGTGACGGCGGCGGTCGTGCTTTACATGGTCGGGGCGGTCGTCGGCAGCGCCGATGTGCCTTCGGTGGGCCTGTTTTCAGCCATCGGCCAGTGAAGGCGCGGCGATTGGCTTTCGGCGCGTCACGACTTTGCCATCGATTCGCCGGTATCGAAGCGACATCTCGCGGCCGGCTGCGGCGCATTCGGAGGGGTAATGGATTTCCTGAGCGGCATCTTCAGTACTGACGGGCTGATCATAGGTACGTTGGTGCCGTTCCTGTTCGTGCTTACCGTCGTGGTCTTCGTGCACGAGATGGGGCACTACCTCGTCGGCCGCTGGTGCGGCATCGGCGTCAAGGCGTTCTCCATCGGCTTCGGGCCGGAACTGGTCGGCTTCAACGACCGCAAGGGGACGCGCTGGAAGCTCTCGGCCATCCCGCTGGGCGGCTATGTCAAATTCGTCGGCGACATGAGCGTGACCAGCGCGCCGGAATCGGAAGAGGCGGCCAATCTCAGCCCCGACGAGCGCAAGGTGGCCTTCCATACGCAGCCGGTGTGGAAGCGCGCGCTGACCGTGCTCGCCGGCCCGGCGTTCAATTTCCTGCTCACCATCGCCGTCTTCTCGGTCATGTTCGCCATTTACGGGCGCTATGTGTCCGAGCCCACCATCGCCGAGGTGCGGCCCGACAGCCCGGCGGCGGTGGCGGGCTTCGAGCCGGGTGACCGTTTCGTCAGCGTCGACGGCCGCAAGGTCTCCACCTTCGCCGATGTGCAGCGGCTGGTTTCGGGTCGCGCGGGCGACCAGATCACCTTCGTGCTGCTGCGCAATGGCGAGGAGGTGACGCTGACGGCCGTGCCGGCGCTGACCGAGCAGAATGACGCGCTTGGCAATGTGGTGCGGATCGGCGTGATCGGCGTGGTCAACAACAATACCGTCGGGCAGGCGCGGCAGATCACCTATTCACCTCTGGAGGCGGTCGTCGAGGGCGTGCGCGAGACCGGCCATGTAGTGGCGCGGACGGGGCAGTTCCTGCAGCGATTCGTCATGGGCCGGGAGGACAAGTGCCAGCTCGGCGGACCCGTGCGCATCGCGGAAATGTCGGGCGCGGCCGCCGCGCTCGGCTTCGAATGGCTCGTCCAGCTCGTCGCGCTCCTTTCCGTGGGCATCGGAATCCTTAACCTTCTGCCCATTCCCCCGCTGGATGGCGGGCATCTGGTGTTCTACGGTGCCGAGGCCGTCATGCGCCGCCCCGTCTCGGAGCGGATCATGGAGGCGGTTTATCGCGCGGGACTTTTTGTCGTCCTGATTTTCATGGCCTTTGTGTTCTGGAATGATATTTTCGGCTGCTAGGGGCGAGGGCGGCCGGCAAGGCGGAGTGAGTATGCATTGAGACGCCATTTACCATGTCGCGGAATTTCCGTGACGCGATTGCAACGGGTTCTGGACGAAGTAAACACAAATTAACCAGAAGCCTTGCGTGTAGGGAAAATCGGGGTAATACGGATCGGGTGTTTCTGGCGCGATCTCCGGATTTCTCGCTGTGGGGACTACGAGAAAAGAAGGTACACAAGCCCTATGAAGGCAGGATACAAGTTCAAGCGCACCGCCTCGGCGGTAGCCCTGTCGGTCGGGATCGCGGTCTCGGGTAGCGTAGCGTTTCAGCTTGCAAGCGTTGCTTCCGCAGAGGCCGCGGTGGTCAGCCGTATCGAAGTGCGTGGCAATCAGCGCGTCGATGCAGAGACGGTTCGCGGCTATATCGGCATCCGTCCGGGGCAGAATTTCTCGAGCACCGATGTCGACGAGGCCGTGAAGCGCCTTTTCTCGACGGGCCTCTTCTCCGACGTACGCATTTCGCAGTCGGGCGGCGCGCTCGTGGTGGTTGTCGACGAGCATTCCTCGATCAACCAGGTCCTCTTCCAGGGCAACCGGAAGATCAAGGATCAGGAGCTGGCGGCTCGCGTGCAGTCCAAGGCACGGGGTTCCTATTCCCGCGTGATGGCCGAGGCCGACGTCGAAATGATTCGCGAAGCCTATCGCCGCATCGGCCGTGATGGCGCGCAGGTCAGCGTCACCACGCAGCAGATCGACGGCAATCGCGTCAACGTGATCTTCCAGATCGACGAAGGCGACCGCACCAAGATCGCCGATATCAATTTCGACGGCAACAACGCATTCAGCGACGGTCGGCTGAGGGATGTCATCGCCACCAAGCGGTCGAACATCCTGTCCTTCCTGACCCGCAACGACGTCTACGATCCCGACCGCATGCGTGCGGACGAGGAGGCGCTGCGCCGCTTCTACTACAATCGCGGCTATGCGGATTTCCAGGTCGTCTCGTCCGACGCCCAGTTCGACGACGCCAAGAACGAATATACCGTCAGCTTCACGGTGGATGAGGGCGAGCGCTACACGTTCGGCGATATTGCCGTCGAAAGCACGATTCCCGGTGTCGACACGGCTTCGCTGAGGGGCTTGCTCGATACCCGCAGCGGCTCTGTCTACAGCGCCAAGAATGTCGAGGATTCGGTTGTCGCCATCACCGAGCAGCTGGCCGGTAAGGGCTATGCCTTTGCGCAGGTGACGCCGCGCGGCGACCGCGATTTCTCCAACCGCACGATTTCGGTCCTCTACACCGTGGACGAGGGCGCGCGCGCCTATGTCGAGCGGATCGAGATTCGCGGCAATACCAAGACGCGCGACTATGTCATTCGGCGTGAATTCGACCTGAACGAGGGCGATGCCTTCAACCAGGTCCTCATCCAGCGCGCGAAGCGCCGTCTGGAAGCGCTTGACTACTTTACCAGTGTCGAGGTTTCCACGGCGCCAGGTTCCGCGGCCGATCAGGTCGTTCTGGTCATCGACGTGAACGAGAAGGCGACCGGCGAACTGTCGATCGGCGGCGGCTACACCACGGGCAGCACGCCGGATTCCGGCTTCAACGTCGAAGGCGGCGTCGGCGAGCGCAACTTCCTCGGACGCGGCCAGGCCATTCGCGTGTCGTTCTCCGGCGGCAGCAATTCGCGTGACTATATGCTCTCGTTCACCGAGCCATATTTCCTGGGTCAGCGGATTTCGGCCGGCTTCGACATTTATCGCCAGACGCGCAACTATGACTATTATCGGAGCGCGGTCACCGGCGGTACGGTGCGCTTCGGCCTGCCGATCACCGAGAACTTCTCGACACAGGTCGCCTACAATTACGCGGTCGAAAAATATGATTTCCGCGCCGCCTGCGATCCCAACGATGCAGGTTACAACCCTGCGACCTGCAACAGCAATCTGTCGCAATTCATCCGCGATGCGATCAACAACCAGGGTAGCTGGACCAAATCATCCATTAGCGGATCGCTGGTCTACAACTCGATCGACAACATGCAGAACCCGCGTGAAGGCATCTATGCCAACTTCACCACGGAAGTGGCGGGTCTGGGTGGCGATGCACGCTGGGTGAAATTCACCGGACGCGGCAACTATTACAAGACGCTGTCCGAGGAGATGGACCTCGTTGGCCTGCTCGTCGTCGGTGGTGGACATTTGCAGTCCTTCGGCGGTCGTGAGTTGCGCGTGTTCGACTATTTCCAGTCGAACGACCGCATCATTCGCGGCTTCGCCTATAACGGCATTGGCCCATACGACACCGCCACCAACGACCATCTTGGCGGACGGACATATCTGCATGCCTCGGCCGAGCTTCAGTTCCCGATTCCTATCGTGCCGGAGAGCATCGGTTTCCGCGGAGCGCTCTTTGCCGATGCCGCGACGCTTTACGGCAATTCGCTGGGTACTCCGGCCACGGTTGGTGGCACGGACATGAAGCTTCGCGCTTCCGTCGGTGCCAGCCTGATCTGGGCGTCGCCTTTCGGTCCGCTTCGCGTCGACTACGCGATCCCGGTCAAGAAGGAAGCCAGCGACAAGGTGCAGAACTTCAACTTCGGCATCTCCACCCGCTTCTAGGCGAAGCGGGGGTTCCGGGCCGCGCTACCTGCGGCCCGGATGAAAGTTATCATGGCCGATCCCGTCTTCTTCAAGGTCACTGAGGGTGTCACCGTGGGCCGGATCGCCGAGGCGGTCGGCGCGCGGCTTGTCGACACCTCGCGTGCGGATCAACCGATTCTGCGCGCCTCACAGCCCTCCGATGCCACCCCCGGCGCGCTCATCTTCATCGATGGCCAGCGCAATGCCGCCTTGTTGGCGGGCTCGCATGCGACGGCTGTGCTTTGCCGGCCCGAACATGTCGCGCTTGTTCCAGCGGGCGCGGTGGCGCTCGAATGCGCGCATCCGCAGACGGCATTCGTCGCGGCGATCCGCCTGCTTTATCCGGATGCCATCTTGCCCGCCGCAATAACGGGCCAGGTCGGCATTGCCGCCTCGGCGATCGTCTCGCCGGAAGCGCGGCTGGAAGACGACGTCATCGTTGAGGCTGGCGCGGTGATCGGCGCGCGGGCGGAGATCGGTGCCGGCACCATCATCGGCCCTAATGCAGTGATCGGTCCCGATTGCCGCATCGGCCGCGATTGCCGGGTTGGGGCCGGCGCGACGATCCAGCATGCGCTGATCGGCAACCGCGTCATCATGCATCCGGGCGTGCGCCTGGGGCAGGACGGTTTCGGCTATATCGGCGCGCGCAACGGGCCGGAAAAGGTCCTGCAGCTTGGCCGCGTGATCCTCCAGGACGATGTCGAACTGGGCGCCAATTCAACCATTGATCGCGGCGCCTTGTCCGACACGGTCATCGGCGAGAAAACCAAGATCGACAATCTGGTCCAGATCGCCCACAACGTGACGATCGGCAGGGGCTGTGTCATTGCGGGCCAGTGCGGTATTTCGGGCTCCGTCCGCATCGGCAACTTTGTCAGGATCGGCGGCGGCGCGGGCATTTCCGACCATGTGAGCGTCGGTGACGGTGCCCAGCTTGCTGCCCGATCCGGGGTGATGAACGATGTTCCGGCCGGGGAGAACTGGGGAGGGGCGCCGGCGATGCCCATCCGGCAGTATCTGCGCCAGTTCGCGGTGATGAAGGCGCATGCCAAGGCGGGAAACGGCAAAGCAGGAAAGACGAAATGACGAACGTGACCGAACTGACAACGCTCGACGTGCAGCAGATCATGAAGCTGCTGCCGCACCGCTATCCGTTCCTTCTCGTTGACCGGATCATTGACATCAAGGGCGACGAATCGGCGATCGGCATCAAGAACGTGACCGCCAACGAGCCGCATTTCACCGGCCATTTTCCGGAAGTGCCGGTGATGCCGGGCGTTCTTATCATCGAGGCGATGGCGCAGACCGCCGGCGCCATCTGCATCGCCCAGCGCCAGAACCTGAAGGAGCCGCCGCAGGTTTTCTTCATGACGGTCGATAGCGCCAAGTTTCGCAAGCCGGTTGTGCCGGGCGACCAGCTGGAAATTCATGTCCGCAAAGTGAAGCAGCGCGGCGGCGTCTTCCGTTTCGTCTGCGAGGCGAAGGTGGAGGGCGGCAAGGTCGCGGAGGCCGAGGTGCAGGCCATGGTCATCTACAAGGACGAGGCATAGATTTTGGCCGAGCAAAGCGAGGCTGCGATCCATCCATCGGCGGTGGTTGAAAAGGGAGCTCAACTCGGCGCTGGCGTGCGGGTTGGTCCATTCTGCCATGTCGGGCCCGATGTGGCGCTGGAAGACGGCGTTCATCTCCATAGCCATGTCTCTATAACCGGACATACCCGCATCGGTGCGCGCACGCAGGTCTTCGCGCATGCCGCCCTGGGCGGGGCACCGCAGGACTGGAAATACAAGAGCGAGCCGACCACGCTGGAGATCGGTGCCGACTGCCTGATCCGCGAGAACTTCACCGCCCATCGCGGCACCGCGACGGGGCGTGGCTTCACCCGTATCGGCAGCAAATGCATGCTGATGGTCGGCGCTCATGTGGCCCATGACTGTATCCTGGGCGACAATATCGTGATGGCGAACGGCTCGCTGCTGGCCGGCCATTGCGAGGTCGGCGACAATGTCGTGATTTCCGGTCTTGTCGCCGTGCATCAGTTCGTGCGTATCGGCCGTGGCGCCATGCTGGCGGGCGCCGCAGGCGTCGCAGGCGATGTCCTGCCCTATACGATGGCACAGGGCGACCGCGCAAAGCTGCGTGGGCTCAACATTATCGGTCTGCGGCGCAGCGGCGCGACGCGCGAGGACGTACGCGAGGTGCGCCGCGCGCTCAACATGCTGTTCGACCGTGCGCGGCCGGCGGCCGAAAATGTCGAGCGGGTGAGGGCCGCTCATGGCGGCAATGCCCGCGTCGCCGAAATGCTCGATTTCTTCACCAATCGCGGCAAGCGCATCTTCTGTGTGCCGGCGCTCGGTCACGGGCTGGACGAGGACGGCGAATAGCCCGTTCCTTCACCACGGCCCTGCGTCCTTCGTTTCTCGCTCCGCTCGCACTTCAGGAGGAGGGAAGCTGGTGCGTGGTTAAGAGCGATAGCGCAACCGACCCCGCCTCATGTGTTCGACAAGCACCATACGGCCCTCATTCTGAGGTGCGAGCTTGCACTAGCTCGGCCGGATGCGCGGATCTGTGAAGGGCGAGCCCCGAAGGGTGCACCGGATCCAGAAGGCCTTCGCAAAAATGAATCAGGCCGGGCAGTTGCCCGGCCTTTCTCATGTTTTGCTTCAGTCGTTCAGCGCTTGGCGATGGGCACGTAGTCGCGCTCGGGATCGCCGGTGTAGAGCTGGCGCGGGCGGCCGATCTTCTGGTGAGGGTCCTCGATCATCTCCTTCCACTGCGCCACCCAGCCCACGGTGCGCGCGACTGCGAACAGCACGGTGAACATGGTGGTGGGGAAGCCCAGCGCCTTCAGCGTGATGCCGGAATAGAAATCGATGTTCGGATAGAGCTTCTTTTCGATGAAATAAGAGTCGGTCAGCGCGATCCGCTCCAGCTCCATGGCCACGTCGAGCAGCGGATCGTCCTTGATGCCGAGCTCGCCGAGCACCTCATGCGTGGTCTTCTGCATGATCTTGGCGCGCGGATCGTAGTTCTTGTAAACGCGGTGGCCGAAGCCCATCAGGCGGAAGGGATCGTTCTTGTCCTTGGCGCGGTTGATGAATTCGGGAATGCGGTCGACCGAGCCGATCTCCGACAGCATGTTGAGCGCCGCCTCGTTGGCGCCGCCATGGGCGGGACCCCACAGGCAGGCGATGCCAGCCGCGATGCAGGCGAAGGGGTTGGCGCCCGAAGAGCCGGCCAGCCGCACCGTCGAGGTCGAGGCATTCTGCTCATGGTCGGCGTGGAGGATGAAGATGCGCTCCATGGCGCGCGCCAGCACCGGATTGACCTTGTATTCCTCACAAGGCACGGCGAAGCACATATGCAGGAAATTGGCCGCATAGCTCAGCTCGTTGCGCGGATACACGAAGGGCTGGCCGATATGATATTTGTAGGCCATGGCCGCGATCGTCGGCATCTTGGCGATCAGCCGGATCGAGGCGACCATGCGCTGGTGCGGGTCGGAGATGTCCGTCGAGTCATGATAGAAGGCCGACAGCGCGCCCACCACGCCGCACATCACCGCCATCGGGTGCGCGTCGCGGCGGAAGCCCGAGAAGAACTTCGCCATCTGCTCATGCACCATGGTGTGGCGCGTCACGCGATAGTCGAAATCTTCCTTCTGCGTCTTGGTCGGCAGGTCGCCGTAGAGAAGCAGGTAGCAGGTTTCGAGGAAGTCGCCATGCTCGGCAAGCTGCTCGATCGGATAGCCACGGTGCAGAAGAAGGCCTTCGTCGCCATCGATGAAGGTGATCTTGGATTCGCAGCTCGCCGTGGAGGTGAAGCCCGGGTCGTAAGTGAACGTCCCGGTGTCCTTGTACAGCGCGCCGATGTCGATGACGTCGGGTCCAAGAGTGCCTTCCCGCACCTTGAGTTCAGTCGTCTTTCCGTCGAAATCGATCTTCGCTGTCTCTGTCATCACATCACCTTCTTGCCATGCAGTTTACCCCAGTCGCATCCCCGCAGGTGCGTTGACGCAGGCCGAAAGCGCGATCTTGCTAACGCATTTGTTCAATGCTGCCAAGTAAGCCAAGATCCGTATTGTTGCACTGCAAAATTGCATGTTGCAACTCGATTCATCATGCGTTGCCCGCAAGCTGGTCGCGCAATCGCGCAAGGCTTTCCGCCTTTCCGAGCACGGCCAGCACGTCGAAAACGCCGGGTGACGTGCTGCGTCCGGTCAGTGCCGCGCGCAGCGGCTGGGCAGCCTTGCCGAGCTTGAGACCGGCATTTTCAGCATAGGCGCGCACGACCGATTCGGTCGAGGCCGCGCTCCAGTCGTCGACGGTTTCCAGCGAAGGCAGGATGCCGGCAATGACGTTGCGCGCATCCGCATCGAGCAGCGTCGTGGCCTTTTCGTCCAGCGCAAGAGGGCGTTTCGCAAACAGGAACTGCGCGCCGTCGGCGAGCTCCACCAGGGTCTTGGCGCGCTCCTTCAGGCCGGGCATCGCCGCCATGAGCTTTGCCTTGCCATCGGCCGTGGCGACCGCTTCGCTTATCGCATCGACATTTTCCAGGTAGGGCAGGGTGGCGATGAAGGCTTCGAGCAATCCGGCATCGTCCGACTGGCGCATATAGACGCCATTGAGCGCCTCAAGCTTCGCATAGTCGAAGCGCGCGGCCCCCTTGTTCACATCCTCGATCGCGAACCACTCGACCATCTGCGCCGTCGACATCACCTCGTCGTCACCGTGGCTCCAGCCGAGGCGGGCGAGATAGTTGCGCAGCGCGGCCGGCAGATAGCCCATGGCGCGATAGGCCTCGACCCCCAGCGCCCCATGGCGCTTGGAGAGCTTTGCGCCGTCCGGCCCATGGATCAGTGGGATATGCGCCATAACCGGGATCTCCCAGGCAAGAGCATCATAGATGATCTGCTGGCGCGCAGCGTTGGTCAGGTGATCGTCGCCGCGGATGATATGGGTGACGCCCATGTCGTGATCGTCGACCACGACGGCATGCATATAGGTCGGCGTGCCATCCGAGCGCAGGATGATGAAATCGTCGAGATCCTTGTTGGGAAAGCGGACATCGCCCTGCACGCGGTCGCGCACAACCGTCTCGCCTTCGCGGGGCGCCTTGATGCGGACGACAGGCTTCACGCCGGCGGGCGCCTCTGAAGGGTCGCGGTCGCGCCAGGTGCCGTCATAGCGCGGCGGACGACCTTCAGCACGCGCCTTTTCGCGCATGGAATCCAGCTCTTCCGCCGTCTCATAGGCGTAATAGGCCTTGCCTTTGCTCACCAGTTCCTCCGCGACCTCGCGGTGGCGGCCGGCGCGGGCGAATTGCGAGATCGCCTCGCCATCCCACTGCAGGCCAAGCCAGGTCAGCCCATCGAGGATGGCGGCCGTGGCGCTTTCGGTGCTGCGCTCGCGGTCCGTGTCCTCGATGCGCAGCAGCATCTTTCCGCCCGTATGCTGCGCATAGAGCCAATTGAAAAGCGCGGTGCGCGCTCCACCAATGTGGAGGTAGCCGGTCGGGGACGGCGCGAAGCGGGTGACGACTGGTCGGGACATGTGGCCTCGGAACTGGCGGCGGGTTCTGTCGACGCGCCATGTAGCACAGGGAGCCTTCGGCGCAAGTTCGGCGCGGCAGAAGTCGCGTTTTCTAGCGCCTGATGCCTTCCGGAACCGCTTCACGCTTTCGGGAGGCAGGCTTTCGTGTAGCATGGCCACAGCGCATGCGGTCAGGGGACGGGATCGGTTTGGGCGAAACGACGCGCAGCGAGGCGGTCGACGAAAGGGAGGCTTTCAGCGTTGCCGATAGCGTCGGCGACGTGCCCGTACCTTTTGCGGCCGGGCGCCGCCTTGCGCCCGCGGCCCCGGCGCCGCGTAGCATCCGGCCCGCTGCCAATGCGCCGGCCGGTGCGGCGACAACAATGGCTGCCCTCAGGCGCGCCGCTGCTCATGAGCGCGATATAGGTGCCGGCTTTCATCTCATCCCGGTTTTTCTTTGCGTCGGCGCTTTCGGCTATTACGGCCTCTCGCGTGAGCCGGGTCTTGCCCTGATGCTTGCTGCGCTCGGCTGCGGCATCGCCGCCGTCATTCTCCTCCGCCGCTGGCAACCATTCCATCTCGCCGCGATGGCGCTGGCGATCACGCTTGGCGGTGCGGTGGCTGCCAAGCTGGAGGTCATGCGTGCCGGCACGCCGATGCTTGGCGCGGAGATCTCGACACGGCTGACCGCGCGTGTCGTCGACATCGAGCGACAGGCGAATGGCCGCATTCGCCTCACGCTCGATGTGCTGGCGACCGAGCGTCCGCAATTGCGATATGCACCGGAGCGTGTGCGGGCGACCGCGCGCACCGTGCCGGACGGCGTGCAGATCGGCGACGTGGTCGCTGGCGCGGTCCGGCTCTTTCCTTCATCCGGCCCGGTGCGGCCGCAAAGCTACGACTTTGCCTTCAGGAACTACTTCAACGGGATCGGCGCCAGCGGCTTTTTCCTCTCCGGACCGGAGCCGGTGACGGGAGCCGAAGCGCGATTCGGCGAGGCTTCATGGACCGAACGCGTCATGCGCCATCTGGCCAATTGGCGCGCCGGCGTGGCCCGTCATATCGCCGACCGCATAGGCGGGGCGGAGGGCGAGATCGCGGCGGCGCTGATTACCGGCGTGCGCGCCGGCATTCCGGAGCGGGTCAACGATGCGTTGCGCGTGACGGGGCTGTATCACATCGTTTCCATTTCCGGCCTCCACATGGCGCTGGTCGCGGGAACCGTGATGGTCGCCTTGCGCTCGCTGTTTGCGCTCATGCCGGGCTTCGCCATGCGCCATCCCGTCAAGAAATATGCCGCCGCGATCGCGCTGGTCGCGACGGCTGCCTATCTCGTCGTCTCGGGCAGCGAGGTAGCGGCGGAGCGGAGCTTCATCATGCTTGCCGTGATGCTGATGGCCGTGCTGTTCGACCGTGCGGCGATCACCATGCGCAATCTGGCGCTTTCGGCGATCATCATCATTCTCATTTCGCCGCATGAGGTGGCGGGACCGAGTTTCCAGATGTCCTTCGCCGCGACGGCGGCGCTGGTCGCCACCTATGCGGGCTGGTCGCAATTCGCCGAGAGGCGCCGGCCAGGAACGCATGGCACAGGGGCCGGCATCGCCGCCAGCGTGGCCCGCAAGGGGACCGGCTATATCGGTGCGCTGGCGCTGACCTCGATTGTCGCCGGGGCGGCCACGGCGCTGTTCACCGCCTGGCACTTTCAGCAGGTCTCGCCGCTCGGCCTCGTCGCCAACCTTGCCGTCATGCCGATCGTTTCCGTCATCGTGATGCCGATGGCGGTGCTGGCCTGCCTGTTGATGCCGTTCGGGCTCGACGGACCCGCGCTGGATCTGATGGGGCAGGGCATCGCGGCAATGAACGCAATCGCCTTCTGGCTGGCGGGGCGCTCCATGTTCGATGTCACGGGCACTGTGCCATTGGCTGCCGTCCTGCTTCTCACCGCGGCGCTCGCTCTGATGACGCTGCTGCGCGGGCGGCTGCGATGGTCGGCGGTGCCGCTTCTCGCCGGCGGAGCCATGCTTCTCGTCTCGCATGAGGTGCCCGACATCTTCGTTTCGGAGGATGGCCGGCTAGTGGCCGTGCGCCTTGAGGACAAGCGGGTCGCGGTCAATCGCATGAGACCCAATGCCTTCACCATGGAAAACTGGACCCGCGCCATGGCGGCCAGTGCGGTCGTCGCGCCTGCAAAGCGGGGGGAGACGGCCGGCAACGACACGGCATTCACCTGCACTGCCGGCACCTGCACGATCGCCCACCCATCGGGGCTCGTCGCCCATGTGGGCAGCGCGGATGCGGCCAGCGAACTGTGTGACGATGCGATGCTCATCGTCATCGACGATGCAACCGCTGAAAATTCCTGCGCCGGAGCCCGCCCCATCGAGCTCACCAAGCGCGATCTTGCCCGGAAAGGCAGCGCGGAAATCTCGGTCGACACGCCAGCGGCAGGCGTCGCACATGCTTCGCTGCGCAAGCCCCGACTCGATCTCCGCTTTGCCATCGCCGAGCCCTATCGGCCATGGCATGCGCATCGCCGCTATTCGCGCGAGGCGCGTGGCCTGCCGCCGTGGCAGCCGAAGCAACGCAATGCCGCGTCGAACCCGGCAGAGGATGCTGCGAACGAAGGATCGGCGCAGTAGACGCGATACGCTTCAGTAACGCCGGATCAGCCCCACGAGCCGGCCCTGCACCTTCACTCGGTCGGGGCCGAAGATGCGCGTCTCATAGGCCGGGTTGGCGGCCTCCAGCGCGATAGAGGCGCCCTTGCGGCGGAAGCGCTTGAGGGTGGCTTCCTCGTCGTCCACCAGCGCCACCACGATGTCGCCCGGGCTGGCCGTCTGCGTATCGCGGATGATGACCGTGTCGCCGTCGAAAATCCCGGCCTCGATCATGGAATCGCCCTTGACCTCGAGCGCGTAATGTTCGCCTGCCGACAGCATGTCGGGCGGCACCGCGATCGCATGGGTCTGGTGCTGGATCGCCGAGATCGGCACGCCGGCGGCGATGCGTCCCATCACCGGGATGCTGACGGCGCTGGGACTGTCGTCATTGCCGGCGGGAAGCGCGCGCGAGGGCTGCTTCTGCCCCAGGCTGCCCTGGATCACGCTGGGCGAAAACTTGCGGGCCGAATTGAGGCCGGGCGCGATCGAATCGGGCAGGCGCAGCACTTCCAGCGCGCGCGCGCGATTGGGCAACCGGCGAATGAAGCCGCGTTCTTCCAATGCGCTGATCAGGCGATGAATGCCGGACTTCGAAGCGAGGTCCAGCGCATCCTTCATCTCGTCGAAGGATGGCGGAATGCCTGTTTCCTTCAACCGTTCATGGATGAAGAGAAGAAGTTCATGCTGCTTGCGTGTCAACATTTCTCGCCTGCGCGCCGCACGCCGGAGAATCATCCGGCAAACAAAACCAGAACAATCACTATATGTTCCAGTCTTGTTCCGCAACTGTTTAAATTTGATGAACTTGCCGCCTCAGCGGATCATCAGCACGCGACACGGGTCTCCAGCGCGCGCGGCAGGTGCGTGGGGCTCGCGAATGATCAGGCAATTCGCCGTGGCGAGCGTCTTCAGCATGGAGGAATCCTGCACCGCGAAAGGCGTGGCCACGAGGCCGGCCGAGCCGGGATAGGCGGAAGCGCGCACATAGTCGCGCCGGTGGTCGTTTTCGCGCAGGTCGCTGCCCAGTACCGCCTTGCGGATCGGAGCCTGATATTCGCGGCCGCCCAGCCGCGCCAGCAGCGGCAGCAGGAAGAGATGCGCGCAGACGAGGCTCGATACGGGGTTGCCGGGCAGGCCAAGTACATGTGTGGCGCCCAGCCGGCCGACCATGAGCGGCTTGCCCGGCCGCATCGCGATCTTCCAGAAATCGAGTTCCATCCCAAGGCCGGTCAGCACTTCGCGCACGAGGTCATGGTCACCGACGGAGGCGCCGCCAAGCGTGACGATCACGTCGGCACCTGCCGCCTGCGCCCTCATGACGGCTTCGGCGATGACGCGCCGGTCGTCGGGCACGATGCCCAGATAGAGCACCTCGGCCTCCGCCTGCCGGCTCAGATGCGCGATGCCGAAGCTGTTGGAGGCGATGATCTGGTCGGGGCCGGGCGTCGAGCCCGGAGGCAAGAGCTCGTCGCCAGTCGCCAGAATGGCGACCAAGGGGCGTCTTGCGACCGAGAGTTCAGGATAGTTGGCCGCGGCGGCCAGCGAGAGCGCGCCGGCATCCAGCACACGGCCGCGATTGAGCAGAACGTCGCCCGCCACGAAGTCCAGCCCGGTGCGGCGGATATGCCGGCCCTCCGCCGTGGCCTCCAGCGCCTCAACCGCCCCGTCCTCCAGTGCGCGGGCGTCTTCCTGCAGCAGGATCGTGTCGGCTCCCTCCGGCACAGGCGCGCCGGTAAAGATGCGCACGGCTTCACCTGGCCCCACCTTGCCGCCGAAGGCGCGGCCGGCAGGCGCGCCGCCGATGAGCTTCAGCAGGCAGGGCGGGTTCGCGATGTCGGCGGCGCGCACGGCGTAGCCATCCATCGCGGAGGCGGGGAAGGGCGGCTGCGTGCGGCGGGCAACCACTTCCTGCGCCAGCACGCGCCCGCCTGCATCGGCGATCGCGACGGTTTCGGCGGGCAGGCGCTGCGCGCTGTCCAGAAGCCGTGCAAGGGCGATGTCGACGGGAAGCAGTTCCGATGCCATCACGACCCCGTCCTGCGGTAGTCTCCCGACTTTCCGCCGGTCTTCTCCACCAGGCGGATCCCGGTGATCTCCATGCCGCGATCCACCGCCTTCGCCATGTCGTAGACCGTGAGGCAGGCGACGGAGACTGCCGTCAGCGCTTCCATCTCGACGCCGGTCTTGCCGGTTACGCCGACCGTGGCGGTCACCAGCAGGCCGGGCAGGGCCGGCTCCGGCTCGAGCGTGACGGAGACCTTATTGAGCGCCAGCGGGTGGCAGAGCGGGATCAGGTCATGCGTCTTCTTGGCGGCCATGATGCCGGCGATGCGGGCCACGCCAAGCACGTCGCCCTTCTTCGCATTTCCGGCCATGATCATGTCGAGGGTTTCGGGCTGCATCAGCACGCGGCCCTCGGCCGTGGCGACACGGCGCGTCTCGTCCTTGGCGCCGACATCGACCATGTGCGCGTCGCCGGAAGGTCCGATATGGGTCAGGCCCGGTTCTTTCACCGCGCGCCTCCTTTCAGTGCCGGCGGCAGCTCAGGCTGTGGCGTGCTCGCCTTCCAGCAGGCGCCGCGTCGCGGCCGCCACATCCTCCTGCCGCATCAGGCTCTCGCCGACGAGGAAGGTGCCGATGCCGGCGCGTTCGAGCCGCCTGCAGTCCTCATGGGTGAAGATGCCGCTTTCACCCACCAGAAGCCGGTCGTCCGGCACCATGCCGGCCAGCCGCTCGGATGTTTCGAGCGAGGTCTCGAAGGTGCGCAGGTTGCGGTTGTTGATGCCGATCAGCTTCGAGGAGAGGCGCAGCGCCCGTTCCATCTCGGCCTCGTCATGAACCTCCACCAGCACGTCCATGCCGAGCGCGAAAGCCTCGTGCTCCAGCCGTGCGGCCATGTCGTCGGTGAGCGAGGCCATGATGAGCAGGATCGCATCGGCGCCCCAGGCCCGCGCCTGGTAGACCTGATAGGTCTCGAACATGAAGTCCTTGCGCAAGGCGGGGAGGGCGACGGCTTCTCGCGCCTGCGTCAGGAACTCCGGCGCGCCCTGGAAGGACGGCGTGTCGGTCAGCACCGAGAGGCAGGCCGCGCCGCCCTGCTCATAGGCCCGGGCCAGCGAAGGCGGGTCGAAATCGTTGCGGATCAGGCCCTTGGAGGGGCTCGCCTTCTTGATCTCGGCGATCAGCGCGAAACTGCCTGCCGTCCGCTTGCGGCGAAGCGCTGCAAGGAAGCCGCGTGGGGCATCCACATCGCGGATGCGCGCGCGCAGTTCGGCCACAGGCACGGTTGCCATGGCGGCGGCGATCTCGGCGCGCTTGTAGATCTCGATCTTGTTGAGGATGTCAGTCATCGTCACTTCCCCGCATTGGAAACGGCGATCAGCTGGTCGAGGGCCTGGCGCGCATGTCCCTCGTCGATCGACTTCATGGCGAGCGTCACTCCATCGCGCAGGGTGCGCGCGCGGCCGGCAACGATCAGCGCGGCTGCGGCATTGAGCGCCGCAATGTCGCGATAGGCGCCATGTTCGCCGTCCAGAAGTGCGCGCAGAGCCTTGGCATTGTGCGCGGCATCGCCACCGACGAGATCGGCCGGTCTGGCGCGGGGCAGGCCGGCTTCCTCGGGCGTCACGTCGAAGGTCTTCACCTCGCCGTCGGCCAGCGCAGCGACTTTGGTGACGCCCGTCGTCGTCAGTTCGTCAAGGCCCGAGCCATGCACGATCCATGCGGCTTCGGCGCCCTGGTCCTTGAGCACATGGGCCAGCGGCTCGACCCATTCGGGCGCGTATACGCCGAGAAGCTGGCGCTTCACGCCGGCCGGATTGGACAGGGGCCCGAGCAGGTTGAAGATGGTGCGCGTGCCGAGCTCGACGCGCGAAGGGCCGACATGGCGCATGGCCGAGTGATGCGCCGGCGCGAACATGAAGCCGACGCCCGCCTCGCCGACGCATTGGGCGATGCGGTCGGGCCCGATCTCGATATTGACGCCGAGCGCGGCAAGCGCATCGGCCGCGCCCGAGCGGGAGGACAGCGCCCGGTTGCCATGCTTGGCCACCGGCACGCCGACGCCGGCCACGATGAAGGCCGCGGCGGTGGAGACATTGTAGGAGCCCGAGGAATCGCCGCCGGTGCCGACGATGTCGACCGCGTCGGCCGGCGCGTGGACGGGCAGCATCTTGGCGCGCATGGTGGCGACGGCGCCGGAGATTTCCTCGACGGTCTCGCCGCGCACCCTGAGCGCCATCAGGAAGCCGCCGATCTGGCTCGGCGTCGCTTCGCCGGACATCATGATGTCGAACGCTTCGCGCGCTTCCTCGAAGTCGAGCGCCTTGCCGGCGGCGACCTTTGCGATATGCGCCTTGAAGTCGCTCATCACCGCCCCGTCAGAAGCTCAATGCCTGCGCCATCGCGTTGCGATTGACGCTGACGCCATACTGGCCCTGCAATTTGGCGACCAACTGGTCGAGCAGGTCGTCCGCGAGGCCTCGGGAAAGGCTGTCGGCGGTCTGCTGCGGCACCGAGGCGGCGTCCGCGTCGAGCGGTTCGGTCACTTCGGTGACCTTGAACACGATCTGCGCATTGCCGTCGGCGCCGGGCGTAACACCGGTCTGCTCCTTGACGACGCCGAAGACGGCCGCCACGCCGGCAGCGTCGAAATCGGCGTCATTGCCCTCGCGCTTCAGGCCGCGCTTGGTCTGGACTTCCAGATTATGCGCGGCGGCGACCTCGGCAAAGGCGGTGCCGGCGTCGAGTTGCTTGCGCATCTCGCCTGCGAGCGCGGCGAGCCTGCTGCGGGCCTCCTGATCGGTCCAGTCGGCCACCAGGCGGTCGCGGACCTCGTCCAGCGTGCGATCGCGCGCAGGCATGGTCTCCAGTACTTCATAGAAGAGGAAGCCCACGGCACCGAGATTGATGGCAGGGTTCTCCACGCCCACATCCGATTCGAAGGCTTCCTGCAGAAGCTGCTGCTTTTCAGGCAGCTTCACTTCGCTGCCGTCGGGCGCGCGGCCCTGCTGGTCGACGGCGTCGATGGTGACGACGCGCAGGTTGAAGCGCTGCGCAGCTTCGGCCATGCCCTCGCCACCGGCGCGGGCATCCTCGTAATTGGTGTGCACATCGGCAATGGCGCGGGTCGCGTCGTCGATGGCGAGGTCGCGACGGATTTCCGCGCTCACTTCGCTCAGCGGCCGGATCACTTCCGGCGTCACCTGCGTCACGCGCAGCAGGAGGTGGCCGAAGCCGCCGCGCACCACGCCGCTCGTCTGGCCCTGCTGCAAGGCGAATGCCGCCTCGGCGATGGCCGGATCGGCGACATCCTCGCGGCTGAACGTGCCAAGCTGGACGTCGGCCATGGTCTTGCCTTCGGCAGTTACGAGTTCCTCGAAGGTCGCGCCCTCTCGCAGCCGCGCGGCGGCGGCGTTCGCGGCAGCCTCGTCGGCGAAGACGATCTGCTCGATGGTGCGCTTCTCGGGCTGCGTGAAGCGCGCCCTGGTGCGCTCATATTCGGCCGCGATCATCTCATCGGTGACCGAGCTTTCATCGGCGATGTCGGAAGGCTCCAGCTTCACATAGGCGATCTTGCGATATTCCGGCGCTGCATAGCGCGCCTTGTTGGCCTCGAAATATTCGTTCAGTTGGGCGTCGGTCGGGGCGGGGACGGGCTCCACGGCCGAGCGCGGAACGGCGACGAATTCAGCCGTGCGGTCCTCACCGCGATAGAGCGCCATCGCCTTCAGGAAGGCCTGCGGAACCTTTATATCGTCAGATACCGCCTCGACGATCTGCTGGCGGATCGCCACCTGCTCGCGGTTGCGCAGATATTCCTCCGGGGTCATGCCGACCTGCCGAAGCACGAATTCGAATTGCTGGCGGTCGAAGCGGCCGCCGGCATTGCGGAAAGCGGGATCCTCGGCGGTCAGCAGCGCGACGCGGTCACGCGAGAGGCCGAGGCCCATCTGGCTCGCCTGCTCATCCAGGACCGCGCCGGCGACAAGCTGCGCCAGCACCTGGTCATCGATGCCGAATGCCTGCGCCTGCTCGCGGGTCAGGCGCGTGCCGAACTGCTGCGACATCACCGATATCTGGCGGTCATAGGCGAGGCGGTAGTCCATTGCCGAGACGGTTGTGCTTCCGGCCGTCACGACGCTGCTGGACACGCCGGTGAAAATGGTCCCAGAAATGCCCCAGACGGCGAAGCTCACGACAAGCAAGGCGAGGAGCAGCTTGGCGACCCAGGTTCCGGAAGCCTTGCGCATTGAATCGAGCATTGGTCAGTTCCGCTTGTCGTGACACGTCAATCTTGCCCGGCAATTCCGGACAATCAGGGCAATAGCGTCCTTCCCGGCCAGTGTCGATTGCTTTGTCGCCGGTTTTTGGTACTCACGACGCGGCATACAAGCACGGAAGGAAACGCTGGCATGACACCCGGAATTCGTCCGCTGGTCGCGGGAAACTGGAAGATGAACGGAACGAGCGCGTCGCTCGGCGAATTGCAGGCGATCGGCAACGGCTTCATGGGCGGTCTCGATGCGGAAGTGGCGGCGGCACTTTGCGTGCCTGCGACCCTGCTTGCCAAGGCATCGGAAATCCTCGCCGCGACGCCGGTCCGCACGGGCGGGCAGGACTGCCATGCCAAGGAGAGCGGCGCGCATACCGGCGACATTTCGACCGAGATGCTCAAGGATGCCGGCGCGACCTATGTGATCGTCGGCCATTCCGAGCGGCGCACGGATCATGGCGAGACCGACGCCATCGTGGCGGCGAAGGCGTCGGCCGCATGGCGCGCCGGCCTCGTGGCGATCATCTGCATCGGCGAAACGCTTGCCGAGCGCGAGGCCGGCAAGACGCTGGACGTGCTGTCGCGGCAGGTTGCCGGCTCGGTGCCGGAGAGCGCCACGGCCGCGAACACGGTCGTCGCCTATGAACCGGTCTGGGCGATTGGCAGCGGCCTGACGCCGACGGCGGCGGATGTCGCCGAGGCGCATGAGCGAATCCGCGCCGAACTGGCGGCGAAGATCGGCGGCGAGGCGGACAGGATGCGGCTGCTCTATGGCGGATCGGTCAAGCCGTCCAATGCAGCGGAACTGATGGGCGTGGCGAATGTGGACGGCGCGCTGGTCGGCGGCGCCAGCCTCAAGGCAGCGGATTTCCTCGGCATCGCCGAAGCATATCGCTCGCTCTGAAAATGGCCCTTGCAGAGGTCGGCATGCATTCCGATATGCGGTGCTGGCCCACAGGGCTTGGAAATACCGTCATTTGGGTATAACTGGCCCGACATTTTCCGCGCGGCATCGCCCGCTTCCCCGCGATTTGGACCGAACTTATGCAAACCCTTCTCATCGTCGTCCATCTGATGATCGTGATCGCGCTTGTCGGCGTGGTCCTGCTCCAGCGTTCGGAAGGCGGTGGCCTCGGGATCGGCGGCGGCTCCGGCTTCATGACCGCGCGCGGCGCAGCCAATGCGCTGACGCGCACCACGGCGATCCTCGCAGCGGCCTTTTTCGTCACGTCGCTGACGCTGTCCATCGTGGCGCGCTACGGCGAAAGCCCAACCGACATTCTCGACCGTCTGCCGACCGACGCAGGTGGTGCCGGCGGTGGCGGCATTCTCGACCAGATCGGTGGCAGCCCGACGCCTTCGCAGCCGACTCCGCCTTCCAGCGAGGCACAGCCGACGCCACCTTCCAGCGAGGCGCCCGCGGCAACGCCGCCTTCGGGAGAGGCACAGCAGCCGTCCGGCCCGGCCACGCCGCCGACAGGCGAGGCTCAGCCCGCCACGCCGCCCGCTTCGGAGCCTGCGACGCCGCCCGCCGCCACGCAGCCAGAAAGCACTGCCCCGACGCAGCCTGCGCCGGCTCAGTAAGCCTGTCCGGTTGCAGCCGTGCGTTGTGCGGCTGCAACACTTTCCCGTTTTTCGATTCCGCTCACAGGAATTTGGTCGGTCTCGCGCTCCTGCACGATTGAGTGAACGGGCCGACCTGCGGTATCTGATCGACATCGGTCGACGTGCCCGCCCAATCGCCAGCGCGTCGTCGCTCTCAGACAATCGCGTCAGGACGACACCACATGTTCGCTCGCTTGCTTGCAATCGCCGGCCTTGCGGCCGCATTCGCATTTCCGCTCACCGCGCCTTCGCTGGCGCAGAAGAAAAAGGAAGAGACGGTCGCTGTGGCGGTCGTCGGCAACAAGGGCGAGTTGCGCAGCGAGGAGGAGAAGCCGGCCGGCTTCCTCGGCCTTTTCCGCACCAAGCAGAGCCTGTTGCCGGAAACCCAGGCGCTGGATGGCGCCATGCGCAACAAGGCGGCGCGCAAGCAGTTTGCCGTCAAGAACGAGTTCCAGCCGCAGTCGGTGCCTTTCTCCGGCTATGCCAAGGGCACGATCGTGGTCGATACGGCCAACAAGTTCCTCTATCTCGTGGAGAACGGCCGCAGCGCTCGCCGCTATGCGATCGCGGTCGGCCGCGAGGGGCTGGAATTCAAGGGCGCGGCGGTGGTCGGCGACAAGCAGGAATGGCCGCGCTGGTTCCCGACCAAGGCCATGCAGGAGCGCGAGCCGAAGAAGTATGGGCGCTACAAAAACGGCATGGACGGCGGCGGCGACAATCCGCTCGGCGCCCGCGCCATCTACCTTTATCAGGGCAAGCGCGACACGCATGTGCGCATCCATGGCACCACCCAGCCGCAGACCATCGGCAGCGCCTCTTCGAACGGCTGCTTCCGCATGATCAACGAGCACGTGATCGACCTCTACAATCGCGTGCGCAAGGGAACGCAGGTCGTCGTTCTCTGAACGCGATTCGCCTTGCCTGAAATGAGGGCCGCCGCGCGCAAGCCGGCGGCCTTTTTCACATCAATTGCAGGCCCTTGAGGCTGGCATGGCCCTGGCGGCCGATGATGACATGGTCGTGGATGACGACGCCGAGCGGACGCCCGGTCTCCACGATCGTCCGGGTCATGTCGATGTCGGCGCGCGACGGGGCGGGATCCCCGGACGGATGGTTGTGGACGAGAATAAGCGCGCTGGCCGACAGTTCGAGCGCGCGGCGCATGACCTCGCGCGGATAGACGGGCGTGTGGTCGATGGTGCCGGTCTGCTGGACCTCGTCGGCGATCAGCCGGTTCTTCTTGTCGAGGAAAAGAATACGGAACTGCTCCCGCTGCTCGAAAGCCATCGCCGCCCGGCAATATTCCAGCACCTGCGACCATGAACCGAGCACCGTCCGCCCGGAAATGGCGCCTTTCGCCATTCGCTGGCCGGAGGCGGCGACGATCTTGAGGTCGCGCGCCACGCTTTCGCCGACGCCCGACACTTCCCGCAGCAGATGTTCGGGCGCGCCCAGCACCTCGGCGAAGGAACCGAATCGCGCGATCAGCGCCTTTGCCGTTTCCTTCGTGTCGGCGCGCGGGATCGAGCGGAAGAGCAGCAGTTCCAGAAGCTCGTAGTCGGCGAAGGCGTCGGCGCCATGTTCGCGGAAGCGGTCGCGCAGGCGATCGCGATGGCCGAGATAATGCGGCTTGTCGGACGCCTTCCGGCTGCTCGCCTGCGTTGCACGGGGCAAGGGGGCGGCCATCTCCGAAAAGAAGCCCCGTTCGTCGTCGTCCGCCTTGTCCATCTGCGCCCCCACTGCCGCGGCGACAGTAGCAGTTGCGCAAAGAGTGTCCAGAGCGACGGCTGGCCGGATAGATTGGAATCCTGCTCTATCTCTTTGATTTATCCGCGTTTATGCGACGCAAGGCGGTCGCGCCGACAGCGAAATGCTAGGATGGCAGGCCCGGACGGTCGAGACCCGCCTTGGACAGGGTGAAAATCTCGCAGCCATCCCTGGTCACGCCCACGGCATGCTCATATTGCGCCGACAGCGAGCGGTCGCGGGTGACGGCGGTCCAGCCATCGGCTAGCACCTTCACATGCGGACGGCCGAGATTGATCATCGGCTCGATGGTGAAGATCATGCCCTCGCGCATCTCCACTCCCTCATTGGGGTTGCCGTAATGGAGGATGTTCGGCGCGTCGTGAAAGAGCAGGCCGACGCCGTGGCCGCAGAAATCGCGCACCACGGAGCAGCGCTGTGCTTCCGCATGGGCCTGGATCGCAGCGCCGATCGCGCCGGTGCGCGCACCCGGCTTCACCGCGGCCACGCCCAGCATAAGGCATTCATGCGTCACTTCGAGCAGGCGCTCGGCAGCACGCTTGATCTGGCCGACGGGATACATGCGGCTGGAATCGCCATGCCAGCCATCCAGTATGTAGGTCACGTCGATATTGACGATGTCGCCCTCGCGCAGCGGCTTGGCATCGGGGATGCCGTGGCAGACAACATGGTTGATCGAGGTGCAGGACGATTTCGTGTAGCCGCGATAGTTGAGCGTCGCGGGCAGCGCGCCGTGATCCATGCCATATTCGAAGACGAAGCGGTCGATCGCATCCGTAGTCACGCCCGGCGCGACAATCGCCGCCAGTTCGTCGAGGCAGGCCGATGTGAGCGCGCAGGCCTTGCGCATGCCGGCAAAGGCATCCTCGTTGTAGAGGCGGATCTGACCGGTATTGCGCAGCGGCGCGGTGGCGGCGTCGAGATAGGTGACCATCAGTGGCGTCTTTCGTTGATCGCCATCATGTGACATCGCTTTGCGGCGGCTTCAACCCTTGCAATGTCGCAGACAGGCGGAAACTACCCGATTCCGGTCGATTCTAGATCGCCAGCGCCTCGCGGATCACCGCCACGAAGCGGGCGGCAGATCCGCGCGACCCCATGCGCAGAGGGCCTTGCGTTGCGGCGGCCGCCAGCCAGTCCTTGTCCGCGAGCCCGTCAAGCAGTGCGCGCGCGGCCTCGTCCAGCGTCGCTTCGTCTGCCGCCCCGGTGCCGACCAGCCGCGACAGCCCGCCATGGAGACGATTCTGCGCCTCGGCGAAGCGCCAGCTGAATTGCGGGCCTTCACCGGCGATCAGCAGCGACGGCTTTCCGAGCGCCAGCGCCTGGTCGGATGCCTGGCCTGCCATGGCGACGACGATGCGCGAGGCATCGATGATGTCGGCGAAGGCGTCGGTCCAGAGACCGATCGCGGCACCGCCCGGTCCGCGCATGCGGTGGCCGTCGGCATCGATCGACCAGCCGCCTTGTGCCGCCAGAGCTGGCGCGGAGGCGAAGAGCTTCGGTACGAGGGCGGCGCGAAAGGCCGGGGCAGGGCGCCCGGCGGCAGCGGCCAGCGCGGCAACCTTTTCCACCAGCAGCATCTGCAGCAGGAAGTTTCGGTCCGCTTCCGGCGGGCGCGAGCCGGGCAGGAGGCCGACCACATCGGTCCCATCGGGAATATCGAGATCGACCCCTGACGGCAGCAGGAAATCCACGCTCGGATTTCCGCCATAGGCGACCTTGTCATATCCCTTGCGTTGCAGCACTTCGGCCGTCGCGGGATCCTTGGTGAGCATTTTCAGGCATCGCCGCGAGCGCATCGCCGCGATCAGGATCAGGTCGAGATTGATGTCGCCTTCATAGAGCGCGGAATGGGGCGGCACATAGGCGATGAAGGGCCGGCCGGCCGACCATGCGACGAGCTGGCAGAACTCGTCGCCCACGCCGAGGACGAGGTCGGATTGGCGTGCAGCGCGGCGTACGGCGCGCCACTGGCGAAAGGTCGCGCCGATCAGGCCCGCGCGCAGGTCGGCGATCAGCAGCTTGCGGTCCATATAGCTGAAACCGTTCGACGGCGGCATGAAGGTCGGCCCGACAAGCGGCACGCCCGCCGCCATATAGGCGCGGCCTTCGCCGACCATCGCCACCGCGCTCATCTCCGCGGGCAGGCCTGCCTCGCGCACGGCGCGCGCGATCGCGGCCGCCTCTGCGTCCTCGCCGTGGCCATTGCTTACGAGAAGGATGCGTTTCGTCACGTCCGAACCAGCCGTTTCGTCGAAGCCGCGCTGTAGTGAAGCGCAGCCGGCGTTGCAAGCGCGATGCCGGCCATGACTACGGCGAAATGCATTATCCGCCCCTTCGCGCGATCGTATCGCGCTTAGCTGGGCGCCTCCAGCGCCTGGCAAGTCGCAACCAGCTCGGCCACGACCTCATCGAATTTGGGCTCCATGCGGAAGGTCGGGCCGGCGACCGTGACGATGAAGATCGAGCGGTTCCACGCGAAGCTGCATGACAGGGTGGTGGCGCCCGGCACGCTTTCCTCGCGATTGGCGAACCAGCCGCGCGCCAGCGAGGCGTCGATCTCGGTCCGCAGCGCGTCCAGCGTCTTCACCGTCTTGTCGGTGAAGGGCGCGAGATCGAGCTCCCGATATGTCTTCTCGCGCTCGGAGGGCGTCAGCGAACCGAGCACGGCCTTGCCGGCGGAGGTGCTGTGGAGCGCGCGGATATGCTCGCCCACATGGACGAGAAAGCGCAGCGCATGCGAGGGCTCGAAAACCAGCAGATAGGTCGCCTGTGCGCCTTGCACGCGCGACAGCGAAACGGATTCGTCGAACTTGTCGCGTAATGCCCTGAGCTTGATCTCGGCACGCTGAAGCACCGGGTCGTTCTCGGCGATCCTGCCGGCCAGCCGGTGCAGGCGCAGCGTCGGATAATAGCCGCCGCGCGGTCCGAGCTCATAGAGATAGCCGCGCTCCTGCAATGATTGCAGCACGTCGTGGCAGCTCGATACGGGAATATCGAGCAGGCGCGAGATTTCCGACAGCGAGAGCGGCCGCTGGTGCTCGGCGAAAAGTTCGAAGAAATCGAGCGTGCGCTTGACGATCTTGGACATCAGACGACCGGCTCCAGCTTGTGCAGGCTGGCGATGCGGTCGGGGCGCGGCCCCGACATGAGCGAGGGCCAGGCGATGTGGGCGACCTCCGCCACATAGATCGCGCCGGCGCTGTCTACCGCCACGCCATGCGGGGCGATGAAGCGACCGGGCTCATGGCCGGCCATCTCCGTGCCGAGCCGCGTGATGACCTTGCCGTCCAGCCCGACAATGCTGAGGCGCGGCCCAAGATTGGGCGTGTCGCGATTGATCGGCATGTCGGGACCGCCTTCGCTGACGACGCAGCAGGGGCAGGGCGCGTTCGGCAGCATGGCGAGCGCGGTCGGGCGATGGATGCCGTGCCACATCGTCTCGAACCGGCCTTCGCCGTCGAAGACCTGAATGCGGTGGTTCTCGCGGTCGGCGACATAGACCCAGCCGTCGGCATCGCACCAGATATTGTGCGGCAGGTTGAACTCGCCCGGCAGAATGCCCGGCTTGCCCCAGCTCCTCAGGTAGCGGCCGGCCGGGTCGTATTTGTGGACGCAGGCATTGCCGTAGCCGTCCGACACGTAGATGTCGCCGCGCGGCGAAAGCGCGGTGTGGGTGCAGCGGCAGAAGGGTTTTCCACTCATATGGCCCGGCGTCTGGCCGGGCACGCCGATGGTCATGAGCAGCTTGCCGTCGCGGGTGAACTTGCGCACCGAATGGTCGCCGGAATCGGTCAGCCAGACGCTGTCGTCCGGCCCGATATGGATGCCATGCGCATTGGTGAAGACGCCTTCGCCCCATGTGTCGAGGAAATTGCCCTCGCGGTCCATGACGACGATGCGGTGCGGGCCCCGCGCGAATGCGTAGACGCGGTCTGCCGAATCGATCCCCACGCCGGCGACCTCTGTCCAGCCCATTCCATCCGGCAGCTTGCCGAAGCCGTGTCGGACTTCGTAGCTGAAGCTGCCATTGCCCAATATCGTCAAAGGTCGGTCCTGTACTTCTTCTTCGCCGTCGCGAATTCGCTTTCCATGCGGCGGAACGATTGTCCGCGCGCCACGACAAGTCAAGCCGCTGGAATGCTCAGGCAATCACCCGCACCGGCTTGCCGTCCAGCCACGCTTCGATAGCCGAGAGCGTCTCGCCGTAGAAGACCTTGTAGTTGTCGCGCGTCACATAGCCGAGATGCGGCGTCATCAGCAGGTTGGGCACGTCGCGCAGCCTGTGGCGAGCGGGCAGGGGTTCGATGTCGAACACATCCAGCGCCGCACCGGCGATGCGGCCATTGCGCAGCGCCGCGATCAGCGCATCCAGGTCGATGATGGGCGCACGGGCGGTGTTGACGATATAGGCGTCGCGCTTCATCGCCTTCAGTTCCGGCGTGCCGATCAGGCCGGTGGTGCGTTCCGACAGGCGCAGATGCACTGAAATGAAGTCCGACGAGGCGAAGAGCTCGCTCTTGCCGACCAGCCGTGCGCCTTTGGCGTGGGCGGCCTCCTCGGTGAGGTTCTGGCTCCAGGCCAGTATTTCCATGCCGAAGGCGCGGCCATATTCGGCTACGCGGCCGCCGAGCCGGCCAAGTCCCACAATGCCGAGTCGCGCGCCGAAGAGATCGCGCCCCACGGTTCGTTGCCAGCCGCCGGCGGACAGGCTGGCATTTTCCGGCACGATGCCGCGCGCCAGCGCGATCATCAGGCCGAATGCCAGTTCCGCCGTGCCCCAGGCCGACCCATGCGTGCCGCAAACCGTGATGCCGCGCGCCTTGGCGGCCTCCATGTCGATGGCGGCATTGCCCATGCCGGTCGTCACCAGCAATCGGAGGGCAGGCAGTTTCGCCAGCAGAGCGGCGTCGAAAGCCGTGCGCTCGCGCATGGCGCAGATCACATCGAAGGGTGCGAGGCGGGCGGCCAGCGCTTCGGCATCCGTCAGCGTATCCTGATAAACGGTGACTTCGGCGCGGCCGTCGAGGCGTCGCCAGTCGGCCATGTCGCGGGCGACGCCCTGATAATCGTCGAGTATGGCGATGCGGATCATCGGGACCTCCTCAGACGCGGACCATCGACCGGTCGAGCTGTGGAATGCTCGTCCTGCCGCACAACGCCATGGTGTTTTCCATTTCCTCGCGCAGCAATTCAAGGCAATGGCTGACGCCATCCTCGCCGGCCGTCGCCAGCGCGAAGACCGTCAGCCGGCCAAGCTGCACGGCCGAGGCGCCTAGCGCCAAGGCCTTGACGATGTCGCTGCCGGAACGGAAGCCGCCATCGATCAGCAGCGTGATGCGGTCGCCCACTTCCGACTTGAACTCGGGCAGCACCTCCATGGGGGCGACGGCATCGGGCAGTTGCCTGCCGCCATGGTTGGACAGGACGATGCCGTCATAGCCGGCCGCGACCGCGTTCTGCGCCTCGCGCGGGTCCATCAGCCCCTTGATGATGAGGGGCCCGTCCCATTCATCGCGCACCATCTTGAGCAGGTCCCAGCTCAGCGCCCGCGTGAAGCGATGGCGGCGCAGTTCCGACTGGTTGCGCGCCTTCGGCTCGGAGGGATCCTTCTCGACTTCGAGATAGGGCGACGGCTGACCGTGCCAGAGCATCTTCATGGCCCAGGCCGGGCGCGTCGCGCAGTCCATGAACTTCTTCGGCGTCCACTTGAACGGCATGGTGAAGCCATTGTGGGAATCGCGCATGCGCCGGCCCGGCCGCGCTGCGTCGACGGTGATTTCCAGCGCCGAAAAACCCTCTGCCTTGGCCTGTCCGATCCATTGGCGCGCAAGTTCGCGATCCGGCGGCGCATAGAGCTGGAACCAGCTATTGCCGCGCGCCACGTTTGCGATTTCCCGCGGCGCGATGCTGCCATTGTTGGTCAGCACGAAGCGGATGCCGGCTTTCGCGGCCGCGCGCGCCAGCGCGATCTCGCCACGCGGCCAAGAGGCGGAGGCAAGGCCGGTCGGGCCGATGACCACCGGCATCGACAGACGCTGGCCGAACAGCGTTGTGGAGAGGTCCACTGTGGTCGTGTCATGGGGAGCAGACGGCATCAGGCGCACGCGCTCGATCGCAGCGCGGTTTTCGCGCACGCTGCCCTCGTCGCCAGCCCCGCCATCGATATAGTCGAACACCATGCGGGGCAGGCGGCGGCGGGCGCTTTCGCGGAAATCCCAAGGGGTGTGGATGCGGCCGAGCCGCCGCGCGCGCAGCGCCTTGCGCAGCCCGCCGGTTTCGGCAGCGGCAATATTGGCCGGTTCGCCGATCGCCTCGGCGCTTGCCTCGCTCATTCAGTCCTCCCGTCATTTACCGCCGGCATTGCCGTGCGGGCCTTGCGCATTCTGACGTCTATGTGAAAAATTTCCAGTGGCGCAGAATATTTCGCCGTCACGAATTCATGTGAGTTCCTATCGCGCTCCGCCGGCATTGACCGCGACATGGCGGATGGGTAAGAAATACGCAAACGTGAAACAATTTTCGATACAGCGAAATTATCATGGATGAACAGGGCTTCCCGGAAGGGCAACTTTCCCCGCATGCGACGGGTCCGCTTGCCGGCGTCCGCGTTCTCGACCTGACTACGGTCGTCATGGGACCTGCCGCCACGCAGATACTCGGCGATCTCGGCGCCGATGTGATCAAGGTGGAAAGCCCCGGCGGCGATTCCATGCGCTGGGTCGGCCCGTCGCACGATCCGAGCATGGGGCCGCTTTTCCTCCAGGCCAACCGCAACAAGCGCTCCGTGCTGCTCGACCTCAAAAGCGCGGAGGGCAAGGCGGCGCTCGACTCGCTGGTGCCGGATGCCGACGTGCTGGTCTACAATGTCCGTCCGCAGGCGATGAAGCGGCTGGGGCTGGGCTATGACGATGTCCGCGCCCTCAACCCGTCGATCATCTATGCCGGCGCGGTCGGCTACGGTTCGGACGGGCCGAATACGGGGCAGGCGGTCTATGACGACCTGATTCAATCGGCGGCGGGCATTGCCGGCCTGTTCGAGGCGATCGATGGTACGCCCCGCTATGCGCCGGTCAATATATGCGACCGCACGGTCGGCCTCTATCTCGCCATCTCGCTCATCAGCGCGCTCTACCACCGCTCACGCACCGGCGAGGGGCAGGAGATCGAGGTGCCCATGTTCGAGACGATGGCGGCGCATGTGCTGGCCGACCATATGGGCGGTCGCGCCGTCTCGCCGCCGCTCGGAGCCCCCGGTTACAAGCGGCTGATGTCGCGCCATCGCGGGCCCTATCCGACGAAGGACGGTTATCTCTCCATCGTCGTCTATACCGACAAGCACTGGCGCGCCTTCACCAAATTCGTCGGCGACCCGACGAAGATGCAGGACGATCCGCGCTTCGCCACACAGGAGATGCGCACCCGCAATGCCGACGAGGCGGGCAAGTATCTGGCGGCCAAGATGCCGACCCATACCACCGACGAATGGCTCGCCTTCTGCAAGGAGATCGACGTGCCGGTGGCGCGCGTCAGTTCGCTGGAGCAGATTTTCACAGATCCGCATCTGACGGCGGTGAACATGTTCTCGGAGATCGAACATCCGACCGAGGGCGCGCTCGTCGTGCCGCGCTTTCCGGTCAAATTCTCACGCACGCCCGCTTCCATCCAGCGCCTTGCGCCGACGCTCGGCCAGCACACGGCGGAGGTTTTCGCGGGCAATGACAATATGGCCGGCTGGCATGCGCGCCCCGCCAATGATGAGGGAGAAGTGGAATGAACACCGAAGCCATGGCAACGACCCCGGATCGGGCGGAAATCCGCGATGCGGTGAAGGCGATCTGCGACAGGTTCGACGACCAGTACTGGCAAGAACGCGACCGCACCGGCACCTTCCCGACCGAGTTCACCAAGGCGATCGCCGAAGGCGGCTGGCTGGGCATCGCCATGCCGGAGGAATATGGCGGGGCGGGGCTTGGTGTGACCGAGGCCGCGATCATGATGCAGGTGGTGGGCAATTCGGCCGGCGCCTTTGCCGCCTGTTCGGCGATCCACATCAACATTTTCGGGCCGCATGCCATCGTGGTCCATGGCACGCCGGAGCAGAAGCAGCGCTGGCTGGTGCCGCTCATCAAGGGCGAGATCCGCGCCTGCTTCGGCGTCACCGAGCCGGATGCCGGCCTCGACACGACCAAGCTCAAGACGCGCGCGGTGCTCAAGGGCGACAAATATGTCGTCAACGGCCGCAAGATGTGGATTTCCACCGCGCAGATCGCCGACAAGATGCTGCTTCTAGCTCGCACCACGCCGATCGAAGAGTGCAAGAAGCCGACCGACGGGCTCTCCATCTTCTTCACCGATTTCGACCGCGAGAAGATCGAGGCGCGCGAGGTGCACAAGATGGGCCGCGCGGCGGTCGACTCCAACGCGCTCTTCATCGACGGGCTGGAGATCCCGGTCGAGGACCGGATCGGCGAGGAGGGAAGGGGCTTCTATTACCTGCTCGACAGCCTCAATCCCGAGCGCATCCTGAACGCCGCCGAATGTGTCGGCGTCGGCCGGCGCGCGCTTTCGAAGGCGGTGCAATATGCCAAGGACCGCGTGGTCTTCGGTCGTCCGATCGGCAAGAATCAGTCGATCCAGCATCCGCTGGCGGAGAACTGGTCGGAACTGATGGCAGCAGAACTGATGACGCTGCGCGCGGCGGAGCTCTACGATAGCGGCCAGCCCTGCGGCGCGGAGGCGAATGCGGCGAAATATCTTGCCGGCGACGCCAATTTCAACGCCTGCGACCGCGCCATCCGCACCCATGGCGGCATGGGCTATGCGGCCGAGTTCAATGTGGAGCGCTATTTCCGCGAAGCGGTGGGCATGCGGCTGGCGCCGGTCTCGCGCGAACTGATCCTCTGCTACATCGCCGAGCGCGTTCTCGGCCTGCCCAAGTCCTATTGAGGTGCGGGCCATGGCGGAGCGAATCTTACGCATCGGCGGCGCATCGGGCGCGTGGGGCGATAGCCCCAGCGCGATTCCCCAACTGCTGACGGCCGAAGTCGACTATCTCATGATGGACTATCTCGCCGAAGTGACCATGTCGCTTCTGGCGCGGGCCCGTATGAAAGACCCGTCAGCCGGTTATCCGCCGGACTTCATCGCCTACATGAAGGCGAGCCTGAAGGAGATCGCCGCGCAGAAGATTCGCATCGCCACCAATGCCGGTGGCGTAAATCCCGCCGGCTGCGCCGCCGCGCTTGCCGCCGTGGCGGCAGAACTCGGCATCACCGTGAAGATCGCGGCGGTCGAGGGCGACGACGTGATACCGCTCTTGCCGAAGATGCGCGAGGCGGGCGTGCGCGACGCGCATTCCGGCATCAAGCTGCCGGAACGGATGCTCACCGCCAATGCCTATCTCGGCGCGCTGCCGATCAAGGCGGCCTTCGATGCCGGCGCGGACATCGTCATCACTGGCCGCTGCGCCGACAGCGCACTGGGCCTCGGCATCCTCATGCACGAATATGGCTGGCGTGCCGCCGACCACGACCTGCTCGCCGCCGGCAGCCTCGTCGGCCACATTCTGGAATGCGGGCCGCAGGCCACGGGCGGCATCCATACCGACTGGGAAGACGTGCCCGGCTGGGAGAATATCGGCTACCCGATCGCCGAATGCCGCGCCGACGGCTCCTTCGTTCTCTGCAAGCCCGAGGGCACCGGCGGCCTGATCACCCCGCCCGTCGTTGCCGAAC
>DATMGE010000086.1:0-11210 GCA_035555795.1 Rhizobiaceae bacterium | reverse complement strand
GATCACGACGGAGGAAAGGACCGCCAGAACGAGATAGATCAGGCAGGCGGTGCCGAAGAAAAGAAGGGCTTCGCGGGTGACGCGCGCGGCGACGCCCGCCTGCCGCAGGATGTCGGAAAGGCCAATGACCGAGACCAGAGCGGTATCCTTGAGCAAGGTGAGCCAGAGGTTCGCCAGTCCGGGAAGTGCGATGCGGACGAGCTGCGGCAGGATCACCAGCCGCATCGTCTGCCCCGGCGTCAGGCCGATCGCATAGCCGCCCTCATACTGCCCGCGCGGAATGGCGCGAAAGGCCGACAGGAAGACCTCGCTCGCATAGGAGGAGAAGACCACGCCGAGCGCGACCATGCCGGCGGCGAAGGCATTGATCTCGATCCGCGTCTCAGCGCCGATCGCGGCAAGGAACTGCTGGATGCCGATCTGCGCGCCGTAGAAGACCAGGAAGAGCGTCAGCAGCTCCGGCAGGCCACGAAAGATGGTAGTGTAGATATTGGCGGCGAGCCGCAGCGAGGGCTCGCCGGACTGCTTGGCGAGCGCCACCAGGAAGCCGAGCAGGAGCCCGACCGGCAATGTGGCGAGCGCCAGCGAGACGGTCACGCCGATGCCGGAGACGATCTGCGCCCCCCAGCCGCCTTCACCGAAACCCAACAGAGCGAGCGCCTGCTCCATCAACCTGCCAACCGGTCAGGTACTTCCGACGCGAAAAAGGCTGTCGGACGGCAGGTTGGTTCCGATCCAGCAGCCTCTTCGACCATCGCTTGAATTATTCCCCGTAAATATCGAAGGGAAAATACTTCTTGTTGATCTCGGCATATTTGCCGTTTTCACGGATCGCCTTGATCGCGGTGTTGAAGCGCTCCGCGAGAGCGGTGTCGCCCTTGCGGATGGCGATGCCGATCCTGTCATCGCTGCTCACGGATTCGCCCTTGAATTCGCAGCACTCGCCGTCCGGGCTGTTAATCCAGCCATATTGCACGCCGAAGTCGGCCAGCACGGCGTCGACGCGGCCATTGGCAAGGTCGGCCCAGGCCTCGAGCTGCGACGGATATGCCTTCACATCCGCGTCCTTGTAGGTGGTTTCGGCAAAGGATGCCGCGATCGTGCCTTCCTGCACGCCGATCGCCTTTCTGCCGACATTGGCGGCGTCGAAGGTCTGGTCTTTCGGGGCGATGAAGACCAGCGAATTGGCATAATAGGGATCGGTGAAATCGACCTGCTGCTTGCGCTCGTCGGTGATCGACATGGAAGCGATGATGGCGTCGAAACGCTTGGCCTGAAGGGCAGGGATGATGCCGTCCCAATCCTGCGTGACGAATTCGCATTCGGCCTTCATCTCCTCGCAAAGCGCGCGGGCGATGTCGATGTCGAAGCCTTCAAGCGTTCCGTCGGAAGTCAGGTTGTTGAAGGGCGGATAGGCACCTTCCGTCCCGATCTTGATCTTGGTTGCGTCCTGCGCCTGTGCGGCGCCCATGGCGATACCCAGTGCAGCCGTGGCGGCGAGAAGAATGTGCGTGGAGAAACGCATGTCGGTCCTTTCGAAATCGCGCCGTCCCCTGTGCGGCGTCTCATTGTCGCGCGGTCCAAGCCCGCGCCCTGAAAGGGATATTCCCATCGTTTCACGCAATATTGCAACCGCTATCAGTTGCCGGAGCGGCAGTTTCAGCTTGGGCGAAGGCCGGCGGCGCGCTCGGCGAAATCCGCGATCCCGCGAATGTCGTCGATGCCGAATACGGGAACCTCGCTTCCGGTGACCGGATGATCTGCCGCGACGGCGACGATAGTGGGGTCGGCGGTGGCGAGCGGCGTGGTGTCGCGCGCTGCGCTGCGCCGTACCTCGATCTTTGCATGATGGTCGCGCTTGTAGCCTTCCACGATCACCAGATCGCAGAGGGAGAGGCGGGCCAGTATATCGGCCAGCGGCGGCTCGTTCTCGCCGCGCAGCTCATGCATGAGCGCCCATCGGTTCGATGAGACGATCGCCACTTCGGATGCGCCGGCGGCGCGATGCCGGAAGGAATCGGTGCCCTGATGGTCGATCTCGAAGGCGTGATGCGCGTGCTTGACGGTGGAGATCTTCCAGCCGCGCGCCGTCAGTTCCGCCACGAGGCGCTCGACAAGCGTGGTCTTGCCCGAATTCTTCCAGCCGGTGACGCCAAGCACGCGCTGCATCAATCATCCTCTCCCGGTACTCTCCGGCAGTCGTCCGCGGCTCTAGAGCTCTCCGCGGTCCGCAGCCTTCCGGTTCACATATATGACATAGAAGGAGGCAGCCACAGCGGTCGTGGATGAGGCGAGCATCAGGAGGAACAGTGGCTGCGGACCTGCCTCGACCGAGAGCAGGGCAGCTCCCAGGAAGGCCAGTATGGCGCCGCAACTGATCTGGATGGTGCCGCCGAGGCCGGAGGCCGAGCCGGCCAGATGTGGTCTCACGCTCACCTGTCCGGCATTGGCGTTGGGCAGCGTCATCCCGTTGCCGAAGCCCACGAAGAAGATCGGACTGAACATCGTCGCGGCGTGGAAATAGCCCAGCCAGAGCAGGACGAGCGCGGCGAGGACGCCGAAGACGCCGAGAACATTGCCGATCAGCATCATCGGATTGTTGCCGATGCGGCGTGAAAACCGGCCGGAAATGAAGTTGCCGATCATATAGCCGAAGGACAGGATGGCGAAATAGAGCGCATATTGCGACGGCGAGAGGCCCAGCATTTCCGTGGCGACGAAGGGACCACCGCCCAGAAAGGCAAAGAAGGAGCCTGAGCCGAACGCCGCCGTCAGCGTATAGCCCCAGAAGCGGCGCGACGTCAGCAATTCCGGATAGGCGGCGATCTGCGCCCTGAGGCTGGCCGAGCGGTGCAGGTTCGTTTCCTTGAGGTCGTAGGCGACGAGCGACATGGCCAGCAGGCCGAAGCCGAATGTCAGGATGAATGTCGATTTCCAGCCGAACGCCTCGTCCGCCACGCCGCCGATGACGGGCCCGATCATCGGCACCAGCGCCATGCCCATCGTCACATAGCCGATCTTGCTGGCCGCCTCGTCTATATGGTTGACGGTGTCGCGGACGATGGCGCGCGACAGCACCATTCCCGCCGCCGCCGATGCCTGGAAGAGGCGGCAGACGATCAGCGTCTCGATCGTCGGCGCAAAGATCGCCGCCAATGTGCTGATGAGGAAGATCGTCAGCGCCACCATCAGGACGGGCTTGCGCCCGTAGCGGTCAGACAGCGGGCCGATGACGAGCTGGAGAACTGCCGTCGCGGCCAGATAGAGGGACACGGTAAGCTGCACGACGGCATAGCTGGTGTCGAAATAGCGCGCCATGCCGGGGAGCGAAGGCAGGAAGATATTCATCGCCAGCGCGCCGGTGGCCGCCATGACAACAAGTGTCGTGGTTGCCGGTGCCCTGCGCTCGTTGGCGAGTTTCTGCTGCATTTCGCGCCCTGTGATCTCGTTAACATGTAAACAATCGAAGCGCGTGCAATTGTCAAACGACGAATTGCACGCGCTGTGGACTGCTGCCTCAGTTGCCGTCCGGCGTCATCGCGACGACGGTCGTCTCCGCCGCCGGCCTTGTCGCTCCGCGCTTGCGCTCGCGATAGAGCGTGTAGATGCCGGAAGCGATGACCAGTGCGGAGCCCAGGATCATGGCAAGGTCCGGAATGTCGCCGAACATGACCATGCCCAGTGTAATGGCCCAGACGAGCGCCGTGTAGCGGAACGGCGCGACAAAGGAAATGTCGCCTTCGCGCATGGCCTTGATGATGAACTGATAGCCGGTGATGAGCAGCACGGCCGCGATGGCGAGCTCGCCCGTGGTGCGCCAGTCCATCGGGGTCCAGCCACCGAGCGGAACGGTCATCAGGCCGCCGAAAGCGCCGATGCAGCCGGCCGTGACCGTGGCGACCAGCAATGACGGTATGTGCGGAGGCAGGCGGCGCGTGGCGAGGTCGCGCACGACGCAGAAGAGGACGCAGAGAAGCGCATAGATCGCATAGGCGTCGAAGCCCTCGAAACCGGGCCGCACGACGATCATCACGCCGGCGAAACCGACGACGATGGCGATCCAGCGCCGCCAGCCGACGGGTTCGCCAAGGAAGAGAGCGGCCCCCATGGTGACCGCAAGCGGCAGCGACTGCAGCACGGCGGAGACATTGGCGAGCGGCATTCGCGACAGGGCAAGCAGGAAGGTGACCGAGGCGGCGAGATCGCCTGCCGCACGCAGCCACACCATCGGATGTGAATACCAGGCGCCGCCGCGGAACGCGCCGCTCGCCCAGGCCAGCGTTCCGATCATGACGGTGGCGAAGGCGCCACGGACGAAGATGAGCTGGCCGATGTTCATCACATCGGCAACATGTTTCGCAATCGCGTCGTTTATCGTGAAGGCCGACATGGCCAACGTCATGAACAACGCACCCCGCATATTGCTTGAGAGCGCCATCAGCCCGGCTCCTGGAGCATTCCGTCTCGGCAGAATCGGGAATGCGACCTTGCAGCCATTATGGGGCTGCGAGGCGGAGTGCAATCGGGCCAGATAGGGAGTTCGGTTCGGCCTGTTGGCCGGTCAGCCGCCGGTGACGCTCATATGGCGCGACACGGCGGGCCTCCGGGTCTGGCGGTCGATGATGAAGTCGTGCCCCTTGGGCTTGCGGCCGATGGCTTCGTCGATCGCCTGCGACAGCAATTCGTCGCCCTCGGAGGCGCGCAGCGGGGCGCGAAGGTCGGCGGCGTCCTCCTGGCCGAGGCACATATAGAGGGTGCCGGTGCAGGTGAGGCGCACGCGGTTGCAGCTCTCGCAGAAATTATGCGTGAGCGGGGTGATGAAGCCCAGCTTGCCGCCGGTTTCTTCCACATTCACGTAGCGGGCCGGGCCGCCGGTGCGGAAGGGGATATCGGTCAGCGTGAATTCGCGCGACAGGTCCGCGCGCAGTTTCGACAGCGGCAGATACTGGTCGGTGCGGTCGACGTCGATCTCGCCCATCGGCATGGTCTCGATGACCGTCATATCCATGCCGCGCCCGTGCGCCCAACGCATCAGGCCGGGGATCTCGGCATCGTTGAAGCCCTTGAGGGCCACCGCGTTCAGCTTGACATGGATGCCGGCATCCTGCGCGGCATCGATGCCCTTCATCACGCGATCGAGATCGCCCCAACGAGTGATCTCGCGGAATTTGACCGGGTCCAGCGTGTCGAGGGACACGTTGATGCGGCGCACGCCGAGCGTCGCCAGATCGCCGGCGAAGCGCGCCAGCTGCGAGCCATTGGTGGTCAGGGTCAGCTCGTCCAGCGCCCCGCTTTCGAGGTGCCGCGAAAGCTGGGCGATCAGATGCATCACATTCTTGCGTACCAGCGGCTCGCCGCCCGTGAGACGGAGCTTGCGCACCCCCTTTCCGATGAACACGGTGCAGAGCCGGTCCAGTTCCTCGAGCGTCAGCAGGTCGCGCTTGGGCAGGAAAGTCATGTCCTCCGCCATGCAATAGGTGCAGCGGAAGTCGCAGCGATCCGTGACCGACACGCGCAGATAGCTGATCGCCCGACCGAACGGATCGATCATCTCCTGTCGAGGCGGGGCAACCATATATTGATGTCGGGCAAGCATGGGCTTTATGTCGTGTCCTGAACGTGGTGTTTCAACCATGTTCACACACCTAGAGCATTTGGCAACAGGGTGGAACCTTTTGCCGGCGGCGCCATTCGCCGCGGCATCATCGAGAAGGCAGGTTGATGCAAGCGCCAAAGGAATTGCGGGTGAGCAGGGACCGAAAGCAACTATCCGTGGTCTTCGATGCGGAAACCCATTTCGAGCTGACGGCGGAAATGCTGCGCGTGATGTCGCCCTCGGCCGAGGTGCAGGGCCATTCACCGGAGCAGAGGGTGACGGTCGGCGGCAAGAAGGATGTCGCCATCGCGCGGATCGAGCCGGTGGGCAATTATGCGGTGCGGATCGGTTTCGACGACGGTCATGATAGCGGGATATTCTCGTGGGACTATCTGGCGGAACTCGGTCGCGAGCGCGACGCCCGATGGGCGGTCTATCTGGACGAACTCGCCGCCAAGGGCCTGCGACGCGAGCGATAAGATCTCGTTCTCAACGGGAAGGCAGGCGACTGGATGGAAACGATCGGCAGCATTGCGGAGCTGGAGGCGATCTACGGAAAGCCCGGCGAAACCTCACTTGTAAAGGAACTCGACCGGCTCATTCCGGAATACAGGGCGCTGATCGAGGCATCGCCGTTCGTCGCGATGGCGACGGCCGGCCCCGAGGGGCTCGACTGCTCGCCGCGCGGCGATCTGGCCGGCTTCGTGCGCGTCGTGGACGACCGCACGCTTCATATGCCGGACAGGCACGGCAATAATCGCGTCGATACGCTGCGCAATATCGTGCGCGACGGCCGGGTCGGGCTTCTCTTCCTGATCCCGGGCTCGGGAACCACGCTGCGCGTGAATGGACGCGCCGTCGTGACGGCCGACAAGACACTTTGCGCGGAACATGCGGTCGAGGGCAAGGAGCCGCGCGCTGTGGTGGTGATCACCATCGAGGCCGTCTATTTCCAGTGCGCGCGCGCCATCAAGCGCTCCAACCTGTGGGATCCGTCTCGCCAGGTGCCGGCGCAGTCATTGCCGACGCCGGGGCAGATACTCGCGCGGACGAGCAAGGGTGCGATCGACGGCGAGCACTATGATACCGACTGGCCGCAACGCGCCGCACGCACCATGTGGTAGCGTCACCAGTCGAGCGCCGCCGACAGCAGCGGATTGCTCGAATTGCCGCGCGGTGCGAGATGCACGACCTTGAAGCCGCGCGCCTTCAGATCGTCCAGGAACGACGGCAGCATCGCGACCGTGCGCTGGTGCAGGTCATGGAACAGGACGATGCCGGAGCCTTTGGCCTCCAGCGCGGCGATGGTGCGCTTTCGGACCTGTTCGGGCGTGGAGACGAAATAGTCCTTCGAATCCACGGTGGGATCGACCACCACAATGCCTTGCATGGCGAGATGACGACGCAGCGCGGCGGTGTCGGCCAGATAAGGAAAGCGGAAGAAAGGGGCCGCGCGCGTTCCCATAGGCACGAGTGCGGCGGCGACGCTGCGCCGACCGTTGTCGATCTCCTGCGTCGCCCGCTCGAAGCCGACCGTTGCCAGATTGGCATGGTTCTGGGTGTGGGTGCCGATGGAATGGCCGCGTGCAGCCACTTCGCGCACGAGGGCAGGGTGGGCCTGCGCCATCTGGCCGACCATGAGGAAGGTCGCCTTGACGCCCTCTTTGTCCAGCGCATCGAGGATGGCGCGCGTCTTTCCGGCCACCGGCCCGTCATCGAAGGTGAGCACCACTTCCTTCTGGGCCAGCTTGAGATCGGCCACGCTGCCGACCGTCAATATGCGTCCGGCAAGCCCGCCGGGATGCGCGAATGCATTTCCGCTGCCGAAGCGCAGCAGCGGCGGCGCGGGGGTCTCGGCTGCAAACGACATGACCGGAACGGTGTGGGAAACATCGGGCCGCTGGGCGCAGGCGCCCAGGAGGGTGGCGAAACCGAGGGCGGCAAGCACGGAGGAACGCATGAACAGAACTCGTGAAACAGCAAGGAACGACCGCATTGTTGCAGTGCATGGTTAATGTTGTGCTATTCCCGGCCGTCGCCGGTTAACCAAATGCGTGGCAAGGGCATGAAATGAAGAACATGATATTCTTTGCGCTTGCCGCCGCGGCGGAAATTGCCGGCTGCTATGCGTTCTTCGCCTGGCTGAAACTGGGCAAGCCGGTGCTGTGGCTGGTGCCGGGACTGGTCGTCCTTTCGATCTTCGCGCTGATGCTTGCACTGGTGGACAGCCCGGCCGCCGGGCGCACCTACGCTGCCTATGGCGGAATCTACATCGTCGCCTCGCTGCTGTGGCTGCGCTTCTTCGAGGGGTTTTCGCCAGACCGCTGGGACATTGCCGGCGCGACTCTGGCGCTGGCCGGCGCAGCGGTGATCATCGCCGCGCCGCGCTGACCAACGGCGCTTCTCTGGCGGGCGAATGCGGAAGCTGCTACTGAGCCGCCGCGTGGCGGAGGGATCATGCAGGCGATCGATCAGGTAACGCTGAACTTCGACCCGGGCGCCATGGCTGCGTTGAACGCCATCATCGCGCTCGTCATATTCGGCGTGGCGCTGGATTTGCGCCTTACGGATTTTCGCGACCTGCTGCGAACGCCGCGGGCTTTGGTCCTCGGCTTCGCGGCGCAGTTCCTCTACCTTCCGGCGGTGACGCTGGCACTTGTCTGGCTGCTGCAACCGCCGGCCAGCATCGCGCTCGGCCTGTTTCTGGTAGCGGCTTGCCCGAGCGGCAACATGTCGAATTTCCTCACCCATCATGCGCGTGGCAATGTCGCGCTTTCCGTCAGCCTGACGGGGGCGGCCACCGTGCTTGCCATGTTCGCGACGCCCTTCAACTTCGCATTGTGGAGTTCGCTCTATCCGCCCACCGCGACACTGGTGCGGGAGACGAGCGTCGCGACGGGCGAAATGATGGTGACGATGCTCTTTCTCCTCGTCCTGCCGATCGTGACGGGCATGCTGGTCAGCGCTTTCCTGCCAATACTGGCCGCGCGGCTGCGCAAACCCCTGCGACTGGCTTCACTGGTGATTTTCGCGCTCTTTCTCGTAGGGGCGCTGGTCGCCAACTGGCAGATATTCATCGCCCATGTCGGCACCGTGGCCTGGCTGGTCTTCCTGCATAATGCGCTGGCACTGGCGGGCGGATATGTCATCGCGGCGCTTGGCGGAATGGCTGAGCCGGAGCGGCGGGCGATCTCGATCGAGACGGGCATCCAGAATTCCGGCCTCGGCCTGGCGCTGGTCTTCGCCTTCTTCAACGGCCTTGGCGGGATGGCGATCGTGGCGGCATGGTGGGGTATCTGGCACCTGATTTCGGGCTATACGCTGGCGAGCTGGTTCCGCAGCCGGCCGGTGGCTCGTGTGGCGCCGGTGTAACTATAGCGTGTGAAAGAGCGGGCAGGCGGGTTGTGCCGATTTTGCGGCAGCGCCATCGCTCGCTATAGTGAATCACGAAGCGGCGGCGAAACAAGCGGGGGATCATGCAGCGACATCTGGTCAAGGTGGGCTCGACACTTGGTGCGGCTCTTTGCATGGCCGCCACGCTTGGCGTCCAGCCCGCTCCCGCGCAGAATTTTCTCGACCGTCTTTTCGGCCGTCAGCAGTATCATGAACGGGAGTTTCAGCGGGAGCCGGCACCGGCGCCGGTGCGACGGGCAGTCGTGGCGCCGAAGGTCGAGGGGCCGCAATATTATACCTACAAGGTCGACCCGCTGGTGAAAGTGGACTTCGCGGCGATCGCCGATCAGCGCGCGGCGACTGTGCGCGACAACCTCGCCACCCACGGTATCGGCCCGGAAAGCCAGACGACCAGCATCGCGGCGCCGGCGGATATTGCCGATGAGCTGAATGCGCTGGCCGATTACGACCTTCGGGCGGAGAAGGAAATCGCCGTTGCGATCCGCGACTTCTATGCCGGCGCGCAGCAATTCATCTGGATCTCGGCGGACGGGAGGCTGACGCATCGGGGCGAGGCCGCACTCGGCGTGCTGCGCGATGCCGACAAGGAGGGCCTGGACCCGGCGGACTATGCCGTTCCGCCCATTGTTGCGGGCGACGCGGCTGCGGCCGCTCGCTTCGAGATGGCGATGAGCGCGCGCGTGCTGCGTTATGTGCGCGATTCGCAGAACGGCCGGGTCAATCCGAACCGCATCTCCGGCTATCATGATTTCGCGCCGAAGCCGCTCGACATGGCGCATGTGCTGGACGTTCTGTCCGACACTTTCGCCGTGGCGCACTATCTCGATTCCTGGCATCCGAAGACGGCGCAATATGCGGCGCTGAAGGCGGAACTTGTCACGCTGCGGGCATCGCAGGAAAACGAGATCGTCGTCGATCCGCAGACCTTCATCAGGCCGGGCGGCCGCAGTCCGGAACTTGGCAAGCTGCTGCAGATCATCGCGCGGGATGCCGATGCGGCGATGTCTGCGGAATATGGCGCATTGCTTGCGGCGAGTGCCGATGCCGAACTTTATTCGCAGGAACTGGTGCCGGTCATCAAGGCTGCCCAGGTGAAGGCCGGGTTGAAGGATGATGGCGTGATCGGGCCGCGCACCGTGGCCGCGATCGCTGGGAATTCCAAGGCGGACAGGCTCCGGAAGGTGCTCGTCGCCATGGAGCAGAGCCGCTGGCTGCCGCAGACGTTTCCGTCGCGGCATGTCTTCATCAACGTTCCGGCCTATGAGGCGGTCTATGTGGAAGGCGGCGAGCAGCGGCTGGCGATGCGGACCGTCGTCGGCAAGAATGCGACGCAGACCTTCTTCTTCCAGGATGACATCGACTATGTCGAGTTCCATCCCTATTGGGGCATTCCGCGCTCGATCCTGGTCAACACCTATCTGCCGAAGCTCTACAACGATCCATCCTATCTCGACCGGATCGGCTATGAGGTGACGGATTCGAAGGGCAGGGCGATTTCCTCCTCCTCGGTCAACTGGGCCGCCTATGGCAGCAAGATACCATTCGACGTGCGCCAGCCGCCGGGGCCGAAGAATTCGCTCGGCGAAATGAAGATCATGTTCCCCAACGAACATGCGATCTACATGCACGACACGCCGGAGAAGCACCTTTTCGACCGCGAAAACCGCAATTTCAGCAATGGCTGCATCCGGCTGCAAGATCCGCGCGCCATGGCCGCCGCCGTTCTCGGCTGGTCGCAAGAGCGCATCGAAGAACGACTGAAGGGCAAGAACGGACAGGTGAAGCTGGAGGTGAAGGTGCCGGTCTACGTGGCCTATTTCACCGCCTGGCCCGATGCAGCCGGCAAGGTCGTCTACTACCACGACGTCTACAGCCGCGATGCGCATATGCAGAAGGCATTCGATCGTATCCACGATGCACGCGCCGCCGGCGCGTGATGGCGAAGTCTGGCCCCTCGATGGGCTGGGATATCGATGGGCTGCCGATGATCGAAGACGGCCGACAGATCATTTCATGATGCCATGGAACCTATCTGTCGGCGCTCGCAATCTCACCGCCGGGCATGGACTGGACCGGTGATGGCGAGGCGGGCAGCGGCGTGCCGTCGGTGCTGTTGTTGAAGATCTGGTTGTCCTTGTAGGAATAGATCTTCGCACCGGCAGCCTGCTGGATGCCGGTGGCATTGCCTGCGATCTTCGAC
>DATMGE010000085.1:0-23727 GCA_035555795.1 Rhizobiaceae bacterium | reverse complement strand
CGCTCAACGAATTGTCCGAAATGACGCTCGGCCGCCGCGTGCCGCTCGGCACCGGCATGGGCTCCACCGAAACCAGCCCCTTCGCCACCTTCTGCGCCGCCCCGCAGGAAAAGGCCGGCAATATCGGCGTGCCCGCGCAGGGCTCGGTGATGAAGCTCGTACCCTATGCCGGCAAATACGAGATGCGCGTGAAAGGCCCCCACATCACGCCGGGTTACTGGCGCAACCCGAAGCTCACGGCGGAAGCCTTTGACGAGGAAGGCTTTTATCGCATGGGCGACGCACTGCGCTTCGCCGACCCGGACGACCCGCACCAGGGCTTCTTCTTCGATGGCCGCACGGCGGAAAACTTCAAACTCCGCACCGGCACCTGGGTTGCCGTAGGCAAGCTGCGCGCCCAGCTTGTCGACCAGTTCGCCGGGCTGATCGGCGACGCCGTCATCGCCGGCGAGAACCGCGCCGAATTGGGCGCGCTCGTCGTGCCCGCAATGCCTGCATTGCGCAAGCTGGCGGCGGACGACGCGCTTCCCGACGCCGAAGTGCTCGCGCATCCCGCCGTCCGCACCGCGCTCGCCGCAAGGCTTGCCGATCATCAGCAGCAGGCCAGCGGCTCGGCCACCCGCATCATGCGCGTCATGCCGCTCACCGAGCCGCTTTTGTTCGACAAAGGCGAGATCACCGAGAAGGGCTCTGTCAACCAGCGCGCCGTGCTGGCGAACCGGCCGCATCTGGTCGAGACGCTTTTCGGCGAAGGGCCGGAGGTCATCCGCGCCTGAACCGGCACAACCCGGCAAACATCAATCCAATCATGGCTTTACGGGAGGAGACACCATGAACAGACACACTTTCCTGCATATCGCCTCGGGAGCCATGCTCCTGTCCTTCACCGCCACTGCCGCATTGGCGGACATCACCATCGGCGTCACCATACCCACCACCGGCCCCGGTGCCGCGCTCGGCATCCCGCTGAAGAACAGCGTCGAGCTCTGGCCGAAGGAGATCGCCGGCGAAAAGCTGAATGTCATCATGCTCGACGATGCCGGCGACGCCTCGACCGCCACGACGAATGCGCGCCGCTTCATCAATGACGACAAGGTGGACGTGATCTTCGGTTCGGCCCTGACGCCGGCCTCCATCGCCGTGTCGGGCGCAGCCAATGAAGGCGGCGTGCCGCAATTCTCCGCCTGCCCGGTGCCGCCCAACGTCGCCCAAAGCAAATGGACCTTCGTCGTCCCCCATGACGCGCAGTTCATCGCCAAGGCGCTGTTTGCGAAGATGAAGGCCGACGGCGTGAAGACCGTGGGCTATATCGGCTTCGCCGATTCCTATGGCGACCTCTGGGTCAACCAATTCAAGACGGTCGGCAAGGAATACGGCCTCGAAATCGTCGCCGAGGAGCGCTATGCGCGCCCCGACACCTCCGTCTCCGGTCAGGTCCTCAAGCTCGTCGCCGCGCGGCCCGACGCGATGTTCGTCGGCGCCTCCGGAACGGGCGCGGCCCTGCCCCAGCTTGCGCTGCGCGAGCGCGGCTATGCCGACCGCATCTACCAGACCCATGGCGCTGCCACGATCGACTTCCTGCGCATCGCCGGCGCCTCGGCGCAGAACACCTACTTCGCCTCCAGTGCCGTCATCGTCGCGGAGATGCTGCCCGACAGCTCGCGCGTGAAGGCCGAGAGCCTGGCCTATGTCACCGCCTATGAGGACAAATACGGCGCCGGCAGCCGCACGCCCTTCGGCCCGCACAGCCACGACGTGATGGCGATCCTGCAAAAGGCGGTGCCGGTCGCGATGAAATCGGCAAAGCCCGGCACGCCGGAATTCCGCGCCGCCCTTCGCGACGCCATCGAGAGCGGCGGCCCCTTCCCCGCCAGCCAGGGCGTCTACGAATATGCGCCGGACAACCATCTCGGCGTCGACGAAAGCGACGTGGTCCTGCTGACGGTCGAGGACGGCAAGTTCGTGCTCGCCGATTGATCCGCCCGACCCGGCAAGCCAAGCGCGCTCGCCGGGCCGTTTCATCAGCGAAAACAGGCACCTGTGCTGCTGCCCGGATTCAATTCCTGAGGCAGTCGCGCTACCCGAACGGCCGCATCACCTTCGTCCCGCTGCGGGCAAACACCGCATCAGGCACGAAGAAATCGCCCGCCAGCGCTCCCTCGCCGCCGCCATAGACGCTGAAATCGGTCACGCCTTCGGTCCGCAGCACCTCCTCGTCGATGAAGAAATTGCCGCTCGTCTCCCGCGCCGGCCGCGTGACGATCGCGTGGAAGGCATCCGCCATGATGGCCGGCGACCGGCTCATCGCCGCCATGCTCTCGCCGCCCAGCAGGTTGCGCACCGCGGCTGTGTCGATCGCCGTCAGCGGCCACAGCGAATTGACCGCGATGCCGTCGGCGGCGAACTCCGCGCTCATGCCCAGCGTGCACATCGACATGCCGAACTTCGCCATCGTGTAGGCGACATGGTTCCTGAACCACTTCGCCTCCATATCGAGCGGCGGCGCGAGGTTGAGAATATGCGGATTGGCCGCCCGTTTCAGATGCGGAATGCACGTCTTCGACACGAGAAACGTCCCGCGCGTATTGATCTGGTGCATCAGGTCGAAGCGCTTCATGTCGGTGGCCAGCGTGCCGGTGAGCTGGATCGCGCTGGCATTGTTCACGCAGATATCGATGCCACCAAAAGCCGCCACCGTCTTCTCGACAGCCGCCTCCACCTGCTCCTCGTCGCGTATGTCGCACAGCACCGGTAGCGCCTTGCCGCCGGCCGCCTCGATCTCCGCGGCCGCCGTATGGATCGTGCCCGGCAGCTTCGGATGCGGCTCGGCAGTCTTCGCCGCGATGGTGACGTTGGCGCCGTCCCGCGCCGCGCGCAACGCGATCGCAAGGCCAATGCCCCGCGATCCGCCCGAAATGAAGACAGTCTTGCCCTTCAGCGACATATGCGCCTCCCTCGATGGAGCGACGCTACGCGCTGGCCACCGGCTTGGGAAGGCGTCAGTTATCCGTCATGGACATGTCGCCGATCAGTGCCGGTAGCGGCATGGCGCGCGCCTGCGCCTGCGGCCGCGCGACATAGAGTTCGGCCACATACCAGCCGTCCTCTTCCTCCGCCGTAGGAGTAAGGCCTCGCTCGGCGAGATTGGAAAAGACGCTTTCGCGCTCCTCCTCCGAGGCGAAACGCCGCTGGATGAACAGGCCGTCCGCCTTCTCCGTCACATAGCCATGCCGCGACAGCATCGCTTCGGCCTCGCTGAAATCGAACATGCGCAGCACGAAATGCGCCATCCATGGCTCGCTGCCGCCGGCCGCATCCAGCAGGCGCTCCAGCGAGGTCTCGGTGACATAGCCGAAACAGCCGGTGGAAATGATGAGATCGGAGCCCGCCAGCGCGATCCGGTCCCTGGGGCCCGGCTCGGTCTCCTCCAGATTCGTCACCACGCCGGCATCCAGCGTGCCGGCATCGACGGCATAGGTGATCGCGTTGCGGGCCTGGTCGAGGCCGATGAACTGGATGTTCTCGTCTGCCGGGGCCGAATAGAGCGCCCGGTCGCGGGCCATCAGCGCCTCTCGATGCTGCGCCACGCCGCCCCGGTAGAAGCGGTAGAGCTGCGCCATGCTGAGCCCATGCTTCAGAATGGCTGCATTGACGCCATAGGAACAGCCAATATCGACGATCTTCAGCTTCTGCCGGCCCGACATGCGCCGCCGCGCCGCGATCAGCCGCGAAAACATCGGCTGCGCATTCTGCGGGATCATGTAGTCGAGCTCCTTGAGCATAGTAAAATAGGCCAACGGGGCATCTTCGTCATAGATGCCGTTCATATCCACCTTGCCCGTCTCGTCGTAGGCCACGTTCTCCATCAGTCTTCCTTCCGTCAAAAATTGCCTGGAGCGCGGATCGACATCCGCGCTGACATCCCCTCCATTTTCAGGAACGGCGCGATCATAATGATCATCGGCCGAGGTGAAAGGTTGAAAATAAATATATTAAGCAATACAATGAAAGATTGCTGCGACGCCCCATCAAGGCGTCGCAGCCGCTTTTTCAAGTGATGTCAAATGTCACTCGAGGACATAAAGGACACGGCGGGTTTCAGGGTCCACCACGAGCGTGCGGTCGCCTACCATCATATAGGAATAGCGCGGCTCGAAGTCAGGCACTTCTACAGGCACCACCTCGACGGCTTCGGGCAGTACGGTGCCGACCTCGACGGCGACGCCATCGGGCAGTTCGACCACGGGCGCCGGATGCTCGACGATATATTCGCGAATGACCGTTTCCTGCTCGGGCTGGATGAGGATTGTCTGCGCCGAAGCAGCACCGGCCACAAGCGCAAGAGCGGACGCGGCAAGAAGCGTGTGACGGATGTTCATCGGGGGTTCTCCGTTCTGTTGTCGATGAACAGGGAATGCCGGTGCACCCGAAGGGTTCCCCCGGATGGAACAAGTTGTCCGCAAATGCGGCTGCGACATGAGAATGCGGCTAAAAGCCGGCAAAATCAAAGAGATGGCAAGGCAAGGCGATCCAATACGGACGCATCAGCCGAACATGTTGTCGCCCTGCTCGTCGACCATCTGCTGGCCCTTGCGAAGCGCCAGTTCCGCCGCCGCCTCCTTCGAGGCGAGGCGGTCGGCGCGGATGAAGCGATGTTCCTTCAACGCGCCATCCACCACTCGGCTGACGACGCCGCACGTCTGGTATTGGCCTTCCGCCGCAAACGGCGTCGCCTTGATGCTGTAGCCCTTGTAGTCGATCGCCTCGCCGACCTGGCCGCCCCCGGTCCCGCCGCCCTTGTCGTCGCGCGGCGCACCGCCGCCGAAAAGCTTCTTGAAGAAGGACATTCACGCCTCTCGATGCTGAACGGCCGATCATCGCATTCGCGACCGCGCCGCTCAACCCTGTCATCTGCCCAGATGCAGCACGATCTCGCGGCGATGCGGCGTGTCGCGATGTTCGAACAGGTAGATGCCCTGCCACGTGCCGAGCGCCAGCCGCCCATCCATCACCGGAATCGAAAGCGACACGGCCGTCAGCGCCGCCTTGATATGCGCCGGCATGTCGTCCGGCCCCTCGGTCCGATGCGTGACCCAGCGCATCGAAGGGTCGTCGCTCGGCGGCGCAAGCCGACGGAAGAAACTGTCCAGATCGCGCCGCACGTCCGGATCGGCATTCTCCTGGATCAGCAGCGAGCAGGATGTGTGGCGCACGAAAAGGGTCAGCAATCCCGCGCCCGCGCCGCTTGCCGCCACGAAACGGGTTGCATCGCGCGTAAACTCGTAGAGCCCCTGCCCGGTCGTATCGATGCGGATGGTGGACTGAGACATGCATTCCCCCTGGCATTATGGCCGGCTGGCAAAGCGCTTTACCCAGCGCCCTTGCGCAATCCGCAGTCAGACGAGCATGAACGACCAGTCCGCACAACCACGCCATTGGCTCGGCTTCGCCCTCATCGTGTCCGGCACGATCCTCGGCATCGCCGGCACCGATCTCGTCCTGCCGGCGATTCCGCTGCTGCCGGAAGCGCTTGACGGCGACATCGCCACGGCCCAGCTCGTACTGGCCAGCTTCGTGGCGGGCGCCGCCGCCGGCCTGCTGCTCTTCGGCGCGCTGGGCGCACGCTACGACCAGCGCCACCTGCTCACCGCGTCGCTGGCAGCCTATGCGGCGATCTCGCTGCTCGCCATGGCAGCACCGTCCATCGAGGCGCTGATCACGCTGCGCTTCCTGCAAGGCGCGGCGGGTGCGGCGGCGGCGGTCTTCGCGCCCGGCATCATCCGCGCCATGTTCGGCGATGCGCGCGCCATCTCCGCCCTGGGCTTCCTCGGCAGCGTCGAATCGCTCACGCCCGCCTTCGCCCCCATCGTCGGCGTGGCGCTCGTCGCCGCTTTCGGCTGGACCTCGAGCTTCGCCGCCATCGCGCTCCTGTCGGCGCTGCTGGCCGTCGCGGTCTGGTTCCTGCGCCACCACCTGCCGCGCGTCGTCACCCCGCCCGGCAGCGGCGGCTATGCGGATCTCCTGCGCGACGCCACCTTCCTGCGCTATTGCCTGTCGCAGGCCTTCACGCTGGGCGCGCTGCTCGTCATCGTCTTCGGCGCGCCATCCGTCTTCGTCAACGCGCTGGGCGGCACGATGGCGGATTTCGTCACCATGCAGCTCATCGGCATCGGCACCTTCGTGGTCGCCGCCAATCTCGCGGGACGGCTCGCAAACCGCTACGGCGCGGAGCGCATGGTGATGTTCGGCACGCTGGTGGCCGCCGCCGGCACGCTGCTCCTGCTTGCCTATGCGCTTGCCGGCGGCACCACGCCGCTGGCCGTGGCCGCCCTCTTCGTGCCGGTCAATGTCGGCCTCGGCCTGCGCGGACCCGCCGGCTTCCACTGCGCCATCCTCGCCGCCCGTGGCGACGATGCGCGCGGCGCGGCTCTGGTGATCGTGGCGATCCTGCTTACCACTGCACTGGGCACGGCGGCGGTCGCACCCTTCATCGCGCAGGGCCTGCTGCCGCTCACCATCGGCGCAGCCGCGCCGGCTGTAACCGCAGTCATCTTGCTGGTCACCCTGCCGCCGCTGGCGGAGCGCTGAACTATTCGCCTGAGGCTTCGAACCGCAGCACGCCGGCGATTCCACCGCGGCTGCCATCCGGCCGGTCAGCCGGATGGTTCACGCCGTCATTGACGATCACCTCGGCGAAATCGAACGGGCTGACCCCGTCAAGACAGGCCACGTTGACGCCGAACTGGTTGGGGTTGGAGCGGCGGCGATGATGGGTGTGGATGCCGCAGCGCGAGCAGAAATAGTGCCGCGCCGCACCGGTGTTGAAGCGGTATTCCGTCAGCAGGTCCTCGCCCTGCGTCACGGCGAGCTCGCCCACCGCCGCCGACACCATCACGGCGCCCTTCATCCGGCAGTAGGAGCAGGTGCAGCGGCGCGGATTGGAAAGCCCGTCGGTCAGCACCGCCTCGAAGCGCACCGCGCCGCAATGGCAACCGCCAGTGGATGTCGTCTTCGTTTCCATGGTCTCGGCTTGCCTGAATCGAAACGCCGAGTCCAGAACTTCTCACCCCTCGAACTTGCGCCAGGCGTCGAGCGCAAGGCCCAGCCCCACGCTGCCGAACATGTCGCCATCCACCACCGAGGCTGACGGGAACATCTGCCGGATGCTGCTGTTGAGCAGCGGCACCGCCGTCGAACCGCCGGTCAGGAACAGCGCCGTGACCTGCTCGCGCTCGACGCCCGCACTGGCAAGCGTATCGGCAACCGCCCGCCTCACGCGTTCCACCGTAGCCGCGATCGCCTCGTTCATCTGCGCCTGCGTCACCGGCACGGCGAGCCGCTCGTCCGGCAGCGCGATCTCGATCGTCGTTTCCGGCTGGCTGGTGAGCGCGATCTTTGCCTTCTCGACGAGCGCGGCCGCGGCATGCCCCCTGCGCTCTGCCACGATGGCGATCATGCGCTCCACCAGGTCCGGCCGCGCCGCCTCGTAGCGGATCTGGCGAAGATCGCCCATCGCCCTGGCCGTATAGAGCAGGTGGATGCGCTGCCATGTGGCGAGATCGTTGTAATATCCCACCGGCAGGTTGCGCTTGCCGTCCTTCGTCGGCGTGCCATAGCCCAGCTCCGGCATCAGCCGAGCGATGCTGAGCAGCCGGTCGAAATCGGTGCCGCCAATGTGGACGCCGTGGCTGGCGAGGATGTCGTCCTTCCGCTCGGCCGACTTCGCCCGCTCCGGCGAGACCCGTACGATGGAAAAATCCGACGTGCCGCCGCCGATGTCCACGATCAGCGCCAGTTCCTCCCTGGCCACCTGCCGCTCATAGTCGAGCGCCGCGGCGATCGGCTCGAACTGGAAGGCGATGTTGCGGAAACCGCGGCGGCGCGCCGCACTCTCCAGCTCGTCCTGGGCGCGGCTGTCGGCGGCCGCATCGTCATCGACGAAATGAACCGGCCGGCCGAGCACGATATTGTCGACTGGCGCACCGCGCCCCTCCTCCAGCTTCTCCTTCAGGTTGAGCAGGAAAGAGCCGATAATGTCGGAAAAGGCGATCGAATGCGCCTTGATGCGCGTCTTCTCATGGATGAGCGAGGAGCCGAGTACGCTTTTCAGCGCGCGCAGCAGCCGGCCCTCGACATTCTCCGTATAGCGCCCGATCGCAGTGCGGCCAAAAAAGGTGCGGTCTTCCTCGAAATCGAAGAAGATCGCGCTCGGCATCGTCACCTGTCCAGCGTCGAGCGCGACCAGCCGAGGCTGTCCGCCCACGGCATATCCGACGGTGGAATTGGACGTGCCGAAATCGATGCCGCCGCTCGTCGCCTGCATGGCCTGCCTTCTCGCGCTGATCGCCAGAGCATTTTGCAGCCAAGCGGAATCGCTTGGCGTCGCACAAAAGAGATAGAGCGGTTCGGCATGAAACGATGAACCGCTCTAGGGAGCGGCGCTGATAGACGGTTCGCATCGCAATGTCGACGCCCTTCCCTTCTCCCCTTGCGGGAGAACGTGCCTCCGAAGGGGTGGGTGACGGATGTTGGACGGAGCGCTTCCCTGGAACACCCTCCATCCAGCCTCGCTTCGCGGCGATCCGCCTTCTCCTACAAAAGCAGAAGGCGGAATTCGCCCGCGCCTCAAGCCTTGCCCGGCGCCTGATTGGCGTAAATTTCGATAAACTCGCCGCTCGGCGGGATCGGCTTGATCACGTCGATCAGCACGCCATCCGGATCGGCGGTGATGAAATGCCGCTGTCCGAACGCCTCGTCGCGCAGCGAAAGCAGGATCGGCAACCCCGCCGCCTTGAGGCGTTCATGCTCGGCATCCACGTCCTCCACCTCGAAATTGAGCAGCACGCCCGCCGCCCGCCCCCTCGCGGCGGCGGGGATGGTCTCGTGCGTGCCGTCGAGGATCGCCAGATTGACGCTCGGATCGCTCTGCGACTGGAGATGCACATACCAGTCGCTGTCGTAGAGCGCCACGAAACCGAAATGGCGCTGGTAGAAGGCGCTGCTGGCCGCCACGTCGGACACCATCAGCACCGGATAATAGCTCGTGATCTTCATGGCTTGTCTTCCTCTGGTTAAAAACATACAAACTGCATGTACTAAATCCATATAACATACAGGCTGTATGTATGCAAGCGAGAACCAACCCCGAGCGCAGCGCCGCCACCAAGGCGCAGCTCATCGCCGCCGCCCGCGCGCTTTTCGTCGAAAAAGGCTATGCTGACACCGCCACGCCCGACATCGTTGCCGCGGCCGGCGTGACGCGCGGCGCGCTCTATCACCATTTCGCCGACAAGCAGGCCCTGTTCGCGGCTGTGGTCGAACGGGAAGCGGCGGCGGTGGCGGACGAGGTGGAGCGTGCCGCGCCCTTCTCGCCAGACGCCATGGGCATGCTGCAGACCGGCGGCCGCGCCTATCTTCAGGCGATGCGCGTGCCCGGCCGGACGCGGCTCCTGCTGATTGACGGCCCGGCCGCGCTCGGTCGCGCCGCGATGGATGAGGTGCACAACCGGCACGGAAGCCGCAGCCTGCGCGAGGGCTTGGCGGCGGCGATGGAGGCGCGCGCGATCCGCACGCTGCCGCTGGATGCCCTGACCGTACAGCTGGGCGCCATGTTCGACGCCGCCATCCTCGCCATCGAATATGGCAGACAGGTGGAGGAGCACATGGAGGTGCTCGGCGCCTTGATGAACGGGCTCGCGGCGCCCGGAGCCTGACGGCCGGCCTACCGCTCCGTCAGCGCCAGCCGTGCCCCGAGCGCCACGAAGGCGGCGGCGAAGGAGTTGCGCAGCCACGCCATCACGCGCGGACTGCCGACGACGCGGTTGCGCATCGTCGCCGCGAAGACGCCGTAGAGCGCGAACACCACGAAGGTCATCGCCATGAAGACGAGGCTGAGTTCCAGCATGCGCAGCACCGCGCCGGGTGCTGCGGCCGGCACGAATTGCGGCAGGAAGGCCACGAAGAAGATCGACAGTTTTGGATTGAGCACGTTGAGCGCGATGCCGTCGCGCAGCACGCGCCCGGCCGTGCGCGCATCCGGCGCGGCCTCGATCCGCATCGCGCCCTTCTGCCGGATCGTCTGCCACGCCATCCACAGCAGATAGGCGACGCCGGCATATTTCACGATCTCGAAGGCGAGCGCGCTGGCATGCAGCAGTGCCGCAAGCCCCGTCAGCGCCGCCACCAGATGCGGCACGATGCCGAGCGTGCAGGCTAACGCGGCGAGCACGCTCGCCCGCGCCCCACGCGAAAGCCCCGCGGCCAGCGTGTAGACCACGCCGGTGCCCGGCGAGGCAACGATGATCAGGCTGGTAAGCAGGAATTCGGGCGACACTATCTCACAAGCCTAGCATATGCGCTGGCCGCCACGAAGCGCCGGTATCAAGGCACGTCGTCCAGCGCCGAGATGCCGCCCTCATTTTCAAGCGTGGCGAGACGCTTCACCTCCGAACGGGTGAATTTGAGCCGCACGCCGATCCCGCCGCCATTCTCGGCGATGAACAGCGCGCCGGCTCGTTCCAACGTGACCTGCAGCATCTCGATCGCCGCATCGTCGGGCAGTTCGATCCTGCGCTCGAATGCCTCGATGACGGCGCTCTCCACACCCGACAGGCTGGCCAGCCGGTCGCGCGTCAATTCCGTCAGCGCGCGTGCCGCGCGGCATTGCGAACCTGTGATCATCACAGCCCTCCTTGCTTCATTCGGGACAAGTCAGACACAGCCACACGAAAAAGAAAAGCCGCGACAAACGTCGCGGCTTCCCGAAAGACAGTATGTCGCCCCGTTTTCAGGGCAGCGGGCGTTCCGAAGAACGCGATCCCCGCAGTTACAGCCGGTTTGCCCGGCCGCATTTGTCAGCCGGATGATCCCGTCCGGCTGCAAAATGCCTCAGCTGTCGAGGAAACTCCGCAGCTTGCGCGAACGGCTCGGATGCTTGAGCTTCCTGAGCGCCTTCGCCTCGATCTGCCGGATGCGCTCGCGCGTCACCGAAAACTGCTGGCCCACTTCCTCCAGCGTATGGTCGGTGTTCATGCCGATGCCGAAGCGCATGCGCAGCACGCGCTCCTCGCGCGGGGTAAGCGAGGCCAGCACGCGCGTGGTCGTCTCGCGCAGATTGGCCTGGATCGCCGCGTCGATCGGCAGGATCGCCATCTTGTCCTCGATGAAGTCGCCGAGATGCGAATCCTCCTCGTCGCCCACCGGGGTTTCGAGCGAGATCGGCTCCTTGGCGATCTTCAGCACCTTGCGCACCTTTTCGAGCGGCATTGCGAGCTTTTCCGCCAGTTCCTCCGGCGTCGGCTCGCGGCCGATCTCGTGCAGCATCTGGCGGCTAGTACGCACGATCTTATTGATCGTCTCGATCATATGCACCGGAATGCGGATCGTGCGCGCCTGGTCGGCGATCGAGCGAGTGATCGCCTGCCTGATCCACCATGTCGCATAGGTGGAGAACTTGTAGCCGCGGCGATACTCGAACTTGTCCACTGCCTTCATCAGGCCGATATTGCCTTCCTGGATCAGGTCGAGGAACTGCAGGCCGCGGTTCGTGTACTTCTTGGCGATGGAGATCACGAGGCGCAGATTGGCCTCCACCATCTCCTTCTTGGCGATGGCCGCCTCGCGCTCGCCCTTCTGCACCTGGTTCACGATGCGGCGGAACTCGGCGATGGAAATCGCCGTCTCGGTGGCGAGGTTCTGGATCTCCTGCCGCAGCGCGGTAACCGTCTTGTCCTCGTTGCGGGAGAATTCCTTCCAGCCGCGCGTGGTCAGCTGCGCCACCTTGCCCATCCAGTTCGGATCAAGCTCGGAACCCTGATATTCGCGCAGGAACTCGTCGCGGCGCACGCCATAGCTCTCGGCGAGCCTGAGCAGCTTGCCCTCGTTCTGTACCAGGCGCTTGTTGATGTCGTAGAGCTGCTCCACCAGCGCCTCGATGCGCGCATTGTTGAGCGACAGCGACTTCACCGCCGTGATCAGCTCTTCCTTGAGCTTCTTGTAGGAACGCTCCTGGCTGGAGGACAGCGCGTCGGCATCGGCCAGACGGCTTTCCACCTGCTGGTCCTGCAGCTTGCGCAGCTTCTTGTAGGTCGCGGCGATGACGTCGAGCGTCTCCATCACCTGCGGCCGCAACTCGGCTTCCATCGCCGCCAGCGACAGATTGGCCTCGTCGTCCTCGTCGTCATCGTCCTCGACGCGCGAGTCGCCGCCGACATTGGTGATGTCGTCGTCCTCGCGCGGGCCGCTGGAGCGGCGTCCGCGTTCGTCGAGCTTCGGCTTTTCGGCCTCCTCGACGCGCTCCACCACCGGCGCCTGCTTGGCCTCGGGGCCGGCATAGGTCGCCTCGAGATCGATGATCTCGCGCAGCAGGATCTTCGCCTCATTGAGCTCGTCGCGCCAGATGATGATCGCCTGGAACGTCAGCGGGCTCTCGCACAGGCCGGCGATCATCGTCTCGCGGCCGGCCTCAATGCGCTTGGCGATGGCGATCTCGCCTTCGCGCGACAGAAGCTCCACCGAGCCCATCTCGCGCAGATACATGCGCACGGGGTCGTCGGTGCGGTCGGTCGGTTCCTTCTTGGTCGCCGGCGCGGCAACGGCCGTGCCGGTCTGCTCGGCAAGCTCGTTGGCTTCTTCTTCGGCGTCGCCGTCCTGCTCGGCTTCCTCGGCAACCTCGTCGTCCTCGACGACATTGATGCCCATGTCGGACAGCATCGCCATCGTGTCCTCGATCTGCTCGGAGGTCACTTCCTCCGAGGGAAGCACCGAGTTCAGCTCGTCCATCGTCACATAGCCGCGTTTCTTCGCGGCCTTGATCATCTTCTTGACAGCGTCATCGGAGAGGTCGAGCAGCGGGCCGTCGGTCGTGCCCTCGCGCTCGGTTTCGCCCTCTTCCTTTTCCTTGGTTGCCATGCTTTATCGTCTCCAAGCGCTGCTGCGGCGCAATGCGGTTGCCGTATCGGTACGCATCGCGATACCGCAAGTAGAGCCAACCCCGTTAAATCCCGATTAACCCTGACATATAGAACCATCGTCCCGCGCGTCCAGCACGCGGTTTCGGGTACATTGGCTCGTTATATTGCCAAGGTTGCCTTTTCGAATCGTTCCTGATTCCGTCATTCTGCCATAAGGTCAAGCGTCCGTGCCCGATTCGCTCGCAAAAAGCGAATCATATGCCGGCGAAGCGCAATCCGCTTCAGCTTGGCCCCACCTTGCCCGACAACACCCCGAATCCATCGATCAACGCCTCGGTCGCCTGCGCGTCGCGCAGCTGCGCCTGGATGTCGACCAGATGGCGGTAGTTCTCGTCTGTCGGGTCGTTTGCGAGCGCCGTCTCGGCCGCCCGCAACTCCTTATGTAGAAAGCCCGCGCTGCGGTGCAAGTGCAGGGTCTGGAGGAAGGCCTCGCCCGCATCCTCCGGCGCGGCCTCCGCCAGCGCGGTCCATTGCCGGGCGCGGCGCATCAGCCCCTCGGCCTTGTCCCAGTTCGCGGCGAGGCCCCGTGCCCCGATCGCGGCAAGCATCGCCGCGCGGTCGGGATGCGCCGCATGGGCCGCCACGTCCACGGCCACGTCGCGCAGCCGCCGCAGTTCCGGATGCGACAGTTCGATGCGCTCCACCGTATCGAAATGCTGGTCGAGCAATTGCGGATGATTGATGATCGCCACCACGATCGCCGTCTCGCGCAGCGGCATGGAAGCGCCGCTCTTCACCAGCGCCGAGCGTGCAAGGCTGTCCGATACGGCAAGGCGTCCGCTGGCCTCCGACGCGCCGCCGCGCCGCCTGTCGGTCCAGTTGCGCTGCGCGCCGCCGCCCTGCCGCCCCTCGCTGCGGCCCCTCGCCGGCCGTTGCGCACCGAAAAAGGCCTGCACGCGGTCGCGCATTTCCTGGCTGTAGTGGAAGCGTACGCTCTCGTCGCGAATGCGCTGCGTCACGCCGCGCAGGCGCTTCTCCAGTTCCGCCTTGCGCTCCGGCGTGTCGAACACGGCCCCTTGCGTCTCGCGCATCCACACCATGTCGGCGAGCGGCCGCGCATCGGCCAGCACGCGGGCAAAGGCCTCAGGCCCCTCGTTCTTCACTAGATCGTCCGGGTCCTGCCCGTCCGGCAGCAGGGCGAAGCGCACCGTCTTGCCCGGTTCGATCATCGGCAAGGCCAGGTCCGCCGCGCGCCACGCCGCGCGCAGCCCCGCCTCGTCGCCGTCGAAACACAGCACCGGCTCGCCGGCCATCCGCCATAGCAGATCGAGCTGGTTTTCCGTCAGCGCCGTTCCCAGCGGCGCAACGGCATTGGCGAACCCCGCCTGCGCCAGCGCGATCACGTCCATATAGCCTTCCACCGCCACCAGCGTGCCGCCCTTGCCCAGCGACTTGCGGGCCCGCGCCATGTTGAACAGCACATTGCCCTTGTGGAAGAGTTCCGTTTCCGGCGAATTGAGATATTTGGCCGGCGCATCCGACGACAGCGCCCTTCCACCAAAGGCGATGATCCGCCCGCGCATGTCGGGGATCGGAAACATGATGCGGTCGCGGAAACGATCATAGGCGACTGGAATATCCGGCCCGAACACGACCAGCCCGCAGGCCTCGATCTGGCCTTTCTCCACCCCCTTGCCGGCAAGATGCTCCTTCAGCGCATTGCGGCTGTCCGGCGCATAGCCAAGGCGGAATTCCTGCTGGGTGGCCGCGCTCATCCCCCGCTCGCGCAGATAGGCGCGGGCGCGGGCGCCGGCCCCCTCCTGCAATTGCTGCTCGAAGAAGCGCGTCGCCATTTCCATCACGTCGGTGAGGCTCGCCCGCTCCTTCTCCCGCCGCTCCTCCTGAACGTCCCGCGCCGGCATCGGCACGCCGGCCATGTCGGCCACACGTTCCACCGCCTCGGGGAAGGACAGGCCGTCGAGCTCGGTCAGGAAACGGAAATGATCGCCCGAAACCCCGCAGCCGAAGCAGTGATAGCGTCCCTTGCGGTCCTCGCAGTGGAAGGACGGCGTCTTTTCGCCATGGAAGGGGCAGCAGGCCCAGAAATCGCCCTTGGGTGCATTGGTCTTCTTCCGGTCCCACGACACGCGCGTTCCCACCACGGCCGATATCGGCACGCGGTCGCGTATCTCGTCGAGGAAGCTGTCAGAAAAGCGCATGGTTCCGGCCGGTTGTCATCCTGATATAGGCGCAAGCGCCGTCCACGGCGATACTTCTGTGCCGTCGTGCCCGCTCTTCACAGGATCAGCCGTCAACCCGCGTCACCGTCCGCGCCAGAAGCGGCACCACCACCGTCAGCGCGGCCAGCATCCAGAACGCCGCCGGCAGGCCGAGCGCCTGCGAAACGAAGCCCACCGCCGCCGGCCCCGCCAATATGCCCGCATAGCCGATCGTCGTCATGGCGGCGACGGCAAGGCCGACCGGCATGACCTTCTGCCGCCCGGCAAGGCTGAACAGCACCGGCACGATATTGGCCGCGCCGAAGCCGATCAGCGCGAAGCTGGCCAGCGCCAGGGGCGTCCATGGCGCGGTCAGCAGCAGCACGAAGCCACCGATCGCGACCAGACCGCCGAAGACGATCACCCGCAGATTGCCGAGCCATGCCACGACCCGATCGCCCGTCAGCCGGCCGATCGTCATCGCAATGGCGAACAGCATATAGGCAAGGCCGCCCTGCGCCGGCTCCAGCAATCCGCGCACCATCACGAACAGCGCGCTCCAGTCCAGCATCGCGCCCTCGACGAGGAACATGATGAAGGCAAGCAGCGAGATGACCAGCACGATGCCGCGCGGCAGCGCCAGTGGCGCGGGTTCGCCCACCGGACGGCGCAGGAGGCGCGGCCAGACCACGATCATCGCCACGAGCGTCAGCGCGCCGGCGAGAACCGCGCTCACGACCGGCGCCAGCCCCGATGAGAGAAGCAGCGTCATGCCGCCCGCGCCGGCAAAGCCGCCAATGCTGAAAAGCGCGTGGAAGCCGGACAGGAGCGGCGTGGGCGAATCCCGGTCCACCTCGACGGCATGGATGTTCATCGCCACATCGATCGTGCCGAGCGACGCGCCGAAGAAAAGCAGGACCAGCGCCAGCGCCAGCGGATGGCCGGCAGCGGCCAGCAGGGGCAGCGTCAATACAAGCCCGAAGCCGCCGGCGAGGATCATCGGCTTGCTGCCGATGCGCGCGCTCATCGCGCCCGTCAGCGGCATCGCCACCAGCGAGCCTGCGCCGAGGCACAGAAGCAGCAGGCCGAGCGCCCCGTCGTCCACCCCGACATTGGCCTTGGCGAACGGCACCAGCGGCGCCCAGCAAGCCATGGCGAAGCCTGCGGCAAAGAAGGAAATGCGCGTCGCGAGACGGGTCTCGGGGCGATTGGCGGAAGCTGTCATTCGGGATCCATGCAAAGGGGAGAACTCGGACACTCCCCCTGCCGGGCTTAAAGCATTTTTGTCCCGCACATGCCACTGGCGGCTTGCGGGGCAGACGTCCCCGCTGAATCCGGTTAGCATTCGCCATCAGATTACCGGGAGCGCAGATGATGGCCGACGACAGGAAACGACGCGCGGCGAAGGCGGAAGCGCCGCAGCCGCAGGGAAAGCCCGTGCTCCTCTCCGGCGGCAATCCGCAGATCGCCAAGGGCTATGGCGACGCCCCGGTGCAGGCCTATATCGCGGCCATGCCCGGCTGGAAGAGCGACCTCGGACGCCGCCTCGACGCGCTCATCGTCTCCGCTATTCCCAAGGTGAGGAAGGCGGTGAAATGGAACTCGCCATTCTACGGCATGGCGGATGACGACTGGTTCCTCAGTTTCCACTGTTTCGACAAATATGTGAAAATCGCCTTCTTCCGTGGCGCTTCCCTCGACCCGCAGCCTCCGGTGGCGTCGAAGCAGAAGGATGTCCGCTATTTCCACATCCATGAAGACGACGCGCTCGACGAAGCGCAGTTCGCCGATTGGGTGAAGCAGGCAAGCAGCCTGCCGGGCGAGAAGATGTGAGCCGATGCGCGAAAAGCAAGAAAATCCGGTCGAAACCTCGCCCTCGCGCCTGATCGACGCGCGCATAGCCGAACTCGGCGACTGGCGCGGCGAGATGCTAGCGCGCGTCCGTCGCATCATCCGTCAGGCCGACCCGGATATTGTCGAGGAATGGAAATGGCGCGGCGTGCCGGTCTGGTCGCATGACGGCATCGTCTGCACCGGGGAGACCTACAAAAGCACCGTGAAACTCACCTTCGCTCATGGCGCATCGCTGGAATCGCGACTCTTCAATGCCAGTCTCGACGGCAATGTCCGGCGTGCCATCGACTATCACGAAGGCGATGCGATCGACGAAGAGGCACTGGCGGCGCTCATCCGCGCCGCCGTGGCGCGCAATGTTTCCGCACGAGCAGGCAAGAGCCGCAAGCCGAAGCCGGCCTGACCTGCCTAGCGGTCACGGACGCCTTTGGCCTCCACATTCACGAATGGGACGAATATGAGAATCACGACCGCAATCGCCACCCTCCTGCTCGCTGCCGGCGCATCCGCCACCCTGGCGGACGAACCCCCACCGGTGGGCATCGCCAATCCCGCCTCCGTCTATTGTATCGAGCAGGGCGGCAAGCTGGAAATCCGCAAGACCGCAAATGGCGAGGTCGGCTACTGCCACCTCCCCGATGGCCGCATCATCGAGGAATGGGCGTTCTTCAGGTCCGGCACGACCGACAAGACAGGCAAATAGCGCATTTGCGGCCAGGCGGCGTCGCACAAATGCGATCAGACAAAGAGATAGCGCGGCTCTAGGCTGCGCGGACCGATCGGCCCGCGCAGTCTTCCTATTGCAGGATGGACTTCACCACGCCGCTCGCCTTGGCGAAGTCCATACGGCCCGGATATTTTTCCTTGAGCGCGCTCATGCAGCGGCCGATGTCGCGAAGTCCGTCCGCGCCGATATCCTGGACCACCTGCTGGCAGGCCTGCCTGAGTTCTTCCTCGCCGATCTGCTCCGGCAGAAAGGCACGGATGATGCCGTTTTCCTCGCGCTCCTGCGCGGCAAGCTCCGGCCGGCCGCCCTCCTCGAAAAGGCGGGCGGATTCCTCGCGCTGCTTGACCATCTTGGTCAGGATCGCGGTGATTTCCTCATCCGTCGTCGGCGGCTTGGACGCGCCGCGATTGGCGATGTCGCGGTCGTGGATCGCCGCGATGATGAGCCGCAGCGTCGACATGCGGCGCTTGTCCTGGCTCTTCTGCGCCTGCTTGAGTGCCTCGGCGAACTTTTCGCGCATGATCATGGTCTGACTCCCTGCCGAATCCACGATAGCGGCGGCCTCTCCGGCCTGCAATCGTGTGGCACGCGTTAAGTGGCTGTTTTGACAGGCTAAGAACAACAGGATTTCGGCGCCGCCGGCGTTGACCGCGCGTGCGCCTTTCCCTATTGTCCGGCACCTGCATGAACATTATGTGGTTCGCGGCTCCGGCACTTGCCGGGCCAGCGCGAACTCGGCCGCGAATATGGTTCCGCAAGGACCGGATTTCAAGCGCGCGCCGCTACCGGAGACCTGCCATGACGACCAAGACCGCGCCGTGGGCGCAAGCCAAGCCGACCGCCCTTCTGGTGCTCGCCGACGGCACGGTGATCGAGGGTCGCGGCTGCGGCGCGACCGGCACCGCGGTCGGCGAGGTCTGTTTCAACACCGCGCTCACCGGCTATCAGGAAATCCTCACCGACCCGTCCTATACCAGCGAGATCGTCACCTTCACCTTCCCGCATATCGGCAATATCGGCACCAATGACGAGGATATCGAGGACCTGACGCCGGCGGCCCGCCACGGCGCCGTGGGCGCGATCTTCCGCGCCGACATCACCGCTCCCTCCTCCTACCGTTCCGCCGGCGATCTCGACGCATGGCTGAAGCGCCGCGGCGTCGTCGCCATGTGCGGCATCGATACGCGCGCGCTGACCGTCCATATCCGCGAGAACGGCATGCCGAATGCCGTCATCGCCCATGCCGCCGACGGCGTGTTCGATATTCCCGCGCTGAAGAAGCAGGCCGCCGCATGGTCCGGCCTCGTCGGGCTCGACCTGGCGAAGGAGGTCACGACCGGCCAGTCCGCCGCGTGGACGGAAACGCCATGGGTCTGGAATGAGGGCTATGGCGCGACGGAAGGCGTCGCCATGCATGTCGTCGCCATCGACTACGGCGTGAAGCGCAACATATTGCGGCTTCTGGCCGGCCTCGGCGCCAGGGTGACGGTCGTTCCAGCCGACACCGATGCAGCGACCATCCTCGCCATGAAGCCCGACGGCGTCTTCCTCTCCAACGGCCCCGGCGATCCGGCGGCGACCGGCGAATATGCCGTGCCCGTCATCCGCGACCTGCTCGACGCCGACATTCCGATCTTCGGCATCTGCCTCGGTCACCAGTTGCTGGCGCGGGCGCTGGGCGGACAGACGGTCAAGATGCATCAGGGCCACCACGGCGCCAACCATCCGGTCAAGGACCATACCACCGGCAAGGTCGAGATCGTCTCGATGAACCACGGCTTCGCGGTGGATGCGAAATCCCTGCCGCAAGGCGTTGAGGAGACTCACATTTCGCTCTTCGACGGCTCGAATTGCGGCATTGCCCTGACCGGGCGCCCGGTCTTCTCCGTGCAGCACCATCCAGAAGCGTCCCCCGGCCCGCAGGATTCGCACTATCTCTTCCGTCGTTTCGCCAACATGGTGCGCGCCCGCAAGGGCGAGCCCGCTCTGGCCGAGCGGTAGATCCCAGCCTAATCAACAAAAAAGGCGGCACATGTGCCGCCTTTTCTTTATCCGCAGGTCAAGGCGCCGCGCTCAGATATTCCCGCTGAACGTGTCGCAATCCTCCAGCCGGCCATTCTCGAAACCGCGCTGGAACCAGGTCGCGCGCTGCTCGGACGTGCCGTGGTTGAAACTCTCCGGCACCACATAGCCCTGTGTGCGGCGCTGCAGCGTGTCGTCACCGATCTGGTGCGCGGCGTTCAGCGCCTCCTCGATGTCGCCCGATTCGAGCAGGCCCTTTTGGTCGGTGAAATGCGCCCAGATGCCGGCGAAGCAATCCGCCTGCAGCTCCACGCGCACCGACATCTGATTGGCCTCCGCCTGCCCCATCGACTGGCGCATCTGGTTGAAGCGCGGCAGCACGCCGATCAGGTTCTGCACATGGTGGCCGACCTCATGCGCGATCACATAGGCCTGCGCGAAATCGCCCGACGCGCCGAACTGCTGCGCAAGCTGGTCGAAGAATTCGAGGTCGATATAGAGCTGCCTGTCGCCGGGGCAGTAGAACGGGCCGGACGCCGACGAGGCGAAACCGCAGGCAGATTGCACCCGGCCGCTGAACAGCACCATCTTCGGCTCGACATATTCCTGCCCCTGCGCCTGGAATATGCCGTTCCACACATCTTCCGTCTCGGCCAGCACCACGCCGGCGAACTGGCCGGCGGCATCCGTCGCTGGCTCGCCGGGGCGGCTCTGCTGCGTCACGCCGGGGTTCTGCGGCGAGCCGCCTTCCAGGATCGCCAGCGGGTCGATGCCGCAGGCGCGAAGGCCGAAGAAAAGCACCACGAGGATGATGATCGTGCCGATGGACATCCCGCCGCCCGCGCTGCGGCCCATTGGGATACGGATGGGGCTGCCACCGCCCCGCCCGAATCCGCCGGGGAACAGACCACCCCCGCCCTGCCCGCGACGGTCGTCGACATTGCTGCTTTCCCTGCGGCCTCTCCAGCGCATCTGGTGCCCCTCAACTGCTGTTCATCTCAACGGTGAATCTATCCGACCGCAACGCCTGAGTCACAGCGTTTTATGCGGTCGGATTGCGCTCAATCGCGCTGCTTGGCGCCCGCGCTGCGCCCATCCGAGCTTCGCGCGCGTTCCTCGAAGCGGTCCGCTCCCTTTGCCAGCTCGGAGCCCTTTGCGGCCTCGACCTTGCGCTCTTCCTTCCTCGCCGCCTTCTGCAGGCCGGCTGCCGCCTGTTTGCCCTTGGCGGTCGGTGCTTCCTTGATACCCATCTTCGCGTCCTCCGCTCTGCCCGGCCGCATAGCCGGGCAGGCATTCGACAACGCAGCCGCGCCGCTGCTGTTCCATATGCGAGGCCGCTTTCCTTCCGATTCGCCGGCCGTTAATCTGCCGGAATCTGTCCCTAGGTGCAGCGGGCAGACGGGTCGGGTCTTGGGGCATGAAACAGTTTCGGTGTGGGCTGCCGCGCGGACAATGGTTCCTCGCGGCCCTCTTTATGTGGTTCGCGGCAGCGGGGCCCGTGTCCGCGGCCGAATCGCTGCGCGGCGTCGCACTGGTCATCGGCAATGGCGACTACGCGCACCTGCCCGCACTGCCTAACCCCGAAAACGACGCCCGCGCCATAGAAGACCTGCTCAACCGGCTGGGCTTCGAGACCGACCTGTCCTCCGACCGTGACGCCCGCCGGCTGGCGCGCGACCTCGAGGACTTCGCGGAGGACGCCAAAGGCGCCGACGTCGCCATCCTCTATTATTCCGGCCACGGCATCGAGGCAGGCGGCGAGAATTTCCTCGTGCCCGTCGATGCCGACCTGTCGGCGCTCGACGCTGCCGCGCAAAAGCTCGTGCCCATCTCGGCCCTGCTGGAGAAGCTCAAGGCCAGCATCCCCGTCACGATCCTCATCCTCGATGCCTGCCGCGACAACCCCTTCCCCGCCGACGCCATGGTGCGCCTCGCCGCCAATACCGCGCCGCAGCCTATCGGCAGCGCCGGCCTCGGCGAGACGCGCGGCGTGACGAAGCTCGGCTCCGGCGCGCAGGCCGATCGCGGCACCGCGGATTTCGGCTCCGTCATCGCCTTCGCCGCCGAGCCGGGCCGCGTCGCGCTCGACGGCACGCCGGGCGGCAACAGCCCCTACACGGCCGCCATCCTGCGCCACTTCGATGCCATGCAGGGCGAGGAATTCGGCACGGTGATGCGCATGGTCGCCGAGGAGGTCTATCTGAAGACCTCCGGCCGCCAGCGGCCATGGGTCAATGAAAGCCTGCGCCGCCTGCTCTATTTCGGCGGGTCCGTCGCCACCAGCACCGGCACGGATGGCGAGATCCTTGCCGAGCGACGCCAGCTCCTGCTGACCATCGCCAGTCTGCCCGACATCGAGCGCCGCACGGTGGAGAACATAGCCCGCGACGGCGCCGTACCGATGGATGCGCTCTACGGCATGCTGCGGGCGCTGGGCGCCGACGCCCCGAAGGATCCGGCCGAGCTCGACCGCCTGCTGCGCGAGCAGAGCAAGCGTATCGAGGAGATGAAGCGCGAGCAGGACGCCATCAAGAGCACCGATCCCGAGATAGCCCGCCTTTCCGGCCTCGCCGAGGAGGCGGTGTCCGAAGGTGCACTGGCCACCGCGCTGTCGCTGCACGAACAGGCGAAGGCGCGCGTGCGCGAGGTTGAAAAGACCGTCGAGCAGGCCGAGGCCGACATCGCCGCCCGCCGCCGTGAATTCGGCGATGTCTACGCCGCCAGCGGCCGCGCCAATTACATGACCTTCAATTACGAGCAGGCGGCCGCCGACTATGAGCAGGCGTTCAGGCAGGTCGAGAAGTGGGACCCCTACTGGGCATGGGCCCATCGCGGCAACCAGGCGGTCGCGCTGCGCGATTCCGGCTGGAAGAAAGGCGAGCTCGATAATCTCCACCGCGCCGCCGAAATCGCGCGCGAGGTCGTGACGCTGGCCGACCGCACGGAAAGGCCCGCCGACTGGGCGCTGAGCCAGGTCTTCCTCGGCAATGTCTTGCTTTCGCTCGGCCAGCGCGACGACAATCTCGGCATGCTGCGCGAAGCGGCGGCGGCCTATGAGCAATCCCTGACCTTCTATACGGAAGAGAATGCAGCCGCCTTTTCGGCCGAGCGCCTCGACGTGCTGCACAATCTGGCCGGCACGCTTGTCCAGATCGGCGCACAGGAGGAAGGCACGGCAGGTTATCTCGCCGGCATCGCCAGTTTCGAGGAACTGGCCCGGCTGGTGACGCGCGCCGACGACGCGCTCTTCTGGGCGCGCACGGTTACCGCCATGGGCAATGCGATGAACGATCTGGCGCGCCGCGAAGGCAATATAGAGCGCTTCCGCGCCTCGGCTGCCTTGTTGGAACAGGCGCTCGAAGCCCGCACCGGCGAGGAACCCGAGAAGCGCGCGGAAACCCTTGAGGCGCTTGCCGTCGCCTATTCGGAGATCGGCGGGCTGTCCAACGACGCACAGATGATGCGCAAGGCCGAGCCCCTGTTCGCGGAAGCCCTTGCGATGACCGACCAGGGCCGCGAGCCGGTGGAATGGGCAGCACTCATGCAGTCTCGCGCGCTCAACCTGCACATGCTTGCCAAGCTGGGCGACCATCCGGCGGAGCTGGAACAGGCTGTTGGCCTGCTGCGCGAGGCCATCGCCACCAGCGACACCACGCAGTTGCGCGGTGATTCCGCGTCGTCGCGCACGGCTCTGGCAGGCGTGCTGACCGATATGGGCCGCGCCCGCGCCGAGACCGGCCCGCTGGAAGAAGCGATCGCGCTGTTCGATCAGGCATTGCCGATGATCGACCGCGACCGTGACGTCGCCAACTGGGCCGACACGGTGTCTCGCCGCGCCGATTCCATGCGCAACCTTGCCGACATCACCGGCGATCACGCGACCTATATGGAAGCCCTCGCACGGCATGGCGAGGCGCTTGCCGGTGCAAGGGACCTGTCGGGCAAGGGGGTGGAGCCGCTGCACCAGCGTGTGGCCTGGTTCGCCATTTCCTAT
>DATMGE010000084.1:0-162259 GCA_035555795.1 Rhizobiaceae bacterium | reverse complement strand
TGACGCCGGCGGGCTTGCCGAGCCGCGTCCAGCTTTCGGCCAGCCAGATCGCGACCAGCTCGCCGAACATCTGGCTGATTTCGGGGGCTGTCGTGAAGTCGCCGGCCGCGCCGAAAGGCTCGCGCGTCATGTAGTAGCCGTCGGCGGGGTCAAACAGGCATTGCGCCATATATTCGGCGACGGTGAGCGGGCCGGCAGCGGCGATGAGCTGTGCAAGCCGCTGCCGCAATCCGCTCATGCGGCTGTCTTTCGCGCCCGCGCCATCGCCCAAAGGCCGACCAGGAAGATCGGCAGGGACAGGATCATGCCCATGGTGAGCCAGTTGCCGGCGAGATAGCCGATATGGGCGTCGGGCTCGCGGAAGAACTCGACGAAGATGCGCGATGCCGCATAGCCGGCGATGAAGGTGCCGGCGACGAGGCCGGGCCGCGCCAGCGCGCCGCGCCGCCAGATCAGCCATGCAAGGACAAGGAAGAGCACCAGTCCCTCCAGCCCCGCTTCGTAGATCTGGCTGGGATGGCGGGGGAAGGGGCCGCCATTGGGAAAGACCACCGCCCAGGGTACGTCCGTGACGCGGCCCCAGAGCTCGGAATTGATGAAATTGGTCAGGCGCACCAGCCCCAGCCCCACCGGCGCGCCGGCGGCGATCACATCGAACAGGCTCCATGCCGGAATGCCGCGCCGATAGGCGAAGAAGATCATGGCGAGGGTGACGCCGAGCAGTCCGCCATGGAAGGACATGCCGCCCTGCCACACGGCGAAGATACCCAGCGGCTCGGCCAGATAGCGCTGGAAATCGTAGAACAGGATGTAGCCGATGCGGCCGCCCGCGACGACGCCTATCGCCGCCCAGAGCAGGAAATCGTCGATGTGGTCCGGCACCATGGGTGCCTGGCCGGCGGGCCAGAGACGCCCCGTGGCGATGATCCGCTTGGCATACCACCAGGCGAAGAGGATGCCGATGACATAGCCGATGCCGTACCAGTGGATCGCCAGTGGGCCGAGGCGGATAAGGACCGGATCGATCTGCGGGAAGGGAAGCGCGGCCAGCGGCAGCAGGATGGTTTCAGGCATTGTCGATCCGTTCCGTCCGAATGAGGGCGGACCATGATGGAGCGGCCGGGGGCCGTCAAGGCAAAGGCGGCGTCCATGGCGGTCGATATGCCTTGCAATGATTCGCCGCCGCTCCTAGGTGAGAAGACAGACCGAGCAGCCGGAGGCAGCCATGACCACGACGGGACCAAACCGTATCCTCGACGAGTTCGCCAAGCTGATGACCGATGCGGCCGGTGCCGCGCAGGGCGTGCGGCGCGAGGTCGAGACGGCATTTCGCGCGCAGGCGGAGCGCATGCTCAATTCCATGGAACTCGTCCAGCGCGAGGAATTCGAGGCGGTGCGCGAAATGGCGGTGAAAGCCCGCGCCGAGAACGACCGGCTGGCGGCGCGGCTGGCGGCGCTGGAGGAAAAGCTCTCCGGATCCGCTTCCGCCAATGAATATGCGCCTGAGACAGCCGCCAAGGCTGCGCCGAAGCCGCGCGCGAAAAAATAATCGCGCCTTTTCCACAAAGGCGGCCGACCTCCGCGAGGGGGCAAAAAGCCTTTGCCGCGAATCCCTTATGAAGCCTGCCGGTATCTAGCCGGCGTCACTGTCCACAGTGACTTTCACCAGCTAACCCACTTTGGGGCTGGTCAGGCGACTCTGCATCAATAGACTGAATTTACTGTGTGATTCGGAACGCAGTCGCGAACAGGCAATGTGCCATGGTCCGCGTGCGGTCTCGTTGTACGGGTATGGGGACCGGGTTCAGTAAACGAGTGGCATTTTGACCGGGGGCGTCGAGGGGCGTTTCCACGAACGGGGAAGTCTTGCCTGATGAGCCTTATCGAACTCGAGATTGCGCGCGAGCTGCATCCTGTCGATGTGATCGAACATGTCGCGCAGACCAATGACTGGTCCTTCGAGCGCAGCGGCGATGACGAGATCGGCATATCCGTTGCCGGCACATGGACAGATTATCATGTCTCCTTCTCCTGGATGGAAGATTTCGAGGCGCTGCATCTGGCCTGCGCCTTCGACATCAAGGTGCCCGAGACCCGCACGCTGGAGGTGATGCGCCTCCTGTCGCTCATCAACGAGCAGATGCTGTTCGGCCATTTCGACCTGTGGGAGCAGGAGGGCGCGATCATGTTCCGGCAAGCATTGCTGCTGTCGGGCGGGGCGGAGCCGACGAGCCAGCAGGTGGAGGTGCTGCTCAACAGCGCGCTCGAAGCCTGCGAATGCTATTTCCAGGCGTTCCAGTTCGTCATCTGGTCCGGTGTGTCGGCGCGCGAGGCGCTGTCAAACGTCCTGTTCGAGACGCACGGAAACGCCTGACAATGTCCGCCGGGGAAATGGCGCCGCAGATCGGCTACGCGGATTTCGAGAAGGTCGATATCCGCGCCGGTACGATCGTCGAGGCGGAGCCCTTTCCCGAGGCGCGCAAGCCGGCGATCAAGCTGCGCATCGATTTCGGGCCGGTCATCGGCGTGAAGAAGTCATCGGCGCAGATCACCAAATATTATGCGCCGGAGAGCCTTGTCGGCCGGCAGGTCATGGCGGTGGTCAATTTCCCGCCGCGCCAGATCGGGAAATTCATGTCGGAAGTGCTGACGCTGGGCTTTCCAGACGAGAACGGCGCGGTCGTGCTCGGCGCGATCGACCGCAAGGTGCCGGACGGCGGACGGCTTTTCTGAACCTGCCCGTTCGTCCGGCTGCAAATGCTATTCACCCGGCGCGTCGCGGGTCGGGGCCAGTGGGAAAACGAGTCCCAGGAGCCCGAGCAGGCACATTGCGACGCCTGAAGTGGCGATCGCCGGAGCGACACCGAAACTCTCCGCCAGATGGCCCCAGATCCAGCTTCCTATCGCCAGTCCGCCGAACAGCATCGTGCTGTTGGTGGCCATCACGCGCCCGACGACCGCGCGCGGCGCCCACATCTGACCGGCGACGCTGAAGCCCGACAGGGCCTGCACCCAGGCGGCGCCCGACAGGACGAGAACGGCGAAGGTGACCGGGAAGCCGGGGCCCATCGACACGACGATCAGGCCGATGCCGACCATCGCGCCGGCGATCCGCACCAGCCATTCGCTGTCCACCCGGCGGCGAATCTCGTGGCTGACGGCAGCACCCAGCACGGCACCCAGGCCGAGCGCGGCCAGGAGCAGGCCGAACTGCTGCGGGCCGCCGCCGACGATGTCGCGCACCACGAGCGGCATCAAGGCCCAGATGGCGCTGCCCGTCAGGGTGAAGGTGAAGCAGCGCAGCATGGTCGTGCGCAGCGGCAGGATATTGTAGGTCGTGCGCAGGCCTTCGATGATGGCCGCCAGGATGCGGGTCTTCTGGCCGGGCGCGCGCGGCTCGACGGGCGGACGCCAGAAGAAGAGGATGATCGCGGCCGTGAGGCACGCGGCTGCGTTGAAGATGAAGGCGGCAATGGCGCCGCCGAATGCCACGATGACGCCGCCGATGGCCGGGCCCAGCGTGCGGGCGACGTTGAAGCCCAGAATGTTCAGGCTCACCGCGCCGGCGATCTCGCCGCGCGGCACGATCCGCGACACGCTGGCCTGGCCCGACGGATTGTAGAAGGCCATGCTCACGCCGATCGCGAAGGTGAAGCCGATGAGCAGCCAGGGGCCGGTATGGCCGAACCACGTCATCACCGCCAGCAGGATGGAGATCGTCGCCATCATCGACTGGGCGCTGAGCATCACGGTGCGGCGGTCATAAAGGTCGGCGATCGCGCCGCCGACAAGCGCCAGCAGCATGACCGGGGCGTTCACCGCCGTCTGCACCAGCGCGACCATGTCCGCGCGGCCATCGAGGTCGGTCATCAGCCACGAGGCACCGACCGACTGGACCATATTGCCGAAGTTCCCCGTCATGCTTGCAAGCCACATGGTCAGGAAAAGGCTGTGGGACAAAGGGGAGAGGGTAGAACCGGCTTTGGACAATGTATGAGACTCGCAAGGCTGATATGCGCGCTCTTAGAGCATCTTTCGATGCGGAAGGTAATCGCCCGGCATGCATATAACCGGGGCGGAGGACTCCGGCATTTGTTCCTGAGTGCAGCAGCTCGCTGTGGTTCAGGTTCCGGCGGCGCAAAAATGGACGCCCCAGGCGCCGCCGATCGGCGCGACGACTTCGTCTTCGACCGTAAAGCCGCCGCCCGCCAGGTGCTCACGCAGGATCGGCAGCATCTCCCAGCTGCGTTGCCGGCTCGGCGGCTCGTAGAACAGATGCAGCCGGCCATGCGGCCGCAGGATTCTCGCCACATTGGCAAGCGCAGGGCCGGCCTTCAGCCAGAAGAGGTTGACGTTGATCGCATAGACGAGGTCGAAGCTGCCGGCGGGAGCCGCGAAGGTTTCGATGGCGCAGGTTTCCACATTCACCGGAACCGGCGGTGACAGTGCGGCGAGCCGCGCGCGCGTCCTTTCGGTTGCGATCGGCGAGCGGTCTATGACGGTGAGCGATCCGCCGGTCATGCGCTGGGCGAGAAGCGATGCGGCGACGCCCGGACCGCCGCCGATTTCCAGCATATGCATGTCGGGCTCAAGCGGCAGCCGGCCGATGGACCAGACGATGCGCGCCGGAGCCTGCGCCATCAGGCCGGTATCCTGATGACGGCACGCAATCCGCCCATGGGGCTTTCGCCCAGCATGATGTCGCCACCGTGGCTGCGCGCGATGTCGCGCGCGATGGAAAGGCCGAGCCCGGTTCCCGACGAATCCTGGTTGCGCGCCTCGTCGAGCCGCACGAAGGGCTTGAACACGTGCTCGCGCTTGTCGGGCGGTATGCCGGGGCCATCGTCGTCGATGGTGACGGCCAGCATGCCATCCATGTGATGCGCCGCGACATGGACGGTGCGCGCATAGCGGAAGGCGTTGCCGATCAGGTTGCCGAGCAGCCGGCCGAAGGCGTTGGCGCGCACGACGACCTCCGGATCGCCTTCGAGCTCGACGGTCAGCTTGCGCTTGCGCAGCTTGGCCTCTTCCGTGAGCTTGTCGAAATAGGCCTTGAGATCGAAGGCGCCGGCGTCCTCGGCGGAATCGCCGCGGGCGAAGGCCAGATAGCCCTCCAGCATCGACTGCATGTCGTCGATGTCCTGGTTCAGCGCATCGGTGTCGATGCGCGAGCGCGACAGAGCGAGCTGCAGCTTGAACCGGGTCAGGATGGTGCGCAGGTCATGGCTGACGCCGGTCAGCATCGCCGTGCGCTGCTCGATCTGTCGCTCGATGCGCTCGCGCATCTCGATGAAGGCATGGCCGGCGCGCCGCACCTCCTCGGCGCCGCGCGGTTCGAAGCCGGCCGGCATCGGCCTGCCCTTGCCGAAACTCTCGGCCGCCTCGGCCAGTTGCAGGATCGGGCGGATCTGGTTGCGCAGGAAGGCGACGGCGATGGCGATCAGCACCAGCGAGGTGCCGAGCATCCATAGCAGGAAGATATGGGTGTTGGAGGCATAGGCCTGGCTGCGCCGGGCAAAGACCCGCAGCACGTTGTTTTCGAGCTGGACGCGGATTTCGATGATGTTGGAGTTGCCGACCGTGTCGATCCAGAAGGGCCGGTTGATCTGGCGCAGGATTTCGGAGCTCAGGGCCTGGTCGAGAATGGAGAAGAACGGCTTCGGCCCCGGCGGCGGCAGCGGATCGGGGGGCAGGATGTCGATCTTCAGCAGCAGCCGGTCCTGCGCGATACGGGTGATCTCGCTGTAGCCTTCTTGGGTGGGCCAGGTCTCGATCATGTCGATGATCGCCGCGATATCGCGCGTGACGGCCGAGGAAAGCCGCACCGTCACGGTCTGCCAGTGGCGTTCCATGAAGACGAAGGCGACCATCGACTGAAGCAGGATCATCGGCGCGATCACGATGATGAGCGAGCGCGCATAAAGCCGCTTGGGCAGATAGCGCGCTGCGAACCGGCGCAGGCGCAGCCATGATCGCGACAGGCGTATCGGCAACCGATGACGCGGTGCCCGCTGCGTGGATCCGACTGTCGGCTGCTCCATCGTTGCCATGTTACTCCGCGACTGCCGGGCTTGTCCCGGCCGCCCCAGCCTATTCGACGCTCAGCCGGTAACCAACACCGCGCACCGTCTGCAGCCAGACGGGATTGGAGGGATCGCGCTCGATCTTGCGGCGCAGCCGGTTGATCTGGACGTCGATCGTCCTTTCACCGACCTCGGCATCGTTGCCGACGAGCTCGTGGCGCGGGATGGTCTCGCCGGCGCGCTCGGCGAAGATCGCCAGGATTTCCTGCTCGCGGTCTGTCAGGCGCAGCGTCTCGCCGCCGCGCTTGAGCTCGCGGCGCGCGATCTGGAAGGAATAGGGGCCGAAGACGATCTGCTCCACCTTCAGCGCCGGCGCGGGGCCGCCGCGGCGAAGGATGTTGTTGATGCGCAGGACGAGCTCGCGCGGATCGAATGGCTTGGGAAGATAGTCGTCGGCGCCGGCTTCCAGCCCGGTGACGCGGGCTTCGGTCTCGGACAGCGCCGTCAGCATCAGGATCGGAACGTCGCGCGTTTCGCGCAGCGCACGCGTCAGGTCGACCCCGTTCTCGCCGGGCATCATCACGTCCAGTACCAGGAGGTCGAAATCGAGGCCTTCCAGCCGCCGGCGCGCCTCGGCCGCCGTTCCCGCCATCGTCACGCGAAAGCCGTTCTCGGTGAGGAACTGGCTGAGCAGGCGGCGGATGCGGGTGTCGTCATCGACGATGAGAATGTGGGGTGCATCATCCTCGGGCACGCCAGTGGGGGTCTGGCTCATCTCAACTCCCTCCCATGGGGCTGTTCGGGTTCTTCGTCGGCAACTTGTCGATCTGCTCCCGGAGTTCGGGATTGACCATCGCCTTCAGAAACTGCTCGACAACGGTCCTGTCGGCCGTCTCAAGCGTGCGAAGTGCATCGCTGATGCGGCGGGATTGCGGCGCGGCAAGGGCAAGCGCCAGCGCCCGGCCCTTGGCGGTGGGGTGAAGCTCCCGCTGGCGCCGGTCGCGCTCGCCCTGCACCTGCATGATGTGGCCGGTGTCGATGAGCTGCTTCAGCACCCGCGCCAGGCTCTGCTTGGTGATTTTCAGCACATCGAGAAGCTCCGCAACCGTCAGTCCCGGCATCCGGTTGACGAAATGCAGCACGCGGTGATGCGCACGCCCGAAATCGTAGTGCGTGAGGATCATGTCGGGGTCGGAGGTGAAGTCGCGATAGGCGAAGAAGAGAAGCTCGATGATGGTGAAGTCGATGTCGTTCTCGTCGACCGTCTCGGGTTTGAGCGGGACGGCGACCTTGTGCCTGACGGCTGCTTTGGCGGGCGTTTGCAAATTACGTCAGCCTTGTTGACATATTTTTCGTTGAACAGTAATTTTTGGCAAGCTTTTCGGCGAAATGCGAACGAAAAGGCGCAGGTTGCGGCCCCATGCTGGAATTTCCTTCAATCTCCGCCTCGTCTGATGCGCGCTGATCCGCGGCTTGCCGACCTGACGGGTCGTCATTCCGCAACTCTTGAAACCATAAGGAACATATTCTTCCGGGAGGCAAGGAATGGCAGCAAAACCTTTCGACCAACAAGACGGTTTTATATGGATGAACGGCGCTTTCCTGCCGTGGGCGGATGCCAGGGTGCATGTGCTGACGCATGGCCTTCACTATGCGAGCGCGGTCTTCGAGGGTGAGCGCGCCTATGGCGGCGAGATCTTCAAGCTGACGGAACATACCGAGCGCCTGCATGAATCCGCGCGCATCCTCGGCTTCACCATTCCCTATTCGGTTGCGGAGATCGACGAGGCCTGCCGGCAGCTCCTGCGCAAGCAGGGGTTCCAGGATGCCTATGTGCGGCCGATCGCCTGGCGCGGCTCCGAATCGCTCGGCGTTTCGGCGCCAGACAATCGCATCAACCTCGCCATCGCCATCTGGCAGTGGCCGAGCTATTTCGACCCGGCGCAGAAGCTCAAGGGCATCCGGCTCGACATGGCCGACTATCGCCGCCCCGACCCGCTGACGGCGCCGTCGAAGGCGAAGGCTTCCGGCCTCTACATGATCTGCACCATCTCCAAGCACGCCGCCGAGGCCAAGGGCTATGCCGATGCGCTGATGCTGGACTGGCGCGGCCGGGTCGCCGAGGCGACGGGCGCCAATGTGTTCTTCGTGAAGGATGGCGAGATCCATACGCCGACGCCGGATTGCTTCCTCGATGGAATCACCCGCCGCACCGTGATCGATCTCATCCGCCGCCGCGGCTATCGCCTGCATGAGCGCGCGATCATGCCGGAGGAAATGGCCGGCTTCGAGGAGTGTTTTCTCACCGGCACGGCGGCGGAAGTCACGCCGGTCTCCGAGATCGGCCACTATAGATTCACGGTTGGCGACGTCAGCCGCACGCTCATGGACGACTATTCGCGGGAGGTGACGCCGAAGGCCGTGGCGGCTGAATAGTTGGCGGCAGGGTTGCTGTCTCCGGAAGTTTCCATGTGCCTAAAGTCTAATTTTTTTGACATTTGGCGCATTCCGCATTCTCATCCGCTGGCCGGTATTACTGCCGGCTCCACTCGAGGGGACTAAACATGGAAACGCTCCTACCCATCATCGTCCAGATCGTGACCGGCGTCATCGGTGGCCAGGCTGTCGGCGCAGCTGTCCAGCAGGCCGCCATGTCGCAACTGCCGAAGTTGCTGAGCGGCGCCATTGGCGGCGTGGCCGGCGGCCAGATTCTCGGCGCATTGCTGGGCGATCCCGCTACGGCGGGTGCAATGGGCGGCCTGTTGGGCGATGCGGTTGGCGGTGTCGCCGGCGGCGCCGTGCTGACGGGTATCGTCGGGGCCATCATGAAGTCGATGGGCCGCGCCTGACCAAGTCAGGGCCTAACCAAGCTGGATTGCGGGGAGGGAGCCGTTGCCACGCTCCCCGCATCCGTAGCGAATCACTGCGAGCGAACAGCAACAGTCGCGGCCTGTGATAGCGGTTGCATCGCACGGCGCCCGCGGATAGCCCTCCATCCGGACCCGCTTGCCATAGGAGGCGCTCATGGGGCAGTTGCGTGCCGGAATCATCCCAGTCACCCCGTTCCAGCAGAATTGCACCATTCTGTTCGACGAGGAGACGAAGCGCGGCGTCGTGGTCGATCCCGGCGGCGATGTCGACAATATCCTCGCCGCGCTGCGGGACAATGGAATCACCGCGGAAGCGATCTGGATCACGCATGGCCATATCGACCATGCAGGCGGCGCAATGGATCTGAAGGATGCGCTTGGCGTGGACATTGTCGGGCCGCATGAGGCCGATGCGCCTTTGCTCGCCAATCTGGAGGCGCAGGGCGCGCGCTTCGGCGTCGAAGGCGGCGTGCGCAACTGCGTTCCCGACCGCTATCTCACCGAGGGCGAGACCGTGTCATTCGGCGAGCACAATTTCGAGGTGCTTCACTGTCCGGGCCATGCCCCCGGCCACGTCGTCTTCTACAACCGGGCGGCGAAATTCGCCCATGTCGGCGATGTCCTGTTTCAGGGATCGATCGGACGCACCGACCTGCCTGGCGGCGACCATGCGGCGCTGATCCGTTCGATCAAGGAAAAGCTGCTGCCGCTGGGCGACGATATCGGCTTCATCTGCGGCCATGGCCCCGGCGGACGCTTCGGCGACGAGCGGCGCGGCAACCCGTTCCTCGCCTGAGCAGGGGTCGAGCCGAAAGGAGGCGTCCTCCCGGCCCCCGTTCGATCAGTCCGCGACGCAGAAGCGCTGCTCGCCGCCATAGGTGGTGTAGGTGCCGGTGCGCGGATTGAAGCTGCGGTAGCGGTCCACGCAGTATTGATACCAGCCGCGCGACCATGGCTCGATGCCGCCGGCATAGTCGTCATAGTCACTGTCGACATAATGCGGCGCCGGCGGTTGCGGGAAGTAATCGCGATCGGCGCTGGGGCGCGGATGGCGATAGGGGTTGCGGTCATACTCGTCCTGATAGGCCGGTTCGGGGCGGGAAGCGCTGGCCACGATGGCGCCGACAGCCAGTCCCAGAATGCCGGCGGCGACGAGATTGCCCGCATTGTCGTGGCGATGTTCGACGACCGGCCGGCGGCCGTGATGGCCGCGCCAGTGCTCGCCTGCCTCGGCCATCGGCATGAGCGAAAGCGTCGTTGCAGCAACGGCGGTCGTCAGGATGAGATTTTTCAGAATGCGGTGCATGTCTTTCTCCGACCCGGCGCCATGTGATCTGGCGCGTTGTCGGAAAATCTAGGAGATGCTGCCTGAATGCAGGCTGAACGGCGGCACCGGCGCCAGGCCGACCGGACCATTTTGTAGGGACGGTCGATCCAATACGAATTTCAGCCGGCGGCCTTGCCCCGCCGGCATTTGCAGTGCCCGGAATGACGGCCTCGACTGTCCCGGCAGCAGGGCTGCGCACGGACCGGCCGACAGTTACATGACGGAGAGATTCACCGCCTTCGGCCCCTTGCCGCGCTTGTCCGGCTCGGTGTCGAAGCTGACCTTCTGGCCGTCTTCGAGGCCCGGCAGGCCGGATGCCTGGACAGCGGAAATATGGACGAACACGTCCTTGTTGCCGTCATCCGGCGTGATGAAGCCGAAGCCCTTCGCGTGATTGAAGAATTTTACCGTTCCACTCTGCGGCATGGGATGCTCCTTATCTCCCACCAACACTTTCCGCTGGCCCAAAGGCAGCGCATTCCAGGTCCTTTACACGGGGAGAAGAAACAGTTTGCATCGTCGCAGGGTCCTGCCAGACCTTCTTTTCGACGAGCCGCCCGGAGCCTTTCAATCTGCTTCTCCGGGATCAGGCTATTCCAGTCTCCGGGCCGGCAAATGCCCGAACCGCGAAATTAGTCCCGTATTTTTGGAAAAGGGCAAGCGAAAGTTTTGTGAGGCCGGGCCTCTGCCGGGCAGCCCATTATTCGCTTTGCCGAAGCGTTGGATGGCGCAGCAGGCCTGGGAAAGCCTGTATTACGACGTAGTGTGTTGTTTTTACGAAGGTCTTGGCCGTGTGGCCTGTCTTTGCCTCGCCGCCATGCGTAAGCCGAAAGTTGAAGCCGCAATAGGTGGCTGCGCCGACGCCGGCCTTCAAAGCAGAAAGGGCGCGCCGTTGCCGGCGCGCCCTTTCTGGCGATCAGATCGCTGAATGACCTCAGGCAGCCTTGAGGTTGACCGCCTTGGGGCCCTTGCCCATGCGGTCCGGCTCGACGTCGAAGGTGACCTTCTGGCCATCAACGAGCGTGCGCAGGCCGGAAGCCTCGACTGCGGAAATGTGGACGAAAACGTCCTTGGCGCCACCGTCGGGGGTGATGAAGCCGAAACCCTTGGTGGTGTTGAAGAACTTGACGGTGCCGGTCTGAGACATAGGGAAACTCCTTTTCCCGTTTGAAAGCGTCTGTGCCACTTGCACAGTTTCGCAGTGGTCGAGATTTCACGATGACGGGGAAAGGTCGTTCAATATACGTTCCAGTCTCCGGGTCAGCAAAGCCCGAACATCGCCATATATGCCACGTCGTGTCTTCTGCTGCAAGCGCGCCGCGACAAGGGAACGCAGGAACATCAGTTGCGGCTGACGCAGGCGAGATAGACGCGCGTCCAGCGCAGCGCCATTTCCCGGTTCTCGGTGCGCTCGGCAACCAGCGCGCGCGTCAGCGCTTCGGCGGGAGCGAGGTCCCCCCAGACGTCCTGCAGGTTCGCGACAGCATCCGCCAGCAGATCCCTGTCCGCCAACGTGTCGTGGTCCTGGCAAAAGGCGATATTGTGCGCGTGCAAAGATAGACTCTCCATCGGCACCAGACGCAAAGCATATCCCTGCTGCGAGTCCAACCCCCCGTTTCCGGGGGGTTGACACTTGCCCAAGTCAACGAAGTGCGCCAGAAAGGCGCGGCGTGAGAGGAAAGCCCGAGGGAATGTTATCGCGATCATCGGCATACGCCCAGGCATTTGAAGCGATCGGGCGTGCCTCATCGGTCGAGGAGGCGGTGTTCGCGATCCGCGACACTTACCAGCTCGACCACGCGACATATCAGTTCTCCCGCGTCGTCGGCGGAATCCTCGACGCGCCTTACGTGAAGAGCACCTATCCGGCGGAATGGCTCACCCGCTACCTGCTGCGCGGCTATATCCGCGTCGATCCGGTCGTGGTCGAGGGTTTCCAGCGCATGCTGCCCTTCGACTGGCGTGAGCTGACGCTTACCGAACAGGCTAATGACCTGTTCGTGGATTTCCAGGCGCACGGGCTTGGCGGGCATGGCTGGTCGGTGCCGGTGATCGACAAGGTGGCGCGCCGCGCGCTGTTCTCCGTCGCTTCGCGCCTGCCGGACAGGGAATGGGATGCCTTCATCCGCGAGGACGGGCCGGGCATTGCCGAACTGGCATTCAAGGTCCACCGCATGGCCATCGCCGAGATCCATGGCGAAAGCGACCCCGTGCCGGATCTGACGAAGCGCGAGCTCGAATGCCTGATCTGGGCGGCGCAGGGCAAGGATCAGAAGTCGATCGGTGCGATTCTCGGCATATCGGAACATACGGTCCGGAACTATCTCGACGTCGCGCGGTTGAAGCTCGACTGTGCCTCGACGACACAGGCCGTGGCCAAGGCGATCAAGCTCCGGCTCATCAACCCGTAATGTCAGCCCCCCGTTTTCGGGGGGGCAATTGCTCCGGATTTCCAAGTCGGGCGGCCCGCTCATAATGGCGTCATTGGCAACGTCGTTATGGGGAACGCACCAATGTTCATCACACTTCAGGCGCATCAATACGTTCAGTATTCGCATCTGCTCGACCAGATGTTCCGTCTGCGCAAGCGCGTGTTTCACGACGAATTGCAGTGGGATGTTCCGGTTCGCGGCAATATGGAGCGCGACTCCTATGACGAGCTGAGCCCGGTCTATCTGCTCTGGGTCTCCGACGACGCCCAGACGCTCTACGGCGCCATGCGCCTCATGCCCACCACCGGCCCGACACTGCTCTATGACGTGTTCCGCCGCACCTTCCCGGATGCGGCCGGCCTCATCGGACCGGGTATTTGGGAGGCAACCCGCACCTGCATCGACGCGCCGCGCGTCGCCCGGGATTTTCCCGGCACCGACCAGGCGCGCGGCTTCGGCCTGCTCTGTCTGGCCGCTGCGGAATGCGCGATCCAGCACGGCATCCATACGGTGCTGTCCAACTACGAGCCGCAGATGAAGCGCATCTATATGCGATCCGGCGCCCGCATCGAGGAACTCGGCCGGGCCGACGGCTTCGGTGTTCGCCCCGTATGCTGCGGTGCATTCGAGATATCGGACGGCTTCCTTGCCAGCATGCGCAAGGCGATGGGGATCGATGAATCGCTCTACCGGCGCTTCTGGACGGCCAGCACCCCTCTCGACATGGGACTGGCGGCGTGAAGACGTCGGCGTCGGAGGACGCGGACACCGAGATCCTCCGACGCATCGAGAGTCTGCTTGAAGAGGCGAAGGAACTTGCCGCAACGGCGATTCCCAGTCCTTCGATGCAGTTTCTCGACTATGTAATCTCGATGGCTCTGGTCCATGTGGCCGAGCCGAGACGGAATGACGGCTAGCCTCCTTTGGCCGTCAGTCGCGGCGGACCTGACGCTTTTTGCGTCTCGCGCGACGCGCCCTGCCGGGTACCCCATCCCGGCAGGGCGCATCTATTTTCGCTTCGATCAAAAGATCGCCATAAAGCCCGCAAACAGCGGGTAAGGGTTGCAGCCGGTCCTTCGCGCCGATGGAGCCCGTGCATATGCCACTGGAACCTTTTTTGCAGTGGCGTGTTAGCGAGGGGCATTTGATATTCAAGGAGAAGGTGAAATGAGGAACATTCTGTTCGCACTGGGCGCTGTGGCGCTGGTGGCCGGTTGCACGGCGACCGAGCGCGGCGCGGCGATCGGCGGTGCCGGTGGCGCCGTCATTGGCGGCGTTGCATCAAACAGCGTTGCCGGCGCGGCCGTTGGCGGTATTGTCGGCGCTGCCGCGGGTGCCCTCATCGGGCAGGCCAGCGAGCCGGGCCGTTGCATCTATCGCGACCGCCGTGGTCGCGAATATGTCGCGCGTTGCCCGTGACCTGATCCGACATGGCGAAATGAAGGGGCGCGACCGCAGGGTCGCGTCCCTTTCTTTTGCAGCTACGCGGCGGGTGATGATCGGAGTGACCACACGATCCAACTGTTCCCCGGTTTCGAATCAGCTCGTTGCCCTGTATAATTTGCGCAGGCGCTGCCCGCGCCTCCCCCCTCCGCCGGGAGAGCATTCATCATGCAGGGCTCAGTTCATTCCGCGAACCGACTGTTCGAGCCGCGCATGAGGAGGGATTGCGTTACAGGCCCGTATCAGGAAGTTTGAATGCAGCTCTCTACGCCTGTCCATCAACTCAAACGCGCCGCCCGCCTGATGGCGAGGCGCGAGCGGATTCCCCTTCACGCCGCGCTCGATCGCATCGCCATGTCGGAGGGCTTCACGAACTGGAGCCTTCTTGCGGCCACCCGCATCGCGCCGGCATCGCGCGCGGGCCGGATCTGGATGTCGCTGGACGAGGGCGACATGCTGCTGATCGGCGCCCGGCCGGGCCAGGGCAAGACACTGCTCGGCCTCGAAATCGCGGGCGAAGCGATGAAATCGGGCCGTCGGGCGGCTTTTTTCACGCTTGAATATACGGTGCGCGACATTGCCGGGCGCTTTGCCGCGCTGGGCATCGATGCCGCCCGCTTCGAAGACCGGTTCCTGTTCGACGATTCCGATGCGATCTGCGCCGATCACATCGCGGCAAGGCTGGCCGGCATGCCGCGCGGCACGCTGGCGGTGATCGACTATCTGCAACTGCTCGACAGGAAACGCGACCATCCCGACCTCGCCACGCAGGTCTCGGCACTGCGCTTGCTGGCGCGCCAGAAAGGTCTTCTGCTCGTCTTCCTTTCGCAGGTCGATCGCAGCTTCGATCTGGCGGCCCGATCCTGCCCGGATATCGGCGATGTGCGGCTGGCCAATCCGCTCGATCTCACGCTTTTCAACAAGCGCTGTTTTCTCCACGCCGGAGAAATGCGCTTCGAGACGATCGACTAAGCCGCGTTCAGGCGGCGGGCGGCGGGATGACCACCGGACCGAGCGTCGTCCCGCCATCGATGACGATCTCGGCGCCGGTCATGTGGTCGCTGGCGCGGGAGGCTAGGAAGATCGCCGCGCCCTGCAGGTCGGCCGGCGTGCCGATGCGGCCGAGCGGGGTGAAGCGGCCGACCAACTCCTGCGTCGCCATATCGTGCAGGCGCCCGCCGCCGATATTGGTGACGATCGGCCCCGGCGAGATGGCGTTGACGGTGATGCGGTCGGCGGCAAGCTCATGCGCCGCCTGTCGTACCAGCATGCCGGTGCCGCCCTTGGAGGCGACATAGGCCGCGCCGACGATGGTCTCGGTCTTGTGGGCGGAAATCGAGCTGGTGACGACGATATGTCCGCCGCCCGCGGCGCGCATATGCGGCACGGCCGCCTGGATCGTATAGAAGGAGGCGGCGATATTCACCTTGAGCACGCGGTCCAGCACGGCCGGATCGATATTCTCGAAGCGGCGCTCGGGCGGGCGCTTGCCCGTCGCGTCGAGGAAGCCCGGACCGCCGCTGACGCCGGCATTGGCAAAGACCGTGTCGAGCCGCCCCAGCCGGTTGTGCAGCGCATCGAGCGCCGCAAAGGCGGCCGCACGGTCGGTCAGGTCCGCCACATGCGTCTCGACCTGATTGCCGAAGCGGGCCAGCCTGCCTGCGGCGGCGTCCAGCGCATCCGGCGCGATGTCGATCAGGCCGAGGCGCGCGCCGTTCTCCGCCAAGACCTCGGCGATGGCGAAGCCGATGCCGCTGGCGGCGCCCGTGACGATGACGCCCTGTCCGGCGACGGAGAAAAGTTCGTCGATGCGCGGCATGTCAGGCCCTTCCGGAGTTGAAGGCGAAGCGCGGCTCGGGCAGCCCCCTGACGCCGGGTTCGATCATGAAAAGTCCGCCGGCGAGCGGCTGCGCGGCGCGCGCGGCATCGTCCAGCCCGAAGGAAGCGGTCGAGATGTAGAGCCGGTCAAGCGCCGGGCCGCCGAAGCCGACGCAGGTGACATTGCGCACCGGCAGTTCGACCACGTGGTCGACCCGTCCATCCGGCGCATAACGCACGACGCGGTGGCCGGAAAATTCCGCGCTCCACAGGAAACCTTCGGCATCGACGGTCGCGCCATCGGGCCGGCCGGGCTGGCCTTGAACGTCGACGAAGACGCGGCGATTGGTCAGCGATGGCTTACCTTTGGCGCAGTCATAGGCCCAGATGACCTGCGCCATCGTGTCGGTGAAATAGAGCGTGCCGCCGTCGGGGCTTACGGCGAGGCTGTTGGGAATGGTGATGCCTTCGGCGTGGCGGCTGACGCTGCCATCTGGCTCGACGCACCAGAGCGATCCGTCCGGCTTGCGCTCGGCCTCGCGCATGGAGCCGAGCCACAGCCGGCCTTCGCGGTCGCAGACGCCGTCATTGAGGCGCATGTCGGGCGCGCCGGGCTCGGGCGAGACGAGGAAACGGCGCTCGCCGCCGGGCGTCCAGGCGAAAAGACCATCTTCCTGCGCGATGACGAAGGATGGACCGGTTCCGCCGGCCGCGAGCTGGAGATAGCCGATCGTCTTTCCGGGGAGGGTGAAGGTCTCGACCTTGTCGGTTTTGGGATCGAGCGACAGCACGGCGGGGCCGTAAATGTCGATCCACCATAGTTTTTGCGAGCGGTCGCACCAGACAGGCTTCTCGCCGATCCTGTTCTTCGCATCGACGACGAGATGCAGTTCCGATGAAGCCATGATTCCTCCCATGCGCCGCAGGCTGGCGGCGCGCCGGAAGCTATGGCACCGCGCGGCGGGCGAGGGAAGGGCGGCTGTGCCAAGCCGAAGTGCGGTGGCCGATTTTGGAAGAAGCGGGCCGGTTGGGCGCTGAAGTGTGGTCGCGTCTTTTGTGCGTCATGGGCACCGTTTGTGCTGCTCGCCCTGCCGGGCACTTCTCCCCGTGAACGTGGAGAAGAAAGCGGTCCGCATCCTCGCAGTCCCCTTTACTACGCTTGCGATTGGCGAAAGCGGAGATGGTGGCGGCAGCGGGATGATGGGCGGCATAAGACGCGACCGCGCTTCAGCGCCCCGGCCGTCCGGTCTTCCTCGACCGCTTCGCGCGCTTCTCATCCGCCGGGTCTTCATACGATCCGATGCCGGCGCGTTTGCGCTGGACGATGGCGCTGTCGTCCGCCTTGGCAGGGGTCTTGCCGGGCATGGGTTTTTCGGTACGGCCGACGGTCATCTCGTCCAGGTCGTTCTTGCGGAACAGGGATTTGCCATCGGTCGGCGCGCCATAGTCCGGATCGTGCGCTTCGCGGTGGCCCTGCTTGCGGAACAGGCTCTCCTTACCCGCCGGCACGGCGTGGTCGCCGCTGGTGCCCATCTCGTCCAGCTCCGGCTTGCGAAACAGGTTGGGCCGTGCGGCGCGTTCGGCTGCTTCCGCTTCGCGGGCGGCGATGCGCGCGTCGATCGCCTGCTGCTCCTCGACCGTGCGGTGCTTTGCCTTGCCCTTGTTATGCCTGCCCTTCTCCCGGCCGGAGACGGGGCTCTGCATCTCCACTTCCCGCGCTAGCGGGTCGTCGGAAATGGCGAGCTCCATTTCGCGCAGGCGCTTGATCTCGTCGCGCAGGCGGGCGGCCTTCTCGAAGTCGAGATCGGCGGCGGCGTTGCGCATCTCCTTGTCGAGATATTCCAGATGCGCCTTGAGATTGTTGCCGACCAGCGCGCCTTCGTCTGCATGCTGGGAGATGTCCGGCCGCACGTGATCGCGCTCATAGACCGAGGAGAGGATGTCGCCGATGTTCTTCTTGACGCTTTCGGGGGTGATGCCGTGCTCGGTATTGTATTCGAGTTGTTTCTCGCGGCGCCGGTTGGTCTCCGCCATGGCCCGTTCCATCGAGCCGGTCACGTTGTCGGCGTAGAGGATCACTTTCCCGTCCACGTTGCGCGCCGCGCGGCCGATGGTCTGGATCAGCGAGGTTTCCGAACGCAGGAAGCCCTCCTTGTCGGCATCGAGGATGGCGACGAAGCCGCATTCGGGAATGTCGAGCCCCTCGCGCAGCAGGTTGATGCCGACCAGAACGTCGAAGGCGCCGAGGCGCAAATCGCGCAGGATCTCGATGCGCTCCAGCGTGTCGATGTCGGAGTGCATGTAGCGCACGCGCACGCCCTGCTCGTGCAGATATTCGGTCAGATCCTCGGCCATGCGCTTGGTCAGCACAGTGCAGAGCGTGCGGTAACCCTTGGCGGTGGTCTCGCGGATTTCGCCCAGCACGTCGTCGACCTGCGACTTGGCCGGGCGCACCTCGACCGGCGGGTCGATGAGGCCGGTGGGGCGGATGACCTGTTCGGCGAAGACGCCGCCGGCCTCCTCCATCTCCCAGCCGCCCGGCGTGGCCGAGACGGCGACGGTGAGCGGGCGCATGGCATCCCACTCCTCGAAGCGCAGCGGCCGGTTGTCCATGCAGGAGGGCAGGCGGAAGCCGTATTCGGCCAGCGTCGCCTTGCGGCGGAAGTCGCCGCGATACATGCCGCCGATCTGCGGCACGGTGACGTGGCTCTCGTCGATGAAGACGATGGCGTTGTCCGGCACATATTCGAACAGCGTCGGCGGCGGGTCGCCGGGGTTGCGGCCGGTCAGGTAGCGCGAATAGTTCTCGATGCCGGCGCAGGAGCCCGTCGCCTCCAGCATCTCCAGGTCGAAGCGCGTGCGCTGCTCCAGCCGCTGCGCCTCCAGCAGGCGGCCGGCCTTCTCCAGCTCGACCAGGCGAAACTTCAGCTCCTCCTTGATCGACTTGATGGCCTGCGCCAGCGTCGGCTTCGGCGTCACATAGTGCGAGTTGGCGTAGATCTTCACCGACTTCAGATCGGCGGTCTTCTGGCCGGTCAGCGGGTCGAACTCGGTGATCGTCTCGATCTCGTCGCCGAACATGGAAATGCGCCAGGCGCGGTCCTCAAGGTGAGCCGGGAAGATCTCGATCGTGTCGCCGCGCACGCGGAAGGAGCCGCGCACGAAGTTGATGTCCTGCCGCTTATATTGCTGCGCCACGAGGTCGGCCAGAAGCGCGCGCTGGTCGAGCCGGTCGCCGACCTGCATCTGGAAGGTCATCGCCGTATAGGTCTCGACCGAGCCGATACCGTAGATGCAGGAGACGGAGGCGACGATGATCACGTCGTCGCGCTCCAGCAGCGAGCGCGTGGCCGAGTGGCGCATGCGGTCGATCTGCTCGTTGATGGAGCTTTCCTTCTCGATATAGGTGTCCGACCGGGGCACGTAGGCTTCCGGTTGGTAATAGTCGTAATAGGAGACGAAATACTCCACTGCGTTGTCGGGGAAGAAGCTCTTGAACTCGCCGTAGAGCTGCGCAGCCAGCGTCTTGTTCGGGGCGAGGATGAGCGCCGGGCGCTGCGTTTCCTCGATCACCTTGGCCATTGTGAAGGTCTTGCCCGAGCCGGTGACCCCAAGCAACACCTGCGTGCGGTCGGCCCGGTTCACGCCCTCGACCAGATCGGCGATGGCGGTGGGCTGGTCGCCGGAAGGCTTGAAATCCGTCGCCATCGTGATCGCCACGCCGCCTTCGGATTTCTCCGGGCGGGATGGGCGGTGAGGCACCCAGGCGTCGCGCTTGACGTTCGGATCGCCGCCCTCGATCAGCTTCGACAGCGCCGCCACCGTGGCGGTGACGCCCGACGAGCTGAGCGTCTCGGCATCTTCCAGCGCGATGTCGAGGCCGGCGACCGGGTTCAACCCGGCTGCCGCGCGTTCCTTCGGCGAAGCCGCGCCGCCCATGGATGTGCCGCGCGCCGTTCTGGATGGTGCGGACGAACGCTCGGGAATGCGTTTCTTCGCGGTTGCGCCGCCGCGCGGAGTTTTGTCCTGTGCGTCTGCGACGGCCTGCCTGCCTTGCTCCGCTTCGCTCGGATGACGGACGCCGTCGACAATCGGCTGGCCCTCCTGCTCGGCTTCGCGCGCGATCTGCTCGGCCCATCCCGAGACGGGGCCCGACAGCGGCTCGCCCTCGAAATCCGCCTGCGGCGCTTCGCCGAAGCCAGCCGGGTGCAGCGGCTCGGACGCGTCGAGGAAATCGGTGATCATCGTCTTGCGCTGACGCGCGCCTGAAGCGGGCGCGGCTGGACGCTTGCTCGGGGATTTGGCCATGGCCGTAATATGGAGAGAGTCCCCGCCGATGGAAAGGGCAGGGGCATCACGGCAGGTCCGGTGCTGACAGGAGGTTGTCAGGAGAGGGGCGGGCAGCAAGTCACGTGCGCGGCAGAGCCAGCCTGCGTGAAACGGCTGCCCGCCCGATGAAGTGTCTTCGCGATACTTCCGTCGAGGGTCGCGAAAAGCGCTTGTTTCACGGCGGCGCAATCGCTATGTGTTCGCCGCGCCCGCAAGGGCCGACCACGCCCCGCGGAGAGGTGGCAGAGTGGTTGAATGCACCGCACTCGAAATGCGGCATGGGTGCAAGCCCATCGGGGGTTCGAATCCCTCCCTCTCCGCCATTCACCGCCGATTGCCCTCTATGGTGCGATACTGGCGCCGATCTCCGCACTGTCATGAAGCGACGCTGAGAGCCGCCTTTTCTACGGTGCAGCCCGATCTACCTTGACGCACCGATGGCGGATGCCGGCCACATTGCGGACGTTCAGCTGCGGCCTTTGCGATGACTGCTTCGTGTGTCAAGGCGGCCGGTGAAATTCTTCACCGCTCAGGTGAACCTTATGGCGCATCGTAGCAGACGAAGGCGAGCTTGTTGCCGTCTGGATCGCGAACATATGCGCCGTAGAACCCATCACCATATTGCGGACGGCGTCCTGGCGCGCCTTCGCAAACTCCACCATTTTCAAGCGCCAGCGCATGAAGTTGGTCGATCAGGTCGGGGGCACACAAGAAGGCCGTCATCGCTCCGTTTCCAACGCCGGCTTCACCACCATCGTATGGGTAGCCTGCAAAGAAACGGGGGAAATTTTCGTCGTCGGACTTGCCCCAGGAGGCTGAGCGCTCGTCACGCCAGCATCTATCGAGGCCCATTGCTGCAAATATCGAATCGTAGAACGTCAATGCGCGCGGCAGGTTCGTCGTGCCGACCATCGTATAGCCAATTCCGTTCATTCCAGGTTCCATCAGGTTCCACGACACTCGGTTGCAGTCTGCCGCAAGCTGCCGATGCTCTCAACATCTTGTTTGCAAGCAACAGCCGCCCTCGTTGCTCAGCGATGCGAATAGCAGATCCTACGGCCTCAATTTAGATGGCCCCGGCGTAGACGTCTTTCTCAATTTTATCGACTTCGGTCGGCAGAAGTTCTATCGCCCGCTTCGGCCCTGGCCGCCGTTCCGGGCCGCGATCGACGCGGTGAACATGTAGCCGACGCCGTAGACGACCTTGATCGGCGCCGGTAGGTTCGTGCGCGCCTCGATCTTTCGGCGCAGCCGGCTGACGACCGCGTCGAGATGCCGGTTGTCGAAGGTCGACCGGGGGCGCGCCAGCATCTCGACGAGTTCGTCGCGAGGGCAGACCTCGCCGCCGCGGCTGCAAAGTATATTCATGAAGGCGAATTCGGCGGCGGTCAGCTTCAGCGTTTCCTGGCTTGGCGCGGTCAATAGCCAGCCGGTGCCGTCGAGGGTCCACCGATCGTCATTGCCGGTCATTGCGGGGAGATCGCCGGTGCGGCGCAGCAGGCTGCGGATCGCCGCTTCGATCTCGCGCAGCGTGCTGTCCTTGACCAGATAGATATCGGCGCCGCTGTCGAAGCCGCGGATCCGGTCGTCGCTGTCGCTCAATGCGGTCAGCATGATGATGCCGCAGGCGTGGCTGCGGCGTATTTCGGCGGCGAGTTCGAAGCCGTTTCCGTCGGGCAGTCCGACATCGAGAACCACCACTGCCGGCGTTTTGCGGCCGGAAAGCGCATCGCGTAGTTCCTCCGCCGTGGCGACGCCGGAGGCGGCAAGGCCGCTCAGATGCAGGAAATCCACCATATCCGTGCGCAGCCGCGGTTCGTCCTCGACAATGAGAATATGCGTCATGCCGTCACCCGCTCCGTGAAGGATCGCGCCGCCTCCGTTGCGGGCAGGGGCAGGGATATGATCGCCGTCATTCCCCGGTCTTCATTGGCAACCAGTTGCAGCGTTCCGCCGTGATAGGCAAGCAGCTTGCGCGAGGTATAGAGCCCGAGGCCGGTCCCGCTGCGCGTCGCCGCATTGCTGCCCCGGAAGAAGCGCCGCCCGATCTTGTGCAGTTCGCCTGCGGGAATGCCGATGCCGCGGTCGCGGACGCGGATGATCAGATCGCGGTCGCGCCGGTGCATGTCGATGTCGATCGGCTGGTCTTCGGGCGAATATTTGAGCGCATTGTCGATGAGATTGATGATGACGGTCGTCAGCATTTCCGGGTCAGCCAGAAGCGAAGTCCGTTCGTCGTCCGCGGCAAGGTTCAGCCGGTCGCCCTGGTTGGTCATCCTGAAATGCAGCTGCAGGTCGAGCAACAGGGAGCCGATCGTCATCAACTCCGGCTGGAAGCTGTTGTCCCGATCATCCGACATGAAGCGGTTGATGAGGGAGGACAGCCGGTTGAGCGCATCGCTGATGCCGGCGATGCGTTCGCGCGTCGCCTGGGGCGACCTGTCGCCGACAAGTCCGATCATCTCCGTCGCGTTGCGGATGATGGCGAGCGGGGTACGGAATTCGTGGCTGACCACACGCATGAAGTCGGCCTGTTCCTCGCGCAGCGCCCGTTCGGCCTCCAGGCTCGCATTGAGTTTGGTTTCCAGCCGCCGGCGTTCCTCGATCTCGCGCGACAGGGCTTCGTTCTTCTCGCGCAGATCGGTCGACAGGCGGGTGCTGACCATGAACAGGACGCAGGCGAAGAAGGCGATCTGGAACAGCGCGCCCTGCATCAGATACCAGCCATTGTGATCGGCCAACACCAGGGCATCGCCGGAAACGGCCCGCTTTTGCTCGATCACGCTCTGCATGACGCTGGCGATCATATATTCGAGGAGGATGCCGACGGTGATCCAGCGCAGGAGGCGCGGCTGCGTCCTGTCCCGCATCAGCCCCAGGCACATGATCGACATCATGATGACGGTGAAGATCGTCGACAGGTGGATCCGGATGGCCAGATTGCCCGGCGCGACATTGACCGCGATGCTCCAGCTGACGAGCTGGAACGCCAGAAGCGACAGGCCGATCCAGCTATAGCGCGGCTGGCCGAGGAAGCGGGCAAGCCCCTCGGCAAGCAGGACGAGGCCGATCTTGATGACGAGATTGGCGAGCACGATGCTCCATGCCGCCGGCTCCAGCCCTCGCACGATCATCAGGAAGAGGCCGAGCGCTATCGCTGCGAGGCCCGCCGCGAGGAACCGGAGTTCGTAGAGACGACGCCAGGCGAGCCAGACGAATGTCCAGGCTATCGCCTGAAGGCAGGCAATCGCAAATGTGACGACCAGGACCGTCTTGAGATCAAGCATCCTCGAACATTCGCACGACTCTTGCCGTTTCTCCGCTGCATCGGGCCTGAACCTTGCAGGAGTTGCACGTCGAGGCAAGTCGCGCCGGCGTTGCAAGAATTGGTCAGAATTGAGCAGAATTGATCGGTGGATTCGTTGGCCGCCATGACCTTATCGTAGAATTGGATTTGATGCGGCACTGACAATCCTTCCGCCATGCGGCCCGAGTCGCCTGACGGAATGTCGATATGGAGAGGATTGACCGGCGCGATGCCCTGGGGAGGCGCCGCGCCTTCGATCATGCAGCACTCTCTCGCCGCACGGGGCAGAGGCGACCATCCAGATGGATGGTTCGTCCGGGGCAGGGTGAGCATGGCCAATTCTTGCGTTCAGTTCCTGAATACGACGATGTCCGGATCGGGCGAGGCCCGCCCGGCCCCACGTCTGCCGCGCTTCATGTTCCTCCTTGCCCTTCTGTTTGCCGGCTTGGGGCTCTCCTGGCCGGCACAGGCCCAGACGGCTACCGTTAGCTGGGATTCCGGGTTCGTCATGGCTTGGGGTGGTCCCGGTGGGTTCCTGTCCAATGGCGGGTCCGTCGACATCGGCACGACGGTCACCTTCGACTTCAACTTCCCTTCCGGATGGACCTATTCGTCGACCCCGACCGGCTGCAACATCGCCCATGAGAGCGGCGACGAGTGGCGAGGCACCATCACAGAGACATGCCATGTCTCTGGATACGAGACGCCGATCCACCTTTTTCCCGGAGGGTTGACCGAGCTGGTGGAAGGCGAGTTTAGCTTTTTCACGATCTTTGCCAGCGGTGGCGATAGCCCGTTTGATTTGACACTGGAGTCTGGCGTGGTGCCGACTGGCATGAGCTTCAATGCCGGTAGTGTGACGGGCGTTCCGAGCGAAGAAGGAAGCTTCGACTTCACGGTCAGGGCAACGAACGAACACGGCCACTCTGAAACGCGGGGCTTCACGCTGACCGTCGTCGGTGCCAGCGCGCCCGCGCCGACAATTACAAGCGTTTCGCCAGGCAATGGCGCAGCCGAAGGCAACACGACCGTCAGCATCTTCGGCACTGGATTTACCGGGGCGACCGGCGTCAATTTCGGCGGCGACCCTGTCTTCAGTTTCGGAGTGGTCAACGACACGGAGATCACCGTCATCACGGCTCCGCACGCGCAAGGCCCGGTCGACGTGGAGGTCGTCACGCCAGGCGACAGCGCTACGGCGCCTGGCGCCTACACCTATGATGCTCCGGTCGAGCTGTTTCTGTCGATCAACGACGTCAGCATGACGGAGGGCGATTCGGGCTTCAAGATCGCTACTTTCGAAGTCTCGCTGGATCAGCCGCTCCCCCAGTTCAGGAGCGTGACATTCGATATCGCGACGGCGGATGGCACGGCCATTGCCGGCGAAGATTATGTGAGCGGCAGCGACACCGGTGTCAGCATGGGTGTGTTGAACAGGACCAGGACTTTCGCCGTGCGAGTCCTTGGTGACACGACCAGTGAACCGGACGAGACCTTCTTCGTCAACGTGACCAACGTTATCGGCGCAACGGTGGTCGACGGACAGGGCGTCGGCACGATCCAGAACGACGATGCGGTGACGCCGACGATCATGTCGCTTTCGCCGGACGCCGGCCCGCCCGGCACGATGGTCACCATCAGCGGCACGGGCCTGACCGGAGCCTCCAGCGTCCTGTTCGACGGCGTCGTCTCCGCAAGCGTCACTCCTGTTGACGACAGCACGGTTCTCGCGGAAGTGCCGGCGCATCCGGGCGGCGTCGTCGACGTCACGGTCTATGCCGACGCAGGCATGGCCACGGCGCCGGGAGCGTTCACGATCGGCGCGGCACGGCCAACGGCAAATCCCGTCTCCGCCACGGTAACCTCCGCCACCCGCGACAACGCGATCGCACTGAATATCACCGGCGCGCCGGCCAATTCGGTTGCTGTTGGCAGCGGTCCCACGCACGGCACCGCGACCGTCTCGGGCATGACGATCACCTATACGCCCAATTCGAGTTACGCAGGAGCGGACAGCTTAACCTATACGGCATCCAACGCCGCCGGCGCTTCCGCGCCGGCGACGGTGACCATCGACGTTGTCGATCTCCCGCCGCCGGATCTGACCTTCGCGACGACATTCGAAACGCCGCTGAACTTCAACATCGCGAGAGACGGAAGGGTAGGCTATTTTCTCTGGCTCGCGCCGGTCCATGGAACCGTGGTCTTAACCGCGGATGGAGGGGTAAGTTATACGCCAGGCGCCGGATTTGCCGGGACGGATGAATTCGAATACGACCTCGGCCCCAATGGCAATACCGGCAAAGTGACCATAACCGTCGATCCGCCGACGATCACGCTGTCTCCCGCCACCTTGCCTCCCGGGATGCGCGGGGAAGCCTACAGCGAAAGCCTTTCGGCGAGCGGCGGCACGGCCCCCCACACCTTCGCCCATGTTTCGGGAACGATGGCGCCCGGGCTGACGCTGGCCGCCGATGGCACGCTCAGCGGCACGCCTACCGAGGCGGGGACATTTACGTTCAACGTGGTGGCCACCGACAGTTCGAGCGAATCCGGCCCGTTCAGTTCGCCGCCGACCGCCGTATCGGTGACGATTGGGCAAACCTTCGCCGCCAGCAATTTTACGATCGAAGCACCCTATGGCGCGACAAGGATCGACTACAGTTTCGCTGGCTATGTGTCAGGGGATCCCGGCTGGATATCTGTCGGCCCCATCGTGCTGCCAAACGCCGGAGCATATGTTCAGGGTAGCGCCATAGATAACTTTTTCATTCTGTTTGGTTCCCCCGGATTCGTTGAGGGGGGGACCTTTGAATACCGCGTTTGTCAGGGTCCTCCGTGTAACACTAGCGCCGTGAGTGCGTTTGTAACCTTCGTTCCCATTGGTGGCCCGTCGAATGACGCCTCGCTGTCGAGCCTTGTGCCGAGCGCCGGCGCGCTCGATCCGGCTTTCAACCCGGCGACGCTCGCCTATGACGTTGCCGTCGACAATGCCACGACCAGCATCACCCTGACGCCGACGGCGGCCGATGCCAATGCGACGATCACCGTCGCCGGACAGGCGGTGGCCTCCGGCGGCGCCAGCCAGGCAATTGCGCTGGCGGTGGGTACGACGGCGATCCCCGTCGTCGTTACGGCCGAGGACGGCACGACGGCGCAGACCTACACGGTGACGGTCACGCGCACTGCGTCGGCCGATGCGACGCTGTCGAACCTGGTGCCGAGCGCCGGGAGCCTCGATCCGGCCTTCAACCCGGCTACCGCCTCCTATGAGGTCGCCGTCGACAATGCGACCGACAGCATCACCCTGACACCGACCGCCGCGGATGCGGGCGCGACCATCCGCGTGAATGCGCAGGTCGTCGGATCAGGCTCGCCCTCGGCGGCGATCCCGCTCACTGTCGGTGGCAACACCATTACGGTGCAGGTGACGGCAGAAGATTCCACCAGCAGGATCTACACGGTCAACGTCACGCGTGCCGCACCGACCATCACCATCGACCCGGCCACGCTGGCGAACGGCGTGGCGGGGACGGCCTATGGCCCGGTATCGCTGACCGCCGCCGGTGGTACTGCGCCCCATGTCTTCTCGATCACCAGCGGAGCGCTGCCGGTGGGCCTGTCGCTGAGCCCTGCCGGCGTGTTTTCCGGCACGCCGACGCAGGCCGGCAGCTTCAGCTTCATGGTCATGGCGACGGACGACACCGGCTTCACCGGCACCCATGCCTACACGCTCACCATCGATGCGCCGGGGATCAACATCAATCCGGCCATCGTGGCGAACGGAATGGCGGGAACGGCCTATGGTCCGGTGTCGCTGACCGCCACGGGTGGTACGGCGCCCTATGCCTTTTCGATCACCGATGGCGCGCTTCCGGCAGGCCTGTCGCTCAGTGCTGCCGGCGAATTTTCCGGCACACCGACCGAGGCCGGAGGCTTCAACTTCACGATCATGGCGACGGACGACATCGGCTTCACCGGCACTCGTGCCTACACGCTCACCATCGATGCGCCGGGGATCAACATCGATCCGGCCACGGTGGCGAACGGCGTGGCGGGGACGGCCTATGGCCCGGTGTCGCTGACTGCCACGGGTGGTACGGCTCCCTATGCCTTCTCGATCACCGATGGCGCGCTTCCGGCAGGCCTGTCGCTGAGTGCTGCCGGCGAACTTGCCGGCACACCGACCGAGGCCGGCGGCTTCAACTTCACGGTCATGGCGACGGACGACAACGGCTTCACCGGCACTCGTGCCTACACGCTCACCATCGATGCGCCGACGCTCACCATCGATCCGGCCACGCTGGCAGGGGGCGTTGCCGGGACGGCCTATGGCCCGGTGGCGCTGACCGCCGCCGGAGGTACTGCGCCCTATGCCTTCTCGATCACCGCCGGAGCGCTTCCGGCAGGCTTGTCGCTGAGTGCTGCCGGCGAACTTGCCGGCACACCGACCGAGGCCGGGGGCTTCAACTTCACGGTCATGGCGACGGACGACATCGGCTTCACCGGCACTCGTGCCTACACGCTCACCATTGATGCGCCGGGGATCAACATCGATCCGGCCACAGTGGCGAACGGCGTGGCGGGGACGGCCTATGGTCCGGTGGCGCTGACCGCTGCCGGCGGTACGGCGCCCTATGTCTTCTCGATTACCAGTGGTGCGTTGCCCGCAAACCTGTCGCTCAGCCCGGTCGGCGAACTTGCCGGTACGCCGACCGTTGCCGGCAGCTTCACCTTCACCGTGACGGCGACGGACGACAATGGCTTCACCGGCATTCGCGACTACACGCTGGCCGTGGATGCGCCGACCATCACCATAGACCCTGCCGCGCTGGCGAATGGAGTGGCAGGCACCGTCTACGACCCGGTCTCGCTGACCGCCGCCGGCGGTACGGCGCCCTATGTGTTCTCGATCACCAGCGGTGCGTTGCCCGCAAACCTGTCGCTCAGCCCCGCCGGAGACCTCTCCGGCACGCCGACCGAGGCCGGCAATTTTACCGTCACGGTCACAGTGACGGACGACAACGGCTTCACCGGCACTCGCGCCTACACGCTTACCATCGATGCGCCGACGCTCACCATCGATCCGGCCACGCTGGCAGGGGGCGTTGCCGGGACGGCCTATGGACCGGTCTCACTGACTGCCGCCGGCGGCACCGCACCCTATGCCTTCGCGATCACTGACGGAGCGCTTCCGGCAAACCTGTCGCTCGACGCTTCCGGCGTGCTTTTCGGCACGCCGACCGTCGCCGGCAGCTTCAGCTTCACGGCGACCGTGACGGATGACAACGGCTTCACCGGCACCCGCGCCTATACGCTCACCCTCGATGCGCCGGTCATCAGCCTTTCCGTGCCGCCCATACCGCGCGGCAAGGTGAATACGCCCTTCGCGGCCATTCGGCTGTCTGCCTCGGGCGGCACTGCCCCCTATGAATTCGCCGTGACCGGCGGTGTCTTGCCGCAAGGCATGACGCTGGCAGCCGATGGCGCCCTGTCGGGGACGCCGACGCAGGCGGGCGACTTCCCGGTGACCGTTGCTGCCACCGACAAACTGGGCTTTGCCGGAACCGCCGGTCTTTCGATCAATATCAGGAACCTCGACCTTCCGATCGCGCAGAACCTGATGCTGGAGGTGATGGCCGGAACCTACGGCTCCATCGACCTCACGCAAGGCGCGACCAACGGTCCCTTCACGCAAGCCGCGATCACTACCTATCCGGCGGCCGAGGCGGGTACGGTGAGCATCAGGCGGGATGGCGCGGCCTATATGCTGGACTTCGAGGCAAGCGGCACCTTCGTGGGAAGCGAGCAGATGCGTTACACGCTGTCGAATGCCGACGGACGTTCCGCACCCGCCACGGTGACGCTGAACGTCGTTGCGCGCCCCGATCCGTCGCAGGATTTCGAAGTGGTCGGCCTGCTGACCGCGCAGGCGGAGGCGTCGAAACGCTTTGCCGGCACGCAGATGCGGAATTTCAACCAGCGCCTCGAACAACTGCATGACGAGGGCGAGCGCCGCCACAATTCGATGAATGCCAGCATATCCATGCAAAGGCAGGATTCAGCCCGCGCCTCCTATGCAAGGGAAGACGAGCGCGAACGCGCCCGGAAGGCCTTCGCCAGGGTGGATGCCCACGAGAAGGAAAGCGACAGGACGACATCCGCCATCGCTGATGATCATAATCCGCTCGGCAATTTTGCGGTCTGGTCTGGCGGTTTCGTCAATTTCGCCGAAGCCGATAATGGAGGCATCGATCTCGACAGTACGCTGGTCGGCGTGTCGGGCGGCGTCGACTATCGCTTCACCCCGAAATTCGTCGGCGGCATCGGCTTCGGTTTCGGCCGCGACAAGACCGCCGTCGGCGGAAACGGAACGGAAAGCCGCGGACAGGCATGGTCGATGGCTGCCTATGGCAGCTACAAGCCGACGCCGGGAATCTTCGTCGACGGCCTGCTCGGCTACAGCTATCTGAACTTCGACAGTCGCCGCTATGTGACGGCGACCGGGGATTTCGCCCTGGGATCGCGCAACGGACACCAGTTGTTCAGCTCGCTGTCCGTCGGATACGAGCATCGCGGCGACCGCTGGCTGGTCTCGCCCTATGGAAGGCTGGAAGCCTCGCAATCGCGGCTCGCCGCCTTCACGGAAAGCGGTGGCGGCATGTGGGACCTGACCTATGGCCACCAGAGCGTCTATGCAGTCTCGGGCATTCTCGGGCTTCGGGTCGAATATGCGATCCCGATGGGCTGGGGCATGCTCAAACCCCGCGCGAGGCTGGAATATACGCACGACTTCGAGGGGTCGAGCCGCATCAATGTCGGCTATGCCGACATTGGCCGGCTGCCCTATGTGGTTGAGACCGAGCTATTTTCGAAGAACCACCTGACGATCGGTCTGGGTGTCGACGCTCAGATCGGCGACCGCTGGACCCTCGGCTTCGACTATCGGACCGCCTCAGGATTGGACAAGCGACAGCAGGACCATTCTTTCGCGCTCAAAATCGGGACGCAATGGTGAGCCCGGCGCGTATCATGCGCCCAGCCTGAGAACGGCGACGCCGAGCACGACGAGGGCGATGGATATGAGGCGTCCGCGAGTGGGCGCTTCCCTGAAGAAGAAGATGCCGATGGCGGTGGCGAAGATGATGCTGGATTCGCGCAAAGCGGAAATCAGCGGTATCGGCGCATGCGTCATCGCCCAGATGACCGCCCAGGCGGTGGTCAGGCTCATCAGACCGGCCAGGATGCCCAGCCATGTGGCGCGGGCGGTCATGGGGACCGCGGCGCCACGCTCGGTGATGCGGGTGGTGAGCACCATCAGCGCCGACAGCAGGAAGGCCAGTGTCGCGACGTAGCCATGGGTGCTGCCCGAAACGCGCGCGCCATAGCCGTCGATCAGGTTGCACAGGGCGGTGAGCGCGCCGTTTGCCAGCGCCACCGCGATGAGCGGGCCGTTCTGCAGGCTGTGTATTCCGCGGGTCAGGGACAGGCTCGTCACGCCGAAACCGATCAATACGATGCCAGCGAAATTGCCCCAGCTGAGTTCTTCGCCCAGCAGCGTCGTCGAGATCAGCGCCACGAATAGCGGCGCGCTGCCGCGCGACAGCGGATAGACCTGGCTCAAATCCCCGATCCCGTAGGCATGGCTCAGCAGGAGCATCGCGCCGACGCCGATGGAGGCGCTCGCCACGAGATAGGGGAGCGATTCGACGTTTGGCAGCGGCACGAATGGCAGGATCGCGAGTGCTGCGACCATCTGCGTGGTGAACATCACCCGCATCATGCCGCGCTTGTTGCGTTCGGCCCTGAGCAGCGCATTCCAGACGGCATGACCGATGGCCGCCATCACGACGACCGCGAAAACCTCAAGGGGCACGGCTTTCCTTTCCTGCCGCGGCCATTCGCGGGTCTGGAGCATGTCTCCCGAAGGTGGGAACCGGTGTCGGGACAAAGACATGCGCAAAGCAACGGACTGTCACGACGCGCTTTAGCCGCCGCAGGCCGGATGTCAATTCGGGATGGGATGAACCGGCGTAAACCAGACCGTAAGCGCGTCTTTCAGAACATCGGCGGGAGCACCTCTCCACCGCCGGGGCCTGTCGCCGAAAATTCGGGAACCTTTGTCCGCTTGCTTGCATCCAATTGAAGATATCCAATGGGAAACAGCGATGGAGAGTGGCATGTCCGCATCCCTGAAGCCCGCCGCGCACCCGGAAACGGAATTGAGCGAAAGCGAGCTGGTTCACGCCGCACAGGCGCGCCGGCCCGAGGCGGTCAGAGCGATCGTCAAGCGCTATAACCAGCGCCTCTACCGGCTGGCCCGCGCGATCGTGCGTGACGACGCCGAAGCGGAGGACGTGCTGCAGGATTCCTACCTGCGGGCGTTCACGGCGATGGGCGGTTTTCGTGGTGAATCGACGCTGGCGACCTGGCTGTCGCGCATCACCATCAACGAGGCGCTGGGCCGGCTCAGACGGCAAAGGCGGCGCGCAAGGCTGGATGCCGATCTCGCAATGCCGCAGCAGGCATGTGTCATCCCCTTTCCCCACGCCGTATCGGCGGACGATCCGGAGCGCATGATGGCCCAGCGGCAAATCCTCGATATGGTCGAGCAGGCGAGCGACAATCTGCCGGAGGTCTACCGCGTGGTATTCGTCGCGCGTGTCATCGAGGGCCTTTCGGTGGAGGAGACCGCCGCCGCGCTCGATCTGCGGCCTGCCACCGTGAAGACGCGTCTGCACCGGGCGCGATCGCTGGTGCGCGACGATCTCGAAGCACGGATCGGCCCGCTTCTGCTCGATGCGTTCCCATTTGCCGGCAAGCGCTGTGATCGCCTGACGGACGCCGTGATGGCGAAGCTGGGATTTGTGGAACCTTACTGAACCGGCGGCATCCAATCATCGTCAACTCGAATGGAGCCCGGCCGGCAGGCCGGGACGATGGAGAAAGCGATGAACAACTACAAAGCCGTCGGCGCCGGCATTCTATTCCTGCTCGGCGCGACATTCGGCGCATTTGCCCAGGACAAGCCGACCGATCCGCAGATTGCCCATATCGCCTATACCGCCGGCGTGATCGACATCGAGGCGGCGAAGCAGGCGCTATCGAAGTCCACCAACAAGACCGTGACCGATTTCGCGCAGCTGATGGTCAACGATCATCAGGCAGTGAACGACCAGGCGCTCGAACTTGTCGGGAAACTCGGCGTCAAACCCGAAGACAATGCAACCAGCCAGACGCTGGTCAAGGCTGCCGAGGAAAAGCGCGCCGAGCTTGCCAGGCTCGAAGGCGCGGCCTTCGACAAGGCCTATGTCGGTAATGAGATTGCCTATCACAAGCGGGTCAATGCGGCGCTGGAGACGCTGCTGATCCCTTCGGCACGGAATGCGGAGCTGAAAAGCCTGCTGGAGACGGGCCTGAAGCTTTTCCAGGCGCACCAGCAGCATGCCGAACATCTGGGGGCGGAGCTGAAATGACGGCGTTCGCTCTTGACCGGCGCCAGTTCCTGCTTTCCGGGATGGCCGCCGTGCTTGCCACCGGCGCGCAAGCGCATAATGGCACGGTTCATGTCACGATCGAGGGACTAGCCTTCATGCCGGCAGAGATCGAGGTGAAGGCCGGCGAAACGATCGAATGGACCAACAAGGACCGCATGGCGCACACCGCTACCGTCAAGGGCGGATGGGAGGTCATGATCCCGCCCGGCGCGAAGGCGACGAAAGTGGCCGAGGCGGGCGACAGCGTGGACTATTACTGCCGGTTCCATCCCAACATGAAGGGCCGGATCGTCGTGACCGGCTGACGAATCTGCCAGCGGCCGCATTTATCCGCATGCAGCCGCGAAGATCGAGGATCGGAGGCCCTGCGGGGCCTCCGTGATTTTCATCAGGCGGACTTCTTCGTCTTTTCGGCGCGGCCTGCCTTGGTCAGTTCGGCCCACCAGATCAGCTGGTCCAGAAGCTCCTGCGCGCTCTGGCCGATGGTGCCTTCGATGGCGGTCATCGGCTGGTCGCCGCCGCCGTGCCAGACGGTGAAGAACTCGGTGCCGCTGATATGCACGGTCGAGCGCACCGGGACCATGTAGAGCTCCACAGAGATGCTGCGCAGGTGCTCCACCGCACGTGCGCCCCCGACGGAGCCATAGCCGACGATCGCGGCCGGCTTGTAGTTCCACTCCACATAGGCTTGGTCCAGCGCGTTCTTCAGCGCGCCGGGGATCGAGCGGTTATACTCGGCGGTGACGAAGATGAAGCCGTCCATCTCGCCGATCTTCTTCTGCCAGGCGCGGGCCTGCGGGCTCTCCGATTCCTGCCACGCGTTCGACGACACCTCGTTGAAAAGCGGCAAGTCATAATCGCGCAGGTCGATCAGCTCGGCCTCGATCTCCTCGCGCTTCGCGGCGAGATCCAGCATCCATCTTGCCGGCTTCTCGCCGAAGCGCGTGTCGCGCGTGGAGCCAATGATGATGCCGATCTTGAGCTTGCTCATGTGCACTGTCCTTGTTCTGTCTCTGGATATGCGGCGCAAACGCGCCGGAGGATGATCAGGCGGCGGAGGTTGCCCCGCGCTTTGCCACATGCGCCTCGAACTCGCGGGCAACGTCATAAGCCAGGATCCAGTGGTCGACCGAATTGCCGAAATAGCCGGTGATCGCCTTGGAGGCCTCGCGCCACTGGAGGTTGCGCTGGTTGATGGCGAAGGGGTCCTTCAGCATCATGTAGTTCGAACGCGCCCGCGACTCGAGCTGCACGCGCGAGGCGCGCGGCAGGCGAAATTCCTCGTAGAGCTTCAACGCGTCGACCGCATCGTCGGACATATAGGCGAGCGCGTCGCCCAAGGCGCTCGCATCTTCCGCCCCTTGTCCCGCGCCCTGCCCGATGAAGGGCAGCGTGGCGTGGGCCGCATCGCCCAGAAGCGCGACGCGCCCCTTGGCCCAACTCTTCAGCGGCTCGATGTCGAAAAGAGGCCAGCGCAGATAGTCCGCCGACTTCGACAGCCATTCCTTCGCGGACGGTTCCCAGTCCTTGACGAAATCGAGAACCTGTTCCGTCGGCACTACGGCGGTGCGGTTCCCCGTATCGAAATCCTCAAGCCGCTGATTGTTGCGATAGAGGCTGAGATTGATGGTCTCGCGGCCGGCAAAGTTCTGGAGCAGGAACTGCCCCGGCGCGGGCCAGGCATTGGCGACCCACTTGTAGCTCTCGAAATCGGGCAACTCGCTTGCCGGGATCAGGCCGCGATAGGCGACCTTGCCCGAGAACACCGGTTCGACCTCGCCGAAGACCAGCTTGCGCACGGTGGAGCGGATGCCGTCGGCGCCGATCAGCACGTCGCCGGTCGCGACATGGCCGTTCTCGAAGGTCGCGCGCACGCCGTTCTCGTCCTGCTCGACGGCGACGCATTTCATGCCGTAGTGCGCCACGCCTTCCGGCAGCTTCTCGCCCAGCCGGTCCAGCAACTCCGAGCGCCCGAAGACCAGATAGGGCGAGCCGAGCTCCTTTTCGGCGATCGTGTCGCCCAGCCTGTTGGTGCTGATGATGTTGCCGGTGTTCCATTCGCGCATGTTGCGCACGCCCACTGGCGAGCCGCAGGCCTTTACCAGTTCGAGCAGCCCGATGCGCTTGAATATGTTGGTCACATTGGCGGTGAACTGCACGGCAGAGCCGATCTCGGGATTTCCCTCGGCGCGCTCGTAGAGTTCGACGTCAATCCCCTGATGCCTGAGAACCAGCGCGCTGATGATGCCGCCGATGCCGCCACCAATGATGATTGCTTTCATGAATACTTCCCTTCGAAAATGACAGCCGGACAAGCAGACCTCATGCCGTCTGGCTCCGCCGTGCGCGCTGGGCGGCCGGATCGGGATGTGGAATCGAGTTCAGCAGGGTCTGCGTATAGGCATCGGCCGGATTGGACAGGACTTCCCCGGTAGGACCCTGCTCGACGATCCGGCCCTTGTTCATCACCACCACGCGAGTGGAGATGTTTGATGCCAGGGACAGGTCGTGAGTGATAAAGATGCAGGCGAAGCCGTGCTCGCGCTGAAGCTTGCCGAACAGTTCCAGCACCGTTTTCTGCACCGAAACGTCGAGTGCCGAGGTCGGTTCGTCGGCCACCACCAGCGACGGTTTGACCGACAGCGCACGTGCAATGCCGACGCGCTGCTTCTGGCCCCCTGAAAGCTCGTGCGGGAAACGGTTGAACAATTCGGGACCGAGACCAACCTCGGCCATGATCCGGCGGATGTAGTCATCGCTCGTATCGAGTTCGGGCTTGAACCGACGTGCCCACTTCAACGCGGCGCGCAAGGTTGCCCCCACGCGCATGCGGGGGTTGAGCGATGCATTCGCGTCCTGGAACACCATGCTGACGCCGGGCGAATGCCGGCCCCCGCTTGCCTCGGTCCCCTGACGTGCCACACCGTCGATGACGACGTCGCCGCCATCGATGCGCACGAGGCCCGCGGCGACATTGCCGAGCGTGCTCTTGCCGCTCCCGGATTCACCTACCAGCGCGACAACCTCATTGCGCCGGATCGACAGGTCGATCCCGTCGAGTGCACGGATCGGCTCACCGTGGCGTCCTGGAAAGGTCACGCCGATGTTGCGGAATTCCAGCACGTTTTCGTCTGTTTCGGCCGGGGCCTCGCTAGCAGCTACCTGCCGCCCTTTGTCCAGTGAGGGCACGGCGGAGAGCAGCAATCTGGTATAATCCGCTTGCGGGTCGGCAAACAGCGAGATCGCAGTGCCGGTTTCCACCTCCTGCCCATGGCGCATCACCAGAACGCGGTCGGCAATGTCGGCGACGACGCCAAAATCATGGGTGATGAACAGGATCGACATGCCCATCTCGGCCTGCAACTCGCGCAGCAGGTCGAGAATCTGGGCCTGCACCGTGACGTCGAGCGCAGTGGTTGGCTCGTCGGCGATCAGCAATTTCGGGCGGCAGGCGATCGCCATGGCGATCATCACGCGCTGGAGCTGCCCGCCGGACAGTTCAAACGGATATTGCGTGTATTTCGTCTCGGGAGTCGGCAGCTTGACCTTGCGCAGCAGCTCGAGCGCGCGGTCGCGGGCTTGGGCTGGTGACAGTTCCGTATGGTTGCGGATCACATCGCTAAGCTGCTGTCCGACTTTGTAGACAGGGTTCAGCGCCGACATCGGCTCCTGGAAGATGATCGAGATGTCGTTGCCGCGCATCCCGGTAAGTCGGGGAAAATCATAGGGCAGCAGATCATCGCCAAGGAAGGAGATCTCGCCGGATACGTGCGCGCGTGGGCCCAGAAGACCCAGAAGACTGAGCGCTGTCACGGACTTGCCGGAACCTGATTCGCCGACGATCGCCAGCGTCTCGCCTTGCCTGATATCGAAGGACAGGTTGCGCACGATGTTTTTGCGCGCGCCGCCCGCCTCGAAGTCAATGCAGAGGTCACGGACCGAAAGCAGCGCTCCGGTGTCGTCGGCTGCGGCCCTGCTCATGACCGGCCTCCCTGCTCGCGGGGATCCCACATTGTGCGCAGCGTGTCGCCCAATGCGCTGAAGATCAGGATTGTGCAGACGACGAAGAGGCCCGGCACGATCATCAGCATCGGATGCGAGCTCATATAGCGCTGGCCATCAGCCACCATGCCGCCCCATGAGGGCGCGGGGGGACGGATGCCGAGGCCGAGATAGCCGAGGCCGGACCCGACAAGGATGGCGGCGGCGATGGTGAGCGAGGCCTGTGCCAGGATCGGCGCCATGATGTTGGGCAGGATCTGGCCGAGCACGATCGAGCGGCGCGGCGCGCCGAAGATGATGGCGGCCTGCACGAATTGCCGGTTGCGGACCGAAAGCGTCTGCCCATAGGCGACGCGGGCGAAACCGGGCGTGAACAACAGCGCCAGCACGCCGATCAGCGTGGGCACGCTGGGGCCGAGTGCCGCGACCACCAGCAGCGCCAGGATGAGCGGCGGGATCGACAGCATCACGTCGATGCCGCGCATGAGCACACCCTCGGTGAGGCCGCGCGAATAGCCGGCGGTCATGCCGATTGTGACGCCGAAGGCCAATGCGAGAAGGGTGGCGCTGAGCGCGGTGAAAAGCTCCACCTGCGCGCCGGCCGCGATCCGCGCCAGCACGTCGCGGCCGAAATTGTCCGTCCCGAGGAGATGTCCGGGCGTGCCGACCGGCGCGAAGCGCGCCACGATATTCTGCGCCAACGGATCGACAGGCACCAGAAGCGGGCCGGCCACCGCGAAGATGACGAGCGCGATCGCGAGCGTAGGCAGGATGTATTTCTTCATTGCCGGCTCGCCCGCGGGTCGAGGAAGCCGTACATGATGTCGGCGACGATGTTGATCGCGATGTAGAAGGCGGAGATGACGAACACCGCCCCCTGGATGAGCGGATAGTCGCGCACGCTCACCGCCGAGACGAGCAGCGAGCCGAGGCCGGGCAGGTTGAAGACCTTCTCGACCAACACCGTCGCGCCGATGAGGCCGCCCAGCTCCAGCGCCGAGACCGTCAGCACCGGCGTCAGCGCATTGCGGAGGATGTCGCGGCGAAAGGTCCGGCGCGGCGCGAAGCCGTAGGCGCGCGAGGTGCGCACCCAGTCCTGGTTGCGGACTTCGAGGATTTCGTAGCGCGTCACCTTGGCGATGGTGGCGGCGATGGGCAGCGACAGCGTCAGGATCGGCAGGACGAGCCGCCGCAGGTGCTCGACGGGATCGGAGATCGACGCCATGCCCCCGGCGGGCAGCCAGCCGAGCGACAGCGAAAGCCACAGGATCAGGAACGACCCTGCCACATAGCCCGGCACCGAGAGGATGAAGGGCCCCAGAACCGACACCAGCCGGTCGCCCCAGCGGGTCTGAACGCTGATGCTGCCGAAGAAGATGCCCGCCGTGATGCCGACGAGCGAGGCGAAGATCACCAGTTCGATGCTGACAAGAAGCCGGCTGGCGATGATCTCCGCCGCAGGCTGGTTGTATTGGAAGGAGGTTCCGAAATCGAGCAGGAAGAGGCCCCGCATATGGTCGAGCAGTCGTACCGGCAGCGGCCGGTCGAGGCCGAACTGCTCGCGCATGGCGGCGATGACGTCGGGGCTGACATTGCCCGCCTCGCTCATCATCGCCTCGACCGGATCGCCGGGCACGACCTGGACGGCCAGGAAGATGATGATCTGGACGCAGACGACCATCACAAGGCCGATGAACAGCCGTCTTGCGCTGTAAGTCGCCAATTCCATGTGCGTTGCGCTCTTTAGGGAACTCCGGGACATGCCGCGTGCATGTCCCGGGCAGGTTGCGTGGTACCTGCCCGCCGGGACCGGCCCCGCGGGCAGGCTGGAACTACTTTATGCTGGCTTTCTCGACCATGTAGCCGGTTCCCGTGATGCTCAGGAAGCCCGGAATGTTCTTGAAGCCTTCGACCTTGCGGTTGTAGGCGAAGGCCTGGCTGCGCTGGGCCACCGGCAGGAACGGCACCTGGTCGCGGATCAGCCCGACCGCCTTCATATATTCGGGCCGCGCGGCAGCGTCGTCGGCGATCGCCTCGCCCGCCTGGATATGCGCCACGATCTCCGAAGCGTCGACGCCGTAGCTGCCGAAGGAAGAGGCCGGCGCGCCGATCGAATAGGCCTGGAGATAGACGGGGCCCGTCACCGAGGGCGCGCCGCCGGCCACGGCAAGATCGTACTTTCCGCCGCTCTTCGACGCAGTATAGGTCGGCCAGTCGGGCGCATCGAGCTCAGCCTCGATCCCGACTTCCTTGAGGTCGGCCTGCATCGACAGCGCCATGTCGCGGAAGAAGGAATAGGTGGACGAGGTCAGGAGCGAAATCTTCAGGCCCTTCTCGACACCAGCCTCGGCCAGCAGTTCGCGCGCCCGCTCGGGATTGTAGTCCCACAACTCGCCCATCGCGGGGTCGTAGCGGTCGTTGCCCGGCGACATCGGGATGCCGTTGAGCGGTGTGCCGTGGCCGTAGAAGGCGGCCGCGACGGTGTTTTCGCGGTTGATCGCATGGGCGATGGCCTGCCGTACTTTCGGATTGTCGAAGGGCGCCTTCTCAACATTGAACAGCGCGTAGACGAAGGGGCCGGGAACGGCGTCAAGCACCAGATTCGTATCGGCCTCGATGCGCTCGAAATCCTCCCAGCCGACAAAGTCGATCATGTCCACGTCGCCGGCGATCAGCGCATTGGTGCGGGCGGAGGAGTCCGGATAGAAGATGAACTTCACACTCTCCAGTGCCACGGCGTCCTTGTCGTAATAGGTATCGGCCTTGACCAGCGTCAGGCCTACGCCGCTGTCGTTCTTTTCCAGCTTGAACGGCCCGGCGCCGATCCAGTTCGCGGCCCCCGAGGCGAGCGCGGCGGCCGGCGAGATGCCGGCATTCGGGTCGCCGAGATAGTCGAGGAAGGAAGCATTCGGCTTTGACAGGTGGACGACGACAGTCAGCGCGTCCGGGGTCTCGATCGACTCCAGCGTGGACAGTGCCGAATAGATCGCGGCGCCGGTCGACTTGTTCGCCAGATATTCGAGGCTCGCCTTCACCGTCGCGGAATCGATGGGGGAACCATCGTGGAAGGTCAATCCTTCACGCAGCTTGAAGCTGTAGGTGGAGGGGTCGACAGCCTCGTAGCTCTCCGCCAGTGCAGGCACGATGGTGCCGCTCTCGTCGAACTTGACCAGTCCGCGATGCAGTTGCTGGTTGACGATGAACTGCGCTGCGCCGCGCGATGGGCCATAGACCAGATTGCCCACATTGGCCGAAAGACCGATGACAAGCGTGCCGCTGCCGTCTTGTGCCACGGCGCGTGACAAGTCCGCACCCAGAACCAGCATCGTTCCGGCTGCGGCGGCTCCGCCGAGGAAGGTTCGGCGGCGAATGGACGTGGTAGCTCTCTTATTCATTCTCTGTTCCCCATTGTAGCCCCGCGCGGGGCGGGACGAGACCTGCTCAAAGGCAATCCGGGCTGGACATGATGAAGACGGATGTTGATCGGCATGGCTCCGTTCGACGCCCGCTCGGGAGACTGGGCCGCGGCACCAGGTGAGCTCGCGGCCGGCTTCCCATATTCCATCCCATGAATGAATTGCTCACATGGTTGAAAGATACTGTCAATAATGATCGGCGTTTAGTTGATAAATTAACGGCGTTTTGATGGGATTTCGCCGTGTTGAGGTCTGTGCCGAAAATCGTGCGCATCAGTCCTCTCTCTCGGTCGCAGGGCCGTAGCCGCCGCCGGTGGGGGTTTCGATGATGACTGCGTCGCCCGCATGGGCGACGACCTGCACGCTGGGATCGAGTTCCTCGATCCGGCCATCGCGATGGCGCAGCAGGTTGCGGCCCAGCTCGCCTGCCTCGCCGCCTGCCGTGCCGAAGGGCGCAACCTTGCGGTTGCCACTGAGGATGGCGCAGTCGACCTCCTCGCGGAAGCGGATCACCCGGCGCACGCCGTCGCCGGCATTCCATTGCCCCTTGCCACCGGAACCACGGCGGATCGAGAATTCCTCGAGCACGACCGGGAAGCGCGCTTCCAGCACCTCCGGGTCGGTCAGGCGCGTATTGGTCATGTTGGTGTGCACGGCGGAGGCGCCGTTGAAGCCCGGACCGGCCGGCGCGCCGGAGCAGATCGTCTCGTAATATTGCGAGGCCGCGTTGCCGAATGTGAGATTGTTCATCGTCGCCTGCGACGAGCCCAACCGGCCAAGCGCACCGAGCAGGCAGTTGGTGACGGCCTGGCTGACCTCGACATTGCCTGCCACCACGGCGGCCGGATAGCACGGCGACAGCATGCTGCCTTCGGGAACGACGATGTCGATCGGCCGCAGGCAGCCGGCATTCATCGGGATGTTGCGGCCCACCAGCATGCGGAACACGAACAATACAGCGGCGCGGGTGATCGGCTCCGGCGCATTGAAATTGCTGTTCTGCTGTTCGCTGGTGCCGGTGAAGTCGATGCAAGCCCGGCCGTGGGCGTGGTCGATCGACACGGCAACCGCGATCTTGCAGCCGGCATCCATCGGCAGTTCGAAACGCCCGTCTTCCAGGCTGTCGATGACCTGCCGGACCGCCGCTTCGGCATTGTCCTGCACATGGGCCATATAGGCGGACACGACGGCCTCGCCGAACTGGTCGATCATCTTGTGCACTTCGCGCATGCCGCGTTCGTTGGCGGCGACCTGCGCCTTCAGGTCGGCGATGTTCTCGTCGATATTGCGGGCGGGATAGCGCGCGCCGGCGAGGATGGCGCGCATTTCCGCCTCGCGGAACATGCCCTTATCGACCAGCTTCACATTGTCGATATAGACGCCTTCCTCCTCGATGGTGCGCGCCTGCGGGCTCATCGAGCCCGGCGCGACGCCGCCAATATCGGCATGATGGCCGCGGCTGGCGACGATGAAGCGGATATTGCGGCCCTCCCGGTCGAAGACCGGCGTGACCACGGTGATGTCGGGCAGATGCGTGCCGCCCTGATAGGGCGCGTTCAGCACATAGACGTCGCCCGGCCTGATCGAACCGCGATTGCGGTCGAGCACTGTGCGGACGGACGAGTCCATCGAGCCGAGATGGACGGGCACATGCGGCGCGTTGGCGACGAGATTGCCCTCGCCGTCGAACAGCGCGCAGGAGAAGTCGAGCCGCTCCTTCATGTTGACCGAACGGGCGGTGTTTTGCAGCACCACGCCCATCTGTTCGGCGATGGACATGAAGAGGTTGTTGAACACTTCCAGCATTACCGGGTCGGACTCGGTGCCCAGATTGGTCACCACACCCGCGCCGCTCTCGGCGCGCGTCAGCACGAGATCGTCGCGTTCGGTGATCCGCCCGGCCCAGCCGGGCTCGATCACAACCGTCTGGTTGGGCTCGATCAGCAGTGCCGGGCCTTGCAGGACCTGCCCGACATCCATCTGGTCCCGCAGCACGACGCGCGCCTCGCGCCATGCGCCCTGGCTGTACATGCGGGTGAAGTTCTCCGGCAAGGAGCGGGTTGCTTCGGGCGCCGCCCGCTCGCGCGCCGGCACCGCCGCGCCGCCGCCGATCGATTCGACGGCCAGCGTCTCCACGACGAGGTCGTGGCCGGCCTGGATGAAGCCGAAGCGCTGCCGGTGTTCGCGCTCGAAGTCGCGCACCATGTCGTCGAGCGCGGCGGCTTTCACCTCGACGGCGGAATCCGTGCCCCTGTAGCGCAGGTGCACGCGCACCTCGTCGGCGATGCCGTTCTCGGCCACGCCCTGCGCCACCAGCGACGCGCGTGTCTCGACGAGAAGCTCCTCGGCCAGCCGTGCGATCGACGGCATGATGCCGGCCGACAGCGGCTCCTCGACGCTCTTCTGCCGGCTGGCCCGCAGGTCGCCCAGCCCAATGCCGTAAGCCGATAGCAGGCCGGAGAAGGGGTGGATGACGATGGTCTTCATGCCCAGCGTCTCGGCCACGCGGCAGGCATGCTGACCGCCCGCGCCGCCGAAGCAGGCCAGTGCGTAGCGGGTGATGTCGTAGCCGCGCGCCACCGAGATCTTCTTGATCGCGCTCGCCATGTTCTGCACGGCGATGGTGATGAAGCCGTCCGCCGCTTCCTCCGGCATGATGTCCATGCCGGCCACCAGTTCGGCGAAGCGCTCGCGCACGATCGCATCGTCCAGCGGCTTGTCCTGGCCGGGACCGAAGATGCTGGGGAAGTTCTCTTTCCGCAGCTTGCCCAGCATCACATTCGCATCGGTGATGGTGAGCGGCCCGCCGCGGCGATAGCAGGCGGGACCGGGATTGGCGCCGGCGGATTCCGGCCCGACCTGGAAGCGTGCGCCGTCGAAGGAGAGGATCGAGCCGCCGCCTGCCGCCACCGTATGGATCATCATCATCGGCGCGCGCATGCGTACGCCGGCTACCTCCGCTTCGAAGGTGCGCTCATACTCGCCTTCATAGTGCATCACGTCGGTCGACGTGCCGCCCATGTCGAAGCCGATGATCCTGTCGAAGCCCGCCGCCTCGCAGGTGCGCGCCGCACCCACCACGCCGCCGGCCGGACCGGACAGGATGGCGTCGCGCCCGCGAAATAGGCCGGCCGAGGTGAGCCCGCCGCCCGAGGTCATGCACAAAAGCCGCGCGCCGGTGGCGTTCAGGTCGAGATCGGCGATCACGCCGTCCAGATAGCGCTGTAGCACCGGCGAGAGATAGGCATCCACCACCGTGGTGTCGCCGCGCCCGACGAGCTTGATCAGCGGCGAGATCTCATGGCTGACCGAGACCTGCGCGAAGCCCATCTCGCGCGCCAGTTTCGCCAGCGCCTGCTCATGCGCCGGATAGTGATAGGCATGCATGAGCACGATGGCGACGGAATCGATGCCGCGTGCCTGCACGGCCTCAAGCTGCCTGCGCGCTGCATCGAGATCCAGCGGCCGCTCCACCGTGCCGTCTGCCAGCACGCGCTCCGCCACCTCGTAGACGCAGTCATACAGCGTCTCGGGCTTTTCGATCTTCATCGCGAAAATGTCGCTGCGCGCCTGATAGCCGATTTCGAGCTGGTCGCGGAATCCGGCGGTGATCAGCAGCGCCAGCTTCTCGCCCTTGCGCTCCAGCAGCGCATTGGTGGCGACCGTCGTGCCCATCTTGATCGTGCCGATCGTGTCGGGCGGGATCGTGTCGCCCGGCTTCAGCCCGAGGAAGGCGCGGATGCCGGCGGTGGCCGAATCCCGGTAGGCGCCGGGGTTTTCGGAAAGCAGCTTGCGCGCCTCGAGGGTCCCATCGGGCTTGCGCGCGATGATGTCGGTAAAGGTGCCACCCCGATCGATCCAGAAATCCCAGCGCATCGTCAGCCTTGCGAAAATATCCAAGCCGATTGATGTGATTTTATCGATAACATGTCAACGTTATGACATCATCTTTCTTCGGCTTTCAGCTACTCTCTTCGCGACAGGGTCGATCATACGATCTGAAACCGGGCTGTGTGCAGCGAAGCAGGTGGCTGAATGTTGCGTTGTCGCGGGATAAGATACCGGTATTATGCCTGCGAAATGCCAAGGACCACCGGCCCGGCGCGATAGGTTTTTGCGTCGCTCGGCCGGCCTCTACGACGAAAGGATGATGACGATGAGCACGCATGACAAGACGCTGGATGTCCTGGACAGCGGCCACATTGTCTCCTCCGCTCATCTCGCCGCCTCCAGCAGCGTACCGGAGCTTTCCGAATTCGAGTTCGGCCTGATCCTGGCCAGCAACGCCTTCGACCGCTGGATGGTCCGCTGCATGGCGGCTGCCGGCCAGCCCGGCCTGACCTCGCTGGAAGTGCTCGTTCTGCACTCGGTCACCCATCGCCAGCGGCCCAAGCGGCTGTCCGACATCTGCCTGGTGCTGGGCATCGAGGACTCGCATACCGTCGTCTACGCGTTGAAAAAGCTGGAATCGCAGGGACTTGTCACCCGTGTCCGTCAGGGCAAGGAGAAGCTGGTGCTCATTACCCCCGAGGGCGAGGCGACCTGCCAGCGCTATGGCGAAATCCGCGAGCGGCTGCTCGTCAATGCGGTGTCCGCGCTGCGCCTCGATCCCAAGGCGATCAGCGCCGTCGCCTCCACCATGCGCGTCCTTTCCGGCCATTACGACCAGGCGACACGAACCGCCGCGACGCTGTGATGCGGCCGAAGGGGAGCGCGGTTCACAAGAGTTGACAAGCCTCGGTTCGGTGCAACATCCTGCCAGTCTTTAACTGGGAGGTACCGATGACCATCTCGATCAGCCGCCGCGCCTTTGCCATTGGTGCAGGAGCGCTAGGCTTGGCAACCAGCGCGGGCCTTTTGCCCGCACGTGCGCAACAGTCCTTTTTCCGTATCGGTACCGGTGGTACCTCCGGCACCTACTATCCCGTGGGCGGCCTGATCGCCAACGCCATCTCGGCCACCGGACCGGCCGGCGTCGAGGGTCTTGTCGCCACCGCGGTGTCCTCCAACGGGTCGGTCGCCAATATCAGCGCCATCCAGTCGGGAGCCTCCGAATCCGGCTTCACCCAATCGGATGTCGCATTCTGGGCCCAGTCGGGCACGGGCCTCTATGAGGGCAAGCCCAAGGTCGAGGATCTGCGCCTGATCGCCACGCTCTATCCGGAAACCATCCATCTGGTGGCGCGCGCGGATGCGGGCATCAAGTCGGTGGCCGACCTGAAGGGCAAGCGCGTTTCGCTTGACGAACCGGGCTCCGGCACCATCGTCGACGCTCGCCTCGTGCTTGCCGCCTACGGGCTGACGGAAAAGGACGTGAAGCCCGAATATCTCAAGCCGGGCCCTTCGGGGGAGCGCCTTCAGGACGGTGCGCTCGACGCCTATTTCTTCGTCGGCGGCTATCCCACCGGCGCGATCGTCGAGCTTGCCAGCACCAACAACATCACGCTCGTGCCGATCTCCGGTCCCGAAGCGGACAAGCTTCTTGCGGAGCAGAAATTCTTCTCCACCGATACCGTGCCTGACGGCACCTACAAGAATGTTGGCGAAACCAAGACGATTTCCGTCGCCGCGCAGTGGGTGACCAGCACCAAGCAGCCCGACGATCTCGTCTACAACATCGTCAAGTCGCTCTACAGCGAGGAGTCGCAGAAGGCATTGCAGGCCGGCCATGCCAAGGGCAAGCTCATCACGCTGGAGAATGCGGTGACGAGTGCCGGCATTCCGTTCCATCCGGGCGCGGAACGCTACTACAAGGAAGTCGGCGCCCTGAAATAGAGGCGGCTGGATACTGACCATGGTGAGGCGGAAAGGCGTGCTTTCCGCCTCTTTTGTCTGGGACGTCAGGAAACGGAACCGGATATGAGCGACGACGGCAGCGACAGGATCAAGCTTTCCGGCATGGAGTTCGACGAGGAGAAGGCTCGCGAACTCGAGGAAAAATTCGACTCGGAAATCCGCTTCCGGCCGCTGCTGCCGGCTGCCGGCTGGCTCGTCGGCTTCCTCCTCGTGGCGCTGTCGCTGTTCCACTACTACACTGCCGGGTTCGGCCTGCTGCAGGAGATGATGCACCGGGGCATCCACCTGTCGATGGTGCTTGGCCTGGTCTTCCTCGTCTTCCCGCTGGTGAAGACCGGTTATGACCAACCGGCGCAGTCCACCCTGTTGCGGCCGCTCGGCATCCCCATGCTCGACTGGCTGCTGGCGATCCTGGCGGTCGTCGCCGTCATGCATGTGCCGCTGATACCGCTCGACGATCTCGCCTTCCGCGTCGGCAATCCCACGACGATCGACGTGGCGCTTGGCCTCGCGCTCATATTGCTCCTGCTGGAGGCGACGCGACGGTCGGTCGGCATTCCCCTGCCGATCATTTCCATCGTCTTCATGCTCTATGCGCTGTTCGGCCAGCACATGCCGAGCATACTGGTGCATCCCGGCGCATCCGTTTCCCAGCTCGTGGACCACCTCTATCTCACGACGCAGGGCATTTACGGCATCGCGCTCGGCGTCGTGGCCACCTATGTCTTCCATTTCGTGCTGTTTGGCGTGTTCGCCACGCGCATCGGGCTTGGCCAGCTCTTCCTCGATTGCGCTGCCTGGGTTGCCGGGCGCTATGCCGGCGGTCCCGCCAAGGTGTCGATCTTCGGCTCCGCGCTGTTCGGGATGATCTCTGGCTCGTCGGTGGCCAATACCGTGACCGTCGGTTCGCTGACGATCCCTGCCATGATCCGGCTCGGCTACAAGAAGAATTTCGCAGCGGCGGTGGAGGCTGCATCCTCGACCGGCGGGCAGGTGACGCCGCCGATCATGGGCGCTGCCGCCTTCTTGATGATCGAATTCCTGGAACTGCCCTATACGACGATCATCCTGGCGGCGATCGTGCCGGCCTTCATGCATTTCTTCGGCGTGTTCATCCAGGTGCATTTCGAGGCCAAGCGCACCGGCCTCAGGGGTTTGCGGCCGGACGAGATGCCCGACGTCGTTGAGGCGCTGAAGCGGGACTGGCCGACGATCATTCCGCTGGTCGTCCTGATCGGCGTCCTGCTCTCCGGCTATACGCCCTATATGGCGGCCTTCTGGGGCATCACCATGTGCATCCTCGTCGGCTTGCTCAATCCGCGCCGGCGCATGTCCATCGCCGACATTGTGGTATGCCTGCGCGACGGTGCCAAATATGCGCTTGCGGTGGGTGCCGCAGCGGCGACCGTCGGCATCGTCGTCGGCGTCGTCACGCTGACCGGCGTCGGCTTCAAACTGTCCTACATCGTCACCTCGACGGCGGGGCATCTCTCGCTCCTGTTCGGCACCTTCATTCCCGAGATGATCTTCTCGACGCAGGGCCTGACACTGCTGTTCACCCTTTTGATGACCGGTGTCGTCTGCATCCTCATGGGCTGCGGCATTCCCACGACGGCGAACTACATCATCATGGTGACCATCGCCGCGCCGGCGCTGGTCATGTTGGGCGTGGAGCCGATCGTCGCCCACTTCTTCGTCTTCTATTACGGGCTGCTGGCCGACATCACGCCGCCGGTGGCGCTGGCCGCCTATGCCGCCGCCGGCATGGCCGGGGCCGATCCCTTCAGGACCGGAAACACTGCCTTCCGGCTCGGGCTGGGCAAGGTGCTGGTGCCGTTCGTGTTCGTCTTCTCTCCGTCGCTGCTGCTGGTGACGAAGGACTTCAACTGGCCGGACTTCTTCGTCGCATTCCTCGGTTGCATGCTGGGCATCACATGCCTTGGCGCGGCGCTGTCGCGCTACATGCTGGTGCGCACCCGGCCGTGGGAGAATGTTCTGCTGGTCCTTGCCGCCTTCCTCCTCGTGGCGCCGGAACTCTACTCCTCGCTGCTCGGCGTGGCGCTGGTTGTTCCGGTCGTGCTGCGGCACTGGAGCGCCCGGCATACGGAGGAGGCGCAACCCGCCTGACGGGCGCGGATGCGCCTTCGATCAGGCGGGTTGCAGGCGGATGCGGCGCATCAGCCGCGCGGTCATCAGCAGGGCCGCCGCCGCAAGGCCGGCCGCAAGCCCCCACCAGATGCCGGCCCCGCCCCAGCCCAGAAGGAAGGCGAGGCCGTAGCCGGATGACAGGCCGATGGCCCAATAGCTGACAAGCGCGATGATCATCGGCACGCGGGTATCCTTCAAGCCGCGCAACGCGCCGCTGGAAAGCGCCTGTATGCCGTCGAAAATCTGGAAGATGCCGGCAATGGCGAGGAAGGACACGGCAAGCGGGACGACCTCTGCCGAGGCTTCGGCATTCACGTCGAGATAGAAGCCGATGAGCAGCGTCGGGACGGTCAGGAAGACGAGTGCCGAAAGACTGCCGATGAGGAGGCCGAGGGCAAGCGAGGAGGCGACCGCCCTTGCGAGATTGCCGCCGTCACGGCGCCCATATGCATGGCCCGTGCGAATGGTCGTGGCCGATGAGAGACCGAGCGGGATCATGAAGGCGAGGCCGCTGAGCTGCAGGGCGATGCCATGCGCGGCCAGTTCCATCGGCCCGAACAGTCCCATCATGAAGGATGCCGCCGAAAACAGCGCAACCTCCGCCACCACGGTGGTGCCGATCGGCCATCCCAGGCGGAACACCTCGATGAGCGCTGGCGTATCGATCTTCGAGAACCGCACGAAGATCTGCTGATCCCGCAGCGCCCGATGGCGCACGACATGCACCGCGAGGAACAGTGCCACGCAGGTCGTGGCGATAAGCGTCGACAATCCCGCACCGCGCATGCCCATCGCGGGCAGGCCGAAGCCGCCGAAAACGAACTGGATGCCGAGCAGCGCATTTATGCCGACGCCGAGGACCAGCGCCACGACGACGATGCCCGGCCTGCTCAGCGCGCCCAGGAAGGAGCGCAGCACGATGATCGCCAGTTGCGGGATCAGCGACCATTGCAGGATCGACACATAGTCGGCCGCGAGCGCCGAAACATGCGGGTCCTGTCCGAGCGCCAGGAAGATCGCCTGCGAATTCGACAGCGGGACCAGCATCACCAGCGCATAGGCGAAGCTGATCCAGAGCCCCATCCTGACGAAACGCCGTCCGCCGCGCGGATCTTTCGCGCCGATGGCATTGGCGACTAGCGGCATGACCGCGAAGCCGAAGCCCGAGCCGAACATCCAGATGACGAAGAAAAGCTGCCAGCCGATGACCGATGCGGCGAGCTCCTCGGGCCCCAGCCGTCCCAGCACCAGCGTGTTGGTGACGTTGAGCAGTGTCTGCGCAAGCTGCGACGCGATCAGCGGAAGGCCGAGGAGGATCGTTTCCCTCATATGCTCCCGCCACGGGATCAGCGGCATGGCGTCAGTCGGTCTTGCAGTTTCTTGCACGTTCTCACCGGGCGAATTTCAACGCCCTTCCGGCGTCACGGCCAAGCTATCGCATTGCGGCGCGGCCAAGGCCAGCCATCCGCGATGCAGGCGTGGATCGTCGGATTCGCGCTTTCGCTTTCCGCGATGTCTTGCCGACGGGAAGCGGCTGGCGGCCGCTCCCCCGGACCAGCCTTCAGGCGTCCTCGAAGAGCGGTGCGATCTCCATTTGCGGCACCAGCACGAGGCCCTTGTCGGTGATGCGGATTTCGGGGATCACCGAGAGCGGGATCAGGTTGAAGCCCATATAGGGGATGGAGCAGCCGGCGGCCTCCCACTCCTTCTTGAGCACTTTCATCTCCTCGGCCACCGCGGTCACGCGCTTGTCGGAGAGCAGGCCGGCGATCGGCAGTTCCACCATCGCCGTGACCTTGCCGTCCACCACCACGCACACGCCGCCCTGCGTCGCCTCGATCGCCTTCAGTGCCACCTGCATGTCGGTCTCGTTGAGGCCGGCCACGATGATGTTGTGGCTGTCATGGCCGACGGAGGAAGCCACCGCCCCGCGCTTGAGGCTGAAATTGCTCAGCAGGCCGTGCGCGACATTGCCGGATGACTTCGCATGGCGCTCGATCACGGTGACGAAGCACAGGCCGTGCCGGTCGAAATGGGCCTGCCAGTCGTTGACGGGCTCCAGCCTGATCTTCTCGTGGCCCAGCGTGATGCCGGGCAGCTCGGTGCGGATCGCATTGGCGATGACCGGGGCTGTGGGCAGTTCGGGCGTCAGCCTCACCTCTTTCGGCAGCTTGACCGTGTGATAGGCGGCTTCGGGATAGCGGTAGCGGTCGGAAAGCGCGGCATCGAGCAGCGGCGTGATCTTCCTGTCCTCCACCACCAGCTCGCCGCCATACCATGTGTTGACCGGCTTCATCGCATCGTCCAGCAACACGAGGTCGGCACGGCGTCCGCCGCCCATGCCGCCCACCTCGCCCTCGACGCCGAAGCGCGTCGCGCCATGCAGCGAACCCATGCTCCAGGCCTGTTCGGGGCTCATGCCGGCGGCGATCGCCTCGCGCACCACCCAGTCGAGGCCGAAGGCGAGCAGGTCGTCGGCATCGCGGTCGTCGGTGCAGACGGCGACGCGCTTGTGCGAGGCGCCGAGCTCGGTGATGGTGCAGATCGCCTGCGGCAGGCTGTGCCATGGCGTGGTCGGCGGGCCGCCGCGCAGGAACAGCCAGATGCCGGCCTCCAGCATGTCGTCGGCTATCTCGCGGTCGATCGCCTCATGCGTGTCGGTGACGCCCGAGGCCGCATAGGCGGCAACGAATTCCCTGCCGTAGACATGGCCGGACACTGGGCGGCCGCGCTGGAGCGCCGCGGCGAGGATGGCATGGCTGCGTTCGTCGCCCATGGCCACCTGCACGAAGTCCATCTTCTCGCCCAGCGCCAGAGCCTCCGGCCATTTGTCGAACAGCGCGCCGATCTTCTCGGCCGTCAGGTCGCCGCCCGCCGTTTCCAGTTCGGGCGAGGTGGCGGGCACGGTGCTGGGCACGGTGAGGAAGATCGACAGCGGCGCTTGCCGCGCATCCTCAAGCATCGCCTCCACGCCGGCCACGTCCATGACATTGCCGATCTCGTGGCTGTCGCAGAAGATCGTGGTCGTGCCGTTGAGCAGCGCGGCCTCGGCATAGGCGCAGGCCGTCACCATGCTGGATTCGATATGGATATGCGGGTCGACCAGCCCCGGCGCAATGATACCGCCCTTGGCGTCGTAGCGCTTCGCGGCGCCCTTGTAGTTGCCGGCCGGCTTCACCGCCGCGATGCGCCCGCCCGTCAGCCACACTTCGCGCTCGGGCAGGATGCGTTCCGAATAGGTGGAGAGCACGCGTGCGCCGCCGATGACGAGATCGGGCTCCGCGCGCCCCGAGGCGACGGCCGCCAGCTTGCGGGTCATGGCCGAAAGCGGCTGGACGGAAAAGCGTGTCAGGGAACCCATGATGTGTCCTTTCTGCCCGCGCGGGCAACGCTCGAATCAGACGATCCGATGATAGTCCGGAATGCCCGCACTGTGGCATCTGGACGATTGATGGATGGAGCCCGATCGTCTACCCGCAGCGTTTGATGCCTTTGCGAACGGGGTTGGAATGCCGATCGAGAGTTTCGACACCGTCGTCCTGGGAGCCGGCGCGGCGGGGATGATGTGCGCGATCCACGCCGCCTCCCGTGGCGGCCGTGTCCTGATCGTCGATCATGCGAGGGCGCCGGGCGAGAAGATCCGCATCTCCGGCGGCGGACGCTGCAATTTCACCAATCGCGGGACGAGCGCGCGCAATTTCCTTTCCGCCAATCCCCATTTCGCCAAATCGGCGCTCGGGCGCTATGGTGCGCAGCACTTCATCGCCTTGGTCGAGAAGCACGGCATCGCCTATCACGAGAAGACGCTGGGGCAGCTTTTCTGCGACAATTCCGCCAAGGATATCATCGGGATGCTGCTTGGCGACATGGCGCGCGCGGGATGCGAACTGCGTCTTTCGACCACGGTCGTGCAGGTCGCGAAGACCGAGGACGGCTTTGCCGTCATGCTCGGCGGCGAGGGTGCGGAAAAAATCCGGTGCCGGCATTTCGTCGTCGCGTCGGGCGGGAAATCGATTCCGAAAATGGGTGCGACGGGCATCGGCTATCAGATCGCCGGCCAGTTCGGCCTTGCCGTGACCGAAACGCGGCCGGCCCTCGTGCCGCTGACATTTGGTGAGGACTTTCTCGCAAGCTTCCGCGAGATCGCGGGCGTCGCCGCCGATATCCGCGTGACATGCGGCAAGGGGGCGTTCGAGGAGGCGCTGCTTTTCACGCATCGCGGCCTGTCCGGTCCGGCGATCCTGCAGATCTCGTCCTATTGGCGGGAAAAGGAAGCGATCAGGATCGTCTTCCTGCCGAAGGACGACCTGTTTGCGCTGCTGAAGTCAGCAAAGGCGGAGAATGGCCGGCGGAATATCGCCACTGCGCTGGGCGAACTGCTGCCCAAACGGCTGGCCGCGCATCTTTCTCAGGTGCAGGGCTGGACCGGCACGATGGGCGAAACGAGCGACAGGAAGCTCGCCGCGATCGCCGCCACGCTTCAGGGCTGGGAGGTCTTCCCGATCGGATCGGAAGGCTATCGCACCGCCGAGGTCACGCTTGGCGGCGTTGACACGGCCGCATTGAACTCACGGACGATGGAGGCGAAGCATATTGCCGGCCTCTATTTCATCGGTGAGGTGGTCGACGTGACGGGCTGGCTCGGCGGCTATAATTTCCAATGGGCATGGTCTTCCGGCTGGGCGGCAGGCACCGCCATCGCAGAACGCGCAAGCTAGCGGCTGTCGCGGTCACCGGCGTGCCTGTGCTGGATGTTCCTTTCGGCGTAGAGCAGCACGTCCCGCTTGTGCGGAATGGCGGCGACCGCGCCGTATTTGGTGGTCTGGAGGGCTGCCGCCAGGTTGGCGTGGCGGGCCGCTTCCAGCATGTCGCCATTCTCCAGATAACGGGCGAGGAAGGCGCCGGTGAACGTGTCGCCGGCGCCCGAACCGTCGACGGCATCGGCCCGTATGCCGGCAATATGCGTCCTGCCTTCCGGCGTGGCGACGAGGCAACCATCGCGCCCGAGCGTGAGCACGACCATTTTCGGCCCGCATTCCAGATAGAAGTCGGCAATGCCGTGCATGTCCTCGCGCCCCGTCAGGAGGCGCGCATCGTCGAGGCTGGGCCGGACGATATCGACCGACCGGACTGCTTCGTGGATGATCGCGCGGGCACGCGACAGGGGCCACAGACGAAGGCGCAGATTGGTGTCGTAGGAAACCATGACGCCGTTTTCGCGCGCGGCAGCGATTGCCGCGAAGCCCGAATCGCATGCATCGTCGCTGATCGCCTGCGTGATGCCCGACAGGTGCAGCAGGCGGCTCGACGCGATCAGACCGGTGGGAACCTCGGCGGGCGTGATCCGGCTCGCGGCCGAATGGCGTCGGGCATAGGTGAATTCATGGCCGGTTTCGCCATGGGTGATGAAATAGAGCCCGGTCTGTCCGCCGGCCCTGACGATGACATCGCTGCGCGCGATCGCTTCGGAATCCCACAGCGAGAGAAACCGCTGGCCGAAAATGTCGTCGCCGAGGGCGGTGAAAACGGCCACGCGCGCGCCCTGGCGTGCGGCGGCGACCGCGACATTCATCGTGTCGCCGCCGAAGCCCAGCAGCATCAGCCTTTCGCCGTTCCGCTCGATCTCGGACAGTTCGAAAAGCGGCTCGCCGAAACAGACGATATCGAATGCCTTCATGCGCGGCCTGCTTCCGGCACCAGCCCGATCGTATGGGCGGGCAATTCCATGTCGGAGAAGAGATCGGGATGCGCCTTGGCGACGCGCGGCAGGGCGATGAGGATTTCGCGCAGGTGCCGGCTCATCGCCGCGGCAGCTCCTTCCGAATCGCCTTCCCGCAGGCGGTCTACGATCGATGCGTGTTGCTCGATCAGGCGCGGCATGGGCGATGCTTCCGACAGGCTCAGGAAACGCACGCGGTCGGTCTGCTTGCGCGCGCCTTCCACGACTTTCCAGGCAAAGTCGCAGTCGACGATATCGCCGATGGCGCGGTGAAACGCCTCGTCATGTTCGTTGAAAAGCAGATGGTCGCCATTTCCGGCGGCGGTCCGCTGCGCGGCGAGCATGTCGTCGAGCGCCGCGATCCGCGCGGGGTCGGCCATCCGGGCCGCCCGGCGGGCGATGTCGCATTCGATCGCCTCGCGCACGAAACGGGCATTGGCGACCTCGCTGACCGAAATCTTCAGCACATAGGTGCCGCGGCTGGGGCGGATTTCGACAAGTCCCGCCTCGGAGAGCTTGATGAAGGCTTCCCGCACAGGCTGGCGGCTGACGCCATATCGCTCGGCGACGTGTTTTTCGGACAGCGCCTCGCCGGGCTTGATCTGCATGCGGACGATGCTGTCGCGCAGGGCAAGCACCAGCTGGGGCGCGATCGGGTCCTTCAGGCGCAGCATCGTTTCCACTCGTTTCGCCCCCGCAAATCCCGCTTGTGAATCGGATCAGAGTTTGTATCATACCGGTATGGTGCCATACCGCAATGGGGAGAGTGCTTTGATGGCGACGGTTTTCGGGGGTGTCCTGTTGCGAGATGGCCTGTTGCGAAATGGCCTGCTGCGCTCTGCGGCATATCCGGGGCAGGGCGCGTGAAGACCCGCATCGCCCTTGTCGGCCTCGGCATGGCCGTTACGCCGCATGCCAGGGGTCTGATGGACCTTTCCGACCGTGTCGAGGTGGTCCATGCCTTCAGCCCCAGTGAAGCCCGCCGCAGGAGTTTCGCGGAACGCTTCTCGTTTCCGCTCGCCACCAGCCTCGACGATGTGCTGGGCGATCCTTCGGTCGAGGCGGTCCTGGTGATCACGCCGGCCAATACGCATCGCGACGTTGCCATTCGCTGCGCGCAAGCCGGCAAGCATGTGCTTCTGGAAAAGCCGCTTGAAATCACCACGCAGCGCGCCGAACAACTCGTTTCCGCCTGCCGTGAAGCCGGCGTGAAGCTGGGCGTGGTCCTCCAGCATCGGTTTCGGCCAGCCGGCTTGAAGCTCGCCGCCCTGCTGCAGGCGGGTGAACTCGGCAGCATCATCGGCTGCTCGACGGTCATCCGCCTGTGGCGGCCGCAGGGTTATTACGACGAGCCGGGCCGCGGCACCTTTGCGCGCGACGGCGGCGGCGTGCTGATCTCGCAGGGCATCCATACGCTGGGCCTGATGCTGAGCCTTGCCGGACCGATCGCCGAGGTGACCGGCTATTCCACCACCACCTCGGTCCATCGCATGGAGACCGAGGACATGGTCTGCGCGGCGGCGCGCTTCGCCAATGGCGCGTTCGGAACCATCGATGCGACCACGGCGGCCTATCCCGGTTTCCTCGAGCGGATCGAGCTTGCCTGCGAGAAGGGAACGGCGGTGCTGGCGGGAACCTCCCTGCTGGTCCAGTTCCAGGATGGGCGGCGCATCGAGATGGAATCCGACAAAAGCGCCGGCGGCACCGGCGCCGATCCGATGGATTTCCCGCACGATTACCACCGCGCGGTGATGGCCGATTTCATCGATTCGATCCAGACGGGACGCGAGCCGAAAGTGACCGGCGAGGAGGCGCTGCGCGTCCACCGGCTGATCGATGCGCTGCTGGAGACGGGTCGCGCGGGCAAGCCGGTGGCGGTGCGGGCATGAGGCATACATGGCGCTGGTTCGGCCCCACCGATGTGGCCCGGATCGAGGATGTCGTGCAGGCGGGTGCGGCCGGTGTCGTGACGGCGCTGCACCACATTCCCAATGGCGTGCTCTGGACGCCGGACGAAATCGCGAAACGCCAGGCGGAGGTCGCGCATCGGTCGGATGGAACGCCGTCGGGGCTCGCCTGGGAAGTGGTGGAGAGCCTGCCGATCAGCGAGGACATCAAGAAGCAGAAGGGCGAATGGCGCAGCCATATCGCCACCTATCGGCAATCGATCCGCAACCTGGCTGCCGCCGGCATCGAGGTGCTCTGCTACAATTTCATGCCGGTGCTCGACTGGACCCGGACAGACCTGCGCTGGCGCGTGCCGACCGGCGCGACCTGCATGCGTTTCGATATTGTCGAGTTCGCTGCCTTCGACATCCATCTTCTGGCGCGGCCCGGCGCGGTCGGCCAGTTCGACGAGGCCATCGTCGATGCGGCGGGGCGGCGCATCGTGGGGATGGATGACGAGGCGCGCCGGCAATTGGCCAAGGCGATCACCATGGGATTGCCGGGCTCGACCGAGACGATGGATATTCCGCGCCTGCGCGAGCATCTTGCGGAATATGGGGGGATTTCCGCGTCAAGGCTGCGGCAGAATTTCATCGATTTCCTCGAAGAGGTTGTGCCGGTGGCCGAAGAGGTCGGCGTTCGGCTCTGCTGCCATCCCGACGATCCGCCATTTCCGCTGCTTGGCCTGCCGCGCGTGGTGTCTACCGCCGACGACTATGCCGTCCTGCTGGATGCGGTGGACAGCCCGGCCAATGGCGTGACCCTGTGCTCCGGCTCGCTGGGCGTGCGGCCCGACAACGACCTGCCGGCGATGATGGAGCGTTTCGGACCGAAGGTGCATTTCCTCCATCTACGCAACGTCAAGCGCGAAGGCCGTGCCGGATCGTTCCATGAGGCCGAGCATCTGGATGGCGATACGGACATGGTGGCACTGATCGCCGCCGTCCTGCACGAGGAGCGCCGCCGTGCCGCCGAGGGAAGGGCGGATGCGGAGATACCGATGCGCCCCGACCACGGGCAGGATATGATCGACGACTTCCAGCGCCGCGCGCAGCCGGGCTATCCGATCATCGGCAGGCTCAAGGGGCTGGCCGAGCTGCGTGGCGTCGAGCGCGCCTTGCGGCAGACGGAGGCCTTCGCATGAGCAGGGAGGAACTGCTCCATCCCGACAGGCTGTTTCCGGCCGAGCCCGGCCTTCGCGCCACGGCGCGGGAGCTTTACGAGGGCGTGTGCGACCTGCCGATCGTCAGCCCGCACGGACATACCGATCCGGCATGGTTCGCGCAGGACATGCCTTTTGCGGACGCAGCCTCGCTGCTGGTCATTCCCGACCACTATCTCCTGCGCATGCTGCGCAGCGTCGGTGTCGACTATGACGTGCTCGGCGTTCCGCGCGCGGGTCGGGCCGCACCCGATCCCAGGGATGTCTGGCGCGTCTTTGCGCGACATTACCATCTGTTCGATGGGACCCCGTCCAGCCTGTGGGTGGACCATGCGATGCAGGTGGTCCTCGGCTGCGAGGAACGTCTTTGCGCCGGCAATGCCGATGCGCTCTACGATCATATCAATGACCGTCTCGCATCGCCGGAATTTCGACCCCGCGCGCTTCTGAAGCGTTTCGGCGTCGAGACGATCGCCACCACCGAAGGCGCGCTTGACCCGCTTGTCCATCATCGGAAACTGCTGGCGGATGGCTGGATCGGAACGGTGCGGACGACATATCGCCCGGACGATGTGACTGATCCGGAAGTGCCAGAGTTTGCGGCCAACCTCGACAGGCTGGGCGAAATTACCGATACGGATACTGCGCAGTGGGACGGGATGATCGAGGCGCATCGCCGCCGCCGGGCGGAGTTCCGCCGCTTCGGCGCGACCGCGACCGATCATGGGGCTGCGAGCGCCCTGACGGCCGATCTGTCGCCGGCGGAAAAGCAGGAACTGCTCGACGGCGCGCGCGCGGGCACCCTGACGCCCGCGCAATGCGAGTTGTTTCGCGGCCAGATGCTGACCGAGATGGCCGGGCTGTCGGTCGAAGACGGCATGGTGATGCAGATCCATGCCGGCTCGCGGCGCAACACCGACCGCGCCATGTTTGCCGCGCGCGGCCCCAATATGGGGGCCGACATCCCGGTCCGGATGGACTGGGTCGGCGGCCTCGACGCGCTGCTCAATCGCCATGGGGATGCGACTGGGCTGCGGGTCATCCTCTTCACGCTGGATGAGACTGCCTATACGCGCGAGCTCGCGCCGATGGCCGGCTACTGGCCATGCCTGATGCTGGGGCCGCCCTGGTGGTTCCATGACAGTTCCAACGGCATACGCCGCTATCTCGACGGCGTGGTCGAGACGGCCGGCTTCGCCAATCTCGCCGGCTTCAACGACGATACGCGCGCGCTGCTGTCCATACCCGCCAGGCACGATGTCTGGCGGCGCGAAGTCTGCGGCTTCCTTGCGCGTCTGATCGCCGAGCACAGGATCGCCAGGGCGACGGCGCGCCAGCTTGCGCAGGACCTGTCCGCCGATATGGCGAGGAAGGCGTATCGGCTTTGACCGCGCGGCTCGCCAATACTGACGGCATTCCGGGCGGTGTCGCCGTGCCGGCCTATGATCGAAGCCGGCTGACGCCGGGCATCGTCCATATCGGGCCGGGTGCATTCTTCCGCGCCCATATGGCTGTCTTCACCGATGGTGCGATCGCCCATGGGGGCATGGATTGGGGGATCGAGGCAGTCAGTCCGCGCAGTACCGATATCGTGGCGGCGCTCAACGAACAGAACGGGCTTTTCACGCTCCTGGTTCGCGACAGGATGGAAACGCATGCGCGCATCGTCGGATCGGTCGTCGGGGCACACGCGCTGTCCGGTGGCCGCGAAAGAGTGCTCGCGCGGCTGACCGATCCGCAAACCCGCATCGTCTCGCTGACTATCACCGAGAAGGCCTATACGGATGCGCCGGACGCAATGCCCGCGCTGCTCGTCGAGGCGATCGATCGGCGGCGGAAGGCGGGTGATGCGCCTTTCACGCCGCTTTCCTGCGACAACCTGCCTGCCAATGGCAAGGTTCTGGAGCGGATCGTACTCGATCTTGCCGACCGGCGCGATGCCTCGCTGCGCCGCTGGATCGAGGTCAACATCCCTTTCCCGTCGACAATGGTGGATCGGATCACGCCGGCCAGCACCGCAACCACGCTGGCGGATGCGCGGCGGCTGACCGGGCGGGACGACCGCGCCGCCGTGGAGGCCGAGCCCTTCGCGCAATGGGTGATCGAGGACAGGTTCTGTGCGGGCCGTCCGCCTTGGGAAGCGACCGGCGCCATCATGGTGTCGGATGTCGCGCCCTATGAGAAGATGAAGCTGCGCATGCTCAATGGCGCGCACTCGCTGATGGCCTATCTGGGCCAGCTCAAGGGGCATGAATTCGTCCGCCACGCGGTGGCTGATCCGGATATCGCGTCGGCCGTCGGCCGCCATCTCGCCTGGGCATCGTCGACGCTGTCCCCCGTGCCCGGTGTCAATCTCGCAACATATGCGGCCGATCTGATCGAGCGCTTCGCCAATCCTGCCATCGCGCACCGGACAGCACAGATCGCCATGGACGGAACGCAGAAACTGCCGCAGCGCATTCTGGAGCCGGCGGTGGAGATGCTGGCGCAGGATCGTGGCGCAGAACCGGCTGCGCGCCTGGTGGCCGCCTGGATGGCCTATGTCCGACAGGCGCTGGACCGCGGCGGATCGCAGGAGTTGCGCGATCCGCGTGGTGGGGAAATCGCTGCGCTCCTGCAGGATGTTCCGGCGGAAGCGGGGCCGATCGCGGCGGCCCTGTTTACCTTGCCCGGCCTGTTTCCCGATCAATTGCAGTCGAATGCGGAATTCCGGCGCATGGTTCTGGCCGAACTGGCATCGCTATGCGCGGCGCGGTAGCAGCCTCAGTCGTTCTTGATTTCGCGCCCGCGCTCGTCGGCGACCAGGAGTTCCTTCATCACATTGCGGATGTGGCGTGCCATCGCCCGATAGGCGGCGTCGGCATTGCGCATCTTCAGGGCCGACACGACGGCGTAATGGTCGCCGATCCACAAGGGGCGGACAGTGGCGGCGTGAATATGCTCATGCAGCTTGTGCCACATTTCCGATTGCTCGCGCAGTTCCCAAAGCCGCTCGGTGATCGAAACGATCAGCATGTTGTTGGTCATGCGCGCTATGTGCATGTGAAAGTCCTTGTCGCCGCTTTCGTGCAGCAATTGCAGGTTCTCGCCCTGCATGCGCTCGATGCATTCCATCAGGATGTCGATGTCGGCCTGCGTGGCGCGGTCGGCTGCGATGGCGGCCGAGCCCGCCTCGACGGCGAGACGCGCCTCCAGCAGCTCGAACGGCCCCGGACCGGCATCACGCGCAAGGTCGAAGCCGTTCTGCGGCGCGGCGTTGGTGACGATGATGCCGGCGCGGTCGCGGACCTCGACAATGCCGCGCATCTCAAGCGCGATGATCGCCTCGCGGATGACGGGCCGGCTGACGCCGAGCTGGTCGGCGAGTTCGCGCTCCGAAGGAACGCGCCAGTCCGGCTGCCCCGCATTCTCGTTGATGAGCTGGAGAATCCGGCGGGCGATCGTCCGGTAAAGGCGCTCCTCGGACTGCGCTTTCGGCGTGAGCTCCATGTCCAAGCTGTTCACCGCGCTTTCTGGAAAGGCCAATGTCTTTCCGATCGTACTCGTCTTTGCCATTTTGGTCTTACCAATCCGATGAGACAGATTCAATGTGAAGCGCTGAAATGCCTTGTTATCCGCATATGATCCTCTGATTGCGCGATAGTCAAATAATTTCCTATTGACAAATTGGTAAGGCCAGATGAAATTTGGTAAGACAATGCGAGAGGCTCCGTGTTCGGGAGGAATGTCATGTTGATGCGTTTGCGGGATTTGGCGGCCATGCCGCATCCTGGCCTGCGCCACCCCGGCGGGTTCGTGTCGTGAAGGAGGGCAAGGCTCCCACGGTCGCGGTGCTGGGCATCGACCACCGGCATGCCTTCGGCATGCTGGGCGGCATGCTCAAGGCCGGCTGCAGCGCGAAGGGCTGGTGGACGGTGGGTTCGCCGATACCGCTCGCGGGTTTCTCGAAGCGCTTCGCGGACATACCGCGCGTCGCCGACAAGCGCACTCTGCTGGACGATCCCGAGATCGACATGGTCATCATCTCCTGCATTCCCGGTGATCGCGCTGCCCTGGCGATCGAGGCGATGGAAGCCGGCAAGGATGTGATGGTCGACAAGCCCGGCTGCGTGTCGCTGGAGGAACTCGAGCAGATTCGCGCCGTGGTGGCGCGGACCGGCCGCATCTGGTCGGTCGACTATGGCGAGCATTTCGAGGTGCCCTGCGTGATGAAGGCCGCCGCCCTCATCAGGGAAGGGGCCATCGGCCGTGTCGTGCAGACGATCGGCATGGGACCGCACCGCCACAATCGCGACCTGCGCGAGCCCTGGTTCTACCAGAAGGATCGTTATGGCGGCATCCTTGCCGATATCGGTTCGCATCAGATCGACCAGTTCATGTTCTTCACCGGTTCCGAAAAGGTCGAGATCATTTCCTCGGCCGTGGCGAACTATGCCAATCCGAACGATGTCGAGTTCGAGGATTTCGGCGAGATCGTCCTGCAGGGCGACAAGGGGCACGGCTATATAAGGCTCGACTGGTACACGCCCGACGCGCTGCCGAACTGGGGTGATGGCCGCCTGACGATCCTCGGCACCGAAGGCTATATCGAACTGCGCAAATATGTCGATGTCGCCGGCCGGCCGGGGACGGATCACCTGTTCCTGACCAACAAGGAACGTTGCGAATATATCGACGCCAGCGCGACGCCCCTCACATATTTCGATCATATCGTCGCCGACATCCGCGACCGCACAGAGACGGCCATGACCCAGAGCCATTGTTTCGAGGTCATGCGGCTTGCCCTGACGGCGGAAAGGGATGCGCGCCGACTGGGTCATCTATCGCCAGCGACGGAGAGCATGCCGGCCGTGCGCCGCCTGGCATAGGTCCACACCGGCCGAGCCGGAACTTTCATTCGGGAGGAGAATGGAACCATGAACAAACTGACTTCGCTTGCCGCAGGCATGGTGCTTGCGTTCGGACTTGCCACCGGCGCCCAGGCGCAGGATCTGCCGGCTCCGCCGGCCCAGGGCGTCAGCAAGATGGTGGACAGGATCAAGGCGTCCGGCGTGTTGCGCGTCGGCGTGATGAACAACCATCCCTGGCTGACGCAGAATACGTCGGGCGGGGGCGAAAACTGGTCCGGCCCGGCCTGGCTCCTGTCCAAGATCCTCGCCAAGGAGCTTGGGGTCAAGGTGCAGGAGATCCCGGTCAGTAACGAGACCAAGGTTCCGGCGCTTGCAGCCGGCCAGATCGACCTGTCGATCAGTGCGCTTGGAGTCACGCCGGCGCGGCTGGAGGTTGCCGATTTCATCGTCTACTCCAAGAACAGCACCTGCATGATCGGCCGCAAGGACAATCCCCGATTTGCTGAAGCAAAGACGGTCGACGACCTCAACAAGCCTGATGTCGACCTCGTCTACATCATCGGTTCGCCGGACGAGCCCTATCTGCGCAAGCGGTTTCCCAATGCCAAGGTTCGCGGCGTCACGGCACATGTCGACGAGGTGGTGGCGGGCCATGCCGACTCGACGCCCTATAACCGCGTCTCGGCGCTGCGCCTGAAGCACCGGTTGCCGGAAATCATCGTGCTGCCCAGCGAGGACGACTGCCAGAACAGTCCCGAACAGTCGACGCAGGTCGGCATCGGCATGGACAAGAACAATCCGGAATTCCTCGAATGGGCGCGCTCGGTCGTGTCGGTCGTCCAGGCCGATCTGGATGCCGAAGAAGCCCGCGTCATCGCAGAGATGAAATAGCGGACTGGCAGCAGGGCGCCCTGTGCGCCCTGCCTCTCCGGGGAGGAGGCGATCGTGAGCATTGATTTCAGCGTCGTGCGCTATCTGCCGTTCATTCTCGACGGGCTGAAGCTCACCGTCATTCTTGCGGTCACCACCGCCTGCACGACACTGGTGGTCGGGCTGTTCCTTGCGCTTGGCCGGCTCTACGGCCCGCGCTGGCTCAGCCTGCTGATCACCTTTTACATCGACACCATGCGCGCGATCCCTGAGCTGGTCGTGCTGATCTGGCTCTTCTTCTCCATTCCGATCCTGACCGGCTGGTCGCTGCCGCCTTTCTGGGCTGCGCTCATGGCCTTGACCGTGCAGGTGTCGGCCTATGCGGCGGAGGTGTTCCGCGCGGGGCTGGTATCCATAAGGCGCGGGCAGACGCAGGCGGGCATGACGCTCGGCATGTCGCACCGCCAGATCCTGACGAAGATATTGCTGCCGCAGGCGGTTATCCGCATGCTGCCGAATTTCGGCTCGTTCCTGACGATGATCATCAAGGACACGGCAATCGCATCGACCGTCGCAGTGCCGGAAATGATGCGCAACGCCGAAGTCGTCGCCCAGCAGTCCTATCGAAGCGTCGAGGTCTATACCATAGCGATGTTCTTCTTCTTCTGCCTGCTGTTTCCGACGACGCGGCTCGTCGACTTCATCTATCGGCGCGTGGCGCATCTGGGGCGGTCATGAACTACGATTGGTCGGTCCTCTGGACGCACAGGGACGAGTTCATCTCCGGCGTGGGCGTGACGATCATGCTCGCTGTGGTGACGATGGTGGTCGCTGTTCCGCTGGGTATCCTGCTCATGGCGATGCGGCGCTCGCCCTACAGGATCTTGTCGATCCCGGCGACCATCTTCGTCGAGCTCTTCCGCAACGTGCCGCTGATCATGCTGGTCTTCTGGGCCTATTACGCGATACCGCGTTTCGTTGGCTACAGCATGAGCAATGTCACCACCGGCACGCTGGCGCTGATCCTGAACATATCGGCCTACAACGCCGAAAACTTTCGTGCCGGCGTCAATTCCATCCGTCGCGGGCAGAGCGAGGCAGGCCTCGCCGTGGGCATGAGTTCATGGCAGGTCATGCGCTACATCGTGCTGCCGCAGGCGATCCGCCGCATCATTCCGGTGCTCGCCTCCACCTGGGTTTCGCTTTTCAAGGCGACCTCGCTTGTCTCGGTGATCGGCGTCGCGGACCTCGCCTTCGTGGCGATGGATGTGCGCGGCGACACCTTCCGCGTGCTCGAAGTGCTGACGGCGCTCGCGCTCATGTACTGGATCATGGCCTATCCGCAGGCCAAGCTGGTCGATTGGCTTCACAAGAAATACGGGCGAACCGAATGACAGCCTATGACGAAGAAGCGCTGCGCAGGCGCAAGGGCGAAGGCAACCTCCCGATCATCGCCTATGAGGGCGTGGTCAAGCGATATGGCGAGGTCGAGGTCCTTCACGGTATCACTGCCCATGTGAACAAGGGCGAGGTCGTGTGCCTGATTGGCCCTTCCGGTTCCGGCAAGACGACCCTGCTGCGCTGCACGAATGCGCTGGAATCGATCCAGGGCGGGCAGGTGGTGTTCGAAGGCCAGCCGCTGCCCAAGGACGACAAGGAAGTACGGAACATTCGCCGGCAGATGGGCATGGTGTTCCAGAGCTTCGAGCTCTTCCCGCACATGACGGCGCTGCGCAACATCACCGTCGGGCCGATGACCGTGCTTGGCATGAGCGAGGCCGACGCCAGGACCAAGGCACATGCGCTGCTCAAGAAGGTTGGCCTCGCCGACAAGGCGGAGAGCTATCCGAGCGAACTGTCCGGCGGGCAGCAGCAGCGCGTTGCGATCGCACGCTCGCTGGCGATGAACCCGCAGGCGATGCTGTTCGACGAGCCGACATCGGCGCTCGACCCGGAAACGGTCGGCGAGGTGCTGAATGTCATGAAGGCGCTGGCCGAGGAGGGCATGACGATGATCGTCGTCACGCATGAGATGACCTTTGCGCGGCGCGTGGCGGACTGGGTGCTCGTCTTCGACAAGGGCAATCTGATCGAGGAGGGTCCGCCGGCCCAGATATTTGACGCGCCGCTGGTCGACCGCACGCGCGAATTCCTGAGCCATCTGGGTTGGGGCGAAGAAGCATGAAACAGCAGGCAGCCGGGGATCGGTCATGAAAGAGCGCAATGTCGGGTTCGGCATCGTCGGTATCGGTTTCGGCGCATCGCGCGCGGCCATGGTCAACGCGCTGCCCGGCGCAACGCTGGTCGCCGTCAGCAGCCGTGACGAGGAGAAGGCGCGGGGCGCAGGCGAGCGGCTCGGCGCGGAATGGTATACCGACTACCGGCGGATGCTGGAGCGCGACGACATCGATGTCATCGGCATCTATACGCCGTCGGCGCAGCATCGCGACATCGCCATTGAGGCGGCGCAGGCCGGCAAGCATCTCATCATCACAAAGCCGATCGAGATCACGCTGGAGCGCGTGGACGACATGATCGCCGCCTGCGATGCGGCGGGCGTGAAGATGGCGACGGAATATTATGTACGCTATGAGCCGGCCAATCACGCGCTGCGCAACGCTATCCAGTCAGGCGCGATCGGCAAGCCGATCCTGGGAGAATTCTCCGAAAAGCTCTACCGGCCGCAATGGTATTACGAGATGGATGGCGGCTGGCGCGCGCGCTGGGCGACGGGCGGCGGCGGCACCGTGATCAACCAGGGCATCCACACGCTCGACCAGATGGTGTGGATGTTCGGCGAGGTGGAAAGCGTGACCGCGCGCGCCGGGGCCTTCGCGTCCGACATCGAGTCCGAGGATACGGCCGTGGTGCTGGTGAGCTTCAGGAACGGCGCCGTCGGCTCCTTCATCGCCACGACCACCTTCCACAATCCGCGCCCCGGCGGCCGCTATGGCGGCGGCATGGTGCGGCGCATCGAGGTTAACGGCACAGGCGGCAGCGCACGCATCGACGACGAGGCGCTGTCGATGCTCTATCTCGAAGGCGGCAAGACGCCGCCCGAGGCGGCGGCGCCGGTGGCGAAGAACATCATCGACGACATGGCGCGCTGGGTGCGCGACGACGACTATGAATCGCCGACACTGGTGCGGCCCGCTGCGGCGCGCGCGTCGATGGAACTCGTTCTCGCCATCTATGAATCCGCACGCACGGGCCAGACGGTCAGGCTGAGCTGAGGACGAGCCACGACATCAGGAGAAATAAGTTGCTGCAGCATTTTGAACATGTCGGCATGGCGACCGGCGATCTCGATCGCGCGCTGGCCTTCTACGTCGATCTCCTGGGGATGGAGCTGGTCCTGCGCAAGAATGTGCGTGCCGCCGGCGGTCCCGAGGTGGCCTTTCTGGCGATCAATGGCGTGATGGTTCTGGAGATATTGAAGCCGAGCGGCGAAATGACCGGACCCGCGCGCGACCTGCCGAACAGCGAGGTCGGCATTCGCCATATCGCGCTTTCCTTCGAGAATATCGATGCGACCTATGAGCGGCTGCTCGCCGCCGGCGTGGTGAGCGTCGAGAAGCCGCGCGATGCCTATAACCGCGAAATTCTCGCTCGCGTCGCTTTCGTGAAGGACCCCGACGGCAATATCGTCGAACTGGTCCAACACTGAGCATTCACAGGCGCGGCATTCCCTCCGGCCTGATGCGGCGCTTCTGCGCGGCGATGCGGAATGGCGCGTTGGGCGCGCCATATCCCTGATAGCCGCCGCGCCGCTCGACGATCTCGAAGAAGAAGCCTTCGCCGAACACCGGCGTGTAGAGCTGGAAATATTCGCCGCCATCGTCGCGGTCGTAGAGAATGTCGGCGGCGCGCAGGCGTGCGACGAAATCCGCTTCGAGACCAAGCCGGGCTTCGAGGTCGTCATAATAGTTCGGCGAGATCGACAGGCGGTCGAAGCCGCAGGCCGCAAGACGATCGGATGTCGCGAAGATGTCGTCGCAGGCGAAGGCGACATGCTGCACCGATGAGCCGAAGCTCTCGGTGATGAAGTGGCCCGCCAGGGTCTTGCGGTTTTCCGCGCCGTTCAAGGTCAGCCGCAGGCGGCCGTCATCACCCTCGATGACCTGGCTGCGTACCAGCCCGGCCGGATCGACCACATCCACCATCGGCAGTTTCCGGGCGCGGAAGATCGCCGTGTAGAAAAGGATCCAGGTCAGCATCTCTTCATAGTTCATCGTCTGCGCGACGTGGTCGATGCGGGCGAGGCCGGCTTCCGTGCTCGCGCCGGTCGTCAGCGGCTTGAATTCCACATCCCACACATTGGCCAGTGTGCCGTCGATGAAATAGATCACGCCGCCGCCGACCCCGCGAATGGCGGGAATGGGCAGTTCTCCGGGGCCACGCTTCTGCTCGAAGGTTTCAGCGCCAAGCGCCCGCGCCCGCGCGACGGTCGCCCCCGCATCGGATACGCGCAATCCGATCGCATAGGCATTGGTGCCGTGGACGAGATAGGAGGAATGCGCGAAGCCCTCATGCTCGCTGTTGACCACGAGGTTGATGCCGGCGCCGGCAGGCCCCTGCCGCCACAGCACCACGTCCTTGGCGCGGTGGCGCGCCGTGGCGCTGAAGCCGAGGCTTTCCAGCATCAGGCCGAATTGCGTCGCTTCGTCCTCGCTGGCGGTGAACTCGATGAATTCGACGCCTTCGACGGCGATGCGGTCCGGCATGTCCGGAACCCGCACCTGCAAGGCGGGCTCGCGGCGCCGCACCTCGTCCATGAGATTGACCAGCGAGCGCCTGCCGTCGATGGCGATGGATTTGGGCGAGCCGCCGCGAAACTGGTCGTTGAAAATTTCAAGCGAAAGCGGGCCGTCATAGCCGGTCGCCGCAACGGCGCGCATGAAGTCGACCACCGGCAGGTCGCCCTGGCCCGGCATGTTGCGGAAATGGCGGCTCCAGTAGAGCAGGTCCATGTCGATCAGCGGCGCATCTGCAAGCTGAACGATGAAGATCCTGTCGCCGGGAATGGCGCGGATCGTCTCGACGTCGATCTTGCGCGCCAGCGTGTGGAAGGAATCGAGAATGAGTCCGACCGAGGGATGATCGGCGCGGCGCACAACCTCCCAGGCATCGCGATGATCGTTGATGTGGCGGCCCCAGGCCAGTGCTTCATAGCCGACGCGCAGGCCGCGTCTGGCCGCGCGCTCGCCCAGTTCGCGGAAGTCGGCGGCGGCGCGGTCGATGCCGCCAAGGGCCGCGGGCGAGACGTTGGAGCAGATCAGCATCAGCTCCGTGCCCAGCTCGCCCATCAGGTCGAACTTCCGCTCGGCGCGGTCGAAGGCGCGGCTGCGCTGGGGCTCGGGCAGGCCCTCGAAGTCGCGAAAGGGCTGGAACAGCGTGATTTCCAGCCCGTGGTCGCGGACCATCGCGCCGACATCGCGCGGGCTGCCGTCGAAGGCGAGGAAATCGTTCTCGAAAATCTCGACCCCGTCGAAACCGGCCGCCGCGATCGCAGCCAGTTTCTCGCGCAGATCACCGCTGATCGAAACCGTCGCGATGGATGTCTTCATCGGCACCTCCTCCCAGAAGTAACGAACCAGTTCGTTACTTCTCTAGCACGTGATGCGTGCGGCTTGAAGCGCTGCCATGGAGCATGCGTTGCGAAGCGAAGGAGGCGAATTCGCTTTGGCGGGAGGCCGCCGCCAGACGGGGCGCATCCGGAACCGGGCCGGAAAACCGGCCGGCCGGAAGACTGGTGGGTGGTCAGGGCATCCTGACGCTCGACGGTTTCAGGCGGCGACGAAGCGCAGCATCATCTCCACCGTGTTTTCGCGCAGCCGCGCCAATGCTTCGGGGGTGCCGATGTCGCGGCCGAAAATCTTGGAGAAGGTGGCGCGGTTCGAGACGTTGAAGAAACAGAGCGCGCTGACCTGCCAATGCAGTTCCAGCGGGTCGAGCCCATCGCGGAACACGCCGTCGCGCACGCCGCGATCGTAGATCGCCGCAATATTGTCGATGGCGGTAACGTTCAGCCCACGCACGACATCGGAACGTTCCAGATATTCGCCGTGATGGATGTTCTCGATCATCACCATGCGGATGAAATCCTCATGTTCGTGATGGTGGTCGAAGGTAAATTCTACCAGTTTGCGCAATGCTTCGCGCGGCGGCAGCCCCTCCGTGTCCAGCTTGGCCTCGCCATCGCGCACGGTGCGGTAGGCGTTTTCCAGCGCCTGGATATAGAGGCCTTCCTTGTCGCCGAAATAATAATAGATCATCCGCTTGGAGGAGCGCGTGCGCGCGGCGATATCGTCGATGCGCGCGCCCGACAGGCCGTTCAGCGCAAATTCCCGCGATGCCGTTTCCAATATGTCGCGCCGGGTACCGTCGGGGTCCTGCACGCGTTTCGGGGGCTCCCGATCCTTACGTATGGGTTTGATATGCGACATGGAGACCTCGTCCGCAAAGCTGCGGCGTTGACAAACTAACTGTTTCGTACATAGTTCCGAAACGGCTGACCCATTTACCGGTTCACGCCGAACGAAGACAAGTCGCCGCGGCATCGCGGCGCGCCGGGAGGAGGCATGACCGACAGGGTTTCGGCGATCGCGCGATCGGTCGAGGCGCTTTTGCGCCGCCATCCCGTCATGGGTAGCGACCGTTCCGGCGGTTTGGCCGGGCCTGACGTGCTGGTCGGCCTCGTCGGGCGCGGCATTCAATTGTCCCGCTCGCCGGCGATGCATGAGCGCGAGGCGGCGCGGCTGGGATTGTCCTGCGCCTATGTGCTGGTCGATTTCGATGCGCTGAATCTCGACGATGCCGACCTCGGCATGGCGCTCGACGCGATCGCTTCGCTGGGCTTTCACGGCGTCAACGTCACCTATCCCTTCAAGCAGAGCATCATTCCGCTGCTTGACGAGGTTGCGCCCGATGCCGCCGTGATCGGCGCGGTCAATACGGTGGTTTTCGGCGCGCGCTGCGTGGGGCACAATACCGATAGCTGGGGCTTTGCCGAGAGTTTCCGCGCTGATATGGCCGATGTCCGGCGCGACCGCGTCGTGCTGTTCGGCGCCGGCGGCGCCGGTTCGGCGGTGGGGCAGGCGCTAATCGGCCTCGGTGCGCGCCAGCTTACCGTGATCGATCGCGATCCGGCGCGCGCGCAGGCACTGGCCGGCCGGCTGGCCGAAGGGAACGATGCGGTTCTCGACACCACGGAGGATATCGCGACGGCTGTGACCACCGCCGACGGGGTGGTCAATACGACGCCGATGGGGATGGCCAAATATCCCGGCACGCCCTTTCCGGCATCGCTGCTGCGGGCGACCCAATGGGTCGCCGACGTCGTCTATTTTCCGCAGGAGACGGAGCTCCTGCGCGCGGCGCGCGCCATTGGCTGCCGCACGCTGCCGGGCATCGGCATGGCGATCGGGCAGGCGGCGCGCGCCTTCGAGCTCTTCACCGGCCGCGCCGCCGACATGGCCGCCATGGCGCATCATTTCGAGGCGGCGGCATGAACCATCATTCCGCATCAACCGCCATCGAGGCCGTCGCCCGCACGGGCGACCAGCTCGGCGAAACGCCGCTCTGGTGCGACAGGACGCAAAGGCTGTGGTGGATCGACATCGAGCGGCCGACGCTCCACAGCCATGATCCGGCAACCGGCGCGCTTGAATGCGGCGCGCTGCCGGGGACATTTGCCGGAACGCAGGCGCTGGGCGCGTCGGGCGAGCGCCTTCTGGCAAGGGACCTGACGCTCTACCGCCGCGATCTCGCGACAGGCGAGGACAGGGATCTCGTCGAGGTCGAAAGCGGGCTCGACAACCGCCTCAATGACGGCCGTGTCGATGCGCGCGGCAGGTTCTGGGTCGGGACGATGGACAATCAGCTGCACCGCCCCAACGGGGCGCTCTATCGCATCGATGCCAATGGTACGGTTGCCGTTATCGAGCGCGACGTCATCGTCTCCAACGGCATCGCCTTCTCGCCCGATGGCCGCACGCTCTATTTCACCGATACGCGCCGCCATTGCTCCTATGCCTACGATCTCGACATGGACGACGGCGCGGTGCGCAACAGGCGGCTTTTCGCCGACCACCGGTCGACGGGCGAGCGCCCGGACGGTGCCTGCATGGATGTGGATGGCTGCATCTGGATGGCGTTCTTCGCCGGCGGGCGCATCGTGCGCCATCGCCCGGACGGCACTGTCGACCGGATCATCCGCCTGCCCGTCACCAATCCGACCTGCCTCTGCTTCGGCGGCAAGGACTTGCGCACGCTCTATGTGACCAGTGCGGTGAAGTTCCTGAGCGCCGGGCAGCTTACGGCGGAGCCGCTGGCAGGCGCGCTTTTTGCAATCGATGGCGTCGGGCAGGGGCTGCCCGAGCACCGCTTCGGATCCGGGAGGGACATATGACGATCACACTGACGAGGCGCCTGCTGCTGGCTGGCGCGACCGCATTTGCGATTGCCGCGGGACCTGGCGTGGCGAGCGCCGAGCCGATCAAGCTGCGTTTTGCCGACTCCACCACTGCCGACGCGCCGCGGTCGAAGGCGCTGGTCGAGATCTTCGCCAGGGAAATCGGCGACGGCTTCGTTTTCGAGCCCTATTTCGGCTCCACGCTCTACAAGCAGGGCACCGAGATCGTCGCGGTCCAGCGCGGCAATCTGGAAATGGCATTGATGCCGCCGTCCGATTTCGCCAAGCAGGTGCCGGCCTTCTCGATCCTGACGGCGGCCTATCTCGTGCGCGACGCGGCCCACCTCAAGGCGATCTTCGACAGCGAGATCGGCGACGAATTCAGGAAAATGGCGCGCGAGCAGATGAGCGTCGTGGTGTTGGCGCCGGCCTATTACGGCACCCGCCACGTCAACCTGAAGGGTGACAGGAAGGTCATGAAGCCGGAGGATCTCGCCGGCGTGAAGCTGCGCATGCCGGGCGGCGAGGCATGGCAGTTCCTGGGCGAATCCATCGGCGCCAATCCCGTCGCGATGGACTATGCCGAAACCTATACGGGTCTCCAGACCGGCGCGATCGATGCGCAGGACAATCCGCTGCCCAACAACAGGCTGATGAAGTTCCACGAGGTGACGAACCAGATCGTCCTGACCGGCCACAATGTCGGTTTCGGCCTGCTTCTCATCAATGCGGACCTGTTCGACAAGCTTTCGCCTGAGCAGCAGCAGGCGATGCAGGCGGCGGCCGACAAGGCGTTTGCGTGGAGCGACGCCGAATATCTCAAGCAGGAAGCCGAACTGATCGCCTTCTTCAAGGAAGCCGGGCTCGATGTCTACGAGCCGGACGTGGCGGCCTTCCGCGACTATTCCAACCGGAAATATCTGGAATCGCCACTGTCGAAGGATTGGCCGGAAGGAATGCTGGAGAAGATCAACGCGCTCTGAGGAGAGAGCGCAAACAATGACGAGCAACAGGGAGGAAATGCCATGATCATGCAACTGAACCGACGCCAGGCGCTCGCCGGCGCGGCGGCACTTGCCGCAGCCTCGGCCATTCCGGCCTTCGCGCAGGACAAGCCGAAGCTGCGCTTCTCGGCGGTGTTTTCCGAACAGGACATCCGCGCCGAGATGATGAAGATGTTCGCGGCGGATATTGCGAACGACTTCGCCTTCGAGGGCTATTATGGCGGCAACCTGTTCAAGCAGGGAACCGAGCTCGTCGCGATCCAGCGCGGCAACCTCGAAATGGGCAACATCGCCCCGCAGGATATTTCCAAGCAGATCCCCGCATGGTCCATCCTGACGGCCGGCTATCTGTTCCGCGATGCCGCCCATCTCAAGGCTTTCTTCGCCAGCGAGGCAGGCGAGGAGATGAAGAAGCTGGCGGAAGACCAGCTGGGCATCAGGGTGCTCGGGCCGACCTATTTCGGCGTGCGGCAGGTCGGGCTCAAGGGCGACAAGGAGATCAGGACGCCTGCCGATCTGGCCGGCGTGAAGCTGCGCATGCCCGGTGGCGACGCCTGGCAGTTCCTGGGCACCGCGCTTGGCGCAAATCCGACGCCGATGGCTTATGCGGAAGTCTATACCGGCCTCCAGACCGGCGCGATCGACGGGCAGGACAATCCGCTGCCGAATGTCCAGAACATGAAGTTCTACGAAGTGATGAACCAGATCGTGCTGACGGCCCATCTGGTCGGCTTCGACATCCTGACCGTGTCCAAGAAGGTCTGGGACGATATGGGAGCCGAGAAGCAGAAGGCTTTCCAGGCAGCGGCCGACAAGGCGATCGACTTCTCCACCGAAAAGCACCTGGCGCAGGAAGTCGAACTGGCGGAATCCTTCAAGGCGCGCGGGCTCAAGGTCTATGAGCCGGACCTCGACGCATTCCGCAAGCATGTGCAGGAACAGTATCTTGCGTCCGACCTGGCGAAGGACTGGCCGGCCGGCATGCTGGACAAGATCAACGCGCTCTGACGCGCCGGATCCGGACGCGGCCCGCTATCGGCGGGCCGCTGCCGCCTGATGGGGGAGAAAGACATGACCACCGCGTTGGCGCCTCTGGGGGCATGGCTCTATCGCCGGGCGGAGAACATTCTGGCGGCGATGCTGGCCGTCATGTTCTTTGCCTTCCTGCTGCAGATATTCTTCCGCTATGTCCTCAACTGGCCGACCGGCTGGACGAATGAGCTCAGCGCCATCCTGTGGATATGGATCGTCTTGTTCGGCGCGGCCTTCGTGCTCACCGAGCAGGAGGAGATGCGCTTCGACCTGATCTATGCCTCCGTGGGGCCGCGCCTGCGCGGCGCGATGTTCCTCGTCTCGGCGGCGTCGCTTCTGTTTCTCTATGGCATCTCGTTTCCGGCCGTCCTCGACTATGTCACCTTCATGAAGGTTGAGAAGAGCGCCTATCTCAAGATCCGCTTCGACTGGCTCTTTTCCATCTATGTCATCTTTGTCGTCGCCATCATCGTGCGCTATGTCTGGCTGAGCTGGCAGGTGCTGCGCGGATCGGCTCCCGACGAGTTCGATCCCACCAAGGCGGGATCGGGCGTATGAGCTTCGCCAGCCCGTTTTCGCTCTCGATCGTCGCCATTACCGCGCTGGCCCTGCTCGGCCTGCCCGTGGGCCATGCCATGATCGCCGGCTCCATACTTTATCTGCTCGCCTCCGGCCTCGACATGGGCACCGCCGCCGAGCAGTTCCTCAACGGCATGTATTCCAACTACATCATCCTGGCGGTGCCGTTGTTCATCCTCGCGGCGGAGCTGATGAATATCGGCTCCATGACCGAAAGGCTGATGATCTTCTGCAACGCCTTCGTGGGGCGGTTCCGCGGCGGCCTCGCGCAGGTGAACGTGTTGCAGTCGATCATCTTCGCCGGCATGTCGGGATCGGCCATCGCCGACGCCGCCGGTTCCGGCAAGATCATGCAGAACATGATGACGGCCGACGGCAAATATCCCGCGAGCTATGCCGCGGCGCTGACTGCCGCCACCTCGGTCATCGGCCCGATCATCCCGCCATCCATCCCGATGATCATCTATGCCCTCGTGTCGGATGCCTCGATCGGCTACCTTTTTCTCGCCGGCGTCGTTCCGGGGCTGCTGATGGCCCTGTTCCAGATGATCCTGGTCGCCATCCATGCGCGCAGGCGCGATTTCCCCGTTGAGCCGCCGACGCCGATCCGCGAGCTGCCGGGCATCACCATCAGGGCCCTGCCGGCGCTGCTCATGCCCGTGGTGCTGCTGGGCGGCATCTATTCGGGCATCACCACGCCCACCGAGGCGGCTGCCGTGGCCGCCGCCTATGCCCTGCTGATCTCGGTCGTGCTTTATCGCAGTGTGAGCTTCGCGGATTTCTATCGCTCGGTACTTGCCAGCGCCCGCACCACCGCCTCCATCGGCATGTTGATCGCTGGCGCGCTGGTGTTCAACTATGTGGTGACTGTCGAGAACATTCCGCATTCGCTCAGCGCGCTTCTGACGGCGTGGGAACTGTCGCCGACGACCTTCCTGATCCTCGTCAATATCGTGCTGCTTCTGCTGGGCTGCGTGCTGGAAGGAACGACGATCATCCTCGTCATCCTGCCGGTCTTCCTGCCGACGGCGAATGCGCTTGGTATCGATACCGTCCATTTCGGCGTGATGTGCGTCGTCAATATCATGCTGGGCCTGGTGACGCCGCCTTATGGCCTGCTGCTGTTCATCATGACGCGTATCGCCAATGTGCCGCTGCGGGACATTGTGAGGGACGTGCTGCCGTTCCTCTATACGATGATCCTGTCGCTGGCGGTGATCACCTTCTTCCCCGACACGGTGCTGTGGTTGCCGCGCCTGTTCGGATATCAGGGCTGACGGAGACGATGGAATGAAGCCGATCTATGTGCTGAACGGCCCCAATCTCAACCGGCTCGGCAAGCGGGAGCCCGAAATCTACGGCAGCACCACGCTGGCCGAGATCGAGGCGATGTGCCGGACGGCGGCGGGCGAGGTTCCGCTGCGCTTCCACCAGACCAATGCAGAGCATCAGCTTGTCGACTGGGTGCATGAGGCGATCGACGACGGCACGGGCATCGTCATCAATCCGGCCGGCCTCAGCTTCCGGTCGATCCCGCTGCTCGACGCGCTCAAGATGTTTCCCGGCCCGATCATCGAGCTGCATATTTCCAACATCCACCGCCGCGAGGATATCTACCAGCATTCGCTGGTGTCGCGGGTGGCCACTGCCGTCATTGCGGGGCTGGGGCCGCGCGGCTATCCGGTGGCGACGAGGGCGCTGTGCGAACTTCTGGATGCGTGAGCCCCATGCCGACCGGTCAGAGAGACCAGGCAGCCGGCATGCAGCGCCGGCCTGCCTGAAACCTGCCGCCCTTCAGCTGGCCGAGGGGCAGCTGGCGCAGAGCTTGTTGCCCGCGGGGTCGCGCAGATAAGCGAGATAGACCTTGCGATGTCCCATATCGCGAATGCCGGGCGGGTTTTCGGCCGTCGTGCCGCCATTGGCGACGCCGGCTTCATGCCAGGCTTCCACCATTGCGGGATCCTTCAACAAGAAGCCGATCGTACCGCCATTGGCGAAGGTCGCGGACTCGCCATTGATCGGTTTCGTCACCAGGAAGCGAAAGCCGTCCTTGCTGTAGACAATGCGGCCCTTGGCGTCGACATTGCCCTCGGCGCTGCCTGCGGCCTGAAACAGCGCGTCATAGAAACGCTTCGACGCCTCGATGTCGTTCGAGCCGACGACGATATGACTGAACATTCCAAACCTCCCGTTTCGATATGGGCGATGTTTAGAACATTTTTCCGCGCGCTATCAATGCGGCTGGAAGGGCATGCCCGACGAAATTGCGCCTTGCGCGCGTTCATCGGATATATCGATTTCTCCTATTGGCGGCGTGGCTCTTGGCGGGCCTTCGCACGGACTATATTCGGCAGTAAAACTGGCTGATTGCAGGGAGGAGCACGCAATGTCTTTCATCGATCGGATTCCATCCGCCGACACCACCGAGATCCAGATGGCGCGCATGCTGATCGGCGGCGAATGGGTGTCCGCCGCCTCCGGCGAGACGCTGCCGGTGGAGAATCCCGCCAAGCGCCGCATCATCGCCCATGTGCCGCGCGGCCGCGCGGAGGATGTGGACCGTGCCGCCAAGGCCGCCCACAAGGCGTTTCCCGCATGGAGCAGGCTTTCGCCGCGCGAGCGCTCAGGCATCCTGAACCAGGTCGCTGACAAGCTCGCCGCGCGCGGCGAGGATCTGGCGCGGCTGATTTCGCTCGAAACAGGCAATGCGCTGCGCACGCAGGCGCGGCCGGAAGGGCACAGCGCGTCGGCGCTGGTCCGCTATTTCAGCGGCCTGATCGGCGAGATCAAGGGCGAGACGGTGCCCGTCGGCGAGACCATGCTGAGCTATACGCGCCGCGAACCCATCGGCGTGGTTGGCGCGATCGTGCCGTGGAACGGACCTGTGGGCCTGAGCACGCTGAAGATCGCCCCTGCGCTCGCCGCCGGCAATACGATCGTGCTCAAGGCGGCCGAGGACGCGCCGCTCTCAGTGCTGCTGCTTGCCGAAATCTGCCAGGAAGTGCTGCCGGCCGGCGTGCTCAACGTCATCACGGGCTATGGCGAGGAGGCCGGTGAGCCGCTGGCGCGCCACGAACTCGTGCGCAAGCTGTCCTTCACCGGCTCGACGGAGGTGGGCAAGATCATCATGTCGGCGGCGGCCGAGCGTATCGTGCCGGTGTCGCTGGAGTTGGGCGGCAAGAGCCCCTCCATCGTCTATCCGGATGCCAGCGACGACTGGGTGGTCGACGGCATCATCAACTCGATGCGCTTCACGCGGCAGAGCCAGTCCTGCACGGCCGGCTCGCGGCTGTTCCTCCATGCCGACATTTTCGACAATTTCCTCGAGCGGCTGATGGCGAAGACGCAGAAGCTGACCATCGGCGATCCGCTGGACGAGAAGAGCGACATCGGCAGCATCATCAACGAGAAGCAGTTCTCCAAGGTCTGCGGCTATGTCGAGGACGGGCTGAACCGCAAGGAAGCCAAGCTCGTCTTCGGTGGCCTGCCACCCAAGGAAGGGCCACTCTCGGAAGGCTATTTCGCCGTGCCGACCGTGTTTGCCGATACGTCGAACGACTGGCGTCTCGCCCGCGAGGAGATTTTCGGCCCGGTGCTGGTCGCCATTCCGTGGCGCGACGAGGCCGAGGTGATCCGCATGGCCAACGACACGCATTACGGCCTCGCCGCCTATGTGTGGACGCGCGACATGGGCACCGGCCTGCGCACGGCGCATGCGATCGAGGCGGGCTGGGTGCAGGTCAACCAGGGCATCGGCCAACTGCCCGGCCAGTCCTATGGCGGCTACAAATATAGCGGCATGGGACGCGAGGGCTCGCTGGAAGGCATGCTGGACTCCTTTACCCAGCGCAAGAGCATCACCGTCAACCTCGACACGCCGCGCATTGTCTGAGCGGCGAGTCGGACACTGCCGCGGTCAGGCCGCTTCGAGCAGGCCGGTCGCGGCGGGGGCCGCTTCATAGAAGGTGCGCATGGTGCGGGGATCGCGCCGTGTGATCTCCAGAAGCTTCGTCTCCGCCAGCGCGTTGAGCTCGCGCAGCACCAGCGCATGGGCAAGGCCCAGAATACGCGCGAAGCTGCGGCTGTCCCGCGCGATGCCGAGCAGCGAGGCGGCGATCAGCGCCGCCTGCAACTGCGTCAAATGCGGCTGGGCCGATGCGATCCGCTCGACCTGCGCCATGAAGCGTTCGGCATTCGCTTCCTCGCTCATGCCGCCTCGGCTACCGCGCGCGGCCTGAAGGAAACCATGATCGACTTGGAGGTCGGGGTGTGGCTTTCCACCCCGGCGCTGCCCAAAGGCACCAGCACGTTCAGTTCCGGATAGTAGCCGGCGATGCTGCCGCGCGGAATGTCGTAGGGAACGAAGCGGAAGTCGGCCGCGACGCGCTCCACGCCGTCGTCATAGGCGCTGACCACGTCGACCCGATCGCCTGCTTCCGCACCGATCGCCTTCAGGTCCTCGGGATGGATGAAGATGACTTGCCGCTCGCCATAGACGCCGCGATAGCGGTCGTCGAGGCCGTAGACGGTGGTGTTGTACTGGTCGTGCGAGCGGAATGTCTGCAGCGCGAAACGGTCGCCGTCCTTGCGCGCCCGCTGGTGCACGGTCTCCTCCGGCAGCGGGCCGGTGAAGAAGGTCGCCTTGCCGGCGGGCGTGTTCCATTCGCGATGGGCAGCGGTGTTGCGCAGGTGGAAGCCGCGCGGCTTGCGCAGGCGCTTGTTGTAGTCTTCGAAGCCGGGAACCGTCGCCTCGATATGGTTGCGGATGAGGTCGTAATCGTCTGCGAGCGCGGCCCAGTCGATCTTCGCCGAGCCCAATGTCGCCTCTGCGATGCCGGCGACGATGGACACTTCCGACAGGAGCCAGGGCGAAGCCGGACGGTTGATGCCGCCGGAACCATGCACCATGCTCATGGAATCCTCGACGCTGACGAGCTGCGAGTTGCCTTGTGAGTTGAGGTCCATCTCGGTCCGGCCAAGGCATGGCAGGATGAAGCTCTTCTCGCCCGGCATCAGATGCGAATGGTTCGGCTTGGTGGCGATATGGACCGTGAGCTTGAGGCTGCCGAGCGCCTTTGAAACCAGCGCACTGTCGGGCGTCGCTCGGGCGAAATTGCCGCCGAGCCCGATGAAGGCCTGCGCGGTTCCGTCGAGCATGGCGCCAATGGCGGCGAGCACGTTGTGGCCGTTCTTGCGCGGAACGGCGAAGCCGAAATGCTTCTCCAGCGCGTCGAGGAAGGCCACCGGCGGCTTCTCGTTGATGCCGACCGTGCGGTCGCCCTGCACGTTGGAATGGCCGCGCACGGGGCACAGGCCGGCACCCGGCTTGCCCAGATTGCCGCGCAGGAACATGAAATTGGCGATCTCGCGGATCGTCACCACCGAATGGAGATGCTGGGTGATGCCCATCGCCCAGGTGCAGATCACGCGCTCGGCGCCCATGTAGACGTCCGCCGCCTGCTCGATCTGGGCGCGGGTGAGGCCGGACTGGTCCTCGATCTCGTCCCAGGACGTCGCGTCGACCGCCTTGCGATAGGCGTCGAAATCGGCGCAATGTTTGGCGATGAAGGCGCGGTCGAGGATGGACGGCCTGCCCGCGGCAATCGCGGCGTCGTCCGCTGCCAGCACCGCCTTGCTCATGCCGCGCACGGCGGCCATGTCGCCACCCAGCTGGGGCTGGAAATAGTGGCTGGCGATATCGGTCGAGCCGCCGCGCAGCATCTCGATCTTGTCCTGCGGGTCGGAGAAACGCTCCAGCCCGCGCTCGCGGACGGGATTGAACACGACAACGCGCGCGCCGCGCACCGCCGCGCGGCGCAGGTCGCCCAGCATGCGCGGATGGTTGGTGCCCGGATTCTGGCCGATGACGAAGATGGCGTCGGCTTTCTCGAAGTCCTCCAGCAGGACGGTGCCCTTGCCGACGCCGATGGCCTGGCGCAGGCCGACGCCGCTCGCCTCATGGCACATATTGGAGCAGTCGGGGAAATTGTTGGTGCCGTAGAGGCGCACGAACAATTGGAAGAGATACGCAGCCTCGTTGCTGGCACGGCCCGACGTATAGAATTCGGCGCGGTTCGGGTCGTCGAGGCTGCGCAGGGTCGCGCCGATCTCGGCGAAAGCGTCTTCCCAGGCCACGGGCAGGTAGCGGTCGCTGGCCGCGTCATAGCGCATCGGATGCGTCAGGCGGCCGTTCAGTTCGAGCTCGTAGTCGGAAAGCTTTCGCAGTTGCGAAACGGTGTGCGCGGCGAAGAATTCAGGCGTGGCGCGCTTCTCCGTCGTCTCCCATGCGACGGCCTTGACGCCGTTCTCGCAGAACTCGAAGGAGGAGCCATGTTCGGGATCGCCCCAGGCACAGCCGGGGCAGTCGAAACCGTCCGGCTGGTTGGCCTTGAGCATGGTGCGCGCACCGGCCAGCGGCGAGCCGCTTTCCATCAGCCGCTTGCCGCAGCTCTTGAGGGCGCCCCAGCCGCCGGCGGCCGACGATTTCTTGCCGATGTATACAGTGCTCATGTTAAGCCAAATGGCGTCAGCAGCCAGTCGGGTCAAGCAGGCCGTCATAATCAGACGATAGGAAATTCCTATTGACTGCCGCCAGAACATATCATCATCGGCCTCCCCGGCATAAAATATGATATTTTAGTCCAGTTTTCGGTTTCTTCTCCTTTGCCCGAGCGCTAGGATCGTGCCCGCCGACAGCCAGCAGTTCGTTTGCCAGCAGGGACGGCGATGGCACCTCTCCGCGCTTCCCGTACGGGCTTCGCGGCGGGTGCTGCTTCAACCTGCTCATGCCTTTGCGGCGGGCGCTACCCGTGCTCTCCGTGTTCGCGAAGGATATGCGCAAGCAAGGCTGGTCAGACCGGAGAATGAAAGCGTGACACAAATCGACCTTGAGCGCCGCCTGGATCAGGCGGAGGCGCATATCCGCGCGACGATGATGAAGGAATTGTGCGAGGTGATGGGCGCGAGCGGCCTGCCGCCCATCGCCGCCCTGCGGCTCGCCGCGCGGGCAATCGGGTCCATCTATCGTGAGATGGCAGACACGCATACCGGCATCGGCGCTTGCCAATGCGGATGGCGGCCGCGGGATTCGCACGACGCGGAGTTCCTGACGACCGCGCTCCTGGCCGCGTGCCAGAGCCGGCCCAGCCAGGATCTGCGTGCCATGCAGGTCGTGGGCTCGGCGTGAAACGACGGGATATCGGGGGCCGGAAAACACAACGCCCGCCGCGGGAGGAGGTGCGGCGGGCGTCGTATAAGTGCCAGCAATCGGGAGGAGGTGATCGCCGGCTATTCGTTCGGGTCAGGGAGGAGGTTGAACCGAACGAAATCTGATGATGCATAGATAGGCTGGTCTCAAACTTTTTTCCACCCCCAATTCTGCATTGAAGGGTTGCGTTTTGTGCAATGCACAATGCGCTCGCTTCCGTTCGTCCGCCGTCCATGAAGGCGTGATGGGGCTTGATGACGCATCCGCGGACATTTACCCAAAGGTGCAAAGGAGAATGTTCCATGGCCAGCCAGCATATTCAGCACGATATCGACCAGGTGAAACTCGACCGGCTCGCACAGGTGGCGGTGAATGTCGGTCTCGGCCTGCAGCCGGGGCAGGACCTGTTGCTGACTGCGCCGGTAGCAGCGCTGCCGCTGGTGCGGGCCATTGCGCGCCACGCCTATGGGGCGGGCGCCGGCCTGGTGACGCCGATCTTCTCCGACGAGGAAATCGGCCTCAGCCGCTATCGCTTCGCCTCGGACCAGAGTTTCGATCGTGCGCCGGGCTGGCTTTACGAGGGGATGGCGAAGGCGTTTTCCGGAAATACGGCGCGTCTCGCCATCGTCGGCGACGATCCCATGCTGCTGGCCAAGGAGGACCCGGCCAGGGTGGCGCGGGCCAACAAGGCGAATTCGATGGCCTACCAGCCCGCTCTGCAGAAGATCGCCGGCTTCGACATCAACTGGAATATCGTCGCCTGGCCCGGCACCGCATGGGCGAAGCTGGTGTTTCCGGGCGAGGACGAGGCCGGAGCCGTGGGGAAGCTGGCGGATGCAATCTTCGCCGCCTCCCGCGTCGATGGCGACGATCCGGTCGGCGCCTGGGCGGCGCATAACAGGGCGCTGCGCCAGCGTACCGAATGGCTGAACGGCAAGCGTTTCTCCGCGCTGCATTTCTCCGGGCCGGGCACCGATCTTACGGTCGGGCTCGCCGATGGGCATGAGTGGCATGGCGGTGCCTCCACCGCCAAGAACGGGATCGTGTGCAATCCCAACATCCCGACGGAAGAGGTCTTCACCACGCCGCATGCGCTGCGTGTCGAAGGCCATGTGACGAGCACCAAGCCGCTCTCCTATCAGGGCACGCTGATCGACGGGATTTCGGTGCGCTTCGAAGGCGGACGGATCGTCGAGGCCAAGGCGACGCGCGGCGCGGAGGTGCTGAACAAGGTGCTCGATACCGACGAGGGTGCGCGGCGGCTGGGCGAAGTCGCGCTGGTGCCGCACTCCTCGCCGATCTCGAAGAGCGGCATCCTGTTCTACAACACGCTCTTCGACGAAAATGCCTCCTGCCACATCGCGCTCGGTCAATGCTATGCCAAATGCTTCGTCGACGGCGACAAGCTGACGCCGGAGCAGATCGCCGCGCAAGGCGGCAATAAGAGCCTCATCCATATCGACTGGATGATCGGCTCCGGCGAGGTGGACATTGACGGCGTCGCCGCCGACGGAAGCCGCGTTGCGGTTTTCCGGCGGGGCGAATGGGCCTGACGGTCTTGAACGGGGAGGGGGCGGCCATGCGCGTTGGAATGATCGGTATTGGCGGGATCGGCGGCGGCATTGCCGCTTCCCTGCTCGCAAAGGGACATCAGGTCGATGGTTACGACCGGGATGCCAAACGGCTTGCCGCATTCGCGGATGGCGGCGGCCATGCCTGCGCCAGCGCTGCCGTGGCGGTGGCGCATGCGGAAATCGTCTTCGCCTGCCTGCCCTCCGCCGCAGCCAGCATGGAAACCGCACGGATCGTGGCGGAGGCACCGAATGTCCGCCACTATGTCGAGCTTTCGACGCTCGGGCGCGACACGATCGGCGAGATCGCCGCGATCATGGAAGGTGCCGGAAAGGGCTTCCTCGATTGTCCCATCAGCGGCGGGCCGCACATTGCGCGCGCCGGCCAGCTTTCGGCGGTCATTGCCGGGAACCCGGAATCGGTCGCAGCGGCCCGGCCCGCGATCGAGGCTTTCGCCACGCGCATCTTCGTCGTGGGCGACACGCCTGGCCTCGCCCAGGTCTGCAAGATCGTCAATAATATCCTGTCGGTGACCGCCTTCGTGGCAAGTTGCGAGGCGATCAGCATCGGCGTGAAGGCCGGCGCGGACGCCGCCGCGATGATCGATTTCATCAATGTCAGCACCGGGCGCAATTCGGCCACGCTGGAAAAATTCCCCCGTGCGATCCTGCCGCGCACATTCGACTATGGCGGTCCGCTCACCATCGGACAGAAAGATCTGGCGCTGTTCCTCGATCTCGCCAGGGAGACGAAGGTGCCGTCGACGGTCGGCTCCACGGTGGCGAACATGTTCAACATCCTGGCGCGCGAACTTGGCCCGGACGCCGACTATTCCAATATCTACCGGGTGTTCGAGAAATGGGCCGGCCTGCCGGACACGCCGCGGCAGGACTAGGCTTCCTACAGGGCGAGGGTGGCGATACGTTCGAGCCCGGTGGCGCGGTGGCTCGACATCACCACGATGCGATCTTCGAGGCGCGCCGTCAGGCGGTTGAGGATGCGGGCCGCCTGCGCTGCATCCAGATGTTCGGTCGGTTCGTCCAGGAGCACGAGCGGCAGGGGCGAAAGCCAGGCGCGGGCGAGGTTGAGGCGCTGCGCCTCGCCCAGCGACAGCGCGTCCTGGGTGATCCAGCCATCGAGTCCGCCGGCCTGATGCACGCGCTCTTCCAATTCCACGGCTTTCAGTGCCTGCCATAATTCGTGATCGGACGCCGCCGGCGCGAAGAGATTTGCGCGCACCGTGTCGGCGAGAATGGCCGCATCGTGCAGGCAGAAGGCGGCAAGCGCGCGCCGCGCAACTGCCTGCAAGGTTCCCGCATCGCTGCGCAGCGCATCCTCGCCGATCCAGCCGGCGATCTGCTTGAGCAGGCTGGTCTTGCCCGCACCGCTCGGCCCCGTCAGCACCGTGGGCCGGCCGGCTTCGAGGCGCAGTGAAACCGCCTTGCCGAGTGGCCGGCCATCGGGCGCGCGCCGCTGCAGCGCCGGATGGGCCAGCATCATCGGCGCGGCGGCCGGTGCCGGCGGTGCGTCTTCGCCAGCGGCCTGCCATGTGTTTACGGAGGCTTCGGCGGCGGCACGCCGCAGGCTCGCAACGACGATGCGGGAGGCATTCTGCAAAGGCTCGCCCAGAGTCAGCCAGGCGAAGGCGAGGAAGATCGGGATCAGCAATTCGCTGCCGCGCGCGCCGGCAATCCATGCGGATGCAATGACGGAGATGGCGGCAAGCGGCCCCAGCAGGGAAGCGATCGCATCCAGCCCGGACTGCATCCGCCGCAGCGCCAGCACCTCCCCGTCGGCTTGCGCAAAGGGGGCAAGGGCGGCTGCGAGTTCGCTTCGCCATCGGCGCTCCGCCTGGAGAGGGACGGCTGACGCCATGGCAGAGCCAAGGCGCTGGACGCTTTCGCGACGCAACGTCCGGGCCCGCCCCCATACCATGGCGCCAGCCTGTGCTGTCCGGCTTGCGGCGGCCAGGACGGCAATCAGCAGAAGGAGAATGGGCAGCAGTGCCGGCGGCGCGATCATGAGGGTCGCGATCAGGCCGCCGCCGCCGCTGATCAGCATGGACAGGAGAGGCAGGCTTGCGCGCAACCGCGCAAAGTCGATGTCCTCCACATCGTCGAGATAGTCGGCGAGGCGGGACTGGTCTGCGAGCTGCCATCCGGCGCTGCGCACGCCTGGTGCCGAAGCCATCGCGCCGAAGAGACGGATGCGCCTTTCGACCTGGTCGGTCAGCGCGGCCTTGTGTCCCGCAAGGCGTTCGCCATAGCGCGCCACCGTGCGGCCGATCGCGAAGAGCCGCACCAGTGCGCCGGGAATATGGAAGTTGAAGGTGAAGGCCGCCGTCGTCAGGCCGGCGATCGCCACCGAGCCGAGGAACCAGGCCGAAAGGCCGCCAAGCAGCGCGCCGCAGGCCATGGCCGTGACGGCGAGTATGGCGGCATAGCGCCAGTAGGGCGCGCTGGCGGCAGGTTCGCGCGGCGTGCTCATTGGCTCACCCTCGTGTCCGGTTCGGGTTTCAGCGCGATGGCCTTGTCGGCCAGCGCTGCCAGTTCGTCATCGTGGGTTGCGACGAGGATGAGGCGATTCGCGGCCATGGCGGTTAGTGCCCGGCGGACCGCGCTCGCGGTGTGCGGGTCGAGCTTGGCTGTCGGTTCGTCGGCGATCACGGTCCTGTCCGTCAGCATCGCGCGGGCCACGGCGATGCGCAGCCGCTGCCCGCCCGACAGATTGCGGCCGTCATCTCCTATCTGCGCTGCGAGGCCGCCGGGCAGGAGCGCGTCGTCGAGCAGGCCGACGCTGCCGGCGGCCGCCAGCACGTCCGCTTCATCCCGCGCCGCGCCCGTCTCCCACAGGATCGCATCGCGCAGCGTGCCGCCCGGCACAAAGCTGTCGGTCGCGATCCAGGTGATGGTCCTATCGGACAGGAACCCGGCCATTGGATCTCGGGAAGGATCGACGCCCGCCATCCGCCGCAGCAAGGTTGACTTGCCGGATCCGCTCGGGCCGGTGAGGGCGATCAATCCGGTTTCCGGCAGCGGGAATTCCAGCGCCTCAAGTGCCGCCGGTTGGGTCTGTGCCGGCGTTCCGACCCCCAGCAGTTCATCCAGCGCCGCGGCCGCCGCCAGCCCCTCGGCGCGTGCGTGATACTGTTCCGCGAAACGCCGGAAGGGCGCGAAATATTCCGGCGCGACCATGAGGATGAACAGGCTCTGCCAGAGTTCGAGATTGGAGAAGCCCGGGATCATGGCGAGCTTCAGGTGGCCGAGACCCAGAAACACTGCCAGCATGGCGATGGACAGCGAGGCGAAGAAGTCGATGATGCCGGCATTCAGGAAAGCCACGCGCAACACGCCCATCGTCCGGGCGCTGTAAGTCTCCAGCCGCGTTGCAAGCTTCGCCTCTTCCGGGGCGCGGGCGTGGTTCGCCAGAATGGTCGGCAGCGTGCGGATCCGGTCGGCGAACTGGCCGGCGAGACGGCCGAAGGCCTGTTCCTGCGCGTCGGCGCGCTTGCGGATCGTCTGGCCGACCAAGGCAAAGAAGATGACCATGAAGGGCGTCAGGAACAGAATCAGCAGCGCCGCCTGCCATGAGACGACGAAAAGCGCGGCGGCCGCGGCGAGCGGTCCGGCGGCCATCATCATCGCGGCCGCGCGATGGCCGATCGCCAATGCCGCCAGTGCTTCTGGATGGCGCTGCATCGCCACGGCCAGACGGCCGGCGGGCAGCGTGCGCAAGGCAGGCGAGGGCATCGTTGCGAGCGCATTCCGTGCCGCTTCGCGCAGATTGAAGGCGACGCCTGTTTCCGCCGTGGCCTGAAAACGGTCGGCCACCAGACCCGCCACGGCCGAGCAGGCCAGCAAGGCAGGCACGGCGAGCAGCAGCGCGACGGGCGCTTCATGCTGCATGACCAGCAGTCCGACCGCCATCGCCGCGCAGGCGCAGAAGCCCAGACGCAGGACGGTGCGCGCAAGCTGCGCGGCAAAAGTGGCGCGCAGCCCGGCCTTTCCGGCACCGTGCGCCAGCGTCAGCGCGCCGAAGGACGAGGCTGCCGATTGCCGCTGTGACACTTGGTCATAGATCTGTGACTGCATAAAACATGTTTCCCATGGATGACGACGAGGAGGCTTGACGCAAATCAAATGCGTGCAAGCATGCCCGTCCAGGAACAGACGTCGGGAAAGGACTCTCCCATGGTCGATCCGTTGCTAGTCGATCTGTCGCGCCTGCAATTCGCGCTGACGGCCATGTACCACTTCCTTTTCGTGCCGCTGACCATTGGTCTCTCCATCCTGATCGCCATGATGGAGACGGTCTATGTGATGACTGGCCGCACCATCTGGCGTGACATGACCAAGTTCTGGGGTGTCCTGTTCGGCATCAATTTCGCGCTCGGCGTCGCGACCGGCCTGACGATGGAGTTCCAGTTCGGCATGAACTGGGCCTATTATTCGCACTATGTCGGCGACATTTTCGGCGCGCCGCTGGCGATCGAGGGCCTCATGGCCTTCTTCCTCGAGGCGACCTTCGTCGGCCTGTTCTTCTTCGGCTGGGAGCGGCTTTCTGCACGCGCGCATCTGGCGGTGACGTGGCTTCTGGCGCTGGCGACGAATTTCTCGGCCCTGTGGATCCTGATCGCCAATGGCTGGATGCAGAACCCGGTGGGCGCGGCCTTCAATCCCGATACGATGCGCATGGAAGTCAACGACTTCGTGGCGGTCCTGTTCAACCCCGTGGCGCAGGCCAAATTCGTGCATACGGTGTCGGCGGGCTATGTGTGCGGGGCGGTCTTCGTGCTGGGCGTCTCGGCCTGGTATCTGCTTAAGCGACGCCATGTCGAACTCGCCAAGCGCTCCTTCGTCATCGCTTCGGCCTTCGGTCTGGCCTCGGCTCTGTCGGTCATCGTGCTGGGCGACGAAAGCGGCTACGCGCTGACCGACAACCAGAAGATGAAGCTCGCCGCCATCGAATCGATGTGGGAGACGGAGCCGCCCCCGGCGCCCTTCGCCCTTTTCGGCATTCCCAGCCAGACCGACCGGACCACCTATTTCGCGGTCTACGTGCCCTGGGTCATGGGCATTATCGGCACGCGCTCCATCGACAAGGAAATCTCCGGCATCGAGGAACTGGTGGAGCGGGCGGAGGAGCGGGTCCGCGACGGGCTTATCGCCTATGACGCGCTCGAGCGTTTCAAGGCAGACCGCAACGACATGGCGGCAAAGGAGGCGTTCCAGGCGTCGGTCCACGATCTCGGCTATGCGTTGCTGCTCAAGCGGTTCGTCGACGATCCGCGGCAGGCGACCGATCAGCAGATCAGGGATGCGGCCTGGTCGACCGTGCCGCAGGTGCCGCTGCTCTTCTTCGCCTTCCGCCTGATGGTGCTCTGCGCCTTCCTGCTGCTTGCGGTCTTCGGCCTGTCGCTCTGGTATACGATCCGCGAGGAGGAAGCGCCGAGATGGCTGCTGCGCGTTGCCGTGCTGGCCATGCCGCTGCCCTGGATTGCGGCCGAGGTGGGCTGGTTCGTCGCTGAATTCGGACGCCAGCCATGGGTTATCGAAGGCGTTCTGCCCACCTTCCTGGCGACATCCGAACTCGGCGTGAGCAATCTCATCCTGACCATTGCGGGCTTCACACTGCTCTACGGCATATTGGCGGTGATCGAGGTCCGGCTGATGCTGGCGGCGATCCGCAAGGGGCCGGAGGTTGCCGGCATCATCGACGATCTGCGGCCGGGTGCCGCCGACGACCGGCCTGCAACAGGCCAGATGACGGGCAGGTGAGCGATGGCGACGATGATTGATTTCCTGTTCGACTATCAGACGCTGCGCATCATCTGGTGGGGGCTCATCGGCCTGCTGCTGGTCGCCTTCGCGGTGACGGACGGTTTCGACATGGGCGTCGGCACGCTTTTGCCGTTCATCGCCAGAACCGATGTCGAACGCCGCGTGGCGATCAATACGATCGGCCCGGTATGGGAAGGCAACCAGGTATGGTTCGTCCTTGGCGGCGGTTCGATCTTCGCTGCCTGGCCGGCGCTCTATGCGTTGAGCTTTTCGGGCTTCTACCTTGCGATGTTCCTCATCCTGATGGCGCTGATCCTGCGGCCGGTCGCCTTCAAATACCGCTCGAAGAAGGAAGACACCGCATGGCGCACGCGGTGGGACTGGGCGCTCTTCGTCGGCAGTGCCGTGCCGGCGCTTCTCTTCGGCGTGGCCGTCGGCAATGTGCTGCGCGGCGTGCCGTTCCATTTCACGCCGGACCTGCGGCCGATCTACGAAGGCAGTCTGATCGGGCTGCTCAATCCCGTGGCGCTCTATTGCGGGCTGGTCTCGCTCAGCATGATCGTCATGCATGGCGCAGCCTGGCTTGCCTTCAAGGCCGAGGGCACCGTTTCGGAGCGCGCCAGGTCGGTGGGGCCGAAGGCGGCGCTGTTGACGGCGGCGCTTTTCGCGGGCGGCGGAATGCTGGTCTGGGCCGGCCTTCTCGGCGGCTACCGGGTGACGTCGGCCTTTGTCTGGGACGGCCCCTCATTCCCGCTCGGCAAGACGGTCGTGGCCGATAGCGGGGCATGGCTCGCCAATTTCGCTGCCTGGCCGGCGCTCTGGCTGGTACCGGTGCTCGGCGTAGTCGCGCCCTTGCTGGCGGCGATCGGCTTTCGTTCCGGGCGCGAGGGATTGACGTTTCTCGCATCGAAGCTGGGCGTGGCGATGATCGTGACGACGGTGGGCGTCGCCATGTTCCCCATCCTCCTGCCGTCGAGTTCAAATCCCGGCCATTCGCTGGCGGTGTTCGACGCGTCGTCGAGCCGCATCACGCTGCGCAACATGCTGATCGCGACGGCGATCTTCCTGCCGCTCATCCTCGTCTATACGGCCTGGGTCTATCGGGTCCTGTGGGGCAAGGTGAGCGAGAAGAGCATCGACAGCGGCCACGCTTACTGAGGCAGTCGCAAGGAGAGCCGGATGTGGTATTTTTCCTGGATATTGGGGCTCGGCCTGGCCACCACGGTCGGCATACTCAACGCGCTCTGGTACGAACTGCGCACCGTTCGCGCCGAGCCGGCAGACCAAAAGCCCACGTTGCCGACGCCCTGACCGGGTTGCCTGAATCCGCCGCCATGCGAAAGGGATGACGATCCGGCTTGGCTTTCCCGTCTGTGTTGCATATATGGTTCATAAATGAATCGTATAGATAGGGTCGGCCGATGGGTATCGTGAACATAGACGACGAACTGCACGACCAGCTGCGCAGGGCGAGCAAGGTCTCGTATCGCTCGATCAACGCGCAGGCGGCCTATTGGATCAAGATCGGTATTCTGTGCGAGACCAATCCCACGCTCAGTTTTTCGGAGATCATCGAGCGTGAACTGGGGTCCGCAGGCGTTTCGGCCCAATCGCTGGCGGTGAGCGGAGCATGACCAAACAGCCGCGGGAACTGGCCCTGCTGGCGGAATCCGGCCGTCTGCTCGCATCCGTATTCGCGCTGCTGGACCGCACCGCGCTGGCCGGCAGGTCGACGCTCGAAGTCAATGACATGGTCGAGCGTTTCATCGTCGACGAACTCCAGGCCCGGCCGGCAAGCAAGGGCCAGTACGGCTATGGCTTCGTGCTCAACGCTTCGGTGAACGATGTGGTCTGCCACGGTGTCCCTTCGCAGGCGGATGTGCTTCGCGACGGCGACATCGTCAATTTCGATATCACGCTCGAGAAGAACGGCTATATCGCCGATTCCAGCAAGACCTATCTCGTCGGCGAGGTGAACCCGGCGGCCCGAAGGCTGGTCGAGGCCACATATGAAGCCATGTGGATGGGCATAAGGGCGGTCCGCCCCGGCGCCCGGCTGGGCGACATCGGCTGGGCGATCGAACGCCATGCCAAGCGCAACGGTTATTCCGTCGTGCGTGAATTCTGCGGCCACGGCATCGGCCGGGAAATGCACGAGGAACCGCAGATCCTCCATTTCGGAAAGCCCGGAACCGGCCTCGAATTGCGCCAGGGCATGGTCTTCACCATCGAGCCGATGCTCAATCGCGGCCGCAGGAGCGTGAGAACGGAGGCCGATGGCTGGACCGTCGTCACCCGCGACGGATCGCTTTCCGCGCAGTTCGAACATACAGTCGCGGTGACGGCTTCCGGCGTATCGGTATTGACGCTGCGCCCCGGCGAGGTCGCCCCGGGATCGGCCGGGCGGATGGCGGCAGCCGGCTGATCAGTCGCCCGCGCGTGTCTGGAGACGGGAGAGGTCGTCGACAGTGATGCGGCGATTATTCTCGATGCGGATGACGCCATCGGTGCGCAGGCGCGTCATCTGGCGGCTGACTGTCTCGATCGTCAGGCCGAGAAAATCGGCGATCTCAGCGCGCGTCAGCGGCAGGTCGAAGACAGCGAAGCGGCGGCCCGGCGCGGCCAGGGGGTCGATATTCCTGGCGATCATCAGCAGGAAGCTGGCGACCTTTTCGGCGGCGGTCTTGCGTCCCAGCATCACCATCCAGTCGCGCGCCTGGTCGAGTTCCTTCAGCGCCTGCTCCAGCAGCCGGTGCTTGAGATCCGGCTGTTCCCCCATCATGCGCTCCACGGTGGCGCGCGGAAAGGAGCAGAGTTCGACCTCCGTGGCCGCCTCGGCGCTCACGGCGCTTTCGGCCCGCAGCGGACGGCCGAGGAAATCGGGTGCGAATTGCAGGCCGACGATCTGCTGCCGGCCGTCGGACAGCGACTTGGTCAGCTTGACGACGCCCGAGAGCACATTGGAATAGCGCTCGATGTTCTCGGCGTCGCCCAACAATTCCTCGCCGACGCCGATCTTGTGCCGCGTGGAATTATGGGCGAGCGTCACAAGCTGATCCGGTGTCAGGGCACCACATACGCCGCCGTGGCGCGCCTCGCAGGAGGAGCACAGCAGGGGCAGCCCGTTGGTGTGGATGTCTTCGCGCACAATGGCTTTAATATAGCGCGGCGGCGGGCATTGTGCGAGTGAGTAGCCAGCGGCAGTGGGTCGCGGCGAGATGGTTCTGCGAGCGCTAAAAATGCTCTGGAATCGGTGCCTTGTGCCTGTCGCAGACATTTCTGAAGGGAGCGAGCTATGAACACATCGATGCCGACCGTCCGGGAGGTCCGGCGCAGTGAGGACAGGATCCTCGGCTCGGATATATTCGAGGAGGGATCGCGCGTGTTTCCTCGCCGCAACGGCGAGGGCGCGGTGACCGAGGCGGCGCGCACGGTCCCCGTCTATCACAAATGCGACGTGCTCGTCGTCGGCGGCGGGCCGGCCGGCACGGCGGCCGCGCTTGCCGCGGCGCGAACCGGCGCCGATGTCGTGGTCATGGAGCGCTACAACCATCTTGGCGGCCTCTCCACCGGCGGCGTGGTGATCTGGATCGACCGCATGACCGACTGGGAAGGCCGGCAGGTCATCCGCGGCTTTGCCGAAGACGTCTTCGAGCGCCTGCCCAGGGAGGGGAGGGCGGGACCGGACCGCGCGGATTGGGGCTCGCGCGATCCGGACAAGGCAAAATACTGGAGCCTGCGCACCTCCGCGCAGCATGGCATCGTCACCTGGGCGCCGACGCTCGACCCCGAGCGCCTCAAGCTGCTGTCGCAGGAGATGATGATCGAGGCCGGCGTGCGCATCGTCTTCCATAGCTGGATGGCCGTGCCGATCGTCGAGGAGGGCGCCGTCAAGGGCGTCATCTTCGAGAGCAAGGAAGGCCGGCAGGCGCTGATGGCCAAGGTGGTGGTGGACTGCACCGGCGATGGCGACGTGTTTTCGCGCGCCGGCGCGGGGTTCGATGTCGACATCGAGGAAGGCGACGTGCACCACTCGATGAATACCGGCTTCATGCTGGGCGGCGTCGACATGAACAGCTGGCTCGATTTCCGCGGCGGCCAGCCGGAGCAATATGCCGAATTCACCAAGATGGGGCGCGAGAGGCTGGGCTTCTTCCAGCCACCCTACGTGTCATGGCGCAACGATATCGCGCTCTTCCTCGGACCGCGCCAGTCGGGGCTTTCGGCGGTGAATGTCGACGACATGACGGAGACCGAGATCCGCTCGCATCGCTTCATGCAGACGCATTGCAACTTCTTCCGCGACAATGCGCCGGGCTTCGAGAACGCCTATATGCTCCTGTCAGCGCCGCAGCTCGGTGTGCGCCACACGCGCCGCCTGGGTGGGGTGGGCCGGATCGAGCGCGGCCAATGGAGCGAGGGCAAGCCCTTCGCCGACGAGGTCGGGGTGAGCCCGTCCATCTCGCCGAAGTTCCCGGTTGTCTCCGTGCCCTATGGCTGCCTCGTGCCGGCGCGGTTGGACGGCCTGCTGGCGGCGGGGCGGCACATTTCCTGCGACGCCAATTCGCACGGCTTCATGCGCGAGATCCCGCAATGCTGGCTGACCGGCCAGGCGGCGGGCGCTGCGGCCGGCGTGGCCGCCAATCGCGGCGTGCAGCCGCGCAATGTCGACTATGCCGAACTGCGCGCGACGCTCAAAAGCCAAGGTGTCTTCCTGCACGACCAGAAGGTCGGGGCGGAGAAGGAAACATCGCCTGCGGCGTGATGTTGGCGATGCCGGGCAGTTTGCCCGGCATTCCGCCGGGCTTCGCCGTCTTTATCGTGCGCCGTCGCGCAGGATTTCAAGGCTGAGTTCGCGCAGCCGGCTGGCGGCATAACCATAGGTGAAGGCCCGCATGTCCGGGAGATCCGGATCGTCGCCGACGGTGGCCGAATAGGCCAGCCGCACCTTTTCGGGTGCGATGTCGTCGCTGGTGCGCATCCTGCCGAAGATCGAGCTGATCGGGATCAGCTTGTCTTCGAAGGCGATCGCGGGTTCATCCTGTCCCTGCTGCCAGCCCTCGAAAGCCTCTACGGCATCGAGAAAGGCGTCCTGCAGGCTGATCGGTGCATGGCGGTCGTGAAGCGCGGGAACAACGCGGGTCATGGGAAACCTCCTTTGCCTGATCTCTCCGGAGACATTATCGCTACGGAATGAGTCGTGTAAACGCGTTGTATGACATTTGATCGTTCGGCTGCCCCTCTTCACGGCATATTTCACGGCATCGCGAAGCCAGCCTCTGCGCGATTGACTTGGGTCTGAAAAGGTCTGCTATATAACAATAGGCGGGCGACGCGTTCCGCGTATCGATTGGGAGGAAACAGATGAAAAAGATGATTGGCCGCATTGCAGCGGCAGCCCTGATTTCGACCGGCATGGCCGGTGCGGCGATGGCCGATATCACCATCGGCGTGACCGTGTCGTCGACGGGACCGGGCGCAGCGCTCGGCATTCCGCTGAAGAACTCGGTCGAGCTGTGGCCGACCGAAATCGATGGCGAGAAGCTCAATGTCATCGTGCTCGACGATGCCGGCGACCCCTCGATGGCGACGACCAATGCACGCCGCTTCGCCAATGACGACAAGGCCGACGTGATCGTCGGCTCGGCGCTGACCCCGGCCTCGATCGCCATCTCCAATGTCGCCGCCGAGAGCGGCATTCCGCATCTCGCCTGCTCGCCGGTTCCGCCGAATGTCGCGGCCAGCAAGTGGACCTTCGTGATGCCGCAGGATGCCGGCCTCATCGCCAATACCCTGTTCGAGAAGATGCAGAAGGATGGCGTGAAGACCGTCGGCTATATCGGCTTCTCGGATTCCTATGGCGACCTGTGGGTCAGCCAGTTCAAGGCGGCCGGCGAGAAATACGGCCTGTCGATGATCGCGGAAGAGCGCTATGCGCGCCCCGACACGTCCGTTTCCGGACAGGTGCTGAAGCTCGTTGCGGCGCGCCCCGACGCGGTCTTCGTCGGCGCATCCGGAACGGGTGCCGCCCTGCCGCAGCTCGCTCTGCGTGAGCGCGGCTTTACCGGCCCGATTTACCAGACCCATGGCGCGGTAACCTTCGACTTCCTGCGCATTGCTGGCGCGGCGGCCGACAATACGGTGTTCGCATCGGGACCGGTCATGGTCGCCGAGCTCCAGCCGGACAGTTCCGAGACCAAGAAGGAAGGTCTCGACTATGTGACCGCCTATGAGGGCAAGTTCGGCGCCGGCACGCGCACGCAGTTCGGCGCGCATATCCACGACGCGATGGCGATCCTCAAGAAGGCGGTGCCCGAAGCGAAGAAGAAGGCTCAGCCCGGCACGCCGGAGTTCCGCACCGCGCTGCGCGATGCGATCGAGGCGGGCGGACCCTTCCCGGCCAGCCAGGGGGTGTTCGAATTCACGCCTGAGAACCATTTCGGCCTCGACGAGCGCGCCGTCGTGCTGCTGACCGCCAAGGACGGCAAGTTCGACCTCGTTCAGTAAGGCAACGCTTCCAGATGTTGAAAGGCCCGCATCCTGCGGGCCTTTTTCTTTGTAGCGTGTCTGCGGCTCTCGAATGGCTGGTGAAGCGCCAGCGATCTCAGTGCTGCGTCGCGCCGCCGAGATAGCTTTCGACCAGCGAGGGGTCGGCGGCCATGTCGGCGGCCTTGCCGGAGCGGCGAACTTCGCCCAGCTCGATGAGATAGGCGTCGTCGGCGATTTCGAGCGCGGCGCGGGCATTCTGCTCGACCAGCAGAATCGACACGCCGGTCGCACGCAGTTCGGAAACGATGCCGAGGATTTCGGCGACGATCTTCGGCGCGAGGCCGAGGCTGGGCTCGTCCAGCAGCAGCAATTGCGGGCGGCTCATCAGCGCGCGCCCGAGGGCCAGCATCTGGCGCTCGCCGCCGGATAAGGTGCCGGCGATCTGCTTGCGCCGTTCGGCCAGGCGCGGAAAGCGCTGATAGACGTCTTCCAGCGTTTCGCGGCGTTCGTCGGTGGTTCGCAGGAAGCCGCCCAGCGCAAGATTGTCCTCCACGGACATGGAGGTGAAGAGCTCGCGGCGCTCGGGCACGAGGCACATGCCGGCCTGCACGCGGCCCTCGATCGAACGCGGGGCAGGGGCGCCGCGATAGAGGATCGTGCCGGTGCAGGGCACGACGCCCATGGCAGCGTTGAGCAGCGTCGTCTTGCCCGCGCCATTGGCGCCGATCACCGTGGCGATGCTTCCCCTGGCGACACTGAGCGAGATGCCGTGCACCACTTCCGCATGGCCGTAGGAAACGCGTATGTCGCGTAGTTCGAGCAGGTTCTCGCTCATGCCACGCCTCCGAGATAGGCCGCGATGACAGCGGGGTTGCGCCGCACCTCGGCCGGTTCGCCATGGGCGATCACGGTGCCGAAATCGAGTACGACCAGCCGGTCCACCAGCTCCATCACGAAGCTCATATCGTGCTCGACCAGCAGGATGGCGACGCCCTCGGCGCGCAGCTTGCGCAGCAGTTCGGCAAGGCGCTGCTTCTCGCCATGGCGCAGGCCGGCGGCCGGTTCGTCCAGCAGCAGCAGGTTGGGATCGAGCGCCAGCGCGCGGGCGATCTCGAGGATGCGGATCTGTCCAAGCGCCAGGTCGCCGGCTGGGCGGTGACGTTCCTCGGCAAGCCCGACGCGGGCGAGCTGGCGATCCGCCTCGGCGAGCAGCGAAGCCTCCTCGCTGCGCTCCAGCCGCAGGAAGCTGCGGAAGACGCCGGCATTGCCGCGCAGATGCGCGCCGAGCGCGGCGTTTTCCAGCACCGTCATGTCGGGCAGGATCTTGGCGTGCTGGAAGGTCCGGGCAATGCCCTCCCGCGCGACGTCGCCGGGGCGGTGCACGCCGGCGTCGCGGCCGGCCAGAAGGATGCTGCCGCCCGTCAGCGTCGATGCGCCGGTGATGAGGTCGAAGGTCGTGCTCTTGCCGGCACCATTCGGACCGATGAGGCCGAGTATCTCGCCCGCCTTGATTTCGAAGCTGACATCGTTGACCGCGACGAGGCCGCCGAACTGCTTGCGCGCCTTGTCGAGCGTCACCAGCGGCGTTCCGGCGGCCGGCGCCTCGCGATGCGGCAGCCGCTCCTCCGTTTGGGGCAGGGGCGCGGGTGTCCGGCGCGGAAGGAGGCGCAGCACCAGGGGCCACAATCCCTCGCGGGCGAATTGCAGGATCAGCACCAGCAGGATGCCGAAGAACACGGTCTCGAAATTGCCGCTGGTGCCGATGAGGCCGGGCAGGTAGCGCTGCAGCAGTTCCTTCAGCACCAGAACGATGCCGGATCCGAAGATCGCGCCCCAGATATGGCCAGCGCCGCCGATGACGGCCATCAGCAGATATTCGATGCCCATGTTGAGGCCGAAGGGCGTCGGGTTCACGGTGCGCTGCATATGGGCGTAGAGCCAGCCCGAGAGGGCGGCCACCACGCCGGCGAAGACGAAGACGGTCAGCTTGGCGCGAACCGTGTCGACGCCGAAGGCTTCCGCTGCGCGCGAGCCGCCGCGCAAGGCGCGGATACCGCGGCCGGTGCGCGAATCCAGCAGGTTGCGCGCGCCGAGGGCGAAGATCAGCACGAAGGCCCAGATGAGATAGTACATCGACGTGCTGTCGATGAAGCGATGGCCCGCAAGCGTCACCGGCGGGATGCCGGTAATGCCGTCATAGCGGCCGAGGAAATCGAGCTGGCCGAAGAGGTAATAGAGCGCGATGCCCCAGGCGATGGTGCCGAGCGGCAGATAATGCCCCGAAAGACGCACGGTGATGAGGCCGAGCGGAAAGGCGGCGATTGCGCCCGCAGCCAGCGAAAGCGGCAGGGTCACCCAGGGCGAGAACCCATAGGCCGTGGTCAGCACCGCCGTGGTGTAGGCGCCGAAGCCGCAGAAGGCCGCCTGGCCGAAGGAGGTGAGGCCACCGACGCCGGTGAGCAGCACGAGGCCGATGGCGACGAGCGAGGCCAGCCCGATATTGTCCATCAGCGTGATGACGAAGGGCGGCACGGGCAGCAGCGGGATCGCCGCCAGCACCACGACCACGATCAGGCCCAGGATCGGGAAGCGCTGCATCTATTCTTCCTCGTGCGGGTCGCTGGCGAGCGAGCGCCAGATCAGGACGGGGATGATCAGGGCGAAGACGATGATTTCCTTGTAGTTGCTGGCGAAGAAGGAGGCGAAGGCTTCTACCAGCCCGACGCCAATCGCCGCGACGGCGGTGACCGGGAAGCTGGACAGCCCGCCGATGATCGCGGCGACGAAGCCCTTGAGCCCCATCAGGAAACCCGTGTCGTAATAGATCGTCGTGATCGGCGCGATGAGCACGCCGGAGATCGCGCCGATGGTCGAGGCGAGCACGAAGGCCGTCCCGCCCGTCAGGTTGGTGCGGACGCCGACGAGGCGCGCGCCGAGGCGATTGACCGCGGTAGCGCGCAACGCCTTGCCCAGAATTGTCTTCTCGAAGAAGAAATAGAGGCCGACCATGGCGGCGATCGTCGCGCCGTAGATCCAGACGCTTTGCAGCGGTACCGGCAGGAAGCCCAGATTGAAGGCGCCCGGCGTCAGCGGCCGCGCGCGCAGCCCCTCGGCGCCGAAGGCGAAGAGGCCGAGCCCCATCATGGCCAGATGCACACCGACCGAGGCGATGAGCAGGACAAGCACGGAAGCATCGGCCAGCGGCCGGAAGGCGATGCGATAGATGTAGAGGCCCATCGGCGCGACAATGATGATTGCCAGCAAGGCGCGCAGGAGGCTGCCCGGCTGCATCGGCATGACGAGGATCAGCAAGCCATAGATCGCGGCAGGCAAGGCGAGATTGACCAGCACGCTGCGCAGCAGGCGGCCGGCATCGAAACCCTTTCGCAGTTCCCACAGATCGAACAGGAAGGCCGCGGCGCCGAGGCAGGCGAGCAGCGGCACGGTGCCGGGCATTCGCCCGATGTCGAGGAAAGCAAGCGTGAGCGCGCCATAGGCAACGAATTCACCCTGCGGGATGAAGATGACGCGCGTCACGGCGAAGACGAGAACGAGCGAGAGCCCCAGCAGCGCATAGATCGCGCCATTGGTGATGCCGTCCTGCATCAGGAATGCGAGGACCATGCTGTCCAAGCTGTGCCTCCCCTTAGCGCCGTGTCCATGACGGCCGCTCTTATGAATTGTAACAATCTATAACAATCTGTCCCGGCCTTGCCAATATGCGGCCGCCGGCTTCCACAGTCGACCTTCGTCCTATCCGCGCCATTGAAGGACACGCGTGCAGGTCCAGATAGAGAAAAGGGGGAAACGCAACAGGGAGATGGAGATGCAGAAGAAAATCAGCGCTCTTGCGGCTTTCGTCCTGGCATGCACGCCAGCCCTTGCCCAACAGGGAACGGTCGACGCGGCCAGCGCGCAATTCGTCGATGCGAAGGGGGAGCAGAACGGCACCGCCGAGATCTCGCCGGCCGGCAAGGGCGTGCTGATCGAGGCCGAGGTGAGTGGTTTGCCCGCCGATAGCTGGGTCGCGTTCCACATCCATGAGACCGGCACATGCGATCATCAGACCGGCCACGAATCCGCCGGCGGCCATTTCAACCCGGATGGGCGCGAGCACGGATTCAAGACCGCGAACGGACCGCATGCCGGCGACATGCCGAACCAGTATGTCGGCGCGGATGGCGTGCTGCGCGCGCAGGTGTTCAACGACCGCGTCAGCCTTGGCGACGGCGAGAACGGGATAAGCGGGCGCGCGCTGATGGTACATGCCAAGGCGGACGACTATGAGAGCCAGCCGTCGGGAGCTGCCGGCGACCGCCTCGCCTGCGGCGTCATCGAGTAGCGCGCTTCACCTTGCCGGGGCGAGCGCTTCCAGCTCCCCGGCAATGGTCTCGACCGACCAGCCGCCGTCGCGCAGCGCCGTCTCCGTCTCGCGCGGCTCGCTCCAGACGGCCAGCTTGTCGCCGCCGATGGTGATGCTGCGGCCGGTGATGTGGGCGGCTGCCGGGGAGGCGAGATAGACGAAGAGCGGTGCGACATCCGCCGGCGTGCCCAGCCCGTCGCGGCGCAGTTCGGCCGGCACCGGATCGCCGCGCTCGGCCGCCGCGACGTGTTCCTCCATGCCGGGAATGGTCGCCACCATGCGCGTCAGCGCCATCGGCGCGATCGCATTGACGTTGACGCCGTAGCGGGCAAGCTCGATGGACCAGGTACGCACCAGCCCGGTGATGCCCGCCTTGGCGGCGGCATAGGCGGTCTGGCCGAAGCTGCCGAGCTGGCCCGACAGCGAGGTCACCAATATGATGCTGCCGCCATTTTCCGCGGCGCGGAAATGGCGCGCCGCCTCGCGGCCGCACAGGAATGAGCCGCGCAGATGGGTGCGGATCACGGCATCGAAATCGTCCTCGCCAGTGTTCCACAGCGTACGGTCGCGCAGGATGCCGGCATTGGCGCACAGCACGTCGAAGCGGCCATAGGCGGCAACCGCCGCGTCGATGCAGGCGCGCGCGCCGTCTTCCGTGCTGATATCGGCGATGAGCGCCTGCGCGCGGCCGCCCGCGTCGACGATTGCCGCGACGGTTTCCTCCGCGCCGGCCGCGTCCAGATCGTTGACGATCACGCCCGCGCCGGCTTCAGCCAGCGCGATGGCCGCCGCGCGGCCGATGCCGCGCGCGGCCCCGGTGATGGCGACGGATTTTCCTTCCAGCGGCTGCGTTGTCATGTCATCGACCCTCATAGACCGCCGGACGCTTCTCGATGAAGGCACGGGGGCCTTCCCGCGCATCGCGCGAGGCCATCACGCGCTCCTTGGCGGCGTCTTCCAGCTCGTAGCCTTCGTGCAGCGTCAGGCCGCTGCTGGCAAGCACCGTTTCCTTGACCGCGCGGACAGCGAGCGGGCCGTTCTCTGCAATGCGCGCCGCCATCTCCAGCGCGCGGTCGAGCAATTCCGCACGCGGCACGATATGGTTGATGAGGCCGATCTGCAGGGCGCGCTCCGCGTCGATCCGGTCGCCGACGAGCAGGATTTCCATTGCATTGGCATAGGAGATCTGGCGCGGCAGGCGGACCATGGAGCCGCCGAAAGGAATGAGTGCGCGCCGCACTTCGGGCAGGCCGAAGGTAGCTTCGGGCACCGCGAGGCGGATGTCGGTTCCTAGCATCAGCTCCATGCCGCCGGCCATGCAGAAGCCGTTGATGGCGGCGATGACCGGCTTGGCTATCTCGAAATTGCGCATCACGCCGCGGTCGGTGATCTCGCCGCTGGCAGCGAAGCGACGGTCCCAATCGTCCTGCGGCTGGCGTGCGCCGGTCAGTAGCGGCATGGACAGCGCCAGGTCGCCGCCGCTGCAAAAGGCCTCGTCGCCCGCGCCGGTGACGATGGCGACGCGCAGGTCGCCGTCCTCGCCAAATTCGGTGAAAGCGTCGGCGAGACGGCAGCCCAGCTCGGGGCTGATGGCGTTGCGCACATGCGGACGGTTGAGCGTGATCAGCGCGACATGACCGCGCTTCTCGAACAGGAGATGCGGCTCACTCATTCGGCTTTTCCTTCCGCGACGAGCTTGGCGGCAAGGTCGCGCAGCTCGAATTTCTTCACCTTGCCACTCGGCGTGAGCGGGAAGCCGTCCACGAAGGCGATGTAGCGCGGCAGCTTGTGGCGGGCCAGATTGGCGCGGCAGTGGTCGCGCAATTCCTTCGCGGTGAGCGCCGCACCCGGACGCCTGACGACGAAGGCGAAAACCTCCTCGCCCATCTCCTTGTCCGGCGCAGCCACTACTTGCGCCTCGGCGATGGCCGGATGGCGCTGGAGGAATTCCTCGATCTCGACCGGATAGATGTTCTCGCCGCCGCGGATCAGCATGTCCTTCAGGCGGCCGACGATCTCCACATAGCCGCCCTCATGCATGATCGCGAGGTCGCCCGACCTGAACCAGCCGTCGGCGGTGAAGGCGTCGCGGGTGCGCTCGGGCATGTCGAAATAGCCGGGCGTGACGAGGTAGCCGCGCATGCGCAGCTCGCCCTTCTCGCCGATGGGCACGGCCCTGTCGGTCTCGGGGTCGGCGACCATCACGCCGGTATGCGGCAGCGGCGTGCCGGCGGTGTTTATCTTGGTCGCGAAATCGTCCTCGGGGTTGGTCTGGGTGATGATCGGGCTGCACTCGGTCATGCCCATGATGATCATCGGGTCGGCGCCCCATTTCTGGTTGAGCTCGGTCATCAGCGCAGGCGAGATGATGGTGCCGCCCGTATAGAGGATGCGCAGGCTGGACAGGTCGACCTTGCCTTCCGTCCACAATGGATGTTCCAGCATGCGCACGAACATGGTCGGCGCGCCGTTCATCACCGTGCCGCGATATTTGTCGATGAGGCGCAGCGTCTCGCCGGCGTCGAAGGCCGACATGCCGATATGGCAGCCGCCCACCGTGCACATGCCCAATACGTTGCAGATGCTGCCTGCCGTATGGAAATAGGGCATGGGGCTGACCAGCCGCTCAGACGCGGTGAAGCCGGCGCGGCCCGACGACAGGCGCGCATTGTTCACCGCGCTGAAATGGCGGATCATCGCCCCCTTGGGCGCGCCGGTGGTGCCGCTCGTATACTGGATCTGGAAGATGTCCTCGGGCTTCACTTCGGCCTGCCGCGCGCGCACCGCCGCGCGGTCGCCGGCGCCGATCCGCGCCTCCAGTTCCGCGAAGGGCGCCGCGCCGGGCACCGGCACGTCGCCCACCCGGCACAGCCGCTTGAGGTCGGGCAGCGTGTCGCCCTCGCGGATCGCGCCTTCCGCAAGGCCCGGCAGGTCCGGCATCAGCTCGGCCAAGGCGGCCGCGATATCGTAGCCGCGATACTCGCCGGCGACGAAGAAGGTCGAGATGCGGCCCTGGGCGAGGATGTAGCGGATTTCCTCGCGCTTGAAGGCGGGATTGACGGTGACCAGCACCGCGCCGAGCTTGGCCAGCGCATATTCGAGCAGGATCCATTCCGGTCGGTTGGCCGACATCAGCGCCACATGGTCGCCGCGCGCGATGCCCCAGGCCAGCAGCGTGGCTGCCAGCCTTTCCACCTGCTCGTGCAGGTCGCGATAGGTCCAGCGGAAGACGAAGCCCGCCTGCGGGTCGTCATAGATGATCGCATCATTGCCGGGTATCGCGGCGGCCTGCCGGTCGAGAAGTTCGCCGACCGTGATCGGCCATAATTCGATGCCCTCGTCGCGGGGCTCCCAGATGGACAGGTTCTGCATTGGACGGTGCTCCAGCTTGCGAGCTCCGGCGCATCGTGCTGAAGCTCCTCCCGACAGGTTCCGCGCAAAATGATTTTTGGAAACCTGTTCGATGGAATACAATCGGCGGCGGCCGAGTCAAGGATGTTTGCGAGGCAAGGTGGCAGGCAAGGCGAAGAAACGGCTCAAGGCGGGCGAACTCGACCACACGATCAGCTACAAGCTGCGGCTGGCGCAGATCGCCTCCTATCGCAATTTCGAGGAGCGGCATGCCAGCCTGGGTGTCGCGCCGCGCTATTTCGGCCTCCTGATGGTCATCGCCGCCAATCCCGGCCAGCCGCAGAGCGCGCTGGCGCATGCCATCGCGGTGCGCCGTTCCAGCATCGTGCCCATCCTCGACCGGCTCGCGGCCGAGGGCCTCGTCGCGCGCGCATCCGGCCCAGACCGGCGCACCAATGCGGTGTCGCTCACGCCAAAGGGCGAAGCGATGGTCGAACGTCTGAAAGCGATCGCCCAGGCCGACGAGATGCGCCTTTACGAAGGGCTCGATCCGGCGCATGTCGAGATCGCCATCGCCGTGCTCGACCATGTGATCGAGCGGCAGGATCGCCCGCGCGACTGATGCGGTCTACGCACATGTCGCAGGGGGAGGGGCTCGACAAGTGCCGAAAGTTGCGCATTAGAGCAGTTTGTTAGCCGCATTTGTGCCGTGCCAGACGATTCCGTCCGGCTGCAAAATGCTCTAGAATATGCAAATCCATATATGCCACGCTCTGTCCCCATTGTTGTGCGAAGGGGCGTGGCCGGGCGGGTCGACCGAAGGGACATCCATGATCACGCTGAACCGCCGGCAGACGCTGGCCTCCATTCTTGCAGCCTTCGCCGCCGGCGCATTGCCCGCTGCCGCGGCAGAGGAAGGACTTTCATTCGGCCCGGCCGAGCCATTCTCCTTCGCCGCGCTGAAGGAGAAGGCGCGCCTGCTAGCCGCCCAGCCCTGGGAGAGCCTCGCCTCGCCCTATGGGGCGATCCTCGACCAGATCGACTATGACGCCTACCAGAAGATCCGCTTCCGCAAGGAGGCGAGCCTGTGGGCGGATGATAAGAACCGGCCGCCGGTGCAGCTCTTCCATCTCGGCCGCTACTTCCAGGAGCCGGCGCGCATCTATGCCGTGGGCGATGGCGAGGCACGTGAGATCCTCTACCGCCGCGACTATTTCGACATGCCCGACGACCATGTGGCGCGGCAGCTGCCGGACGATATCGGCTATGGCGGCTTTCGGGTGATGAATGCCGAACAGGATCGCGACTGGCTCGCTTTCCTCGGGGCCGCCTATTTCCGCTCTTCGGGCGAGCTCGACCAATACGGCCTGTCCGCCCGCGCAGTGGCTATCGACACCGCCTTGCCCACGCCGGAGGAATTTCCGCGCTTCACCGCCTTCTACATGGAGCCGGCGGGCACCGATCCGAACCGCATCATCATCAATGCGATACTGGAAGGGCCGAGCATTGCCGGCGCGGTGCGGCTCGACTGCCGCCGCGACAAGGCCGTGCTGATGGATGTGGAATGCGCCTTTCATGCGCGCAAGGACATTGCCCGGCTGGGCGTCGCGCCGCTGACCAGCATGTTCTGGTTCGGCCAGGTCGACCGGACGCAGGCGGTGGACTGGCGGCCGCGCATCCACGATTCGGAGGGTCTCTCGATCTGGACCGGCGCCGACGAGCGCATCTGGCGCCCGCTTGCCAATCCGCGCCGGGTGATGACCAACAGTTTCGTCGACCAGGGTCCGCGCGGCTTCGGCCTCCTGCAGCGACATCGCAATTTCGAGGATTTCCAGGATGATGGCGTCTTCTACGAGCGCCGTCCGACCGTCTGGGTCGAGCCGCTCGACGATTGGGGCGCGGGCAGTATCCAGCTCGTCGAAATCCCGACCGATGACGAGATCCATGACAATATCGTCGCCTATTGGGTGTCGGACGAGCCGATGAAGGCGGGTGATGCGCGCGAATGGCGCTATCGCCTGCACTGGACGGCGCAGGAGCCGTTCCGGCCCTCGCTTGCGACGGTGGAAAATTCCTTCTCGGGCTCGGGCGGCATACCGGGCCAGCCTCGACCGAAGGGGGTGAGGAAATTCGTCGTCGATTTCGTCGGTGGACCGCTCGCCTCGTTCAAGCGCGGCGACCTCAGCGTGAAAGTGTCGGCCTCGCGCGGTGAGATCCGCGGTGAGACCGCCGCCTATCCCGTCGTCAGCAGTGATGGCCGCTGGCGCGCCATATTCGACATAGCGGCGCCGGCCAACGGGACCGATCCTGTCGACCTGCACATGGTATTGGTCGACCAGACCGAAAAGCCTGTCACGGAGAGCTGGGTCTACCAGTATTTCCCGGAGTCCTCGAACTCCTGACGCCTAAAGCGTGTCGCGATCTTTCAGATCCGCTTCCCACGCTTTACGTCCTTGTTTTTGCGCCCGCCTATATCCCGAAACCGGTTCCCACTTTCAGGAGACATGCTTTAGACCGCGACGCCCCGCACCCTGTGCCAGTCGAGCATCCAGGGTGCGGCCGGGTTCTTCGGCGGCCGCGCCAGCACCGCTTCCTCATTGACGTCGCAGCCCCAGCCCGGACCCGTGGGCAAAAGCATGTCGCCATCTTCCACCACCGGCGGATGGGTGACGAAATCGGCCGCCCATGGCACTTCGTCGACGTCATATTCCATGTAGCGGAAGTTCGGGATCGCCGCCGACATATGCGCGCCGATGATGGTGGCGAGGTAGCCATGGGCATTGTGGGCGGCGACGTTCACCTCATAGGCGTCGGCCATGGAGGCGATCTTGATCGCCTCGGGGAAGCCGTTCCAGACCGGATCGACGATGCACACGTCGACCGCGTCCACGTCGAGGAAGCGCTTGATCTGCCGGCGGTTGTAGATCGTTTCCAGTGAGGCGATGGGCGCTTTCGTCCACTGGCGCAGCTTGGACAGCGCCGCCGGGTCGTAGCAATCCACTTCCAGCCAGTTCAGGCGATAGGGTTCGAGGATTTCGGCCATGCGCCGCAGGCCCTCGGGCTTGTAATGCGTATTGAGGTCGAACATCAGGTCGGTCTGCGGACCTATGCCTTCGCGGAAAGCGGCGATCTGGTCGCGCGCGGCCTCGAGAAGCCATTGCGGGGCGTTGAGCTCCGGGCTGCCCGCGCCGCCGCTGAAGGCCGGGCGGTACTGTCGCGGCTCTGGTCCGTCGAACAGAAGGAGGTTGGTCTTCATGCCGCGATAGCCGCGCGCCACGACCTCGCGGCCGAGTTCCACGATGTCGTCCAGCGAGCGGATCGGCTTGGTGTCGGCGACCTTCTCGAACAGGCCGCCGCTGCGGGCGCGATAGGTGCCGCAATGCGACCAGTAACTGGGCAGCCTGCGCCGGTAGGCGCCGCCATAGAGGTCGTAGACCGGCAGGCCCGCGGCCTTGCCCTTGATGTCGAGGCAGGCATTCTCGATGGCGCCGATGGCCTGCGCGACCATGCCGCCCTGCGTCATCTGGTTCATGTAATAGAGTTTCGAGCCGATCGGCCCGATGTCGCGCGGATCGGCGCCGATGACGAGTTCCGCCATGCGACGGATCACCTGGATCATGCCGGGGCCGCCCATGCCCTCGGCCACCTCCGTCCAGCCGACAAGGCCCTCGTCGGTGGTGATCTTCACCCAGGAAAGCGTACGCCAGCCGCCATCGGCATGAAGATCCTCGACCTTGACGATGCGCATTCGATCCCTCCCTCGCGTGAAAATGCCGCCACACCCTATTGGGCTGCCGGCGGATTGTCTTGACTGACCGCGCCGTGGGCAGGGGGCGCAAGGCGCTCCCCCGGCCTGGCGCAGCCATGTTCCACCTCCGGATCAAAACTTGACATTGCAGTGCATATTTTTTGGTGCGATGTCTGGCGCATCGATATTCCATGCAGACGACTCGAAGGAGGATTCCCCCATGCGCTTTGCCCGCTATGCGGTTTGCGCTGGCCTGTTGGCCTTTGTTCCCAACGCCCATGCCGCCGATCCGGCAGCGATCCTGTCGAACTATGCGGATATCGCACTGGCCGGCTATGAGGACAGCCTCTCGACCGCCATGGCACTCGACGATGCCATCGACGCGCTGATCGCCAAGCCGTCCGACGAGACGCTTGCCGCCGCGCGCACGGCGTGGATTGCGGCGCGCGTGCCCTATCAGCAGACCGAAGCCTTCCGCTTCGGCAATCCGGTCGTGGACGAGTGGGAGGGCCGCGTGAATGCCTGGCCGCTCGACGAAGGCCTGATCGACTATGTGGATTCGAGCTACGGGACGGAGTCCGACGCCAATGGCTTCTACACCGTCAACGTCATTGCCAATGCCAATATCTCGGTCGGCGGCGACACGGTCGACGCCTCCAAGATCACGCCGGCGCTGATCCAGTCCTTGCAGGAGATCGGCGGCATCGAGGCCAATGTGGCCAGCGGCTATCACGCCATCGAATTCCTGCTGTGGGGGCAGGATCTCAACGGCACGGAGCCGGGCGCGGGCAACCGCCCCGCCACGGACTTCGACGTGAACAATTGCACCGGCGGAAACTGCGACCGGCGCGCGGCCTATCTCGCCGCCGCTTCCGATCTTCTGGTCGAGGATCTGGACGAGATGGTCGCCAACTGGGACAAGGACGGCGCGGCGCGCAAGGCGCTTGCCGATGGCGAGCCCACGGCCGGCCTTTCAGCCATCCTGACGGGCCTCGGCTCGCTCTCCTATGGCGAACTGGCCGGCGAGCGCATGAAGCTCGGCCTGCTGCTGCACGATCCCGAGGAGGAGCATGACTGCTTCTCCGACAATACCCACAACTCGCATTATTACGACATTGTCGGCATCAACAATGTCTATCACGGCAGCTATACCCGCGTGGATGGCAGCAAGGTTGAGGGCGCGAGCCTCGCGGCGCTTGTGCGCGAGACCGATCCGGCGCTCGCCGACGAGATGGAAGGCAAGCTCGCCGACACGCTGAAGGCGGCCGGGACGCTGAAGGCCCGGGCCGAAGGCGGCGAGGCCTATGACCAGATGATCGGCGAAGGCAATGCCGAGGGCAACGCCGTCGTGCAGGCGGTGATCGACGGACTGGTGGCGCAGACACGTTCACTGGAACGCGTCATTGCCGGACTGAAGCTCGCCGATGTGACGATCGAGGGTTCCGACAGCCTCGACAATCCCGACGAAGTGTTCAAGTAAGGCATCTTCATCAAACAAGATTGCGGCCGGCACCGACCGGCCGCACCTGCCATGAAAACCCTGGTTGCCGCAGCCTTCGTCCTCATCTCCGCCACTGCGCTTGCGGCGGATCAGGCGCGCGACGACCTCACGCCGAAGGACGCCGCGCGTGTGCTGGGTATCACGCGGCCGACGATGGATTTCACCAAGGCGGAGCGCTTCGAGGCGAAGCAGGGCGGTGCGGCGACGACGCCCAAGGTCGGTGATGCCAATGCGCTGTCGCATCCGTCCGCCAATCTCGGCTTCGACGATCAGCAGCGCTTCCTCGTCGGCAACGGATTGTTTCGCAAGGACTGGGTGAGTTCGCCGTCCTCCACCCAAGCATCCGACGGGCTGGGCCCGCTTTTCAACGCCCGCGCATGCCAAGCCTGCCACATCAAGGACGGGCGCGGCCATGCGCCCGTCGCGCCCGGAGCCGATGCGACTTCGATGCTGGTGCGCCTGTCGGTGGAGCCGGATGCGGCGCAGCGCGAACTAATCGCGGCGGGCAAGCTGCAAGCCGCCCCGCACCCGGCCTATGGGCTGCAGTTGCAGGACAATGCCGTGGCCGGCCTGCCGCCCGAAGGCAAGGTGCGCATCGACTATGTCGACGAGCCGGTGATGCTGGGCGACGGCGAGGTGGTGATGCTGCGCCGTCCTGTCCTCACCATCGAAAATCCCGGCTACGGTCCGATCGAGGACTCGGTCATGCGCTCGGCGCGGATCGCGCCCGCCATGGCCGGAATGGGGTTGCTGGAAGCAATCCATCCGGCAGACATCTTCGCCCGCGCCGATCCCGACGACCGGGACGGCGACGGCATTTCCGGCCGGCCAAACATGGTCGGCGACGGGGCAGGCGGCCTCACCATCGGCCGCTTCGGCTGGAAGGGCATCCAGCCCAGTATAAGCCAACAGTCCGCGCATGCCTTTTCCGGCGATATGGGCCTGTCGAGCCCGCCGGCGCCAAGCCACTGGGGCGATTGCACGCAGGCGCAGCAGGATTGCCTGAAGATGCCGCATGGCGCGCAGCCTTTATTGGGTGCGGAGGAGGTGCCGGGCGACCTGCTCGATCTCGTCGTCTTCTACTCAGAAAATCTCGCGCCGCCGGTGCGGCGGGATGTCGGCGATGCGTCGGTGCTGCGCGGCAAGCAGGCCTTCTACGAGGCCGGCTGCATCGCCTGCCACACGCCGAAATATGTCACCAGCCGCAAGGCCGCGCATCCGGCCCACCGCTTCCAGCTCATCTGGCCCTACACCGACCTGCTGCTGCACGACATGGGCGACGGGCTGGCAGACGGGCGGCCCGAAGGGCTGGCCGATGGCCGCGAATGGCGCACGCCGCCGCTGTGGGGCATCGGCATGGCCGAGCAGGTCAGCGCCGAGGCCGGCTATCTCCACGACGGCCGCGCCCGCAACTTGACGGAGGCGATCCTGTGGCATGGCGGCGAGGCGCAAGCCGCGCGCGATGCCTTCGCAAAATTGGCGCGGACGGAGCGGGAAGACCTGATCCGCTTCCTCAAATCGCTGTAGGGTATGGGCATGGAAACGGCATATATGCGCATTGGACTGACCGTCGCGGCGATGCTCTGCTGCGGGCTTCCCGCGCGGGCCGAGGTGTCGGGCGCGGTCATCGCCGAGCAGTTCGCCATCCCCGCGCTGACGGCGCTGGAAGGCGTGGCGACGGCCGCCGATGCGCAGATCGGAGAGCTTTGCGCGGCACCTTCCACCGAGGCGCTCGATGCGGCGCGGTTGGGCTTCGGCGGTCTCGTCGCGGCATGGGGACGCGTCAGCGTGCTGCGTTTCGGCCCGCTCGCATCGGATAGCAGGTTCGAGAAGCTGTTCTTCTGGCCTGATCCGCGCGGCATCGCGCTTCGGCAGGTACAGGGCCTTCTGGCGGAGGCCGACATGGCCGCACTGGCCGATGGTGTGGGCGGCAAGAGCGCTGCGCTGCAAGGCATTCCGGCGCTGGAATTCGTGCTTTTCGGGACAGGGGCGGAAAGCCTCGCCACGCCGGAAGGGGCGTTCCGCTGCACCTTCGCGCAGGCGCTTGCGCGTAATATCGCAGGCTTGGCCAGCGAAGTCCGCAGCGGCTGGAGCGAAGGTGGTTTCGTGGATTCGTTCCGCCAGCCCGCGCCGGGCGGCGAGCCCTATCGCAGCGCGGCGGAGGTGGATGGCGAGATCATCAAGGCGTTCTCGACCGTTTTCCAATATGTGCGCGCGGCCGAACTGCTGCCGGCGATGGGCGAGACCATCGAGAAGGCGAACGGGCGCCGCGCGCCGCTCTGGCGAAGCCGGCTGACATTAGACCTGATGTTGGCGCAGACCGAGGGCGCGCAGGCGATGCTTGCCATCGCCGGCTATGCCGAGAGCCTTCCGGCCGACAGCCGCTACATTGCCGATTCGATCCGTTTCGAGCTTACCAATGCGGCGCGCATGCTTGCGGCGATAGAGCAGCCTCCCGAGGTCGCTTTCGGCAATGAAGCCGATCGCCAGCGTCTGACGATTGTCGATCTTTCACTGGATCATGCCGGCCATCTGGTCGCGGAAAACCTGTCTGCGGCGCTAGGACTGACGATGGGATTCAATGCGCTCGACGGCGATTGACAGACGGACCTTCCTGGCGCTCGCCGGTGCGTCGCTGCTGCCGGCGCGGCTGGCGCGTGCAGATGAGCAGGCGCTTTTCCTCGGCGCGCGGCTGAACGGCGACAAGTTCGAGGCGGCCGTCGTGGACGAAGCCGGCGCCGACCGGCTGGTCCTGCCGCTGGAGGCGCGGGGCCACTCCTTCGCCATCGACCTGCCGCGCGGACGCGCGGTGGCCTTCGCCCGCTCGCCGGGCAGGTTCGCCATCGCCTTCGATGTCGCGGGCCGCACGGAGCCGGTCGCCATTGCCGCCGCACCCGGCCGGCATTTCTTCGGCCACGGCATCTTCACGCCGGACGGCCGCATGATGCTGGCGACCGAGAGCGACTATGAAGGCGAGCGCGGCGTGACCGGCATCTATGACGCCACCGACGGCTTCCGCCGCATAGGCGAGCTGGATACCGCCGGTATCGGCCCGCATGAGGTGCTGCTGATGCCGGACGGGCGCACCGCCTGCGTGGCCAATGGCGGCATCCTGACCCATCCCGACTATGACCGGCTGAAGCTCAACATCGACACGATGAAGCCCAGCATCGCCTATCTCGACATTGCGACGGGGGAGGTGGTCGAGCAGGTGGAGCTTGCGCCGGAGCTGCACAAGCTGTCGATCCGCCACATGGTGCTGGATGCGGCCGGCGCGGTTTGGTTCGGCTGCCAGTATGAGGGCGAGCCGGCAGATCGCCCGCCGCTGGTCGGCAGGCACCGGCGCGGCCGCGCCCCCGAACTCTTCACCGGCGGGGCCGGGACATTGCGCGGGCTGGACAATTATGTGGGCTCCATGGCGATCGACCGGGCGGGCGAGGTGATCGCCACATCCTCGCCGCGCGGCGGCATCGTCGCCTTCTGGGATGCCGCGACGGGGCGGCATCTGGGCGACAGGAGCCTTGCCGATGTCTGCGGCGTCGCACCCCTCGCCAAGGGCCATGTGCTCGCCACCAGCGGCCGCGGCGACATGGCCGACATGACGCCGGACAGACAGTCGCCGCTTACAGGTCCGGCCGGCGTGCAGTGGGACAACCACCTGCGCCGGCTGTAATCCGGGTCAGCCCCTGACGCCGAACTCCTTGATAGCTTCCGGCTTGATGTCGAAGCCGAGGCCGGGGCGCTCGTCCAGTTCCATCCAGCCATCCTTCGGCTTCACCAGATCGTCGCAGAGCTGCTCATAGGCGACCACGGCGAGATGGTGGTATTCGCATAGCGAGCCGTTCGACATGCCGGCCTGAAGGTGCATGTTGTAGTGGATCCATGCGCCGCCATTGGCGATCGGCGTGTTATAGGTCTGGCCGAGCGCGGCGATCTTCGCGCATTGGGTGAAGCCGCCGGTGATCACCACATTGGGCTGAAGCACGTCGACGGCTTCGGCCGCCAGCAATTCGCGGAAGCGGAAGGCGGTGCCTTCGTTCTGGCCGCAGGCCAGCGGAATGCCCGCCGCGCGGCGCAGGTCCGCCATCTGCCGGGCGTCGTTCTGGGTGATCGGCTCCTCGAAGAAGGCGATGCCGTATTCCTTGACCGTCTGCGCCAGTCGCGTGGCGTGGAACAGGTCCAGGCTGCAATTGGCGTCGAGATAGAGCCGCACGTCCGGACCGACTGCCTCGCGCACGGCCGCTACGCGGCGCGCATCCTCGGCGATGACCTCATTCACCGGCCGTTCGCGGCCGCGCTCGGCGAGCGCATTGTGGCCGACGGTCATCTTGAGGTCGCGCATGCCCTTGGCCACCCAGTCCTTCGCGGCGGCGGCAAGCTCGTCCTTGCTGAAGAAATCGAAGCCGAAAGTGGCGTAGACGGGCACCGTGCTGCGCGCGCCGCCGAGTAGGCGCCACACCGGCTGGCCGAGGATCTTGCCCTTGAGGTCCCAGATCGCCACGTCGATCGCCGCGATGGCATGCGCGCCGATGCCGCTCTGGCCGCGCGGGGTGAGCAGCCAGTAGAGCTTCTCCCAGATGCGCTCGCTGTCGAGCGGATTCTCGCCGACAAGCATCGCGGCCGCCTTGGAGTTCACCGCAGCCGCCGCGATGGCCGCATCGGTGATGGCGGTGATGCCGTGGCCCTTGTGGCCGTCATCCGTCTCGATCTCGACGAGGCAGATCGCCATGATCTGCGTCTTCTTTCGTTTCCCCAGATCCAGCGTTGCCGGTACGTCCAGAACCCGGGCGCTCACCCGTGCGATCTTCGCCATGGAAATCTCCTCCGATTCGTTTGGGTGCACACTATAGAAATATTCGGGGCTTCCGCATCGCGAAAATCCAGCTGCGTTCGCGGAAGCGGACGATTCCGCCCTCTCATCCACGTCAACGCGTTGCATCGGCGGGTCGCATCTGTTCTGGTTCAGGCGATTGCATGGGAACATCAGATGCCGAAGCCACTGCCGCGCCGCAAATCAGCTCCACCCGCCGAGACACGCCAGCGGCATGTGGTGGATACGCTTCGGAGCTGGGCGCAGGCCGGAAAATTCGATCCGAGCGAGAAGCTGTCGGAATCCGCGCTTGCCGAAGCGCTCGACGTGTCGCGCACGCCGGTCCGCCATGCGCTCGCGGTGCTGGTGGAGGAGGGGGTGCTCATGCGCGCCGGCGCGCGTGGCTACCATGTGCGCACCTATCGCGTCGCCGACGTGATCGAGGCGATCGAGCTGCGTGCGCTGCTGGAAGGCTATGCCGCCCGCAAGCTCGCCGGGATCGGCCTGTCGCCGGAATTGAGAGCCAGCTTCGACAGCCTGCTGCGGGAAGGCGACGCCATCTTCCGCGAAGGCGGCGACAATGTCGACGAAGCCCGCTACGGCGCGATGAACCTCGCCTTTCATTCGCTGATCTACGAGGCTTCCGGCGTGGAACTGGTGCAGCAGATCCGCAACCTGATCGACCGCATCCCGTTCGGCACGCCGGATGCCATCCGCTTCGAGACCTATGGGGCGAAGGCCCGCGCCCAGCATCTGCAACTGGCGCATTGGCAGCACCATTATATCGTCGCGGCCATGGCCGAGGGCGACGGGGCACGGGCGGAAGCGATCTTCCGCGAGCATGGCGAACTGATCAAGGTCAGCCTCGGGCTGGCGCGCGGCGTGATCGTGCCGGAAGGCCGGCGCGTCCAACCGCTGCTCGACACGAAGGTGGTGGGAAGCCGCCTTCCCCGGAACAATACCGCCGATTGAACGAAGCCGCATGGCGGGCACCGAACCGTAATGCGGTGGCGGCTTTGGCTTGACTCGTCTCGCTGGCTTCTGATTTTTTGGTATACAAATGAGCGGAAATGAGCAGATTTTCTCTTTCCGGTCTTGATTATTGTATCCCAAATTGTAATCAGGAAGCCAGCCGCGCGATGCGGAAGCTCAATGAAGGCGAGGAGATCGGACCCATGCGAAGCCTGGAACAGAAGCTGAAGGATCATGCCAGCCCGGTGGAGATGCTGCAGAATGCGCAGACCGGGCGCTACCAGTTCCCAGTGCCGGCGGAATTCACCAACTGGATCGAGGAGCAGAAGTCGTGGCGCGAAAGCGCGGCGCTGCTCGACCAGTCCTTCCACATGACCGATCTCTATGTGAAGGGACCGGACGCGCTGAAGCTGGTGTCGGATCTCGCGGTCAACAGCTTCGCCAATTTCGGCCGCAACAAGGCCAAGCAGATCGTCTGCGTCAGCCATGAAGGCAATGTGATCGGCGATGCGATCATCTTCGGCCTGGAAGATAACGAGTTCAACATTGTTGGGCGGCCGGTGCTGCCCAACTGGATCCAGTTCCACGCCGAGACCGGCGGCTACGATGTCACGGTGGAGCGCGACGAGCGCAGCCTCGACAATCCCGACAAGCCGCGCAAGACCTATCGCTACGAGGTGCAGGGGCCGAACGCGCTGAAGATCCTCGAAAAGGTCAATGAAGGCGGGCCGCTCACCACCAAGTTCTTCAATATGGGCGAGATCACCATTGCCGGCTGCAAGGCGCGCACGCTGTCGCACGGCATGGGCGGCGCGCAGGGGCTGGAGCTTTGGGGGCCTGTCGCCGACGGTCCGAAGGTCAAGGCGGCCATCCTCGCGGCCGGCAAGGAATTCGGCCTCAAGCAGGCCGGGGCACGCGCCTATTCCACCGCCGCTGCCGAGTCCGGCTGGGTGCCGTCGCCGCTGCCGGCCATCTTCTCCGGCGAGAAGATGCGATCCTATCGCGAATGGCTGACGGAAAAGAGCTTCGAGGCGATCTCGTCGCTGGGCGGCAGCCTGCAATCCGGCCGCATCGAGGACTATTACCTGACGCCTTGGGACCTCGACTATGGCCGCGTCGTCAAGTTCGACCATGATTTCATCGGCCGTGCCGCACTGGAGAAGATGGCCGCAGGCCCGCATCGCAGGAAGGTCACGCTCGTCTGGGACAAGGACAGCGTGCTGGAGGTTTTCGGCGGCATGATGGAGGACGGGCTGGCGCCGAAATATATGGAGATGCCGGGCGCCTACTACGCTACGCATCCCTATGATCGCGTGCAGGCGGGCGGCAAGGATGTCGGCATCTCCATCGCGCCGGTGTTTTCCAGCAACGAGAATGCCTGGATTTCGCTGGCCATCCTGCCGGAGGCGGATGCGGCCACCGGGTCGGAGGTGAGCGTGGTCTGGGGCGAGCCGGATGGCGGCACGTCGAAGCCGATGGTGGAGCGCCACCGGCAGGTGAATGTGCGCGCCACCGTGCATCCCTGGCCGATCCACGAGGCATCCCGCAAGAACTACCGTTCGCAGACCTGATCGCAGGCGAAAGCGGGCATCGGAACCCGGCGGGCTCCCTCCGCGTTTGGCGCGCAGGGAGAACCGCCGATGCCCGCACCCGCCTTCTGGAAAGGCTATCTGAAGCTCTCGCTGGTGAATTGTCCGGTGACGATGACGCCGGCCACGACCGACAGCGAGAAGATCCGCTTCCATACGATCAACCGCAAGACGGGCCGCCGTGTGCGCAGCCGCTATGTGGATGCGGAAACCGGCAAGCCGGTGGACGAGGACGACGAGGTCAAGGGCTACGAGACCTCGGACGGCCAGTTCGTCACCTTCGACGACGAGGAACTTGAATCGGTGGCGCTGGAAAGCGTGCGCACCATCGACATCGAGAATTTCGTCCCGGCGGCCTCGATCGACTGGATCTGGCTCGACAGCCCCTATTACGTCACGCCGAGCGACAAGGTTGGCGAGGAAGCCTTCGCGGTCATCCGCGAGGCGATGGCCGCCAAGAAGGTGGTCGGCATCGCCCGGCTCGTCATCGCGAGGCGCGAGCGCGCCGTCATGCTGGAGCCGCGCGGCAAGGGCATCGTGCTGTGGACGCTGCGCTTCGGCAATGAGGTGCGCGAGGCTGATGCCTATTTCGGCGACATCCAGCCGGGCAAGGGGCAACCCAAAATGCTCCAGATGATCACCGACCTGATCGAGCAGCGGTCGCGCAACTGGTCGCCGGAACTGGTAACCGATCCGGTCCAGGACGAGCTCAAGGCACTGATCGCAGCCAAGCGCAAGAAGGGCGGCAAGGTGCCCGCCCGCAAGGCGGAAGACGACGAGCCCGCGGGCGGGTCAAACGTCATCAGCCTGATGGATGCGCTGAAATCCAGCCTCGACAAGGCCAACCGCAAGAAGAAGTGACGGAGGCGGCTCCCGCGAGGTGCCTCAGGCTGCCTTGCTGCCGGTCTTCTTCGCGGGCTTGGCGACGACCTCGGCGCTGCGGCGCAGGGCCTCCATCAGGTCCACCACCTTCGCCTCCTTGCGCGGCTTGGCCCGCTTCACGGCACGGCCCTCGATCTTGGCGCGCACGAGTTCGGCCAGAGCGGCTTCGTAGCGGTCCTCGAACTGCGCCGGATGGAACTCGCCGCTCATCGTGTCGATGATGTGGGTGGCGAGTTGGAGCATCTCCTTCTTCATCTTCGGTGCCGGCACGTCGGAAAACGCCGTTTCGGCCGAGCGCACCTGATAGTCGAAGTTGAGCGTATTCGCGGCGAGGCCCTTCTCCATCGGACGGATCAGCAGGGTTCGAAGCCGGCGGAAGAGCACCGCATGGGCAAGCGCCGCCGTCTTGCGGGCCTTCATGCCTTCGCGGATCAGCGCGAAGGCCTCGGCGCCGACCTTGTCCACCGGGGCAAGATAATAGGGCTTGTCGAAGAAGACCGTGTCGACCGCGTTCAGCGGAACGAAGGAATCGACCGCCAGAATCTTGTCGCTTTGCGGCACGGCCGCGTCGATCTCGTCCTGTTCGAGGATGATGTAGTGGCCGTCATCGGCCTCATACCCCTTGACCTGATCGGAACGCTCGACCGGCTTGCCGGTCTTCTCGTCGACGAATTCGCGCTTCACGCGATTGCCGGTCGCCTTGTTGACGGTATGGAAGCTGGTTCGCTCGGACGTGCTGGCGGCGGTATAGAGAGCCACCTGGCAACTGATCTCGTCGAACTTCAGATAACCTTTCCACTGCGCACGCGGTGCCATTACGCTACTCCCGAATACTCAGCACCCGAAACGCACCCAGCCTAGCACGGTTCCTTTCCCGTGGCACGCAGCCCTTGAATTCGCTGCGACGCGCCCCATATGTGGTGAAACGAATTCGTCTCCGGACGCGACCACGGATGTACTGGCGCACCGTCGAGACGTGGAAGGTCGGGTTAGACGCCCGACCTTTTTCGTTTCAAGCAGGAGAAGCAAATGTCCCAGCCCAGCACACAGAACATTTCCCCAACTTCTGCCAAGCCAGCCCGCACCAAGATGGAATCCCGTGCCGATGTCACGGATGCGGCGGCGCGCGCCATTCTTCATTCTGAACTGGCTGCCCGCGAGGCGAAGACCGCCCGTCTTCGCGCGGCGCGCATGGCGCGGGAAGCAAAGAAGGAAACCCCGGCTGCCAAGCCGGCCCGGGCCGCGAAGCGGAGTTAGCGAAAGGCTCCCAGGGCGAGGTTTCTCACTCCTCGGGTTCCGTGGTGAAGAGCAGCGGAAAGCCGGCTGCCTTGGCAGCGTCGACCGCGAGCGCCGCCTTGGTTTCGGCAATGTCCCTGGCGAAGACCGCCACCACGCAGACGCCGCGCTGATGGGCGGTGATCATGACGCGGCTCGCCTGATCCTCGCTCATCGAGAACACGGCCTTCAGCACCATCACCACGAATTCGCGCGGAGTGAAATCGTCATTGATGAGAATGACCTTGTAGAGTTTCGGGCGCTCCACCTTCACGCGGGGGCTGAGCTTCAGACTGGTATCGCTCATGACGAAGTTCTCGCACCGGTTGCGCGGCCGCGCTCTCTGCTCACGGCGAATATGGGAGGAGGCGAATGATTGCCAGCGCTGCCTGGAGCGCGGCATGGCGACGAGCGCTGCGGAAATGTCAGGCGTGTTCGGACAAGCCGGCGTGGACCAGATAGAGCGGCGCCCTGCGGCCGATCTCATAGGATGCGAGAATACGCCTCGCCACGTCGTTGCGGCGGCCTTCATCGGCAACGTCAATGCCGAGTTCGGCGCATACGGCATCCACCGCATTGCGCATCACGGCCATGTCGTCACAATTATAAGAGCCCGACGCGGCGGCTCCCAGCAAGGATTTCGGCTTCCTGAACATGCGTCCGGATACTTTGATACCCGTCATCATGGCCTCCCAACCATTCGCGGGAAAAGAGTCGGCAAAATACCAGCCTCTATCACCTAACCTTATACTACCCCCAAATCGAGGCCTCGCAAGCGGTTGCAAATCAAATTTTTCTACCGCGACGTAACATCCGGCGAAAAAATATGCCGAAATCGGGAAAGACAGGCAGATTTCCGGCTTAAAGAGGCCGGAAAGGCCTGATTTGAAGCTTTCCGTTGTGATTTGGCGGGCTTGCCGAATCCTGCCAGCTTCGAGCCGCGAGCTTTGTCTTCATTGACGCCGCCGATCGCCATGCGGCATGTCGGCGGCCAGCGAAGAAATCCTGTCATAATCGGCAGTTAGAGCTTTGCCAACGTAGTCCACGGAAGGGATTCCTGATGAAGATCGCGGTTCTTGGCGGTGACGGGTTCGTCGGCTGGCCCACCTGTTTGCATCTGTCGAACCTCGGGCACGACGTTCACATCGTCGACAATCTCAGCCGGCGATGGATCGACACCGAACTCGGCGTCCAGTCGCTCACGCCGATGGATTCCATCCAGGAGCGCACGCGCATCTGGCATGAGGTGACCGGGCGGCGCATCCGCTTCCACCTCATCGACGTGGCGCGCGACTACGATGTGCTGAAGTCCTGGCTTTCCGAGCACCGGCCGGACGTCGTGATCCACTTTGCCGAGCAGCGCGCCGCGCCCTATTCGATGAAGAGCGACCGGCACAAGAACTACACGGTCAACAACAACGTCAACGCCACGCACAATTTGCTCAATGCGCTGGTCGAGATCGGGCTCGACGCGCATCTGGTCCATCTCGGCACGATGGGCGTCTATGGCTATTCGACGGTCGGCGCGGCGATCCCCGAGGGCTATCTTCCCGTGGGCATCGAGACGCTTGCCGGCGAACAGGTGCAGCAGGAAATTCTCTATCCGGCTAATCCGGGCTCGATCTACCACATGACCAAATGCCTGGATCAGCTCCTGTTCCAGTTCTATGCCAAGAATGACGGCCTGCGCATCACCGACCTGCATCAGGGCATCGTCTGGGGCACGCATACCGACCAGACATTGCGCCATCCGCAGCTCGTCAACCGTTTCGACTATGATGGCGACTATGGCACGGTGCTCAACCGCTTCCTCATCCAGGCGGCGATCGGCCATCCGCTTACCGTGCATGGCACGGGCGGGCAGACGCGCGCCTTCATCCATATCCGTGATTCCGTGCGCTGCATCGAACTGGCGCTCGCCAACGCGCCCAAGCGCGGCGAACGCGTGAAGATATTCAACCAGATGACCGAAACGCATCGGGTGCGCGACCTGGCCGAACTTGTCGCGTCGCTCACCGGGGGCGAGGTCGCCTACCTGCCCAATCCCCGCAAGGAAGCGGCGGAGAACGATCTGGTGGTGCGCAACGAGCAGTTCCTGTCGCTCGGCCTATCGCCGACGACGCTCGAAAAGGGCCTGCTGTCGGAAGTCGTGGACGTGGCGAAGAAGTTCGCCTATCGCGTCGATCGCAGCCGCATCCCTGCGCTGTCCGCCTGGACGAAGGACATCGCGCCCATCCTCGAGGCGGACCCGGAGGGCAAGCGGCTGAAGAGCGTCGGGTGACGGCTGAAGCCTCAGGGGGGAACATCGGTGATAGCGCGCCATGCCTATGCGACCCTGGTCACCAATGCTGACTATGCCATGGGCGCCTTGGCGCTGGTGCGGTCGCTGAAGCTCTCGGGCACGGCGGCCGACATCGTCGTCATGCATACCGGCGGTGTCGCAGAAGGCGAGCTCGCGCCGCTCGAAGAACTCGGCGCGCAACTCATTGCCGTTGACCTGCTACCGACCTCGGATGATTTCAACGCGCGCCACGCCAGGGCACGCATCCACGCAGCCAATCCCTTCACAAAAGGCGGCAAGCCTGCCTTTCACACGCCGCTGGACAATTTCGCCAAGCTGCGGCTGTGGGAGATAGAGCAATATGAGCGCATCGTCTTCATCGATGCCGATGCGATCGTGCTGCGCAATATCGACAAGCTGTTCGCCTATCCGGAATTCAGCGCCGCGCCGAACGTCTATGAAAGCCTGGCCGACTTCCATCGCATGAATTCGGGCGTTTTCGTCGCGCGGCCCGACAAGGCGACCTTCGCGCGGATGCTGGCGGTGCTCGATGCACCGGACGCCTATTGGCCGCGCACCGACCAGACCTTCCTGCAGGCCTTCTTCCCGGACTGGCACGGCCTGCCGGTACATTTCAACATGCTGCAATATGTCTGGTTCAACCTGCCGGAGCTCTGGCGCTGGCCTTCGGTCTCGGTGGTTCACTACCAGTATGAAAAGCCGTGGCAGGCCGACAATCCGAAGGCGGCGAAGCTCGGCACCCTCATCGCGCTCTGGCGCGCCTTCCACGATGGCGGTCCGGTGCCCGATGTCGCGAAGCTGCCCGATCCCGCCGGATCGCCGGGCGAATGAGCGCACATGCCATCGTCACCGGCGGGACGGGCTATGTCGGCCGCTTCATCGTGGAGCGGTTGCTGGCGGAAGGCTGGCAGGTAACGGTGCTGGGGCGCAGGCAGCCCCGCGACGGTTTCTTCTCGCGCCCCGTCACGTTCCAGTCCTTCGATCTCGACAAGGCTGCATCGACGGTCTTCGGCAAGGGCGATGTGCTGGTGCATTGCGCCTTCGATCATGTGCCGGGCCGCTATCGCGGCGGCGAGGGCGATGATCCGGAGGGTTTCCGCCGTCGCAATGTCGCGGGCAGCATCGCCCTTTTCGAGGCTGCGCGGCAGGCGGGTGTCGCGCGAGCGCTGTTTCTTTCCAGTCGTGCCGTCTATGGCACGCAGGCGCCGGGCGCGGTCCTTTCAGAGGATATGCAATGCCGTCCCGACACGCTTTACGGCGAAGCCAAGCTCGCGGTCGAGCAGGCGCTGTCGGCGATGGCTTCTTCGTCCTTCCGCACCGCCTCCCTGCGCGTCACCGGCGTCTACGGACCCGCCGGCGTCGGTGCGGTTCATAAATGGCAGGAGGTGATCGACGATGCCCGCGCCGGGCGGCAGGTTCCGGCGCGCGCGGGCACGGAAGTGCATGGTGCGGATGTCGGGCAGGCAGTCATGGTCGCGCTCGCTGCGCTGGCCGAGGGTGGCGCGGCGCTGACGCTCAACGTCTCCGACATCGTCGTCGACAATGCCGATCTCGCCGCCATCCTCGATGCGCCCCCGGTGCCGCGCGCCGATGTTGCCGGCCTGAACGTCATGGCGACGGACAGGCTGCGCGCGCTGGGCTGGGAGCCTGGCGGCCATGACCTGCTGGAGCGCACGGTGAGGGCGCTGGCGGTGGGCGATGCCGCGCCCTGAGGGCGCAGGCACTCAGTCGATATAGATGTGCTCGATCTCCGCGCCCTGTGCGGCCAGCGCCGGCAGCACTTCGTGCAGCAGCGCCACATTGACGGCCATGCCGACACGCTGGCGTGCCGGTTCGGCCGGCAGCGGATAACCGAAGATGATCTGCGTTCCTTCAGGCGCGGCGACCTCCCGGCCGGATGTCACAGTCAGGAAGGTGGTGCGGATGCCGGCGATCTCGGCGAAGCGCACGCCGCGCAGGGCCAGCCTGATGATGAGCCGGTCGAGGTCGGGCCCTGTCAGCCGGGTGACCAGATGGGCCCCGTGGGGCGTGAGATCCTGGATGATGGAGATGTCCCGCTCGGGCCCGATGGCTTCCGCCACGGGCCCCTGCGCCCAGATGTTCAGCTCCGGCTGCGATACCGGTTCGGTGCGGAACAGGGCCGCGACGACCTGCTGCGCCGTATAGGCCAGCCCGAAGGCGAGCTTGCGTTCCCATGAACGGAGCATGGCGACATCCGGCGCGTCTTTCGTCGCCCACAGGCCGGCGCGGCCGGCGCCATAGTCATAGTCGAACCAGCGCGAGTGCGAGAGGAAGGCGGCATGCGCCGCCGCGGACCGGGCGAGATAGGCATCCTGCTCGACCGGTTGCGCGCCTGCGATGGCGGCGCTGATCCGCCCGGCGGTGTTCTCATAAGTCCATTGCGCGATGTGGTTGACCGTCAATCCGATACCGGTCTGCATCAGCGGAAGATGATCGCGCTGGGTGAAGGGCGCGCCGCGTGCGACGCGGATCATCAGCGCATAGTCCTGCCAGAAACGGCCGACATAGGCCCAGTAGGGGAAGTTCTGCGGCAGCTCGCGTTCCGTCAAGGCGGCATAGTCGCGGGCGGCAAAGACCGGCCACCATGAGAGGTAGCTCCGGAAAGGCGCATTGTCGCGGCGCTTGTAGCCGCCGGCGCCGGCGAGACGCGCCGCGACTTCCGCATTAGGCTGCGGCGCCGTGGGCGCGGGGCTTGCCAGCCGCGCGGGGCCGGTCGTGAGAAACCCGTAGGCGAGGCCCAGGGGCGGGATCGTCGCCAATACCAGCGCCGCGGCAGCAAGCGCGCCGATCAGCCGTCGGACCCATCTCAACATTTGCAGCCGCCAGTCGATGCGGCGTCGCGATGGCGATTGCCCGGTTCAGTGGAGAGATGCGGCCTATGGGGCTCCACGGCGAGAAGTTCCTTCGTCATGCAACGGCGCACGCACATAGCATCGCGCCCGGTCGCGGAAAATGGTAGATATGACAGCGGGCGCAGCCGGAAAGAAGCCCGTGGACGGGCGGTTTGGCCATGCGCTCCGGCAAAAGCCAAACTCTCGCCTTTTTCGTGCTTTTCAACCCTCGTCGTGGGACTCGGCGCCGCGCGACCTTCTGCGGGCCGGCAATCGGGCGGGAGACGAAAATGGATCGACCGGGCGGGCTTCACCGTTTCGTAACCCTGTTTAATTCAAAATGAACCTATCGGGATTCGGCCACGAATCACGGCCGCCGGTAGCATGCGAGAAATAGGGAATTTGGTATCAAGATGCGTAGAAAAACTTGGACACTCGCCTGCGTTTGCGTGATCGCGTCAACGCCGGTGCTGGCCCAGTCGGCAACGAAGATCGGCCAGCACAATGCGTGGGGCACCTATTCGTACGATCAGAACGGCGGCAAGGTGTGCTATGTTCTTTCGGTGCCGCTGGAGAAGCAGCCGTCTTCTCTCGACCATGGCGACATCTTCTTCTTCGTCAGCCAGAAGCCGGGCCAGAATGTCTCCTTTGAGCCGCAATTCATTGCCGGCTACGATATGCAGGCCAATTCCAAGGTTACGGTGACCATCGGCGCGCAGAGCTTCAGCCTGTTCACGCGCGGCAAGTCCGCCTGGATGGAAAATGCCGCGCAGGAGCCGCAATTCGTCGCGGCGATGCGCGGCGGCTCCGACATGAAGGTGGCCGCCAAGTCCGGCCGTGGCAATGACACGTCCTATACGTTTTCGCTGCGCGGGATCACCGCTGCGCTGAATTCGATCCAGAACTGCCGCTGATCGACGGCCTGCCGTTCCTGAAGCCCGTGTCGCCCAAGGTGACGCGGGCTTTGCTTTCTGTTATTGGCGGCGCGACTGGCGCGAGGCCAGCCTGGAACCTATCTTTCCGCCCATGAGCCTGCAGATCGACTTTTCCACGCCCGCCGCCCGCGCGCAATTCGCCGCGGCGGCTTCCGCGCGCGCCGAGCGGCCCTCTCTGATCGGCATGACGCGCGAGGAGATGGGGCAGGCGCTGGAAGATGCCGGCGTGCCTGCCCGCCAGGTGAAGATGCGCGTCCAGCAGCTCTGGCACTGGCTCTATGTGCGCGGCGTCTCCGATTTCGCCGACATGCGCAATGTATCGAAGGATCTGCGCGCCATCCTCGCCGACCGGTTCACCGTCGCGCGGCCCGAAGTCGTGGAAGAGCAGATTTCCAATGACGGCACGCGCAAGTGGCTGTTCCGGTTTCCCGCGCGAGGAGCAGGCAGGCCCGTCGAGATCGAGACCGTCTACATTCCCGAGGAGGGCAGGGGCACGCTGTGCATCTCCAGCCAGGTCGGCTGCACGCTGACCTGCTCCTTCTGCCACACCGGCACGCAGAAGCTGGTGCGCAATCTGACGGCCGAGGAAATCCTGGCGCAGCTTCTGACGGCGCGCGACCGGCTGGGCGATTTCCCCGAGCGCGACACGCCCGACGGCGCCATCGTGCCGGCGGAGGGCCGCAAGGTGTCCAACATCGTGATGATGGGCATGGGCGAGCCGCTCTACAATTTCGAGAACGTCAAGAAGGCGCTACTGATCGCGTCCGACGGCGACGGCCTGTCGCTGTCAAAGCGGCGCATCACGCTTTCCACCTCCGGCGTGGTGCCCGAGATCGCGCGCACCGGCGAGGAGATCGGCGTCATGCTCGCCATCTCGCTGCATGCGGTGCGCGACGACCTGCGCGACATGCTGGTGCCGATCAACAAGAAGTATCCGCTCAAGGATCTGATGGACGCCTGCCGGAAATATCCCGGCCTGTCCAACGCCCGGCGCATCACCTTCGAATATGTGATGCTGAAGGACGTCAACGACACGATCGCCGACGCCAAGGAACTGGTGCGGCTGCTGCGCGGCATTCCCGCCAAGATCAACCTGATCCCCTTCAATCCCTGGCCGGGCACCAACTACCAGTGCTCCGACTGGGAGACGATCGAGCGCTTCGCCGACTATATCAACGAGGCCGGCTATGCCTCGCCGATCCGCACGCCGCGCGGTCGCGATATCCTCGCCGCCTGCGGCCAGCTCAAATCGGAATCCGAGCGGATGAAGAAGACCGAGCGGCTGGCGCTGGAAGCCATGATGATCGCGGGGCATGGCGAGGCGTGAGCGGCATCGTCGACCTCGTCCTGAGGCTGATCGCCATCCTTGCCGCCTATCTTTGCGCCGCGCTCGCCGCCAGCCTTTTCCTCCACTTCGTCGCCTGGCCGGCGCTGTTCTCCGGCATGACGCCGGAGCCTTGGGTGGCGATGGGCGGCCTGTTCTTCTCCGTGCCGCTGATCGCCATCTTCGTCGCCTATCTGGCATTCGTGCCGTCCGCCGTGCTGATCGGCATTTCCGAGATATTGCGCTACCGCAGCTGGGTGTTTCACGCGCTGGCCGGCGGCCTGTCGGCCTTTGCCGGCCTGGCCATCGTCTGGCAGCTCGGTGAACGCGGCACGGTCGAGATCGCGATGTCCGAAGCATCAGGCGACTGGCCGATCGCGCAGATGCCGCAGACCATGGCGGCCGTCGTTGCCGCCGGCATGATCGGCGGTCTTGTCTACTGGGCGTTGTGCGGCCGCCGCGCCGGCTATTGGCTGGAACGACGCTCCTCGCTCTCGCGGCGAGATTGAGCGTTTATCTTGCCTGCGCCGTCAGGATACGCAGCGCGAAAGCCGAAAAAATCCCCGCGAAAAGGTAATCGACGACGCGCGTGATGCGCGGCGAGCGGCGCATCACGCCTGAAAACGCATCGGCGGCCAGAACCATCGGAATGGTGAAAGGCAGCGACAGCGGGATGAAAAGCGCGCCGAGCACGAAGAGCTTGCCGGCGGCGTGCGGGTCGCTGGCGCTGACGAATTGCGGCAGGAAGGTCATGAAGAACAAGATGACCTTGGGGTTCAGCAGGTTGATGCCGATGCCGGTGAGCCAGTTCTGGAAAAGTGACTGGTTGCCGCCGCCGCGCGCTTCCGGGGAAAAGGCCGAGCCGCGCCGGATCGCCTGGATGGCGAGCCACAGGAGATAGCCCGCGCCGAAGAGCTTCAGCGCGAAGAAGGCGGCCGGCGAGGCGAGGATCAGCGCCGACAGGCCGAGCGCCACCATGGATGTATGGATGAGGCAGCCCGTCAGCGCGCCGGCCATGCAGGCCAATCCCGCCGCCCGCCCCTGCGACAGGGCGCGGCCGACGAACAGGGTCATGTCGGGGCCCGGCGTGATGGCGATGATGAAGGCGGCCAGCGCAAACTGGAGAAGCGTCGTTGTCTCGGGCAGATATTGCATGGGATCGGTTCCGGTGTTCCCGGTTCGATAGACCATTCCAGCGCCGTATCAAGCGGCGAAAATGCGGTATCGGGCGGCTTCGACGCATGGCGGCGGAATTTTCGCGGCCTGACGACTACCTGCGCAGGCCACCCACCACGCCGTCATTGTCGCTTGAAGCGGAGAGGGGAGAAGGCATCGGCATATCCCGCGTCACCTGATAGGCGTCTCCGGTCCAGCGATAGCGCAGCGGATCGCCGCGCCGGAGGGGATAGGCCAGGAGATCGGGCCAGCCGCCGCTGCTCCTGTCGGGATCGGAATAGAGATGCGCGCCTTCGCTCTCGTAAGCCAGCCGCCAGGCCTGCGGCCCGGCCGCGTCCTTGCCCGGCTCTGCGACGAAGCCGACGATCGAGCAGCCTGAACTGCCATAATACCAGGACGAGCCGCACAATTCCGCAAACAGCACGCGCCGCTCGGGTGCCCATTCCAGCATGCCCGCGCGGATGGCCGGCTCGGACGAAGTCGATAGGCGGAAATCGGCAATGTCCTCGCGGCGCAGCTCGCGCGCCAGTTGGAGGTAGGCGGAATGGGACGTGAGCTCGATGCGATTGGCCGATGGCAATTCGCGCGGGCTGCATAGTGCTTCGGCGGCGGTGATGGCGCGCCGCGATCCGGCGAGCGGGAAGCGAACCAGTTCGGTCGCGTCGGATTTTTCGATCACCAGCCGGTTGGCGCTACGCAGCGGCTCGATGGCGGCATAGGGAACGCCAATGGCCAGACTCGCCTCCACCCCGCGTGCCTCGGCCTCGAACCTGCGGGTGCCGACGAGTAGCGTCATGACGCCTTCGAGGGGGCTCGGATCCGCCTGTTCGGCAGGTGCCAAAATGAGCGTCCAGGACTGGCCCTCGCAGGCAAGTGCGGCGGATGCAAAACCCGTTGCCGGGGCAGGGCGCGGCAATACCGCCCGTGCCTCGCCTTCCACATGTGTCCACCCCTGCGCTTGCGCGCTGCCCATGCCGATCACGCCTGCGAGGAGGAAGCTCGTCAGGCGAATGGCGGCGGCCAGGATCTGGGAAGGCAAGGGAACGGCCAGCAATATCAGGTTCCGCGTGGCAAAGAATCACATGGATTCTATGGTTGCGCCGCCATGCGGCAAATGTCTGCCGCGCGCGATGCCGATAAGTTGAACGGCGAGGCGGTGCTTGCCCGCCAAGCCATACCTGCTAAAAGAGCCGCGATTTTGCGGGCCAGAGGGCCTGCGAGCCGCGTTTGATCGGGGGTCGGAAATGTCGAAGTGGAAAGACGTGAAGAAGGTCGTGCTCGCCTATTCGGGTGGCCTCGACACGTCGATCATCCTGAAATGGCTGCAAACGGAACTCGGCGCGGAGGTGGTGACGTTCACCGCCGATCTGGGGCAGGGCGGCGAGTTGGAGCCGGCGCGCAAGAAGGCCGAGATGCTCGGCATCAAGGAAATCTATGTCGAGGATGTGCGCGAGGAGTTCATCCGCGACTTCGTCTTCCCGATGTTCCGCGCCAATGCGCAATATGAGGGCCTGTATCTCCTCGGCACCTCGATCGCGCGGCCGCTGATCTCCAAGCGCCTCGTCGAGATCGCCGCCGAGACCGGGGCCGATGCGGTGGCCCATGGCGCGACCGGCAAGGGCAATGACCAGGTGCGCTTCGAGCTTTCGGCCTATGCACTGAACCCCGACATCAAGGTGATAGCGCCATGGCGCGACTGGACGTTCAAGTCGCGCACCGACCTGCTCGATTTCGCCGAGAAGCACCAGATCCCGGTTGCCAAGGACAAGAAGGGCGAGGCGCCGTTCTCGGTCGACGCGAACCTGCTGCACTCCTCCTCCGAGGGCAAGGTGCTGGAGGATCCGTGGCAGGAGCCGCCGGAATATGTGCATCAGCGGACCATTTCGCCGATGGACGCGCCGGATGTCGCGACGGAAATCACCCTGACCTTCAGGAAGGGCGATCCGGTCGCGCTGGACGGCAAGGCCATGTCGCCGGCGACGCTCTTCGCGGCGCTGAACGATCTTGGCCGCGACAACGGCATCGGTCGGCTCGACCTGGTGGAAAACCGCTTCGTGGGCATGAAATCGCGCGGCGTCTACGAGACGCCGGGCGGCACGATCCTGCTACAGGCGCATCGCGCCATCGAGTCGATCACGCTGGACCGGGGTGCTGCGCATCTCAAGGACGAGATCATGCCGCGCTATGCCGAGCTGATCTATAACGGCTTCTGGTTCTCGCCCGAGCGCGAAATGTTGCAGGCGCTGATCGACAAGAGCCAGGAAGATGTGGAAGGCGAAGTGCGCCTGAAGCTCTACAAGGGCAATGTGATCGTGACCGGCCGCCAGTCGCCCAAGTCGCTCTATCGCAACGACCTCGTCACCTTCGAGGACGATCGCGGCGCCTATGACCAGAAGGATGCCGAGGGCTTCATCCGGCTCAATGCGCTGCGCTTGCGCACGCTTGCAGCCCGCAAGCGCAACGGCTGACCCTTCACGCAGTCTGGAAAACAAAAGACCCGGCGCCAGGCCGGGTCTTTTGTTTGGCCATATGCCTGGCGATCAGTTGCCGTCGATCGCGTCGGCCATGATGATGATCGCCTGCTGGTAGACCGAAGCCGAGTTCCAGCCCGCTATCGCGCCGGGATTGGCGCTGGCGGCGCCACCGCGATAACCGTGGGCGCGCAGGAAGTTGGCGGTCGATGCCAGCGCGGTCGACATTTCGCGCAGATTCATGCTGCCAACGCCATATTTCAGCACGTTGCCGGGCAGGAACTGGGTGTGGCCGATCTCGCCATGCGCAGCCCCGACCGAGCTTGCATTGATGACGCCGGCGTCGACGAGCTTGAGGGCCGCAATCGCATGTGGGGCGAAGAACTGCGGCCGGCGACAGTCATAGGCAAGCGTCACGATCGCCGAGACCGTGTTCTGCTTGCCCATGAAGCCGCCGAAGCCGGTCTCCATGCCCCAGATCGCCAGCAAAGGGCCGGCCGGCACGCCGTAGCGGCGCTCCAGATCGGCAAACAGCTTGGCATGCTGCTTCTTGAGCGACTTGCCCTTGGAAATGATCGTGGCGCCGCCGCGACGCTTCATGAAGGAATTGACGTCGCCGCTGAAGGCCTTCCTGACCGCGCGATCCACCTTGATGGTCGCGGTTGCATATTTGGCGCTGGCCAGCGCATCGAGCCCCCGGCCTTTCACGCCCGCGCTTGCGGCCTCCTGGGCAAAAGCCTGCTTCCAGCGCTCGAAGCCGCTGCCATCATTGCCGCAGGCGGCCGCATGGGCGGCAGCCGGCATCAATGCCGCCATGGCGACCGCGATCGCTGACAATCGTTTGAAACCCCACTCCATCATCCCTCTCCACTCCGGTATTGTCGGCGAATAGCACAAGCACCTTTGCCAGACGATAATTGCCGTGGCGAGGCTTGTTGGCAGATCTTGTCGAAGTTGTGATCGTTCCACTTCGACGGATCATCCGATCCGCACGAAATCTTGCGCTTCGCCCGGATTATTGATGCAGGAAGCAGGCAGTTGCCGTTTGGCCGGCAATATTAGCGGAACGAACCCTTCCTGTCTCCGTTTGTGCGAGGGGGCCAAGAAGGAGACAAGAAAATGAAGAAGATTCTCGCGCCAGCCGCGGCCGGTTTCATTCTGATGTCGGGCATGGCATTTGCCCAGACGGCGGTGACGGCGACGTCCGATTTGAACATCCGCTCCGGACCCGGCCCGCAATATCCGGTGGTCGGCGTCATGGGCGTCGATGGCCAGGCCGATCTGCTCGGCTGCCTCGACAATTCGAAATGGTGCCAGGTGAGCGCATCCGGCGTCGAAGGCTGGGCCTATTCCGACTATCTGATGGCCGAATATTCCGGTCGCGACGTGATCGTGACCGAGCGTGCGCCCGAGGCCAATATTCCCACGGTGACCTATGAAGCCAAGAGCGGCACGACCGAAGCCGGCGGCGCTGCCGGTATCGTGGGCGGCGCGGTGACGGGTGCGCTCATCGCCGGGCCACTCGGTGCGGCGGTCGGCGGCATTGCCGGCGGCGCGCTGGGTGGCGCTGCGGGTTCCGTCGTCGAGCCTTCGCCGGAAGTGCGGACCTATGTCACCGCGCATGAGGTCGATCCCGTCTATCTCGACGGTGAGGTCGTGGTTGGCGCAGGCCTGCCCGACAACGTCGAGATTCACGAGGTCCCAGACTACGAATATCGCTACGCCTATGTGAACAGCCAGCCGGTGCTGGTCGATCCGGCGGATCGCCGCATCGTCTACATCGTGCGCTGACATTCGACAGGCGATGGGCCCGAGGCCGCCGGCTTGTGGCTGGCGGCCTCGGCTTCGCAGCATAGGCCGCAAAGAGATGTCATGAAGCTCTTCTCCTGTCCGACCTGCGGGAACCGGCTCTATTTCGAGAACCAGCAGTGCCTCTCCTGCGGGACCATGGTCGCCTTTTCAGCACCCGAGGATCGCTTCATTCCTCTTCCGTCGGGCGGGTATTTCGCCTGTGCCAACGGTGCCGAATGCGCCTGCAACTGGGCGGTGACGACAGACGGTCTCTTCTGCGAGGCATGCGTCCTCAACCGCACGATCCCCGATCTCTCGGTCGACGGAAACCGGGCGCGCTGGATCGAGGTTGAGGCCGCGAAGCGGCGGGTGATCTATTGGCTGATGCGGCGTGGACTGGCCGTGGTGCCGAAAGCCTCGTCCGGGGACGAGGCAGGGCTCGCCTTCGCGTTCCTGGCCGATGGATTTGGTGCGGGCCTTGCCGAAGAGCGGATATTGACGGGTTATGAAAGCGGGTTGGTGACGCTGAACCTCGCCGAAGCGGATGCGCCATATCGCGAGATGATGCGCATCGAGATGGGAGAGCGCTACCGCACGCTGCTCGGCCATTTCCGCCACGAGATCGGTCACTATTACTGGGATCGTCTCATCCGCGACGATCCGGAATGGCTGGACCGTGCGCGCGCATTGTTCGGTGACGACACGCTGGACTATGCGCAGGCGCTCCAGCGCCACTATGACGAAGGCCCGCCGGCGCGCTGGGAGGGCAGTTTCATCACGCCCTATGCCGCCAGCCACCCATGGGAGGACTGGGCCGAAACATGGGCGCACTACATGCATATTTCCGACACGCTGGAGATGGTGGCAGTACTGAACATGCCGCTCGGCCGGCTGAACGTCGAAAGCGCCGAGGAACTGCCGCCCAATGAGGGTGACTTCGCGGACAAGCCGGCTATTGCACCGGAAATGCCCGATCTCGTCTCGCCGGAGGCCTTCGATGACCTTCTGGCGCGCTGGCTGGTGCTGGCGGAGGCCGCGAACTGCATCAATCGCTGCATGGGCATGCGCGACCTCTATCCGTTCGTCATCTCCGACATGGTGTCGGAAAAGCTGCGCTTCGTGCATGAATTGCTGGCGGAAAAGGGTGGTTTTCCGGCGTGAAATCAACATTCGGTTGACTTGCAGCGTCATTTCCTGTCTAGGAACCGCAGATTCAGCGACGAGTGACAACTCCGAGCCGCCGACCGGGACGCAATTAATTGCACGTCCCGGAGGTCAACACCCGGCAGCGCGATGCGCCCCCGGGTGTCGTTTGGCTTTGTACGGGTTTCATCCGGCGCCGTGACACACTACGTCTCGGGCTCCTGCCACGAGACATGAGGAAGACGGATGTTCGAGAGCCTACAGGAACGGCTTGGCTCCATTCTGAACGGCCTGACCGGCCGGGGATCGCTCAACGAAGCCGATGTATCGGCGGCGCTGCGCGAGGTGCGGCGTGCGCTGATCGAGGCGGATGTGGCGCTCGATGTCGTCCGTTCCTTCACCGACAAGGTGCGGACCAAGGCGGTCGGCGCCGAGGTGCTGAAATCGATCAAGCCCGGCCAGATGGTCGTCAAGATCGTCCATGACGAGCTGGTCGAGATGCTCGGCGCGGAAGGCGCCACCATCGACCTCAATGCGCCGGCGCCCGTCGTGGTGATGATGGTGGGCCTTCAGGGTTCCGGCAAGACCACCACCTCGGCGAAGATCGCCAAGCGGCTGAGCGAACGCCAGAACAAGAAGGTGCTGATGGCGTCGCTCGATACGCGGCGCCCGGCCGCGCAGGAGCAGTTGCGCCAGCTCGGCGAGCAGACCGGCATCGCCACGCTGCCGGTCATTGCAGGCCAGACGCCGGTCGATATTGCGCGGCGCGCTGTGCAGGCGGGCAGGCTTGGCGGCCATGACGTGGTCATCCTCGACACTGCCGGCCGCACCCATATCGACGAGCCGCTGATGGCCGAGATGGCCGAGATCAGGAAGGCGTCGGACCCGCATGAGATCCTGCTGGTCGCCGACAGCCTGACCGGCCAGGACGCGGTCAATCTGGCGCAGAACTTCGACAGCCGCGTCGGCATCACCGGCCTCGTGCTCACCCGCATGGACGGCGACGGGCGCGGCGGTGCCGCGCTTTCCATGCGCGCCGTCACCGGCAAGCCGATCAAGCTCATCGGCACCGGCGAGAAGATGGATGCGCTGGAGGAGTTCCATCCCAAGCGCATTGCCGACCGTATCCTCGGCATGGGCGATATCGTCAGCCTCGTGGAGCGCGCGGCCGAGACCATCGACGCGGAAAAGGCCGCGGCGATGGCGAAGAAGATGCAGGCCGGCAAGTTCGACCTGGACGACCTCGCCGACCAGCTGCGCCAGATGCAGAAGATGGGCGGCATGGGCGGTATCATGGGCATGATGCCGGGCATGGGCAAGATGAAGGACCAGATCGCCGCGGCGGGTCTCGACGACAGGATGTTCGGCCGGCAGATCGCCATCATCCAGTCGATGACCCGCGCCGAGCGCGCCAATCCCGACATGCTCAAGCACAGCCGCAAGGTGCGCATCGCCAGGGGGTCGGGCACCGATGCGGCGCAGATCAACAAGCTTCTGAAGATGCACCGCCAGATGGCCGACATGATGAAGGCCATGGGCGGCAAGGGCAAGGGCGGCGGCATGATGCGCGCCGCCATGGGTGGTCTCGCCTCGAAGATGGGGCTGGGCGGTATGGGCGGCATGCCCGACCTGTCGAAGATGGACCCCAAGCAGCTCGAAGCCCTGCAGAAGCAGGCGCAGGCCGCCGGGCTCGGCAAGGGCCTGCCGGGCGGGCTTGGCGGGGGGATGCCCGGCCTGCCGGGCGCAGGCATGAAGCTGCCGGGACTGCCCGGCGGGTTCCCCGGCCTGCCCAAGGGCAAGAAGTGATCGGGAGGGCTCATGAGCGATACTGAAAAGGCGAAGGCGCTGCTGTCCGGCTACCGGGCGTCGATCGACAATATCGACGCGGCGCTGATCCACATGCTGGCCGAGCGCTTCCGCTGCACCAAGGCCGTCGGCGAGCTCAAGGCGCAGCATGGCCTGCCACCGGCCGACCCGGCGCGCGAGGCGCAGCAGATCGCGCGGCTGCGGCAGCTGGCCCGCGACGCCCAGCTCGATCCGGACTTCGCCGAAAAATTCCTCAATTTCATCGTCCGCGAAGTGATCCGCCACCATGAGGCGATCGCGGCCGGCGAGAATGCAATCTGAAACAACGACCGACATTCAGTCATTACAGGAGTAACGAAAATGGCACTGAAGATTCGTCTGGCCCGTGCGGGCTCCAAGAAGCGTCCCTACTACCATGTCGTGGTGGCCGATGTGCGCAGCCCGCGCGACGGCCGCTTCATCGAGCAGCTCGGCTCGTGGAACCCGATGCTTCCCAAGGACGGCGACCGCGTGACGCTCAATGAGGAGCGCATCAAGCACTGGCTGGACAATGGCGCGCTGCCGACCGACCGCGTTGCCCGTTTTCTCGATCAGGCCGGCCTGACCAAGCGCGAAGCCCGCAGCAACCCGAAGAAGGGCGAGCCGGGCAAGAAGGCGCAGGAGCGTGTCGCTGCCGCCAAGCAGGCCGAGGAAGCCGCTGCCGCGAAGAAGGCCGCCGACGAGGCCGCCGCTGCCCCGGCGGAAGAGGCGCCTGCCGAGGAAGCCGCTTCCTGATCTCGCGCACCGCGCAGGTTTAAAAAAGGCCCGCTTTGGCGGGCCTTTTTCGTGTGTCAGCCGCCGCCGAACATGGAGGCGATGCCGCGTCCGGCGGCGATCGCCAGATAGGCGAGGACGCCGAAATAGACGACCGTCGCTACCAGCATGGCGTAGCCGGCGAGCACGAAGGCGCCGTCGCGTTGCGAGACGCCGAGGCAGAGGAACAGGATGGCGAAGGCCGGCAGCGTATTGGAAAACGGTACGAGGCCGAGCGGGAAGATCAGCAATATGCCGCCGGCGAGGATGCCGAGGCCGTTGAAGCGGCTGGCGAGCTTTCCGTCGGTCAGCCAGCTCATGCGCGGCCTGATGACCTTTTCGATCCGCGCGACGATGTCCGCCCCCTTCCGCAGGACCGGGACGAGCTTTTCGGCATCGATGGGGCGGTCGACGATCCGGCGCGGAATCCACGGTGCGCGATTGGCGACCAGGCCGAGGCTCAGCAATATGATGGCGAGGCCGAAGACGGTGCTGACGCCGGGGATCGACACCGGCAGCAGGAAAGGCACGGTGAGCAGCGCGCACAGGAGCAATATGCCCTGTTCGCCGATCAGTTCGAGCAGCTCGCGCAGGGAAACAGTCTGTCCACGGATTGCGTCGATCGCGCGCATCAGCGCGTCCCGCATTCCCTCATCGCGTCCGCGAAACTCGATCGGCATTCTTTTCTCCAATTTCGGCTGCGCTGCTTTCGCAGGCGACGAATCTCACTTGGAGCATTTCCGCTTTTCCGGGAATCGCGGAAATGCTCTAACTCTTTGTTTTTACGTAATTCCGGACGCAAAACCGCTGCGCACTTTTGCTGGAATTACTCTAGGACAGGCGCTTTCCTGCCTCTTTGACACAGGAAAGGCGACAAAAGGTTAGCGGCCCGGCAAGAGTCGTTCACGAAAGCGGGTACGGCGGATCAGATAGTTTCGCCGGCGGGTGCAGTCCCGCACGGAGCTTGCGCAATTTTTATCTCCGCTTGAAAAGGTTTGACGAGCGCGACGGCGACAGGGACACTACATATGTCTGGCAGTTCCCGGCGCTTTTCAGATTCGCGCCGCGACGGAGAATGAGCATGACCCTGCACGACGTGGTGCTGGACGACAAATACGACCTTTCAAAGCAGCGTATCTTCGTGTCCGGCGCGCAGGCAGTCATTCGCATGATGCTGATGCAGCGCGAGCGCGACCGTCTGGCCGGTCTGCGCACGGCCGGTTTCGTCTCCGGCTATCGCGGCTCGCCGCTCGGCGGCTTCGACCTGCAGCTCTGGAAGGCGAAGAGCGAGCTTGCCGCATCGGACATCATCTTCCAGCCGGGCCTGAACGAGGAGCTTGCCGCCACCGCGGTCTGGGGCTCGCAGCAGACGCAACTGCTCGGCGAAGGCAAATATGACGGCGTGTTCGGCGTCTGGTACGGCAAGGGGCCCGGCGTCGACCGCTCGGGCGACGTCTTCCGCCACGCCAATCTCGCCGGCACCTCGCCGCATGGCGGGGTCCTCGCTTTGATGGGCGACGACCACATGGCCGAATCCTCGACCATCGCGCATGCGACCGAATTCCTCTTCGTCGACACGATGATCCCGATCCTCAACCCCGCCGGGGTGCAGGAACTGATCGATTACGGGCTCTACGGCTATGCCTTGTCGCGCTTCGCCAGCACGTGGACGGCGATCAAATGCGTGAAGGACAATATCGAGTCGACCGCCTCGGTAGACGCTTCGCTGGAACGGATCCGCATCGAGCTTCCGGAGTTCGACATGCCGCCCGGCGGCATCAGCATCCGCCACGAGGTGGCGATGCTGGAGCAGGAGGCGCGCCTGCATGAGTACAAGCGTGCCGCCGCCGCCGCCTTCATCCGCGTCAACAAGCTGAACAGGATCATCTATTCGGGCGGGTCCGACGCCAAGATCGGCATCATCACGGTCGGCAAGAGCTATCTCGACGTGCGCCAGGCGCTGGGCGATATCGGCATCGACGAAGAGGAGGCCAATCGCATCGGCCTGCGGCTGTTCAAGGTCGCCGCCCCGTGGCCGCTCGATTTCGATCATATCAAGGAATTCGCCCAGGGCCTCGAAATGATCATCGTGGTCGAGGAGAAGCGCTCCCTGCTCGAAACGCAGGTGCGTGAACATCTCTACGGCACGGTCAACCAGCCCGTGGTGATCGGCAAGCGCGACGAGCGCGGCGACTGGCTTTTCCCCGCCAAGGGCGCGCTCGACCCGAACGATATCGCCATTGCGGTGGGCGAGCGCATCCTGCGCGTGATTGGCCCCTCGGAGCAGATCGCATCCAAGGTCGGCCAGCTCAAACAGTTCCAGGCCATGCTGGCCGATACGGTCGACGTCTCCAACCGCTCGCCCTATTTCTGCTCGGGCTGTCCGCACAACACATCCACCAATGTGCCGGAAGGCTCCGTCGCAGGAGCGGGTATCGGCTGCCATTTCATGGCGATGTGGATGGACCGCTCGACCATAGGCTTCACGCAGATGGGTGGCGAGGGCGCGCAGTGGATCGGCCAGGCGCCGTTCACCAAGCGCGAGCATATGTTCCAGAATCTCGGCGACGGGACCTATAACCATTCGGGCAATCTGGCGATCCGCTTCGCGCTCGCCGCCGGCGCCAACATCACCTACAAGATCCTCTACAACGACGCGGTCGCCATGACCGGCGGCCAGCCCCATGAGGGCAACCTCACCGTCGACATGATCGCCCGGCAGGTGCGCGCCGAGGGCGTGGAGCGCATCGCGGTCGTTTCCGACGAGCCGGACAAGTACAATAATGGCGACTTCCCGCCGCTGACGACATTCGGCCATCGCGACGACCTGGATGCCGTGCAGCGCGAATTGCGGGACATTCCCGGCGTCACCGTGCTGATCTACGACCAGACCTGCGCGGCCGAGAAGCGGCGGCGGCGCAAGCGCGGCACTTACCCCGACCCCGACAAGCGCGTCATCATCAATGAGCTGGTCTGCGAAGGCTGCGGCGATTGCGGCGTGAAGTCGAATTGCGTCTCCGTGCAGCCGCTGGAAACCGAATTCGGCCGCAAGCGGCGCATCGACCAGTCTTCCTGCAACAAGGACTTCTCCTGCGTGAACGGCTTCTGCCCGTCATTCGTGACGGTGCATGGCGGCAAGCTGCGCAAGGCCGGCGGCCATGCCGGCACCGTCAATCCGTTGCAGGATGTCCCGCAGCCGACACCCTTTGCGCTCGGCGCCGACGGCTGGTCGGCCATCATCGACGGCATTGGCGGCACGGGCGTGGTCACCATCGCCTCCGTCGTCGGCATGGCGGCGCATCTGGAAGGCAAGGGCTGCGGCATGATCGACATGGCTGGCCTCGCCCAGAAGGGCGGCGCGGTCTTCAGCCATGTGCGGATCGCGCAGACGCCGGAGGATATCCATGCGATCCGCGTCTCGGCGGGCAAGGCCGACCTCATCCTCGGCTGCGACCTCGTCGTGTCGGGCAACAAGAAGATCCTGTCGGCGGTGCGCGAGGGGCATACGCATTTCATCGTCAATACCGCAGAGGTGATGCCGGGCGAGTTCACCCGCCAGGCGGATTTCTCCCTGCCGTCGGAACGCATCAAGCGCGCCATCCGCAAGGCGGCGGGCGAGCAGAACAGCTGGTTCTTCGACGCCACCCGTGCAGCCACGGTCCTGTTCGGCAATTCGGTCGGGGCGAACATGTTCCTGCTCGGCTATGCTTGGCAGCATGGCGGCGTGCCGCTTTCCGACGAGGCGATCGAAAGCGCCATCGCGCTTAACGGCCAGTCGGTGAGCATGAATGTCTCCGCCTTCCGCTGGGGCCGCCGCGCCGCGCATGACCCGGCCTATGTGCAGAAGATCGTCGAGGGCGCCCGTACGGCGCGGCCGGCGGAACTGGCACAGACGCTGGATGCCATCGTCGAGCGGCGCGCCGAATTCCTCGCCTCCTATCAGAACGAGGCCTATGCGCAGCGCTATCGCCGGATGGTGGACGCAGTCCGCGAGGCCGAGGAAAAGGCGGCGCCGGGCAAGAGCGCGCTGGCCGAGGCCGTGGCGCGCAATCTTTTCAAGGCGATGGCGATCAAGGACGAATATGAGGTGGCGCGCCTCTATACGGACGGCGCCTTCAAGCGCCAACTAGGCGCGGAGTTCGAGAGCTTCGAGCGGCTGGAATTCCATCTCGCGCCGCCGATCATGGGCCGCAAGGGACCGGACGGCACCGCCCGCAAGTCCAGCTTCGGGCCGTGGATGATGAGCCTGTTCCGGGTTCTGGCCGGCGCGCGCAGGCTTCGCGGATCGATCATTGATCCGTTCGCCTATTCGGCCGAGCGGCGCATGGAACGCAAGCTGCTAGCCCGCTACGAGGCAGATCTCGCGCGCATCGCCTCCGGCCTGACGCCCGAGCGGATGGACGCCGCGGCCGGCCTTGCCAATATTCCTTCGCTGATCCGGGGCTTCGGCCATGTGAAGGCGGCGAATGCGACGAAGGCGGATGTCGAGCGCGAGCGGCTGCTGGCGCGTTTCGACAAGCCGGAGGCGCCGCAGCGCCTGCAGGCCGCCGAATAGGGATCGGTGCGGGGCGAGGGGACGGTTTCGGCGTGTCGCTTCGCCATGACGTGGCGTAAACCCTGCCAATATAAGGTTTCTTAAGGCCCCTGTGGCATAAAGTATGGGACCGGAGGCGGGTCTCGGCATGCCAAGGCGAAAAAATAAAGAGCTGCCGCTCGACATGTATATACCGTTCGTCCAGACGCTGTTTCGGGACGGGACGACGCTTGCCATCGGCATCTCGGCACATACGTTCCTGCCGGCGCTGGTCTTCTACAAGACCGGCGAGCCGGTCTATCTGGTCATTTCCATCGTCATCGCGCTGATCGGCGTCATGCGCATCGTCTCGATGCGCATGATCAATGCCGCGCCGGTCTCGGTCACCCGCGAAGAGGCCCGCAAGCGCGAGAACTCCTACATATTCTGGGGAACGCTGCATGGGCTGGGGCTGGGCGCCTTCTGCTTCAGCGCCATCTACCTAGTGCAGGACCAGTTTGCCGAAATCGCCGCCATCTGCGTGACGCTGGCGACCGCGACATCGATCGCGGGCCGCAATTACGGCTCGCCGCGCATGGTGATGATCCTCATCGTGGCGCTCACCATGCCGATCTCGCTCGGCTTCCTGATGCGCGGCGACATGTTCCATATGCTGCTGGGCCTGCTCTCAATCCCTTTCTTCTTCGCCATCAAGCGGTTTGCCGAGAATGTGCGCGAGGTGCTTTTCGCCGCCATCTGGGAGGAGAAGAAGGCGCAGCGCATCGCGACGCGTTTCGATCGCGCGCTCAACACCATGTCGCACGGGCTGATCATGTTCTCGCCGGAGGGCAAGGTGGTCGTCGCCAATGCCGAAGCGGCGCGGATCCTGCGCGTCGCCGAGCCTTCGCGCCTGCTCGGGCGCAGCCTGCGCGGCGTGCTGTGGCGTAGCGTGGCCGCCGGCGAGATGAGCCCGAAGGATTGCCGCTATGCCGAGATCCAGCTTGCGCGCGCGCTGCGCGAGGGCAAGGAGCGCAAGCTGCAGATCAGGCTTTCCACCAACCGCCATTTCGAGCTTTCCGCCCGGACGGGCCATGACGAACTGGGTGTGGTTACCTTCGAGGAGATCACCCAGCGCGTCACCGCCGAGGAGCGCATCCGGCACATGGCGCGCTATGACAGCCTGACCGACCTGCCCAATCGCGGCTATTTCCACGAAATCGTGGAAGAACTGATGAATAGCGGCGACCAGGACCGGAACTGCGCCATCGCCATGTTCGATCTCGACGATTTCAAGAGCATCAACGACACGTTGGGCCATCCGGTCGGCGACGGGCTCATCTGCGTGGTGGCGGAGAAGCTTGGCCTGTTTGCGACCGACGACATCAAGATCAGCCGCTTCGGCGGCGACGAATTCATGATGTTCCTGAACAATGTGCCGGACCAGATGGCGCTGGCGTCGATGCTCGACAAGATTTTCGTGGAGCTGGAAGGCACGATCGACGTGGCGGGCCATGCGCTGCGCGTCCAGCTATCCGCCGGCGCGGTGCTTGCCAGGCCGCGCGAGACCGATGTCGATGCGATGATCGTGAAGGCCGACCTGGCGCTCTACAAGGCCAAGGAGAGGGGCAAGAACGACTGGGCTCTGTTCGAAACCTCCATGGATGCAGCATTCCGCAACCGGCAGGTGATGAAGGCCGACCTGCGTTCGGCGGTGGAGTCGGAGAGCCTGCGTGTCGTCTATCAGCCCATCGTTTCGATGGACTCCATGCGCATCGCCTCCTGCGAGGCGCTGTGCCGCTGGGATCATCCCGACCTCGGGCCGATCTCGCCAGCTGTCTTCATTCCGCTCGCGGAAGAGATGGGCATCATCACCGAAATCTCGGTCTTCGTGCTCAATGCCGCCTGCAACGAATGCAAGAAATGGCCGGGTCAGGTCAGCGTGTCGGTGAACCTGTCGGCGCGCGACTTCCACAGCCACGACATCGTCGCCAAGGTGCGCGATGCGCTTGCCGGTTCCGGGCTGGCGCCGCATCGGCTCGAAATCGAGGTGACGGAGACGGCCTTGCTCGACGACAGGTCGAAAACGCAGGCGCTGCTCAGCCAGCTGAAGGAAATGGGCGTCCGCATCGCGCTGGACGATTTCGGCACCGGCTATTCCAGCCTCAGCTATCTTCATACGCTGCCGCTCGACAAGGTGAAGATCGACCGCAGCTTCGTGGTGGACGTGACCCAGAACGGCCGGTCGCTCGAACTGCTGAAGGGTGTGGTCAATCTTTCCCGCGCGCTCGGCCTCTCGATCACCATCGAAGGCGTCGAGACCTTCGAGCAGCTCAAGGTCCTTTCCGGCACCGTGAAGCCTGACCTTGTGCAGGGGTTCCTGTTCGGCTCGGCGCTGACGGGTTCGGGCATCACGACGATGGCCAGCGTCATCTGGCCCTTCGCGGGCGAGCTCAAGACCACGCCGGCCGGAAAGGCCTGAGCCCGGATCGGGACAGCAGACCCATCCCGACAGTCCGGAGCGTTAACCCTAATATGAAGTAGATCAACTAAATAAAATTTTCATCTTTACGTAACTAATCTCTCGGTTACCCTGTCCGATGGCGGACATTACGGGGAACGAGATGATTTCTCATCTGGCGGCGCTGCAAGCAGCGGCTGAAGGATTGCGTGTTTCCAGCATACCGGATTCACAGCAGATGACGGCGTTTACGCGCAGTGTTTACGACGTGCTGTCGCGCACCGAATACAGGCGTTGCGACAAGGGTGAAGATCTCGAAGACATCTACCGTCTTCGATACAAGTCATATCGCCGCCACGGCGTCGTCTTGGACATGGAATCAGGGTCGATCCATGATGATCTCGACGAAACGGACAATGTCTACCGGTTCGGCGTCTATATCGACCAGCAACTCGTCTCGACGCTGCGTATCCATCACCTGAGCGCAAAGCATAGGGAAGGGCCTTCCACCCAGGCATTCGGCGATATCGTCAATCCGATGATCGATGCCGGCGATACGTTCATCGATCCGAGCCGCTTTGCCGCCGATCCCGACTGGTCGCGCATCTATCCGCAGATTCCCTACATCACGCTGCGGCTGGCGGGCATGGCCTGTTTCTATTTCAACGCGCCCTACTGCCTGTCGACCATCCGCGAAGACCATGCCAGCTTCTACAAGCGCATCTACAGTTCGCAGCCATTGGCGCCGGCGCGGTCCTATCCCGGCGTCACCACGCGTGTGGCGCTCTACCGGGCGGACGTGACGGCGATCCGCGAGGAGTCATTCCGGCGCTTTCCCTTCTTCTGGTCGTCGCAGCTCGAGCAGCGGATGATGTTCGCCAAGCCGCGCGCCGGCGAACTGGCTCCGCTGACCATCCTGCCCACGGCGCAGACGCTGCCGCGCGCCGCGTGATGCCATGGAGCTTTCGAGCCATGGAGCTTTCGAGCTCCGTCGGCGTTTGTCTGCCGGCCACTGCACGGATGGCCGACAGCTAGGAGAAACACATGCCCGATATTGCCCTGACGCCCCTGCTTTCGCTCATTGCCGGCGTGATCATTCTGATCATGCCGCGCCTGCTGAACTATATCGTCGCGATCTACCTGATCGTGATCGGACTGGTCGGGCTGTTTCCGCAACTGGCGGGCTGACGCGGCCGCTTCGTGGCATCGGCGCAACGCGCCATGCCATTCCCGTGGGCGAGCGCCCGCGCGACATTTCCGGCCATTGCCCTGCCGTCACCTTTTCGCTATCAGCGCCTTGAGCGATGCAGAAGGGTGAGACGATGGCAAGCGATACGCCGAGCGGTCCGATCGAAATGGGCGCGGACATGGACTACCGCGAACATGAGCAGACCTATTCCATGTTCCTGGTCCTGAGCAAATATTTCGTGCTGGTCTGCTGTGCCCTGCTGATCGCGATGACGGCGGGCTTCTTCTGGGGCTTCGGCTTCATTTCCGCCACGGTGCTGTTCGTCCTGATCTGCGTCGTGGGTGCATTCCTGGCGCGGTGACGCGCCTCCCGATCTGCCGCCCCGCGGGCGGTTGACGGCAATCGCATGCGATGGTCGCGCCAATGGGGGGAGCCAGGGTGACGCAGACAGTATTCGTTCCGAGGGAACATGATGGCGGCGAAACGCGCGTCGCGGCTTCGCCGGATACGGTGAAACGCCTGTCGGCCCTTGGCCTCTCGGTCGTGGTCGAAGCGGGCGCGGGCGAGCATTCGCGCATTCCCGATGCGGATTTCGCCAAGGCCGGCGCGACGATCGGCGCGATCCGCGACGCAGCCTCCGCCGACCTCGTGCTCAAGGTCAGGCGCCCCACCGAAAAGGAAATCGGCCAGTACAAGCGCGGCGCCGTCGTCATCGCGACGATGGACCCCTATGGCAATGACGCCGCCGTCGCGGCCATGGCCCGCGCGGGCCTGTCGGCCTTTGCCATGGAATTCATGCCGCGCATCACGCGCGCGCAGGTCATGGACGTCCTGTCGAGCCAGGCCAATCTCGCCGGCTACCGCGCGGTGATCGACGCGGCCGCCGAATATGACCGGGCGCTGCCGATGATGATGACGGCGGCCGGCACGGTGCCTGCCGCAAAGGTCTTCATCATGGGCGCCGGCGTGGCGGGCCTGCAGGCCATCGCCACGGCGCGCCGGCTCGGCGCCGTCGTCACCGCGACAGATGTGCGCCCGGCAGCCAAGGAACAGGTCGCCTCGCTGGGCGCGAAGTTCATCGCCGTCGAGGACGAGGAATTCAAGGCCGCCGAAACCGCCGGCGGCTATGCCAAGGAAATGTCGAAGGAATATCAGGCGAAGCAGGCGGCGCTGACGGCCGAGCACATCGCCAAGCAGGACATTGTCATCACCACGGCACTCATTCCCGGCCGCGCCGCGCCGCGCCTGATTGGCGCTTCGGTAGTCGCCGCGATGAAACCCGGTTCCATCATCGTCGATCTCGCGGTGGAGCGTGGCGGCAATGTCGAGGGGTCGGAGGCAGGCAAGGTCGTGACGACCGCCAATGCCGTGAAGATCCTCGGCCATCTCAACGTGCCCGGCCGCATCGCCGCCTCGGCTTCGCTTCTCTATGCGCGCAACCTGTCGGCCTTCGTCGAGACGCTGGTCGACAAGGAGACCAAGGCGCTGGCGATCAAGCCAGATGACGAACTCGTCAAGGCGACGCTGCTGACCCATGACGGCGCGGTCGTGCATCCGGCCTTTGCGAAGGCGCTCGACGAGGCGCCCGCCGAAAAGCCCGTGCGCGCCAAGGCGGGCAAGGCACGCCCATCGGCGCAGAAGGGGAGCGAGTGATGGAAAAGACGGCTCTTGAACAGGCGCTCTACCAGCTCGAACAGGCGGTGGCCGCGGTTCGCCTCGCTTTCGGCGAGGAGCGGGCAGGTGAAGCCGCCGACGCGCTCGCTGCTGCCGCGCATGTGGCGACGGCCGGGGCGGTCGATCCCTTCGTGTTCCGCCTGGCGATCTTCGTGCTGGCGATCTTCGTCGGCTATTATGTGGTCTGGTCGGTAACACCGGCGCTCCACACGCCGCTGATGGCCGTCACCAATGCGATCTCCTCGGTCATCGTGGTGGGCGCGCTGCTCGCCGTCGGCATCTCGGCCTCGGGTCTCGCGACCGGTTTCGGCTTCATCGCGCTGGTGCTGGCCGCCGTGAATATTTTCGGCGGCTTCCTCGTCACGCAACGCATGCTGGCCATGTACAAGAAGAAGGAGCGCTGAGATGCAGGCCTATCTCGCGCCCGTCTTCCAGATTGTCTTCGGCCTCAGCCTGATCCTGTTTCTCGTCGCGGCGCTGCGTTGGCGTACGGCGCTCTACGCCCGTGGCGGCCACCTGCTATTGGTGGTGCTCTTCCTTTTTGCTTTCGCCAGCTTTTTCTTCTCACGCGGTTTTGCAATGTCCAGTCTGAACCGTGGCGCGACGGTGTTCGTGATCGGCGGTGTAGTGTTGCTGGTTGCCGCCGCCCTTCAGGTCTTCGCTGTCTACAGGTTGGCGAACGCCGCTCCGGCCGGGGGCCGCAACTGATGTCGGCAAGTCTCGCTTCCTTCCTCTATCTGGTCTCCGGCGTGCTGTTCATCATGGCGCTGCGGGGCCTGTCGCATCCGACGACGAGCCGGCAGGGCAATGTCTACGGCATGGTCGGCATGGCGATTGCCATCCTGACGACGCTGGGCTTCGCGCTTCCATCCTTCGGTGGCCTGCTGCTGATCGTGGCGGGTCTCGCCATCGGCGGCGGTGTCGGCGCGGTCGTGGCGCGGCGCATCCCCATGACGTCGATGCCGCAGCTCGTCGCCGCCTTCCACAGCCTTGTCGGCCTCGCGGCGGTGATGGTCGCGGCGGCGGCCATCTATGCGCCCGAAAGCTTCGGCATCGGCCTGCCGGGCGAGATCCATGCCCAGGCGCTGGTGGAAATGAGCCTCGGCGTGGCAATCGGCGCCATCACCTTCACCGGGTCGGTCATCGCCTTCCTCAAGCTGGACGGGCGCATGTCGGGCAAGCCGATCCTGCTGCCGTCGCGCCATCTGCTGAACATCGTGCTCGGCGCAGCGCTTGTCCTGCTGATCATCATGCTGGTGACCACGCAGAGCACCTTCGTATTCTGGCTGATCGTGCTGGTTTCGCTGGCGCTCGGCGTGTTGCTGATCGTGCCGATCGGCGGCGCTGACATGCCGGTCGTCGTCTCCATGCTCAATTCCTATTCGGGATGGGCGGCTGCGGCACTCGGCTTCACGCTCGGCAATCTGGCGCTCATCATCACCGGCGCACTGGTCGGCTCCTCGGGCGCGATCCTGTCCTACATCATGTGCAAGGGCATGAACCGCAGCTTCATCTCGGTCATTCTCGGCGGTTTTGGCGGCGAGACGGCCGCAGCCAGCGATGACGGCATCGAGCGCACGGTCAAGCAGGGTTCAGCCGACGATGCGGCCTATCTGATGATGAATGCGCAGAAGGTCATCATCGTGCCGGGCTATGGCATGGCCGTGGCGCAGGCGCAGCATGCGCTGCGCGAGATGGCCGACAAGCTCAAGGCCGCCGGCGTGGACGTCAAATATGCAATCCATCCCGTCGCAGGGCGCATGCCTGGCCATATGAACGTGCTGCTTGCCGAAGCGAATGTGCCTTATGACGAGGTGTTCGAGCTCGAGGACATCAATTCCGAGTTCGCGCAGGCCGATGTCGCCTATGTCATCGGCGCCAACGACGTCACCAATCCCTCGGCGCGGGACGACAAGTCGTCGCCGATCTACGGCATGCCCATCCTCGACGTGGACAAGGCGCGCACCTGCCTGTTCGTCAAGCGCTCCCTCGGCTCCGGCTATGCCGGCATCGACAACACGCTGTTCTACAAGGACGGCACGATGATGCTGCTGGGCGACGCCAAGAAGATGACCGAGGAGATCGTCAAGGCGATGGATCACTGAGCGTCATCGCCGCTCCCGACGGCGTGCCGGACATATGCCGGCGTGCCGTTGTCGACGTCTTTCCCGAGCTTGCGAACGCGCAATTTTCTGTTGCGGGTAAGGGCTGGGACAGCCTCGCGGTCGAGGCGGAAGGTCTGATCTTCAAATTTCCCGGCGGCGAGACTGCGGCGGCGGCGCTGCGGCGCGAAGTGCGCCTGCTGGCTGTCGTGCGGCCGCATCTCCACCTGCCGGTGCCGGCCATGACGCTGCATGAGGGGCCGCCGCCTTTCTCGCGCCACGAGAAGTTGCCGGGTGAAACGCTGGATCGCGCCGGTTACCTGCTTCTATCCGAAACGCAGCGGCAGCGGCTGGCCGGCGACCTTGCGCGTTTCTTCGCCGATCTGCATGCAATTTCGCCGGAAACGATGCGGCAGGCTGGTGCGGAACGGGTGGAGTGGTGGGACACCAGGCCGGCGACGCTCCAGCCCGTCTGGGAGGCCCTCCCGGCAGATGTGCGACCAGCAGCGCGGAATGCGATCGTCGCATATCGGCGGATGCCGAACGAGTCCGCGGATGAGGTCTACGGCTTCTTCGATGCGCATGGCTGGAACATGGCCTTCGATCACCAAGACGGGCGCCTCGAAGGCATTTTCGACTTTGCCGATTCCGGCCTTGGGCCGCGCGAACGGGAGTTCGTGCAGGTGTCGCTCGTCCATCCGGAACTGGCTGTGCGCGCCATGGCGGCCTATGAGCGAATTTCCGGTCGCCGGATGGATCGCCGCAAGGTGTATCTTCTTGCCGCAGCCCAGCGCCTGTCCGAATTTGCCGGCGCGCTGGAGAGCGGTGAAAATCACGATCTGGCGAAAGGATTCGCCGTCGACTGGTTCCGGCAGGACGACATCGCCGGATAGCGGCGCCGCCGTCAGGTCAAGTCTGCGGATCAGGCGCCGGCCGGGCCGCCGACGCGCTTCAGGCCGTCACGTGCGGGCGTGTAGTTCGGGTCGAGGCGCACCGCTTCGGCATAGGAGCGCCGCGCGCGCTGAATGTCGCCCTGCTTCTCCAGCACGATCGCCTGGTTCGCCCAGCCCTCGGCATTGGTCTTGTCGAGCGTGATGGCGCGGTTGAAGTCGGCGGCGGCGTTGTCGTCATCGCCCGTGGCGAGATAGGAGAGGCCGCGCGCATTGTAGGGATAGGGCAGGTTGGGCGCCATCGAGATTGCCTTGGCGAAATCCTCGATCGCAATATTGTGCTGGCCCTGCTGCTGGTAGATCAGGCCACGGCGATGATAGGCGCGCGGGTCGGTTGTATTGAGCTGGATGGCCTGCTGGAAGTCGTTCTGCGCCTCGGCGGTGCGGCCGGCCAGCCGATAGATCTCGCCGCGCCCGATATAGGCGGTGTCGTAGCTCGAATTGAGCTGCAGCGCGCGCGTATAGTCCTGCACCGCCGCCTGCTGGTTGTTCATGTAGCGGTGGATCAGCGCACGATTGGCATAGGACTGGTAGGAGCTCGGATTGAGCTGGATCGCGCGGTCGAAATCGGCCAGCGCCTCCTTGTAGCGGCCGGCGCGGCCATAGGCGGAGCCGCGGACATTGTAGGCGTTGGGGTCGTTCGGGCTGCGGGCGATGACGGAGGAGAGCGAGGCGATGTTCTCCTGCGAGCCCTGCGCCGCCTCGACCAGCGACATGTCCAGCACCGGGCCTGCCGACGACTGGCATCCGGCGATGAAGAGCGCCGCCGCCAATGCCAGACCGGGATGGATGCCGACCGGCGAACGGCCCTGGCGCGTTGTGGTCATGGAGAAAATCCCCCTCTTTCGCGCATGTCTTGCCCGACTGGTTTCCGCTTTCGGGAGGCATGCCTCATTCAAATCAACAGGCGCCTTTTGCATCCCCTCAAACGAAAAGGCGGCGGCGATTCGCATCGCCCCGCCTCAATCGCTAGCGTGGGAATAAGGTCGAAAAGTGGGCGATCAACGCGCCGGAGCAGCAGCCGTACGGCCGCCGGCAACCAGACCTTCGCGCTGGGCGCGCTTGCGTGCAAGCTTGCGGGCGCGGCGAACGGCCTCGGCCTTCTCGCGCGCACGCTTCTCGGACGGCTTCTCGTAATGGCCGCGCATCTTCATCTCGCGGAAGATACCCTCGCGCTGCATCTTCTTCTTGAGCGCGCGGAGAGCCTGGTCAACATTATTGTCGCGTACGAGTACCTGCACGTGGTGTTCCTGTTGCTCGGTGCCAATGAAAAGCGCAGCCACGGGCCGTCGCCTCCGCGACGAATGCGCCGCGAATTTCGGGCGCTATTACCAGTTGGCCGCGTATTTGTCCACAAGAACTCGTGCGTGACGATACGAATTTGAGCAGTCGCCGGGCCTGCAGCGGGCGGAACCGCCTGCGGCGCGCCTGCGTTGTCATTCGCCACAGCAGGGAGACAGACCATGGACGCCCGAAAAGAGAAGGAAAAGCACAACCCGCCCAAAAAGCATCCGGCGGCCCGTCTGACCAAAAGCGAAAAGGACGAAAGGCTGGAAGAGGGGCTCGAGGAAACCTTCCCCGCGAGCGATCCCGTCTCGGTCACGACGACCGGCAATGCGAAGCGCCCCGCCGGCAAGACGAACCAGCGTCCGCCTGCAAAGCGGTGAACCTTATTGTCCTTCCACCGGCTGGAAATGGCCGCGTCCCAGTGCGGGGCCGATTTCCTCGATCCGGTTCGTCCAGACGTAACCGCTGAAATCTGCGGGTATGCTGGCGAGCAGGGCGGGGTCGTCGATTCCGCCGACGCCGGCATCGCCGCTGCGATAGGGGCCGACGAGGATCACCTCGCTCCCGGCATCGCGCATACGCACCAGGAAGCGGTTCGGCCAACCCCATAGCCACGGCGCCATGTTGATCGGCACCATCACCTTAGTGTTGCGGCAGGAATCGGGCGTATAATCGGCCCAGCCGAAGGCAATGTAGCGCAGCAGGCAATCGCGCAGGTTCGGCCGAAGCCAGCTCTGGACATCGGGTATCAGGCGGGCGGCCCGCTCGGTCGGGGCCGTGCCGCCATAGACTCCCCAGACGGCGTTTCGCCAGGCGCGGTTGCGCTGGACCAGCCCGGCCAGCAGGTCACCTTCCACGGTTTCATTGGACTTGAAGTTCACCAGGAACCGGCGGTCCGGCATGGCTTCCAGCACTTCGGCGAGGGAGGGCATTTCGCCGACGCCCTTGCCGCGCAGCGGGTAGGTGCGGCCGCCATCGGGCGTGTAGCCATAGCCGATGTCCAGGCGCTTCAGATAGGCCATGGACTGGGCGCGGGTCTCGCCGAAGGCCTCGGTGCGGCAGTCGAGCGTCCAGTCGTGGAAAACCGCGAACTGGCCGTCGCGCGTAGGATGCACGTCGATCTCGACAATGTCGGCGCCGGCCTCGAAGGCGGCGTTCATGGAGGCCAGCGTGTTTTCCATGAAGTGATGGCGTGGCGGCTCGATGCGCTCGGCGGTGCAGGTTTCGTCGTCGATCCCGTCGCGGTCGAATGTCTGGTGCACGCCGCGATGGGCGATCAGTTTCGGTCCCGCACTCTGCGGCGCGGGGGCCAGCCAGGACGCATTCCAGAGATAGAGGGCCGCCACTATCAGCCCGACCCCGATCATAAGTTTCCGCATGCCACTCTCCGGTCCGTTGCGACCGATGCGAAGAGGCTGTGGTCAAAATGCGGCGAGGATGCAACCCGGCGGATATCGGACTGGCTCATCCATAGCGGCCATCTGTTTCTGTCGGCCCCGGCACGGACCGACTATGGTCCGCCCGAATCGGGAAAGACCATGGACAGCAATATACAGGTTCTGGACAGCCGCTATTCCTGGACGCGGCTCGCGATCTCCGTCCTGATCGCGACCATCGGCAATGTCGGCATGTGGAGCGTGGTCGTCGTGCTGCCGATGGTCCAGGCCGATTTCGGCGTCGACCGCAGCGCCGCTTCGGTGCCTTTCACCATGACGATGGTGGGTTTCGCCGTCGGCAGCATCCTGCTCGGCCGTTTCGTCGACAAATGGGGCATCGCGCGGCCCATCGCGATCGCTTCGGCAATCACGGGTCTCGGCTTCGTGCTGTGCGGGCTGGCGCCGTCGATCTGGCTGTTCGGCCTCGCCCATGGCGTGCTGATCGGTTTCGGCACCGCGGTGAATTTCGCGCCGCTGCTGGCCGACATATCACACTGGTTCCTCAAGAAGCGCGGCGTGGCGATGGCAGCCGCCGCCACCGGTAACTATGTGGCCGGCGTCATCTGGCCGCCGCTGATGCAGCCTTTCCTGGAAGCGGAAGGCTGGCGCTGGACCTATATCGCGATCGGCATCGTCGTGGCCGTGACGACGATCCCCCTCGCGACGCTTCTGCGCCGCCGCCATCCCGGCGCGGGCGCGACCGATGCACATGGCGCGGTGCCCGCGCTGGTGCCCAGCGACCTGTCGCCGCGCATGCTGCAGGCGCTTCTGATCGTTGCCGGTCTCGGCTGCTGCGTCGCCATGTCGATGCCGCAGGTCCATATCGTCGCCTATTGCGTCGATCTGGGCTACGGTGTGGCGCGCGGCTCCGAAATGCTGTCGCTGATGCTTTTCGGCGGCATTTTCAGCCGGTTGCTGTCAGGCTGGGTGGCGGACCGCATCGGCGGCGTGCGCACCTTGCTGATCGGGTCGATCGGGCAGGGGCTGGCGCTGCTGTTCTACATCCCCTTCGACGGCCTTGTGGCGCTCTATGTCGTCTCGTTCATCTTCGGCCTGAGCCAGGGCGGCATCGTGCCGTGCTATGCGATCATCGTGCGCGAATACATGCCGGCAAGGGAGGCCGGCCAGCGGGTGGGCATCCTCGTCACCGCGACAATCATCGGCATGGCGATCGGTGGTTGGATGTCGGGCTGGATCTACGACCTCACCGGCTCCTATGCGATGGCGTTCCTCAATGGAATCGCCTGGAACCTGCTCAACCTCACAATGATCCTGATCGTGCTGTGGCGCACGCGCGGGCCGCGAATGGTCGCGGTTCCGGCCTGATTTCTCAGCCGGTCTCGTCGACCAGCCTTGCGCCGAGCGCGGCGAGCTGGCGGGCGACCTCGCGCACCGGGCGGGCCTGATCGGGGTTCGAGGCGTTGCCTTGGAGCGCGCGCCTGTAGACGCCCTGTCCGATCGCCGCCAGGCGGAAGAAGGAAAAGGCGAGATAGAACGGCCAGTTGTCGATGCCGGCCAGGCCACGGCGGCGGCAATAGGCGGCGACATATTCCTCCTCGGTCGGGATGCCGAGCGCGGCACGGTCGATATCGCCCAGCCCCTTGAGGCTGGAGGCGTTGGACAGCCGCCATTGCATGCATTGATAGGCGAGGTCGGCATAGGGGTGGCCGAGCGTCGACAGTTCCCAGTCGAGCAAAGCGACGATGCGCGGCTCCGACGCCGCGAAGATCATGTTGTCGAGGCGGTAGTCGCCATGCACCAGCGAAACGCGACCGTCATCGGCCGGCATGTGACGCTCCAGCCACGGAATGAGGCGTTCCATGTCGTCCAGCGGCTCGGTCTCGGTGGCGCGGTACTGGCCGGTCCAGCGCGTGAACTGGCGCTCGAAATAGTTGCCGGGGCGGCCGAAATCGCTCAAGCCGACGCTGTCGGGATCGACATCGTGCAGGGCGGCGAGCGTGGCGTTCATCGCGTCGTAGATCGCGCTGCGTTCGGCATTTCCCGACGCTTCGGGCAAAGCCGGATCCCACAGGATTCGGCCTTCCATGAAGCGCATGACGAAGAACTGCCGGCCTATCGGCGTTTCCTCGGGCGAAAGGTAGAGCGCTTCGGGTACCGGCACGGATGTTTGCGCAAGCGCCTTCATGACGCGGTACTCCCGGTCGACCTGATGCGCCGATTTCAGCAAAGCGCCGGGCGGCTTGGCGCGCAGCACGTATTTTCCGCTCGCGGCCTCGACAAGATAGGTCGGATTGGACTGGCCGGAATTGAACTTGGTGATCGCGCGCAGGCCGGAAAAACCGGGCACATTGGCTTCGAGAAACGGTGCCAGCGCCGCCTGGTCGAGCTGGTGCGGATCGTTCATGACGGATCTTCGAACACATGCAGGCCATGTTCGATGGCCTGCCCGCCATCGATGGGCAGGATCGCGCCGGTGATGTAGCTGCCGCCATGACCACAAAGGAACAGGGTCGCCGCACCGATGTCTTCGGGGCGGCCGATGCGGCCGAGCGGCACGCGGGCGCCGACAATGGCCGCCTGCTCGTTCGTGCCGGTGGCGAAGGACGTCATGCGGCTCTGGAACGGGCCGGGCGCGAAGGCATTGACGGTGATGCGCCGTGCCGCGAATTCGTTGGCCAGCGTCTTCGTCAGGTGGTGCACGGCGGCCTTGGACGCGTTGTAGGACCACGCCCCCTCGGCCACGGCCTGAATGCCCATGACGGAACCTAGATTGATGATGCGGGCAGGGTCCTCATCCGTCGCGGCCTTCTCGATCAGCGGCAGCAACTGGCGGGTGAGATGGAAGACGGCGGTGACGTTGACGCCCAGCACCTTTGCCCAGGCGTGGTAGGGGAAGGTTTCCAGCGGCGCGCCCCATGAGACGCCGGCATTGTTGACGAGGATGTGCAGCCGGTCGGTGCGGGCGGATACTTCGGCTACCAGCGCGTCGATGCCTTCCTCGGTGCCGACATCGCCGCCGAAGCCTTCCGCCGAGCCGGATGCGCCGAGCGCGTTCAGCTCTTCGGCGACTGCGATGCAGGCTTCCGCCTTGCGCGAGGCGATCAGCACTCGCGCGCCGCCCTGCACAAGTGCAGTCGCCACCATGCGGCCGATGCCGGTGGCGGCGCCCGTCACCAGCGCGACCTTGCCGCTGACCGAATAGAGATCGTCCAGATAGCTCATCTTTCCTCCCATGCCGCCGATACGTTGACAGCCTGTCTCGTCATAATGGTAACTGGCGGCGACGCAAAGGGAGGCATGCATGGTGACGATGGATCTTGGCATGAGCGAGCGGCTGAAGCCGCTTCATGAGCAGGTGGCGCGCATGGTGCGCGACGAGATCGCGCCGCTCGATGCCGAATTCCTGGCTGAGATCGGCAAGGACGGCGACCGCTGGACCTACACGCCGCGCATGACGGAAATACTGGAGGGGCTGAAGGCGAAGGCACGCGAGCGCGGCCTGTGGAATTTCTGGCTGACCGGCTCCGAGCGTGGCTACGGGCTGACGACGGTCGAATATGCCTATCTCGCCGAAGAGATGGGCAAGGCCTATCTGGCCGCCGAAGTGTTCAACTGTTCCGCGCCCGACACGGGCAATATGGAAGTGCTGGAGCGCTATGGCGCGCCCGAACACAAAGCGCGCTGGCTGGAGCCCCTGCTGGAGGGCAGAATCCGCTCCGCCTATCTGATGACCGAGCCGGATGTGGCCTCCTCGGACGCAACCAATCTGGTGATGAGCTGCGTGCGCGATGGCGATCACTACATCCTCAACGGCGAGAAATGGTGGTCGTCCGGCGCCGGCGATCCGCGCTGCGAGCTGTTCATCGTCATGGTGCGCACGTCGAGCGAGGGGCCGAAGCACCAGCACCATTCGATGATCCTCGTGCCCGCCGATACGCCGGGCATCACCAGGCTGCGGGCGATGACCGTCTATGGCGACGACGACGCGCCGCACGGCCATCTCCATCTGCGCTTCGACAATGTGCGCGTGCCCGCCGGGAACGTGATTCTCGGCGAGGGGCGCGGCTTCGAGGTGGCGCAGGGGCGGCTGGGACCGGGCCGCATCCATCATTGCATGCGGGCCATCGGGCAGGCTGAAGCAGCGCTGGAGATGATGTGCCGGCGCTCGCTTCGCCGCGAGGCATTCGGCCGGCCGCTGGCCAAGCTCGGCGCCAATTACGACATCATCGCCGATTGCCGGATGGAGATCGACATGGCGCGGCTGCTCTGCCTCAAGGCAGCATGGATGATGGACCAGGGCGATGCCCGCGCCGCCGCGCCCTATATCAGCGCGGTGAAAGTGGCTGCGCCGCGGGTTGCGCTGCGCGTGACGGACGAGGCGGTGCAGATGCATGGCGGGCAGGGCGTGAGCCAGGATACGCCGCTGGCGCGGCAGTGGACGCAATTGCGCACGCTGCGGCTGGCGGACGGCCCGGACGCCGTCCACCGCATGCAGGTGGCGCGCGCGGAACTGCGCAAATACACGCAGGAGAAGATCTGAGGCTTGGAGGACCGGATGCCCATTCCCGGCGAGATGCGTGCGCTTCTGCTGACCAATGACGGCTATGCGGCCGAACATAGCGGCACGGCGCTGGAGGCGATGGAGCCCTATCTGGCGGCCGGGCGGATCGCCGTTCCGCAGCCCGCGCCCAGCCAGGTCCTTGTCAGGGTGCGGCTTGCAGCCATCAATCCGTCCGACGTGATGTTCGTGAAGGGGCTTTACGGCCAGCCGCGCCACAAGGGACAGCCTGCCGGCTTCGAGGGTGTCGGCGAGGTCGTGGCCGCAGGCGGCGAGGCGGCGGCGCAGGCGCTGATCGGCCAGCGGGTGGCATTTGCGACCGGCCGCTCGAACTGGGGTTCGTGGGCGGACTATGCCGTCGCCGAGGCGCGGGGCTGTATCCCTGTCATCCCCGAGCTTCGCGACGAGGATGCTGCGGCGATGATCGTCAATCCGCTGACTGCGCTGGCGCTGTTCGACATCGTCCGCGAGGAGGAGGAAAAGAGCTTCGTGCTGACGGCGGGCGCCAGCCAGCTCGGCAAGTTGATCATGGGGCTCGCGCGCGACGAAGGTTTTCGCCCCATCGCCATTGTCCGGCGCGATGACCAGATTTCATTGCTTGAAAAAGCCGGCGCTGCGCATGTGCTCAACGGCAATGCGCCTGATTTCGCCGCGCGCATCGCCGCCGTCTGCAAGGCGGAAGGGCCGCGCGTGCTTCTCGATGCCGTCACCGGTCCACATGCCTCCAGCGCATTCCACGCCATGGGCAAGCGCTCGCGCTGGGTGATCTATGGGCAGATGGAAACTGCGGAGACGGTGATCCAGCAACCTGGCCAGTTCATCTTCCAGAACAAGCGTGTCGAATCCTTCTGGCTGACAGAATGGATGCGCCGCGCCAGCGCCGAACAGCGCGCGGCGGCCGTGATGCAGGCGCAGCGCCGCTTCGCCGACGGGCGCTGGCGCACGGACGTGACGGCGATCCTGCCGCTGGACGATGCCATGGCGAACGCCACGCGGGAACTGGCGCGGCCGAACGGCAAGGTGTTCATCCGTCCATAGACAGGCTGGCGACGAACCGGGCGACAAGCGGCATTGCCGCCGGTGCCGGCCTATTCCGCCGGTGCGGCGTGCATCTTGCGCTCTGCTTCCACCGCATCGCCCAGCTCGCGTTCGAGACGCTCGGCTTCGTGGGTCTTGGGCGTCACGAAGCGGCCGAGCAGCAGATAGGCGATGGGGGTGATGAAGAGGGTGGAGACGGTCGAGAGACCGAGCCCACCGACGATGACCCAGCCCAGCGAAATGCGGGCTTCCGCACCGGCGCCGCTCGCCAGCACCAGCGGCACGCCGCCGATGATGGTGCAGATCATGGTCATGACGACCGGCCGCAGGCGGATATTGGATGCGCGCTCGATCGCCTCGCGCACGCCCAGTCCCCGGTCGCGCAGCTGGTTGGCGAATTCGACGATGAGGATGCCGTTCTTGGCCATGATGCCGACGAGCAGGACAAGTCCGATCTGGCTGTAGACGTTGAGGCTGGTGCCGGTGAGGAGCAGCGCGAAGACCGCGCAGGCGAGACCGAGCGGCACCGTCGCCATGATGATGATCGCCGACATGAAGCTTTCGAACTGTGCCGCCAGCACAAGCAGAATGATCACGATGGCGAAGCCGAAGATGATCATGATGCCGCCCGATGTCTCGTGAAGCGTCGCAGCCTCCGCCAGCGGGATGATGCGACCGCCTTCGGGAATGTGCGACCGGGCGATATCCTGCGCCACCTGATAGGCCGTGCCCAGTGCGAAATCCCCGCGCAGGGCCGATGTGATCGCCACTGAGCGCATCTGCTGTTCACGCGTCAGCGTCGGGGCCACGGCCTGCTCGGTCAGCGTGGCGATGGTCGAAACCGGCACATAGCGACCATCGCGGGCGCGAACGAAAATATTCTCCAGATCCGTCGGGTCGTTGACCGGATTGGTCGTCGAGACCAGCTTCACGTCGAAGCTGCGGTCGTCGATGAAAACCGTTCCGACCTCCCGTCCGTCCAGCATCGCCTGCATCGTGTCGGCAAGGCCGGCGATGGGAATGCCGAGATCGGCGGCGCGCTCGCGGTCGATCTCGATGGAAAGCTGAGGCTGGCTGGTATCGTTGCTCAGGCGCGGCTGCTGGAAGCGTGGATCGCGCTCCATCTCGGCCAGGATCGCCTGCGCCGCCGCATTGAGGCTGGTATAGTTGCTGCCCAGAATGGCGAATTGGAGCCCGCTGCCGGCGCCGCGAATGCCAAGGCTGTTCGGTTGGAAGGCGAAGGCGCGCACGCCGTGGACGGAGGAGACGCGCTGCTGGACATCGGCGAGGATCTCCTGCTGCGTGCGTGTACGCTCGCTCCATGGCGCCAGCGTCAGCGCCATGAATCCGCTGTTCTGCTGGCCGTTGCCGCCGGCGCTGGCGAATGTCGCGATGATCTCGCCGGAATCCCGCAGCGGCTGGATCAGCTGCTCGATCCGCCGCATGTTCTGGGCGAGATAGTCGAGACTGGAGCCCTGCGGTGCGCTGACGCGCAGGAATGCCGACGAGCGGTCCTCCTGCGGGGTGAGTTCGGAGCGGATGGTCGGGAAGAGCACGGCAGCCGTCGCGCCGAACAGCAGCGCCACGGCGATCGCGACGAGCGGTGCGTCGAGGCAGAAGCGAAGCCCGCGCCTGTAGCCGCCGGCCAGAATGCCGCCGATGGCTCCCAATATGCCGGTATGCTCGTGATGTTCGCTGGATTTCAGCATGCGCGATGCCAGCATCGGGCACAGCGACAACGCCACCACGGCCGACAGGATCACCGAAATCGCCAGCACGAAGCCGAATTCGCGAAACAGGCCGCCGGTCTGGCCGGGCAGGAAGGAGAGCGGCACGAAGACCGCCACCAGCGTGGCCGTGGTGGCGATGACGGCGAAGAAGACTTCCTGCGTTCCAAGCACGGCGGCGGCGCGGGGGCCCATGCCCTCATTGCGGCGGCGCACGATGTTTTCCAGCACCACGATGGCGTCGTCGACGACGAGGCCGGTGGCGAGAACGAGCGCCAGCAGCGTCAGGATGTTGACGGAGAAGCCGACAATGTAGATCGCCGCTAGCGTGCCGATGAGCGCGACCGGCATTGCGAGGCCGGGGATCAGCGTGGCGCGCCAGTCGAGCAGGAAGAGGAAGATCACCAGCAGCACGACCGACACGGCCAGCCCCAGCGCGATCTCGACCTCGTGGATCGCCCCGTCGATGAAGGCGGCGTCATCGCCGGTGATGAAGATCTTCATGTCCGCGGGCAGGGTCTGCGACAATTGCGCCACCGTCGCCCGCACGCCGTCGGAAATATCCAGCGTATTGGATTGCGCCTGGCGGATGATGCCCATGCCGATGCCGGTCTGGCCATTGGCGCGCAATTGCGACTGGCCGATATCGGGGCCGAGCGTCACATTGGCGAAATCGCCGAGGCGCGCGGTGCCGTTGATCATCAGGTTCTCGAACGCCTCCGGCGTCGTCACCGCGGCGGTCGCCCGCACGATGAGGTCCTGCGTGTTGCTGGTCAGCGAACCGGCGGGCGTATCGAAGGCGATGGTGGCCAGCGCGTCGCGCACGTCGACAACGGTGAGGCCGAGGCTGGAGAGCTTGGCCTGGTCGATATCGATCAGGAAGACCTTCTGGCGGTCGCCGAAGAGCTGGACGTCGGCGACACCCTCCACGGCGGCGAGCGCGTCCACCACCTGATCCTCGACGATGACCGTCATGTCCTGCACGGAGCGGGTGGAGGAGGTGACGGCCAGCCGCATGACGGCCTGCGAATCGGCATCGGCCTTGATGATGCGCGGTTCATCGACGTCGTCCGGCAGCGAATTGCGGATGCGGCCGATCGCGTCGCGCATGTCGGAGGCGGCATTGTCGATATTGGCGCCGTCGTTGAACTCCACCGTGATGCGGCTGCGTCCGAACGAGGATTGCGAGGAGATCGCCTTCACGCCGGAGACGCGCGAGATCGCGGCTTCGATTACCGCGGTGATCTCGCGGTCGATCGTCTCGGCCGACGCGCCGGTGAAATTGGTGCTGACCGAAATGACCGGCCGGTCGACGTCGGGAAGCTCGCGCACCTCGACGCCGAAAAGGGCGGCAAGTCCTGCAACGATGATGAGCACGTTCAGCACGAAGGCCAGCACCGACCGGCGGATGAAGAGCGCGGTAATGCCCTTCGAGGCGTTGCTGCTGTCCTGTTCGCTCACTGTCGGACCTGCTCCGTTCGAATCAGGGTCATGTGCCGCCAGGGGTCGCGGCGGGCTGGTCGGCGACCGCAATGGCGACCGAGCCGCCCTCGCGGACGGCGTGGACGCCCTCCGTCACCACCATCTCACCCTCGGCGATCGCCGCATCGACAAGGACGCTGTCGGTGTTGCGCTGGATGATGCGGACGGGAACGCGCTTGGCGCTGCCGGATTCGATCTTCCAGATATAGGCGCCGTCAGCACCCCACTGTATCGCCAGCGGGCTGACGGCGGGGAAATTGTCGCCGGGGAAGCGCATCTCGATGCGGAAGGACATGCCGGCTCGCAGCGTGTCGGCCGGATTGGTGATGCGGGCCTGGACGCGCAGGGTGCGGCTGGCGGAATCGATGCGGTTGTCTATGGCCGAAATCTCGCCCGCATAGACCTGGTCGGGGCGGGCGACGGACGCCGCCGAAATTGCGTCGCCGGTGCGTATCTGGCTTGCAAAGCGCTCCGGTACGGTGAAATCGACCAGGATGCGCGAGCGGTCTTCGATGGTGAGGATCTCGGATTGCGTGGTGACGTAATTGCCCTGCGTCACGCCGATGATGCCAACGACGCCGGGGATCGGCGCGCGGATGGAGCGGCGCTCCAGCGTGAGTTCGGCGTCGCGCAGCGCCAGCGTGGCATTGCGCACGGCCAGTTCGGCTTCCGTGCGCTGGACGGCGGTGACCGTATTGGAGGAGGCCAGCGCGGTGATGCGCGCCAAGCGTGCATTTGCATCGTCGAGCGCGATGCGGGCGCGGTCCACGGCGATCTCCTCGGCATCCGCGTCGAGGCGGGCGATCACGTCGCCCTGCTGCACCTGATCGCCGGACTCGACCAGAACCTCCGTCAGCCGGCCGGTCGCAACGGGGGAAACCGCGACGGAATTGTTCGCGCGGCCGGTGCCGATCGCCGTCAGGCGATCGTTGATGGTGGCGCGCGCGGCGGGCTGGGCGACGACGAGCGCCTGCGCGGGTCCACCCCTGCCCGCACCGGGACGAGGGCCGTCGGCCTGCTGGGCCGACGCGGTGGCGAAGGGCAGCCAATCCAGCCCCATCCTTGCCAATACATCGCCCGCGCCGGGAAAGAAGCGCACCCACAGGCCAGCGGCGACCAGCACCACGATCACCAGCAGGACGAGTTGCTTCCAGAATGACATTCGGCTCTCCGGTATGAGCGGATGGCAGGATTTCGGGTTGTCGCTTCGCGCCGGCGCCGGTTTCCAAGAGCGCCAGACGGCATTTGCCTTGAAATCGGGACACCGCGCAAGCGGCCGACATTACTGCCGTGCCAGCAAGACATGGCTGAAAGAGAAGCCGCTGTAACCTTAAATCTGTGTAATGCGGCCTTCGTGCGTCGCATCCGACAGCCCGGTTCGCGCGTTCAATGGGTGATTGCTGTCAGGCCGTCATCTTTTGGTGCAGTCCTCTTGCATACGATCGACCTGATACCGTATGCAATGATCAGGAGATTGAGATGAGCAGAACCGGTGAGCGCGTCTTCGGCATTTGGGAGGTACCACCTCTCATCGCTGATCTGATCAGCAATCTTTCCGGGCGCAGCCGCGCGCTTCTGGGCCTGCCTGCAAGCGCGGCGAGCGGCGACCTGGCGGTGCTCGCCGAATTGATCCTGTCGCGGCGCGGCGAGGTTTCGGGCGCGCTGCTGGCGGAAAGCATGGTGAAGGCCTATGCGGCCGCTCCGCTGGAGCGCCGGCAGGGCTTCCTGCGGTCGCTGCTGAGCGAATTCGGCGTCGACACGGCTGCGCTCGACAAGGCAATGGACGCCTATCGGGCCGCGCCGGACGCGGTGGCCGCCGGCGCGCTTCATGTGGCTTCCGAACCCCGCCGGCAGGAACTGTTCCGGCGAATCAATTTCGCGCCAGGCGGCACCCCCACGCTAGTCCGGATGCGCGAAGTGCTGCTCGATATGCTGCGCGCCGAGCCTGAGCTCAAGCCTGTCGACGACGATTTCTGCCATCTCTTCTCGTCATGGTTCAATCGCGGCTTCCTGCGGCTGCGGCAGATCGACTGGAAGACGCCGGCCAATATTCTCGAATCGCTCATCCGCTACGAGGCGGTGCACGAGATTCAGGGATGGGACGACCTGCGCCGCCGGCTCCAGCCGGAGGATCGCCGCTGCTACGGCTTCTTCCATCCGCAGCTCGAGGACGATCCGCTCATCTTCGTCGAGGTGGCGCTGACCGACCATATTCCGACATCGATCCAGGACCTGCTGGCGGAGGACCGCCATATCAGCGCGGCTGAAAAGGCCACGACCGCCGTCTTCTATTCCATCTCCAATTGCCAGCGCGGCCTGAACGGCGTGTCGCTGGGCAATTTCCTCATCAAGCATGTGGTGGCCGAGCTGAAGCGCGAACTGCCGCGGCTGGAGACCTTCGTGACCCTGTCGCCGATTCCCGGCTTCGCGGCGTGGCTGGCAAGGGAAGAAGAGGGCGAGACGGGCGAGGCGAAGGCCATCGCGCGCGCCATCGTTGCCGCGCCCGGCTGGCAGGAGGATCCGGCGGCGCTCGCGCGGGCCGAACACATGCTGCCGCCGCTGGCGGCGCACTACCTGCTGGCGGCGCGGCGCGGCGACGGGCGCCCGCTGGATCCGGTGGCGCGTTTCCATCTCGGCAATGGCGCGATGGTCGAGCAACTGGATTTCCTCGGCGACCGGTCCATGCGCGGCATGCGCCAGTCGCACGGCATGATGGTCAACTATCTCTACCGGCCGAACGATATCGAGAAAAACCACGAGGCCTATGCGGAGACCGGGCGGGTTGCAGCGCAGCCCTCTATGCGCAAGATGGCACAGAATATCCGCCTGGAGGAATATCGCGAATGACCGGCAATCTGTACGACGCGCTGCTGAAGGACCTCGACCACGCGTCACGCACATTCATCACGCATCCCGATGGCGGCAGCCTCACCTTCGGCGAATTTGCCGATATGTGCGCGCGGATCGGCGGCGCGCTGGTCGCCGAGGGCCTGAAGCCGGGCGACCGCGTGGCGGTGCAGGTCGAGAAGTCGGTGACCGCCCTTGCGCTCTATCTCGGCACGGTGCGGGCGGGCGGCATCTTCCTGCCGCTCAATACCGCCTATACGCCGGCCGAGATCGCCTATTTTCTCGGCGATGCGCGCCCGTCCATCTTCGTCTGCGACCCCCGCAAGCGCGAGGCGCTGGAGCCGATCGCGCGCGAGGCAGGCGCGAAGGTGCTGACACTGGACGCGCAAGGACAGGGCACGCTGGCCGACGCGGCATCTGCCGCCGGTCCGCTCGAAAGGACCTCGGAGCGCGGGGGCGGGGATGTCGCCGCGATCCTCTACACGTCCGGCACGACCGGCCGCTCCAAGGGCGCGATGCTGACGCATGACAATCTTCTGTCGAACGCGCTGGTGCTGGTCGATTACTGGCGCTTCACCAGCGACGACGTGCTCATCCATGCGCTGCCGATCTTCCACACGCATGGCCTGTTCGTCGCCACCAATGTGGTGCTGGCGGCGCGTGCGTCGATGATCTTCCTGCCGAAATTCGATCCCGACCAGATCATGGCAGCCATGCCGCGTGCCACGGCGCTGATGGGCGTGCCGACCTTCTATACGCGCCTGCTCCAGCATTCCGGCCTGAACAGGGAAACGACGGGGCATATGCGTCTGTTCGTCTCCGGCTCGGCGCCGCTGCTGGCGGAAACCCATCGCGAATGGGAGGCGCGGACCGGCCATGCCATTCTGGAACGCTATGGCATGACCGAAACCAACATGAACAC
>DATMGE010000083.1:0-2018 GCA_035555795.1 Rhizobiaceae bacterium | reverse complement strand
TCGTCGTGGCCGAAACGATTGTGTCAGATGAGGGCATGGATTGCCGGCTCGACGATCAGTTGCCGGTGGCTTCGGGATGCTCGGCGATGAACGCCGCGACATTGTCGGCCGAAATCAGGACCGCCGGAACTTCGACAGCCTTGGGCTGCCAGTCGGCCTTGGCCTTGATGATCTCGGGCAGCAGCTTGACCATGTCATAGCCTTCCTTGCGGCTATCCTCCCAGGCCGTCGCGGTCATATGACCGTTCTTGATGTTCTCGATCGCCTGCGCATTGCCGTTGACGCCGTAGACCTTGACGTCGGTCCGGCCCTGCTGGCGCAGCGAGCCGATCGCACCGATGGCCGGATCGTCCCAGCAGCCCCAGATGGCGAGATTGCCCTCACCGGCCGGATGCGAGGCGAGCCAGGCATTGGCATATTGCGCGCCATCCTCGAAATAGCCGGGGATGCGGACTTCGTTCTTGGTCACCTTGATGCCCGGGTGCTTGGCAAGGACTTCGTCGAGCAGCGCCTCACGATTGCGGCAAACCTCGCCCGTGCGGTAGGTCAGGGCGAGCAGGCTCGCAGTCTCGCCGAGATCGGCGACCATCTTTTCAATGACCGGCAGCGCGATCGGCGCGCCGGAACCGTTGGTCGCGGCAACGGAGCTGCCAATTCCGCCCCCCCAGGTGACGACCGGGATGCCCGCGGTCTTCGCGGCTTCGAGGCCGGCCCCGATGGAGGAATACGGGAACACCATGTCGACGACGGCGACAGCGCCGCGCTGGGCGAAATTCTGGATGGCCGCATTGGCCTGATCCGCATTGCCGGCCGCGTCGATGACGGACACGTCCCAGCCGAGTTCCTCGGCGGCAGCCTTCGCACCGGTGATGTAGCGAACATTGTTCGCCTCGGTCGCGGCGATCGAAACGATGCCGAGCAGCGGCTTGTCTTCTGCCGCAGCGACGCCCGTCGACAGGACGAGGCTGGCCAGCAGCGCGATTCCGAGTGTCATTCTGGTCATTGGATTCCTCCCCAAAAAACCGCTTCAGCACGCCTCTCCATACAGCGAACGCGCGCTAACCGTTTTGCTATGTGCAATCAAACCAGCCTTTCTGGCAAGAGGGAGTTACGACGCATCGGCCTAGACAAGCCAGTCTGGCCGGCTAAAATGCAGCGAAACGATTAGCTCGGTGTCGAATGACGACCATCAAGGATGTGGCGAAGGCCGCGGGAGTTTCCACGGCGACGGTGTCGGCTGTGATCAACGATTCCGCCTATGTCAGCCCGCCGCTCAGGGCGCGCGTGCAGGCGGCCATCCATGATCTGAAGTACGAGCCGTCCCAGATGGCGCGGAACCTCAAGAAGGGTCGCAGCGAGCTGATTGCGCTGATCGTTGCCGATCTCGCCAACCCGTTCTTCGCGCGCATGGTGTGGGCGGCGGAGGCCGCCGTGGCGGCCTGGGGCTATTCACTGGTGGTGTTCAACAGCGACGAGAAGCCCGAGAACGAAAGGAAGGCGTTGGCTCGCATTCGGGCCTTGTCCTGCGATGGCGCTTTAGTCGTTCCCGTCGGACTCTCGTCCCAATACGCCCAGCGCGAGGCGGAGCGGCGCGGCTTTCCGACGGTGCTGTTCGGGCGTGTCGTGGACGACCGACATTCGGATACGGTCACCATCGACAACGTTGCCGCAGCGAGCCAGGTGACGAACTATCTGCTCGATCTCGGCCATACACGCATCGGCTCGATCACCGGCCCGCTCCACCTGACCACGGGTCGCGGCCGCCTGGACGGCATGCTGCAGGCGATGGCGCAGCGTGGCGTCGCGCCCGAGCCGGGCCATGTCCGTTCCGGCGAGTTTCGCGAGGACGTCGCCTATTCCGTGGCGCGCGAAATGCTCGATCGCCCGGACCGGCCCACGGCCCTGTATGTTGCCAATGGCGTGATGGCGTTGGGCGTGATGCGGGCCTTGGCCGATCTATCGATCCATTGCCCGCTCGACATCTCGATCGCCTCGACCGACACGATCTCCGGCATTGG
>DATMGE010000082.1:0-112318 GCA_035555795.1 Rhizobiaceae bacterium | reverse complement strand
GGTCCCGCAGGGCCGAGGTGCGGCGATGAGCATGGAAGCGGTCGAGCGCCCTGCCCCGCCACCGCGCAGCTGGTCGCGCCAGCGTGTGGCGGGCTGGCTGCTCACGGGCCTGTGGATCCTGTGCGGCGTAGGAATCGCGCTGTTCCTCGCGCGTGCATGGAACCCGGAGCTGTTCGACCGCTACGCGCCGGCCTATCTGTCCGGCCTGTGGGTCACGATCCAGCTCGTGGCGATCTCCGTGGCCCTCGGCGCACTCCTGTCGGTGCCGGTCGCCTTTGCGCGCATGTCTGGCAACAGGCTGCTGAACTGGCCGGCTTACGCCTATGTCTATTTCTTCCGCGGCACGCCGCTGATCGCCCAGACCTTCCTGGTCTATTACGGCTTGGGGTCGTTGCGCCCACAGCTCGAAGCGATCGGTCTGTGGACCTTCTTCCGCGAGGCCTGGTATTGCGCGCTCTTCGCTTTCACGCTGAACACGGCGGCCTATCAGGCTGAGATTCTGCGCGGCGCAATCCAGTCGCTGCCGCGCGGGCAGTGGGAGGGTGCCGCCTCGCTCGGCCTTTCGAAGGCCCTGACCTTTCGCAAGATCATCCTGCCGCAGGCGCTGATCGTCGCGCTCCGCCCCTATGGCAACGAGATCGTGCTCATGATCAAGGGCTCGGCCATCGTCGCCATCATCACCGTCTACGACCTGATGGGCGAAACGCGCCGCGCCTATTCGCGCACCTTCGACTTCCAGACCTATATCTGGGCCGCGCTCATCTACCTTGCGATCGTGGAAACGCTCAGACACATTATCGACTGGGTCGAGCGGCGGATCACCCGGCATCTCGTTCGCTGAAATTCAAAAAGACAATATCATCAGGAGATTGGGCGTAATGGCTAAGGTGGCATTCATTGGCTTGGGCGTGATGGGCTATCCCATGGCGGGCCATCTGGCGCGCAAGGGCGGCCACGCGGTGACGGTCTACAACCGCACCGCGGAGAAGGCACGCAAATGGGCCGATGAATATGGCGGGCGGCATGCGCCGACCCCCGCCGCGGCCGCCGAGGGCGCCGACTTCGTCTTCGCCTGCGTGGGCAATGACGATGATCTGCGCGCCGTCACCCTCGGCCCCGACGGCGCATTCCAGGGCATGGCGAAGGGGGCGGTCTTCATCGACAACACCACCGCTTCAGCCGACATCGCCCGCGAGCTTGCGGCGGAAGCCGCCGCGCACGGCTTCGGCTTCGTCGACGCGCCCGTATCCGGCGGGCAGGCAGGCGCGGAAAACGGCGTGCTCACCGTCATGTGCGGCGGCGAGAAGGCGGATTTCGAAAGAGCGAAGCCCATCATCGATGCCTTCGCGCGCATGGTCGGCCTGATGGGACCGGCCGGCGCCGGCCAACTCACAAAGATGGTCAACCAGATCTGCATTGCCGGCCTCGTCCAGGGCCTGTCCGAGGGCATCCATTTCGCCGGAAAGGCCGGCCTCGACATCCAGGCCGTCATCGACGTGATCTCCAAGGGTGCGGCCGGCTCATGGCAGATGGAGAACCGCCACAAGACCATGATGGAAGGCAAATACGACTTTGGCTTCGCGGTGGACTGGATGCGCAAGGATCTCGCCATCTGTCTCGCCGAAGCCGACCGCAACGGCGCGGGCCTGCCCGTGACCGCGCTGGTCGACCAGTTCTACAAGGATGTGCAGCAGATGGGCGGCAGCCGCTGGGACACGTCGGCGCTTCTCGCCCGGCTGGAAAGATAGGCCATGCTGGCGCGGGGCTCGACTGCGGCCGAGATCCTCGCGCATCTTCGCTCGCTCGCCTCGGAAGAGAACCGGCAGGGCATGCAGCGCTACGGCATCCGCATCGAACGGGCGTTGGGCATCTCGCATGGCGTGCAACGCGACATTGCGAAAACGATCGGCCGCAACCATGAGCGGGCCTTCGAACTATGGGCCTCCGATGTGACGGAAGCCCAGTTCATCGCTGCACGGACGGCGGACCCGGCGCGCTTCACCGTTCAGGACGCGCGCGACTGGGCGGCAAGCTTCGATTCCTGGGACATTGTCGACGGCGTCTCCGACCTTTTCGTCGACACCGCCTTCTGGCGTGAGCTGATCGCGGAATTTGCGCCCGACGAGCGCGAATTCGTCCGCCGCACCGCCTTTGCGATGATCGCGTGGGCGACCATCCATCGCAAAAAGGAACCCGACGAGACCTTCGTGGACTTCCTTCCTCTCATCGAGAAACACGCCACAGACCCGCGCAATTTCGTGCGCAAGGCGGTGAACTGGGCGCTGCGCTCCATCGGCAAGCGCTCCGCTTTCCTTCATGCAAGGGCTGTCGAGACCGCGACACGGCTTGCAGCGCAGGACGACAAGACCGCGCGCTGGAACGGCAAGGATGCGCTGCGCGAATTGACCAGCAAGGCCACGACAGAACGAATCGCGGCGCGGGAAGCACGCCGCGCCGCGAAGAAATGACAGCCCGCGAGGGCCGGCTGACAGCCTAGCTGTTCTGGACCTGCTCGACGGCCGTTGCGAGCAGCTCGAGCATCTTGGTGCGGATATCCTCGTCGGACAGGGCCACGCCAGCCGCATCGAGGTCGGCCCGGACCTTGCGGAACACGTCGTCGTCGCCGGCTTCCTCGAAATCGGCGCGCACGACCTCTTTGGCGTAGCTTTCAGCGTCGTCACCCGTCTTGCCGAGCATTTCGGCAGTCCACAGGCCGAGCAGCTTGTTGCGGCGCGCGGTCGCCTTGAACTTCAGTTCTTCATCAAAGGCGAACTTGCGCTCGAAACCTTCTTCGCGGTCCTTCATGCTGCTCATCGCAGGTCCTCCTTGGGGGAAATCATCGTCCGTCACCGGATATGGGTTCGGCGAGCAGAAACCAAAAGGGCGCAGCCCGGTCAAGCGGCCACGGCACATCCCTGCGGCAATTCGCGTTCCCAAAGCGGTTGATCGTGCCTTTTGCCGATTGAGCAACAGATAGGATTGGGATAGACGGCGGGAGAGTAATGCAAGCGGCGGCGATACGCCGCGCTCCCGACGGCCCCGCCGTCGCCAATCCTAGAGAGTGCCATGAACCGCAGGCGCCGCATTTACGAAGGCAAGGCCAAGATTCTTTACGAAGGCCCCGAGCCGGGTACGCTTATCCAGTTCTTCAAGGACGACGCGACCGCCTTCAACAAGAAGAAGCACGAGGTCGTCGATGGCAAGGGTGTGCTCAACAACCGCATTTCCGAGCACATCTTCAACCATCTGAACCGGATGGGCATCCCCACCCACTTCATCCGCCGGCTCAATATGCGCGAGCAGCTGATCAAGGAAGTGGAGATCATTCCGCTCGAGGTCGTGGTGCGCAACATCGCCGCCGGCTCGCTGGCCAAGCGGCTCGGCATCGAGGAAGGCACCGTGCTGCCGCGCTCGATCATCGAATTCTACTACAAGGCCGATGCGCTGGACGACCCGATGGTGTCGGAAGAGCACATCACCGCCTTCGGCTGGGCGAGCCCGCAGGAGATCGACGACATCATGGCGCTCGCCATCCGCGTCAACGATTTCCTCTCCGGCCTCTTCCTCGGCGTCGGCATCCAGCTCGTCGATTTCAAGATCGAATGCGGCCGCCTGTTCGAGGGCGACATGATGCGCGTCGTCGTCGCCGACGAGATCTCGCCGGATTCCTGCCGCCTCTGGGACGTCGCCACGCAGGACAAGCTGGACAAGGACCGCTTCCGCCGCGACATGGGCGGGCTGGTGGAGGCCTATCAGGAGGTCGCCCGCCGCCTCGGCATCATGAACGAGAACGAGGCGCCGCGATCCGGCCCGGTCCTCGTCGCTTCCAACAAGGACGACAAGGGCAGCATCCACTAGGCTGCCCTTCCTCCCTCGAACCTGCATTCAGCACGGAGCACAGCCAGTTCCATGAAGGCCCGCATCACCGTAACGCTCAAGAACGGCGTACTCGACCCGCAGGGAAAGGCGATCGAGGGCGCGCTGTCCGGCCTGGGCTTTTCCGGCGTCGATTCCGTCCGCCAGGGCAAGGTGTTCGACATCGAGCTGGCTTCGACCGACCGCGCCACCGCCGAGGCCGAGCTGAAGGCCATGTGCGACAAGCTTCTGGCGAATACGGTGATTGAGAACTATTCTGTCAGCATCGACTAGGCCGCGGAGACGGCAATGCCGGAAGTCACCAACGAGCTAATCTACGAACTCACGAAGCGCATGCATCATGAGCTTTCTGAAGTTCGGCAGGATGTTGGTGATGTGAAACGCCTGGAACTGCGTGAACTGGCCGAGAAGGCCCAATTCTCATACGAGCCGCCAAAGACATGAAATCCGCCGTCGTCCTCCTTCCCGGCCTCAACCGCGACCGCGACATGATCGCGGCGCTGACCAGCATCGGCGGCAGGCCGCCGCTGACCATCTGGCAGACCGACACGGAAATTCCCGATGTCGACCTGATCGTCATTCCGGGCGGCTTTTCCTATGGCGACTACCTGCGTTGCGGCGCGATCGCCGCGCGCATGCCGGTCATGCGTGCCGTCGCCGAAAAGGCGGCGCAGGGCGTGCTCGTCATGGGCGTGTGCAACGGCTTCCAGATCCTGCTCGAAGCCAGCCTGCTGCCCGGCGCGCTGATGCGCAACGCCTCGCTGAAATTCGTCTGCCGCGAGGTGAAGCTGGAGGTCGCCAACGCGCAGACGCCGTTCACGCGCCACTACAGCCAAGGCCAGATCATCCGCTGCCCCGTCTCGCATCATGACGGCAATTATTTCACCGATGCCGAAACTCTCGCGCGCCTTGAGGGCGAAAACCGCGTCGTCTTCCGCTATGCCGAAGGCACGAACCCCAACGGGTCGCTGAACGACATTGCCGGCATCGTCAGCGAGCACGGCAATGTGCTGGGTCTCATGCCGCATCCGGAGAACCTGATCGAAGTCGCCCATGGCGGCAGCGACGGACGCGCACTCTTCGAAAGCCTGCTGGACCACGCGGCATGATACGTCGCATCGGCGGCCTCGCTCTCGTCCTGTTTGCGATGGCTGGCTGCCAATCGGCGCCTCGGCCATCGGACAATATCTCACGCCCCGGCGACAATTCGGCGCTTTCCACCATGGAGCGCATCGCCGTCGCCTCGCAGAAATGCTGGTTCGGCGGCAAGAACGGCGCCTTTGCGGGCCTCGCGCTCTCGCCGGAACTGACATCCCATTCCGGGAAGCCGCGTATTCTGGCCGTGCCGCGCGGCAATGTCGGCGGCCTCCCCAAGCTCGTCGTCGAAGCCACGGGCAAGCCGGCGCGCCTCAACGCCTATGGCCCGCTGATGAGCGGCGCGCAGGCGTCGCAGATCTCGTCCGACATCCACAGATGGGCTTCCGGCGACGCCGCCTGCGGCGCGAGGGCATGAGGTGGGCCCGGCGCTGACCTGGCTCGGCCTTCTGCTCGCTCTGGCGGGGCTGATCCTTCAGTTCTCGCTCACCATTCCGGCAGCGCTTGACGCCGGCCGCAGCCTTCCCGGCGCACTTGTCTTCTTCTTCTCTTTCTTCACGATCCTCACCAATATCGCGGTCGTGCTCACCTTTGTTGCTGCGATCCTCGATGGACGCCGGCTCGCCTTCTTCGCGCGCCCGACCGTCCGCGCCGGCGTGGCCGTAGCGATCGCCGTCGTCTCGATCGTCTATGCCACGATCCTCGCGCCTCTCTGGAGCCCGCAGGGCCTGTTCTTCATTGCCGATGCGACGCTGCATTATGTCACGCCGGTGCTCTACGCCGCCTGGTGGTTTCTCGTCGGGCGCGACGGCAGCACGCGGCTGGCGAACCTGCCGCTCTGGCTAGCTTACCCCCTCGCCTATCTGGCCTTTGCGCTGGTGCGCTCGCCCATTGCCGACGAGGTGCCCTACCCCTTCCTCGACTATATGACGAATGGCTGGGCATCCGTGCTGGCTGCAAGCGCCATGATGTTCGCACTTTTTGTCGTGCTGGGAGTTGTCGCAGTCATGCTCGACAGGCTACCTGCACCTCACCGACCCATTCTCCCAAACGCCCGGACGCCATGACCATTCGCAACGACATCCCCATCACGCCCGAGCTCATCGCCTCGCACGGCCTGAAGCCGGATGAGTACCAGCGCATTCTGGACCTGATAGGCCGCGAGCCGAGCTTCACCGAGCTCGGCATCTTCTCGGCCATGTGGAACGAGCATTGTTCCTACAAGAGCTCCAAGAAGTGGCTGCGCACGCTGCCCACCAAGGGGCCGCGCGTCATCCAGGGACCGGGCGAAAATGCCGGCGTCGTCGACATCGGCGACGGCGATGCGGTCGTCTTCAAGATGGAGAGCCACAACCACCCCTCCTATATCGAGCCCTATCAGGGGGCGGCGACCGGCGTGGGCGGCATATTGCGCGACGTCTTCACCATGGGTGCGCGGCCGATCGCTGCCATGAACGCGCTGCGCTTCGGCGCGCCGGACCATCCGAAGACGAAGCATCTGGTTGCCGGCGTGGTGGCTGGCGTCGGCGGTTACGGCAATTCGTTCGGCGTGCCCACCGTTGGCGGCGAGGTGAACTTCGACGCCCGCTACAATGGCAATATCCTCGTCAACGCCTTCGCCGCCGGCCTCGCCAAAACCGACGCCATCTTCTACTCCAAGGCCGAGGGCGTCGGCCTGCCCGTCGTCTATCTCGGCGCCAAGACCGGCCGCGACGGCGTCGGCGGCGCGACCATGGCCTCGGCCGAGTTCGACGATTCGATCGAGGAGAAGCGCCCCACCGTGCAGGTGGGCGATCCCTTCACCGAAAAGTGCCTGCTGGAAGCCTGCCTCGAACTGATGGCATCGGGCGCCGTCATCGCCATCCAGGACATGGGAGCCGCCGGCCTCACCTGTTCGGCCGTGGAGATGGGCGCCAAGGGCGACCTCGGCATCGAGCTCGACCTGGACAAGGTGCCGGTGCGCGAGGAGCGCATGAGCGCCTATGAGATGATGCTGTCGGAGAGCCAGGAGCGCATGCTGATGGTGCTGCGCCCCGAAAAAGAGGCCGAGGCCGAAGGCATCTTCCGCAAATGGGGGCTCGACTTCGCCATTGTCGGCCACACGACCGACGATTTGCGCTTCCGCATCCTCCATCAGGGCGAAGAGGTCGCGAACCTGCCGATCAAGGAACTGGGCGATGAGGCGCCGGAATATGACCGCCCCTGGGTGGAGTCTGCCGCGCGCCCTGCCCTCGCCGCCGGCGACGTGCCGCAGGCCGACATAGCCGATGCGCTGCTGAAGCTCGTCGGCAGCCCCAACCTGTCCAGCCGCCGCTGGGTCTGGGAGCAGTATGACACACTGATCCAGGGCAATTCGATCCAGCGGCCGGGCGGCGACGCCGGCGTGGTGCGCGTCGAAGGCCATCCGACCAAGGCGCTCGCCTTCTCCTCGGACGTGACGCCGCGCTATGTCGAGGCCGATCCGTTCGAAGGCGGCAAGCAGGCGGTGGCCGAGTGCTGGCGCAACCTCACCGCCACCGGGGCGGAGCCGCTGGCCGCGACCGACAACCTCAATTTCGGCAATCCCGAGCGGCCCGAGATCATGGGGCAACTGGTGAAGGCGATCCAGGGCATCGGCGAAGCCTGCCGCGCTCTGGATTTCCCCATCGTGTCGGGCAATGTCTCGCTCTACAACGAGACCAACGGCGTCGCGATCCTGCCCACGCCGACCATTGGCGGCGTCGGCCTCATCCCGGATTGGACGCATGCGGCGCGGGCCTCCTTCGCCGCCGCCGGCGAGATCCTCCTGCTGGTCGGCGCACCGGAAGGCTGGGGCGGCCACCTCGCCCAGTCCATCTACATGCGCGACCTGCATGGCCGCTCCGACGGCCCGCCGCCGCCGGTCGACCTCGCCCATGAGCGTGCCGTCGGCGATTTCGTGCGTGGGCTTGTCCGCGATGGTGTCGCCACCGCCGTGCATGACCTGTCGGATGGCGGCCTTGCGGTCGCCGTCGCGGAAATGGCAATGGCGTCGGGCATCGGCGCGAGCATCGACCTGCCCGGCGGCGCGGATCCGGTTGCCGTCTGGTTCGGCGAGGATCAGGGCCGCTACCTGGTGACGATCCGCGACGATGCGGACCTGCTGCGCGGCATCGGCGACAAGGCGCGTGCCGGCGGGTTCATGGCTCACCGCATCGGCACGACGGACGGCACGGAATTGAAACTTGCCGGGGCGCGTGCGATATCGGTGGCGGAACTCGAGACCGCGCACGAGGCGTGGTTCCCCGGTTTCATGGATAGCTGACGGAGCCGCTCAATGCCCATGGATTCACACGACATCGAGCGCATGATCAAGGAAGCCTTCCCCGACGCGCAGGTCTCCATCCGCGACCTCGCAGGCGATGGCGACCACTATGCGGCCGAGGTCGTCTCCGAAGCCTTCCGCGGCAAGACGCGCGTCCAACAGCACCAGATGGTCTATGAGGCGCTGCAGGGGCATATGGGCGGCGCATTGCACGCGCTCGCGCTCCAGACCAGCGCACCCAAATAGCTCTTCGAGGCGGATCATGTCGCTTGTCGACGAAGTCGTCAGGAACGTGCTGGACGGCATCTTGCGGGAAGTCGGCAAGACAGTCGGAACAGGCAAGCGCTCGCGCCGCCGCAAGCGCAGCCTGACACCGACCGAACGGCTCAGACGGATCGAGAAACTGCTCAAGCCGGCCTCCCGCCAGACCAGCCGCAAGAAAACCACGCGCACCCGATCCACGACTCAACAAAAGCGTGTCGGCGCGAAAACGCGCACGCACCGCAAATCGCTGCGGCGCGGCGCCGCCACGCGCTAAATCCCGCACGGAGACCGACATGCGCCCATTTCTTGCCTTGGTTGCGCTTGCAGCCCTCGCATTCGGCGCGCAACCGGCGCTGTCACAGCAATTCGGCTGTCATTCCGTGCCGCGCTTCCATGTCAACGCGATCGAGCAGAAGCACGATGCCGGCACGCTGTTTGCCGTGAAAGTGCGCAAGCCAGGCGACAAATCCGCCTGCAGGGTGACGGAGAGCAGCGCCGATTTCGTCGTCGGCGCCAATGGCGATCCGCTCTGGTTCGAGGCGCTGACGCCGCGCTATCTCATCATGACGCGCTCCACCGGTCCGCAGGGCGATGTTGTGATCTTCGATCTCGATCGGCGCAGCTATGTGCTGGACGCGCCGGCTGACGAAGTGGCGGTGAGCGCGACAAGCGCCACCTTCTGGGAGCGCAAGGCTGCCGCCACGCGGAAGAACTGCCCTCAATTGGCCAAATACAAGGCAGATGGGTTGGGTGCGGTCATCACGGCGGAAACGAAATTCGATTTCGCATCCGGCGTCGCTGCCGCAACGGGGCAGTTGCGTTGCGATCCGACACAGTAATTGTGTAACTCGACACGACCATCTGCTTCGCCTATGTATTGGTATCCACCAATTTTCGCGGCGAATCCCGACGCCGCAGAGGAAGATGTGACATGGCCGCGATCAGCGAATTCATCGGCAATGAGGTCAAGAGCAACGACGTCGTACTCTTCATGAAGGGCACGCCCGGTTTCCCGCAATGCGGATTTTCCGGTCAGGTCGTCCAGATTCTCGACTATCTCGGCGTCGACTACAAAGGAATCAACATCCTGACCTCCGACGAGCTTCGTCAGGGCATCAAGGAATATTCCAACTGGCCGACCATTCCCCAGCTCTATGTGAAGGGTGAGTTCGTCGGCGGCTGCGACATCGTGCGCGAAATGTTCCAGGCCGGCGAGTTGCAGGATTTCCTGCAGGACAAGGGTGTCGGCGTCAAAGCCGCCTGACAATTACAGCGGAGGCATTTATCCTCCGTCATCGAATTTCATACGAATCAACGAAGATGCGCCGGCCACCGTCGGCGCATCTTCGTTTCTATTTCTGAAGGATCGACATGATGGAACAGCGAACTGACGCCTCGCAGGCGGCCGGGCGGCTGCCCATTTCGCGCGCCGAATTCATCGCCTTCGGCGCTGCGCTGATGGCGGTCAACGCGCTGGCGATCGACGTCATGCTGCCGGGCCTCCAGCAGATCGGCGCCAGCCTCGGCGTCGAGAACGAGAACCACAGGCAATATGTGATTTCCGCCTATGTCGTGGGGATGGGCATCGCGACACTTTTCTTCGGTCCGCTGTCCGACCGTTTCGGGCGGCGCCCGCCGCTGCTGGCGGGGCTTCTGATCTATATCGTCGCCTCCTTCGCTGCCGCGGCATCACAGAATTTCGAGATGCTGCTGGTTCTCCGCTTCATCCAGGGATTCGGCGCGGCGGCCACGCGCGTCATCATCGTCTCGGTGATCCGCGACGTATTCGGCGGGCGGCAGATGGCGGAGATCATGTCGCTGGTCTTCATGGTGTTCATGATGGTACCTGTCATCGCGCCGTCGATCGGCCAGCTCATCATGCTGGGTCTGGACTGGCACTACATCTTCGTCATGATGGGCGTACTGACGCTGCTGATCTTCACCTGGACCGCGCTGCGCCTGCCGGAAACCCTGCACGAGGAATATCGCCGGCCACTGTCGCTCCCATCGATCATGAGCGGCTTCCGCGTGGTTGTGACGACGCGCATCTCGATCCTGTACACGATGGCGCTCACCATCATCTTCGGCTCGCTTTTCGGCTTCATCAATTCCGCCCAGCAGATCTATCAGGGCATCTACGGCGTCGGCGCCGCCTTCCCGATCTATTTCGCCGCGGTTGCGGGGCTGATGGCGGTGTCGTCCTTCCTCAATTCGCAACTGGTCGGGCGTGTCGGCATGCGGCGACTGTCGCACGGGGCGCTGGTCGGCTTCGTCATCGTCAACGGCATCGCATTCGCCGTGTCGCTCGCCGGGCCGGTGCCGCTCTGGGCCTTCACCGGCATGTTCGGCCTGGCGATGATCCTGTTTTCCTGGGTCGGCGCGAATTTCAACTCGCTCGCCATGGAGCCGCTCGGCCATGTCGCCGGCATCGCTTCCTCGGTGCAGAGCTTCATCCAGACGATCTTCAGCGGCATCATCGGCGCACTGATCGGCCAGGCGTTCGACGGCACCGTCATGCCGCTGGCCGCCGGCTATTTCTTCTGTTCGCTGGCCGGCCTGATGCTGGTGCTGGTGGCGGAAAAAGGAAAGCTCTTCCGGACGGTCAATCCGCCGTCGCACTGACAGCCGGCGCCAGCCCGGCGAAATCGAACAATGCGCGGTCCAGCAGATGCGAGGGCCGCGCATTGGCGAGTGCGCGGATCATCGTCTCCTTGCGGCCCGGCATGCGGCGCTCCATCTCGTCGAGCATGGCTTTCATCGCATTGCGCTGAAGACCGTCCTGGCTACCGCAGAGATCGCAGGGGATGATCGGGAAGCGCATCCCCTCGGCGAGGCGCGCAAGGTCAGGCTCGGCGCAGAAGGCGAGCGGGCGCAGCACCGTCACGTCTCCATCGTCATTGAGCAGCTTTGGCGGCATGGCCGCCAGCCGCCCACCATGGAAGAGGTTCATGAAGAAGGTCTCGAGCACATCCTCGCGATGATGCCCCAGCACCAGCGCCTCGCAGCCTTCCTCGCGCGCGATCCGGTAGAGATGGCCGCGCCGCAGGCGCGAGCAGAGCGAGCAATAGGTCTGCCCCTCGCCGATCTTGTCGGTCACGATCGAATAGGTGTCGCGATATTCGATGCGGTGCGGAACCCCGTTCGCGGCGAGGAAATCCGGCAGGATATGCTTCGGAAAGTTCGGCTGGCCCTGGTCGAGATTGCAGGCGAGCAGGTCGACCGGCAGCATGCCGCGCCATTTGAGGTCGAGCAGAAGCGCGAGCAGCCCATAGGAATCCTTGCCGCCCGACAGCGCCACCAGCCAGCGCGCGCCGGGGCGCACCATGCCATAGTCGTCGAGCGTCTGGCGCACCTGCCGCAACAGGCGCTTGCGCAGCTTGTTGAACTCCACCGAGGACGGCGCGGCGCGGAACATCGGATGGCAACCATCCGCGTCCGGTGCCTCGCCGGCGGTAAGGATAGGGCCTTGATGAATGGTCATGATGTGCTGTCCCGCCTCATGCTCTCATAGAGCATCGGACCACCGCATGGAAACCGCTCTTCCCCCAATGAAAAAGGCCGCCCAAGGGCGGCCTTTCGCAAGTTTGGTGCGCGAGGGATCAGCGCGAATAGAACTCGACCACCAGGTTCGGTTCCATCTGGACGGCGAAAGGCACGTCCGAGAGGCCGGGAACGCGGATGTAGGTGGCCTTCATCTTGTTGTGGTCGGCTTCGATATAGTCCGGCACGTCGCGCTCGGCGAGCTGCGTCGCCTCGAGAACGATGGCGAGCTGCTTCGACTTCTCGCGCACCTCGATCACGTCGCCCGGCTTGCAGCGATAGGAGCCGATATTGGTGCGGCGGCCGTTCACATTGACGTGGCCGTGATTGATGAACTGGCGCGCGGCGAAGATCGTCGGCACGAACTTGGCACGATACACGACGGCATCGAGGCGCGACTCCAGAAGGCCGATCAGCGTCTCCGGCGTATCGCCCTTGCGGCGGCTGGCCTCGTCATAGATCTTGCGGAACTGCTTTTCGGAAATATCGCCGTAATGGCCCTTCAGCTTCTGCTTGGCGCGCAGCTGCACGCCGAAGTCCGAAAGCTTGCCCTTGCGGCGCTGGCCGTGCTGGCCGGGGCCGTATTCGCGCTTGTTAACCGGGGACTTCGGGCGGCCCCAGATATTTTCGCCAAGACGGCGGTCGATCTTGTACTTTGCGGATTCGCGCTTGCTCATCGCATTCCCTTTCAAATAGTTGCAGCCGGATTTTCACATCCGGCCTGAAGGAAACGCGCCCTCCTCTGGCTCCCTGCCGGGAACCTGACAGGTCCTGCCACGCACGCTTTGCGGACCGGGACCACGGGACACGTCGGTTTTTCTTTGCGCATCCTGATGGCCGCACAAAAAGACGCGCCGGACATTTCTGGCCGACGACCGGGCCCGACTAGGCCATTGCCGCTCCAAAGTCAACCGCGGCGATGACCGACTTGCCTTATCGCCGGGTCTCATACATATTCACACAAGCGTGTGCTGCGTGCGCCCGGGCTTGCCCGACTACGGAGAACGAGACCAACCGTTTTCTGAAGGAGGGCGCTGATGCGCGCTGACCAGCCGAACCGCAAATCCCTTTTCCGTTCGTTCATCGACAATGAAGCCGCAGGCGGCATCGTCCTGATGGCTGCTGCCGCCCTGGCGCTCATCGTGGCGAACTCGCCGCTGGCGCCGGCCTATTTCCGCGCCCTGTCGGCCTATATCGGCCCGCTCAGCCTGCTCCACTGGGTCAATGACGCGCTGATGGCGGTGTTCTTCCTGCTGGTCGGGCTGGAGATCAAGCGCGAATTCCTCGACGGCCAGCTCTCGACCTGGCCGCGCCGCATCCTGCCGGGCATCTGCGCCGCCGGCGGCATGATCGCGCCGGCGCTGATTTTCGTGGCGATCAACAGCGGTAATCCCGACGCGCTGCGCGGCTGGGCGATCCCGACCGCCACGGACATCGCATTCGCGCTCGGCGTATTGTCCCTGTTCGGCAATCGCGTGCCGGCGGCGATGAAGGTTTTCCTCACCGCACTCGCCATCATCGACGACCTTGGAGCGGTCATCATCATCGCGATCTTCTACACCGCTGACATCGCGCTGTGGGCGCTGGGCGGCGCAGCGGTCACGCTGCTCGCCTTGATCGTCCTCAACCGGGCCGGCGTGATCCGCCTGCTTCCCTATGTGGTTCTGGGCGTCGCACTCTGGTTCTTCGTGTTCCAATCCGGCATCCACGCCACGGTTGCCGGTGTCGCACTGGCATTGACGATCCCGTTGAAGCGTCAGCCCGGCATTGCGCGAGACCTTGTCGGCTCGCCGCTGCACCAGTTGGAGCATGCCCTGCACCGCGTCGTGCCGTTCGTCATCATCCCGATCTTCGGCTTCGCGAATGCCGGCGTATCGCTAGGGAGCGTGACCTTCGCCTCCATGCTGGAGCCGCTCACGCTCGGCGTTGCGGCGGGCCTCGTCGCCGGCAAGGTGCTGGGCGTCTATGGCAGCGGCATGATCGCTATCAGGACCGGCCTGGCGGATGCGCCCGCAAACGCGTCCCGAATGCACATATTCGGCGTATCGCTCCTGTGCGGCATCGGCTTCACGATGAGCCTGTTCATCGGTCTGCTCGCCTTCCCCGACGATCCGGCGCTACAGGACGGGGTCAAGATCGGCATATTGGCTGGCTCGCTGGTCTCCGCGGCCATCGGCTCAATCGTCCTTCTGCTCAGCCCGCGTCCGGGCAGCCTCGAAGCGCGCGCGCGCTGAACGCAAGCCGAGGCGCGGCATCCCTCGCCGCGCCCGGCTTCACTCAGTGCTTCGTCTTCTTCTCGGGCAATCCCTTGCGCTTGGTCTCGGCGAATTCCTCGAGCTGCTTCTCGCTCATGGATTCGTACATTTCCCGCGAGGCGCCCTTGAGCTCCTTCTTCTTCGTTTCGCCGCGCTTGGCCGAGAGGGCTGCACCTGCGGCTTTCTGTTGCGCTTTCGAGGTTGCAGGCATCTGACTTCTCCTTTGTGGAATTGACGCGAAACGTCTCTGGATGAGGCAGGTTCCGGCGCGCGGCGCTTTCGCCATCGATGGGCGCACGCTATGCTCGAATCGCACAATCGGGGAATTCGGATGGGCGAGATTGTCAGGCGCGCGGCGGCCTGGGGCGTGGCGGGAATGCTGGTCGGCCCGGCCGCCGTCTATTGCCTGATGCTGCTGGTGCTCTACACCGATCCGGGTTGCCAGGCCGGCCTGGGCGCAGGCTGCAAGCTGGATATCGCCCTCAACCTCACCATGGGCGTCATAGCCGGCTTCGCGCTCTTCTTCGGCGTCACATTCATTCGCGGCCTGATGCGCCGCTAAGCGCGAGGCTCAACCCAGGCCGGTTACATGGCGCAGGTAGAACGCCATCACCACGAAGCCGATCATGAAGGTGATGCCCGTCCAGTCCAGATCGGCGCGCTGGGCCGCACGGGCGATCTGGATCGCCACGAGGAAAAGCGCCGACACAAGCAAGAGAAAAAGCAGGATGCGGATCATCTCGGAGCCCCCGAACTGGTCTCATCGGCAAGCATATGGGTGGCTTGTGGCGCAATTGCGAGCGCGTAGGTTATCGCCGATGCCTCGAACCCGCAGGTTCGCAAGGGCGACCGCCCGCCGCCGGCAGTCCGGCGCCCTCCCGGAGCGAAGCGGCCGCAGGGCCGCGGAAGCGTGAGGGAAAGAAAAGCTGGTGCCCCCGGCAGGATTCGAACCCGCGACCCCCTGATTACAAATCAGGTGCTCTACCAACTGAGCTACAAGGGCAACGCGGCGGCGATAGCATATTTGGCGGATGAGTAAAACGTATTTGCCGCCGGCCAGCAGGCAGTATGGGCAGCGCGAATGCTACCCCTCGCCGCCGCCGCCTGCACATGCTACCTGACCGGGTGCCATATGCCGGGAGGGCCCATGAGCGATCAGCTTCCGCAATCCATTGCCTTCATCGCCGCCGACAGCGAGGATGCCCAGGCGGCGGCGGCGCGCCTTTCCGCACTCTACGGGCAGGCCCGCATCGAGGAAGCGGACATCATCGTTCCGCTCGGCGGCGACGGCTTCATGCTCCAGACGCTCCATGAGAACATGGACACCGGGCGCGCGATCTACGGCATGAATCGCGGCACGATCGGATTCCTCATGAACGAGTATAGCGAGGAAGGCCTGCGCGAGCGCATCGCCGCGGCGATCGCGGAAACGATCCGTCCCCTCGAAATGGAGGCAGAGGACGTGGGCGGCACGGGCCACCGCGCCATTGCGATCAATGAGGTCTCATTGTTCCGGCAGGCGGCGCAGGCGGCCCGCCTGCGCATCCTCATCGACGGGCATCTGCGCCTCGAGGAGCTTGTGTGCGATGGCGTGATGGTGGCGACCCCGGCGGGTTCCACGGCCTATAACCTCTCCGCCCACGGGCCGATCCTGCCGCTGGACGCGCCGCTCCTGGCCCTGACCCCCGTCAGCCCCTTTCGCCCCCGCAGGTGGCGTGGCGCGCTGCTTCCAAATCGCGCGGAAGTGACGTTCGACGTGCTGGAATATGCCAAGCGGCCGGTCAATGCGGTGGCCGACAATCTGGAAGTCCGGTCGGTGCGGACGGTGACGGTGCGGGAGTCGCGCAACCGTACCGCGACCATTCTTTTCGACGCGAGCCATTCGTGGGATGAGAGAATCCTGACGGAACAGTTCCGCTATTGACAATTATACGTGAAAAATCCGCGAAAATGAGCAATCGAAGGCGCCTTTGGCCACGATCTTGTTGACATCCGGGCATTGACGCCATAGCGAGCACTGGTGCCCCGGCCTTGTGGCCGGCTGCGATATCGTGACGCTGCCGCCGGCGTCCCAACTGTGAAGACAACCACACAAGTGTCATCTGACGATCAGATTGCTGAAACCGCGCCAACATTCGCGGATCTCGGCCTTTCAGCCAAAGTTCTCGGCGCGGTGACCGACGCCGGTTACACGACGCCGACGCCGATCCAGGCCGGCGCCATACCGCATGCGCTTCAGGGAAAGGATGTCCTCGGCATCGCCCAGACGGGCACCGGCAAGACCGCCGCCTTCGTGCTGCCGATGATCACGCGCCTCGAAAAGGGCCGCGCCCGCGCACGGATGCCGCGCACGCTCATCCTCGAACCGACCCGCGAACTGGCGGCGCAGGTGGAGGAGAACTTCGTTAAATACGGCAAGAACCACCGCCTCAATATCGCCCTCCTGATCGGCGGCGTCTCCTTCGACGAACAGGAGAAGAAGCTGGAACGCGGCGCGGATGTGCTGATCGCAACGCCGGGCCGCCTGCTCGACCATTTCGAGCGCGGCAAGCTGCTTCTGTCGGCCGTGGAAATTCTCGTCATTGACGAGGCGGACCGCATGCTCGACATGGGCTTCATCCCGGATATCGAGCGCATCGCCAAGCTCATTCCCTTCACCCGTCAGACGCTTTTCTTCTCCGCCACCATGCCGCCGGAGATCACCAAGCTCACCGAACAGTTCCTGCAGGCGCCGGTGCGCGTGGAAGTTGCCCGTGCGGCGACGACTGGCGAAAACATCACCCAGCGCCTCGTGAAGTCCGGCTCCAAGAGCTGGGACAAGCGCGAAACGCTGCGCAAGCTCATCCGCGCCGAGGAAGACGGCCTGAAGAACGCGATCATCTTCTGCAACCGCAAGGTGGATGTGTCGGAGCTCTTCCGCTCGCTGGTGAAGCACGATTTCGATGCCGGCGCGCTGCATGGCGACATGGACCAGCGCGCCCGCATGGCGATGCTCGCCGCGTTCCGTGACGGCAAGCTCAAGCTGCTGGTGGCGTCCGACGTCGCCGCGCGCGGCCTCGACATTCCCGATGTCAGCCACGTCTTCAATTTCGACGTGCCTATCCATGCGGAGGATTATGTCCACCGCATCGGCCGCACCGGCCGCGCCGGACGGTCGGGCAAGGCGTTCACGATCGTCACCAGGTCGGACACGAAATATCTCGACGCCATCCTGAAGCTGACGAACCAGCAGATCGAATGGCTCGACGGCGATCTTACGACCCTGACGACCGACGATTCAGCCGAGGATGCACCGCGTCGCGGAAGGGGTGCTCCCCAGCGCGCCGGGCGAGGACGCGGCGATCGCGAGCGCAAGCCGCGTGACGGCGAGGAACGCCGTGGCCGCCGCCCGCGCGAGGAGGCATCGGCGGAAGTCGAGGAGGCTGTCGAAGCCGCCCCCACACCTGCCCGCGACACCGAGAAGCGGGAACGCCGCGATGCGATCCGTGCGCAGAACGCCGCAAGAAGCGAGCCGCGCGAGCGCGACAATGGCGACCGCACCGTTGGTTTCGGCGACGACCTGCCCGATTTCATGAAGATTGTCGTGAAAGTCTGATCTCGTCGGGTACGTCCTTCGGGGCTCGCCCGTCGAAGGACTCAGGCCGCGGTAAAGCGCTCAACTCGCGCTGCGCCGCGCCGCTGACAGTGCCTTGCGGGCCAGGTCTGTCATCTCGTCGGGGTCGTCCAGCGCGCTTTCGGGAGCGGTCCAGTAGGGCATTGCCACCGGCTTGCCGTGGCGCTTGCCGACATATTGCCAGCGCACCATGCCGGCCGCTTCATATTCGTCCGCAACCTCTGCATCGCCCTTGAGGAGAAGTTGGTCGCGCAGCACGACCGCGAAGATCGTGCCGTCCTGATAGATTCCGTATCCACCGAACATGCGGCGGAGCGAGATCGGGCCGATGCCGGCAAAGAGGTCGCGCAGATAGTCCTGATCCATGTGGTGACTATGGCGCGGCCCGGCGGGCTTGTCACCAAGCAGCCTGTCGGCAAGCCGAAACTAGGCCCCTGCCCGCGCCTCCGCCAGCTCCTTCAGGTCCGCCGGCTTCAGCTCGACGGATTCGCCGCAGCCACAGGCGGATGACTGATTCGGATTGTTGAAGGTGAAGCCCGTCCTGAGCGTCGTGACCTCGAAGTCCATCTGCGTGCCGAGCAGGTAGAGCGCGGCCTCGGGCGCCACCCACACATGCGCGCCCGCATGCTCGATATGGTCGTCCTTCGCTTCCGGCTCGGTCACGAGTTGGATCGTATATTCCATGCCCGCGCAGCCACCCTTCTTGATACCGACGCGCACTCCCTTTGCATCGTCACGATCCGACACGATCTCCCGGATACGCTCCGCAGCTCCGTCGGTCAGCGAAATGACCTGAAATCTTCCCATGCCATGCTCCATTTCCGCCGGGTTCAAGGCCCGGGGATCGAACCAGTTCTACCTGAAAGTGGTGAAGTTTCCCACCCGCTTCAAGTCACGCAAACATATGAACGCAGGCCACCGAACCCGCGGCGCCGGCACTCTCCCCAAAATCGGCCACCGGATAGCGCGCGCATTCGGTCAGTCGGGCCAGCGGCAGATGTACCCGTCCCGGATCGCCAACCAGAATGCGGATACCTTGCGCAGCACATCTGTCGAAAAAGCCGGTCACGGTGCGGGCAAGCGCCGCGTCGTAGAATACGTCTCCGGCCAGGATGACATCCACCTCCGGCACGGGCCCGCCCGTCATGTCGCGCGCGACCCGATTGATCCTGACCTCGTTCGCCGCCGCATTCAGCGTGATCGCCACTGCCCCCATAGGGTCCGTCTCAGCCGCCGTGACCGCATATGCGCCGGCCTTCGCCGCCGCAATGCCGACGAGCCCCGAGCCCGCGCCGAAGTCCAGCACGCGCAAGCCCGCCACGCATTCGGGATGATCGGAGACGTATCGCGCCAGCGCCAGCCCCCCGGCCCATGCGAATGCCCAATATGGCGCGGCAGCGTCGTCGCCAAGCAGACGGCTCAGCCCGCTTCCTGCATTTGCCGCGTGAATCCGGACATGGGGACAGGACGGAAGCGCAATGAGCGGCATGTTCCTGCGAATATGGTCCGCCGGATCGACAGGGAGCTTCATGCGCGTCTCCGCGCCGACCGGGTCAGTACCAGCCGACCGCGAACCGCGCCTCTTCCGACATGCGGTCGGGCGTCCATGGCGGATCAAATGTCATCTGCACATCGACATCCGACACGCCCTCCACGGCACTGACGGCATTCTGCACCCAGCCGGGCATCTCGCCCGCCACCGGACAGCCGGGCGCCGTCAGCGTCATATCGATCTTCACCGAACGGTCGTCCTCGATGTCGATGCGGTAGACGAGGCCGAGCTCGTAGATGTCCGCCGGGATTTCCGGATCGTAGACGGTCTTCAGCGCACCGATGATGTCGTCGGTCAGCCGCGCCAGCTCCTCGGCGGGAATAGCCGATTCACCCGGATTGCGCATTGCCGCTTCATTGGCCTGCGGCTCGGCCGCGATATCGTCACTCATCTCGCTCATCCGAAGAAACTGCGCGCCTTTTCCAGCGCTTCGGCCAGGGCATCCACCTCGGCGCGTGTATTATACATGGCGAAGGAGGCCCGGCATGTCGAGGTCACGCCATAGCGCTTGAGCAGCGGCTGCGCGCAATGCGTGCCAGCCCGCACGGCCACGCCGGCCCGGTCGATCACCATCGAGACGTCATGCGCATGAATGCCCTGCATCTCGAAGGAGACGATCGCGCCCTTGCCGGGCGCCGTGCCGAAGATGCGCAGCGAATTGATGCGCGACAGCCGCTCCTGCGCATAGGAGAGCAGATCCGCCTCATGCGCCGCGATACGGTCGCGGCCGACCGAATCCATATAGTCGAGCGCCGCGCCGAGCCCGATCGCCTGCACGATGGGCGGCGTGCCGGCCTCGAAGCGATGCGGCGGCTCGTTATAGCTGATCGCATCTTCGGAGACGTCGAGGATCATCTCGCCGCCGCCCTGGAAGGGGCGCATGGCTTCAAGCGCTTCCTTGCGACCATAGAGCACGCCAATGCCCGACGGCCCATAGACCTTGTGGCCGGTAAGGACATACCAGTCGCAGCCCAGCGCCTGCACGTCCACCGGCATGTGAACCGCGGCCTGGCTGCCGTCGACCAGCACCTTGATGCCACGCGCATGAGCGATCTCGACGATTTCGCGGACCGGCGTCACCGTTCCCAGCACATTCGACATCTGCGTGATCGCGACGAGTTTCGTGCGTGGCGTCAGCCGCTTCTCGAACTCGGCGATGTCGAAACTGCCATCTTCGGCCACCGGCACCCAGACAAGCTTCGCGCCCTGCCGCTCGCGGATGAAATGCCACGGCACGATGTTGGAGTGGTGCTCCATGATCGAGATGACGATCTCGTCACCCTCGCCGATATTGGGCATGCCCCAGCCATAGGCGACGGTGTTGATCGATTCCGTGGTGGACTTGGTGAAGACGATCTCGTCCACGCTGGCCGCGTTCAGGAAGCGACGCACCTTCTCGCGCGCCGCCTCATATGCATCCGTCGCCGCGTTGGAGAGGAAATGCAGGCCGCGATGCACATTGGCATATTCCTGGGCATAGGCATGCGTGACCGCGTCGATCATCGCCTGCGGCTTCTGCGCCGAGGCGCCATTGTCGAGATAGACAAGCGGCTTGCCATAGACCTCCCGTGCCAAGATCGGGAAGTCGCGGCGGATCGCCGCGACGTCATAGGGCTTGTGTTCGACTTTCTGGTCCATCGGTGTCCGGCGCGGTCGCGCCGCTTCCTTCCTTTGTGCGGAGCACCCTACTCCTGAGCGGAGAACCAGGCGTCCAGCTTTTCTTCCAGCGCCACAACCAGTGCTTCGTCTTCCAGCTCCTCGATCACCTCGGCGAGGAAGGCCTTGACCAGCAGCGAACGCGCCTCGAGCTCCGGCACGCCGCGAGCCATCAGGTAGAAGAGATGGTCGTGGTCGATCTCCGTCACCGTCGCGCCATGGCCGCAGGCCACGTCGTCGGCGAAGATCTCCAGCTCCGGCTTGGTGGAGAATTCCGCATCGTCGGAGAGGACCAGCGCATTGCAGGCCATCTTCGCGTCGGTCTTCTGCGCTTCCTGCGCCACCCGGATCTGACCCTGGAAAACGCCGTGCGCCCGGCCCGTCAGCACATTGCGGATGATCTCGGTGGATTGCGCGCCATAGCCGAGATGGTCGAGCACCATGGTGACATCACAATGCGTCTGCCCGCCGAGCAGATTGACGCCGCGCAGGGTGAAGATGCTCGACTGCCCTTCGGCAACCACCTTCACTTCCTGCCGTACGAGACGGCCGCCCGCATTGAGCAGGAAGAGCGACAGTTTCGCATCCTTGCCGAGCTTCACCTCGATCCGGCCGAGATAGCTCGCATCGAGCGGCTGTTCCTGAACGAGGATCCAGACGATCTCCGCGCCTTCGGCGATGTCGAGCGTCGAGATGGACGACACCAGCGCGCTGCCATCTCCGGCCTGCCGCTCTATGAAGGTCGCCTTCGCGCCGGCGCCGATCGAAACGTCGAAGCGCACATGCGCCTGGCCGCCGGCATGGACATTCTGCAACTCGATCGGCGCTTCGATGGAAGCGCCTGCATCGAGCGACAGGACATAGCCGTCGCTCACCAGCGCGGTGTTGATCGTGCCCACCGCATCGTCTGCATCGGCGAGGGAAACCTTCACCGCGCCGTCATGCAGATTCTGCGCCAGCGTCGTCGCCGTGAAACCTTCGACTACCGGCACCGGCGCGGCCGTGCCGTTCAACACCGGCAGGACGGTGGAGCCGGCGAGCACCGAGGCAAGCGGCTTCGCCCTGGCGGCCGGATCGAAGTCCGGAACGATCGTCAGAAGGCGGCGAAGGTCGGTATAGTGCCACGCCTCGACCCGGCGCGTGGGCAGGCCGGCCTTGACCTGCTCGATCGCCTCGTCGCGCAGCACCGTCATTTCGGCATTGCCCGGAAGATCCGACATCCGCGCCAGAAAGCCTTCGACAAGCGCCGCTTCGGCGGGCGTCATCTGAGGCTGTGCGTGCATGTTCATTGCCGTCACCTCACGCCGCCTCGCCGATCACGCCGGCATAGCCATTGTTCTCGAGTTCCACTGCGAGCGACTTGTCGCCCGATTTCACCACGCGGCCCTGATAGAGCACGTGCACGCTGTCGGGCACGATATAGTCTAGCAGGCGCTGGTAGTGGGTGATGACGACCATCGAGCGGTCGGGCGAGCGCAAGGCGTTCACGCCGTCCGCCACGATCTTCAGCGCGTCGATATCGAGGCCGGAATCGGTCTCGTCCAGCACGCAGAGCGTCGGCTCCAGCAGCTTCATCTGCAGGATTTCCGCGCGCTTCTTCTCGCCGCCGGAAAAGCCGACATTGAGCGGCCGCTTCAGCATGTCCATGCTCATGTGCAGGCTGCCGGCGGCATCTTTCACGCGCTTCAGCATCTCCGGAATCTTCAGCGGCTCCTCGCCACGCGCCTTGCGCTGCGAATTGAGCGCAACCTTGAGGAATTCCATCGTCGCCACGCCCGGTATCTCCATCGGATACTGGAAAGCGAGGAAGATGCCGGCTGCGGCGCGCTCGGCCGGATCCATCTCCAGGATGGACTGGCCGTTGAACAGGATCTCGCCCTCGGTGACCTCATAATCCTCGCGGCCGGCGAGGATATAGGAAAGCGTCGATTTGCCCGAGCCGTTCGGCCCCATGATGGCTGCGACCTCGCCGTCCTTCACGGTGAGGTTCAGGCCACGGATGATCTCGGTGCCGTCTTCGGCGATGCGGGCATGCAGGTTCTTGATCTCAAGCATTGTTCTTGTCCGTATGCGTTTGGGCGGTCAGCCGACTGAGCCTTCAAGGGAAATACCGATGAGCTTCTGCGCCTCGACGGCGAACTCCATCGGCAGTTCCTGGATGACGTCCTTGACGAAGCCGTTGACGATCAGCGCGATGGCTTCCTCCTCGGGAATGCCGCGTTGCATCACGTAGAACTTCTGGTCTTCCGAGATCTTCGAGGTCGTCGCCTCATGTTCGATCTGGGCCGACGCGTTCTTCGCCTCGATATAGGGCACCGTATGCGCGCCGCAGTCATTGCCGATCAGCAGCGAGTCGCAATTGGTGAAATTGCGCGCATTGGTCGCCTTGCGGTGCACCGACACCTGGCCGCGATAGGTGTTGTTCGAATTGCCGGCCGAGATGCCCTTGGAGATGATCCGGCTCGACGTGTTCTTGCCGAGATGGATCATCTTGGTGCCGCTGTCGATCTGCTGGTGACCGTTTGACACGGCGATCGAATAGAACTCGCCCTGTGAATCATCACCGCGCAGGATACAGGACGGGTATTTCCAGGTGATGGCCGAGCCGGTCTCCACCTGCGTCCAGGAAATCTTCGAGCGATCGCCACGGCAATCGCCGCGCTTGGTCACGAAATTATAGATGCCGCCCTTGCCCTGCGCATCGCCCGGATACCAGTTCTGCACCGTCGAATATTTGATCTCGGCATCGTCGAGCGCGATCAGTTCCACCACGGCGGCATGGAGCTGGTTCTCGTCGCGCTGGGGCGCCGTGCAGCCTTCGAGATAGGAGACATAGGCCCCCTCCTCGGCGATGATCAGCGTGCGCTCGAACTGGCCGGTATTCTTCTCGTTGATGCGGAAATAGGTCGACAGTTCCATCGGGCAGCGAACGCCCTTCGGCACGAAGACGAAGGAGCCGTCGGTGAAGACCGCCGAATTGAGCGTGGCGTAGTAATTGTCCGTCGTCGGCACGACCGAGCCGAGATATTTCTTCACCAGTTCCGGATGCTCGCGGATCGCCTCGGAGATCGAGCAGAAGATGACGCCGGCCTTGGCGAGTTCCTCCTTGAAGGTCGTCACCACTGAAACGGAATCGAACACCGCATCCACCGCCACGCGGCCCGATGCATAGATATTGTCGCTCGCTTCACCTTCCGCGTCTGCGACGGGCTTCTGCACGCCGGCGAGGATCTCCTGCTCCTTGAGCGGAATACCGAGCTTTTCATAGACGCGCAGCAATTCCGGATCGACCTCGTCCAGCGAGGTCGGGCCGGTCTGCCCCTTCGGGGCGGCATAGTAGTGGATGTCCTGAAAATCGATCTTCGGATAGGACACACGCGCCCAGTTCGGCTCTTCGAGCGTCAGCCAGCGGCGATAGGCGCCGAGACGCCATTCCAGCATCCATTCCGGCTCGTCCTTCTTCGCCGAAATGAAGCGGATAATATCTTCGTTGAGCCCCTTGGGGGCCTTGTCGGTCTCGATCTTCGTCTCGAAACCATACTTGTACTGGTCCACATCGATCTTGCGGACCTGCTCGATCGTTTCCTGCACAGCAGGCATCGGCACTCTCCATCCATGCCGGATTCAAGGTCCGGCTGTTTTCGACTGCATCGCCAACACGGCGACCCGTCTCATGTAGTGTGCCACGCGGGAAAATGCACCCGTCATGGCGTATTTGGTCCAATCGTCAGGCGGCTCTGTTGCCGCCGGCCAGACGATCGGCAAAAGCCGCCAGCGCGGCGGCGAAACGATCCACATCATCCACGGTCGTGGCATGGCCCATCGAGACGCGAAGCGCGCTTGCATTTTCGCCCACGCCCATCGCCGCCAGAACATGACTCGGACCGACCCGACCCGACGAACAGGCCGAGCCTGCCGAAGTGGAAATACCGGCAAGGTCGAGCGCGATCTGCAAGGTTTCGGCCTTGACGCCCGGTATGCTGAAAAACAGCGTATTGGCAAGCCGCGGCGCGCCCGCACCATGGATGACCGCCTCGGGAAAAGTAGCCGCCACGGCCATCTCGGCACGGTCGCGCAAGGACGCCAGGCCATCCGCTGCCGCGATGCCGGTCGCGGCAATCTCCGCCGCAGCGCCAAAACCCGCTATCGCCGCGACATTTTCCGTCCCGGCGCGATAACCCTTTTCCTGCCCACCGCCACGCAGAAGCGGTGCCGGCATCATCAGGTCCGCCACACCCACGATAGCGCCCGCACCCTGCGGGCCACCGATCTTGTGCGAGGAAAGAATGAGGAAGTCGCCGCAAGCACCTGAAATATCGATCTTGATGCGCCCCGCCGCCTGCACCGCGTCGACAACCAGCACGCCGCCCGCAGTCTTCACGATTGCCGCGATCTCCGCCACAGGCTGGATCACGCCGGTCTCATTGTTCGCCATTTGGACGGCAATGAGCGGAAGCCCCGCCGACCCATCATGACCGGCCAGCGCCGCGCGAAGCGCATCGAGGTCCAACCGGCCATCCGCATGAACGGGAAGAATGCTGATACCATCGGACGCGAAGCGCCCGCCGGACAGGATGCAGGGATGCTCCGTTGCACCCACATAGAGCCGCGACGCGTGAAGCGGCGCCCGTCCCATCCGCCATTCGGGCGACAGCAGCCAATTGGCCGCCTCGGTCGCACCGGAGGTGAAGGTGACATGTTCGGCACGCGCACCGCAGAGCGCCGCCACTGTCCGGCGCGCGTGCTCGACCAACTGGCGCGCGCGCCGCCCGTCCGCATGCACGGATGACGCATTCGCCCCCGGCGCGAGCGCCGACAACATTGCCTCGCGCGCCTGCGGCAAAAGCGGCGCGCTTGCATTGTAGTCGAGATAGACGCGCGGGGCTGTCATCGTTGAACTGCGAACCTCACTTGCGGCGAAGATGCCGCCGACGGCGTTATTTCCTTGAAATTCAAGGTCGGGACGTCCTATCTACCGGCCTTGCCGGCAACGAGGCCCGTCGGCTACTTTTGAATCATTCTAAATTGTTTTAGAAAACATGCTGGCCGACGTCAAGTTTAGTCTGGCCTGTATGTTGAAGCGAGCGCCTCTCTCGCGACGGAGTTATCATGCCTGAGGTCATCTTCACCGGTCCGTCTGGTCGTCTCGAAGGGCGCTATCAGCCTTCGAAGGAAAAGAACGCGCCGATCGCGATCGTGCTTCACCCCCACCCGCAATTCGGCGGGACGATGAACAACAAGATCGTCTATGACCTCTTCTACATGTTCCAGAAGCGCGATTTCACTACGTTGCGCTTCAACTTCCGCGGCATCGGCCGCAGCCAGGGCGAGTTCGACCATGGCACGGGCGAACTGTCGGACGCGGCCGCCGCGCTCGACTGGGTGCAGTCGCTGCATCCCGATTCCAAGAACTGCTGGGTGGCCGGCTATTCCTTCGGCGCCTGGATAGGCATGCAGTTGCTGATGCGCCGCCCGGAGATCGAGGGCTTCATCTCGATCGCCCCGCAGCCCAACATCTACGATTTCTCCTTCCTGGCGCCCTGCCCGTCGTCCGGCCTGATCATCCATGGCGATGCCGACAAGGTCGCGCCGCCGAAGGATGTGCAGGGACTGGTCGACAAGCTGCAGTCGCAGAAGGGCATCACCATCACGCAGAAGACGATGCCGGGCGCGAACCATTTCTTCTCCAACGACGCCGACACGCTGCTGGCTGAATGCGCAGACTATCTCGACCGTCGTCTCGCCGGCGAATTGTCGGATCCGCGCCCCAAGCGCATCCGCTGACGCCATGTCCCTTCTGCGCCTGCGTCGCTTCGATCGGTTGGACATCGACGCATGCGCACACTGGTTCGATGACGCCGAGACAGCGCGTTGGGTGTCTGCCTTGGACAAGGACTGGCTCGACTATGTCTCCGATGCGGATGGCGGCGCGGTCGCCGAGATCGCGACGCTGGGCAACGCCCCGGTCGCGCTGCTTCAATATGACGTCGAGGGTGACAATGGCGTCAGCCTCCTGATCACGGTCGATCCGCAACGCCGCAGGCAAGGCGTCGGACGGCAGGTGCTCGACGCTTTTCTGCACCGCGCCGCCGAGCGCTTCGAATATGCCGACGCCTATGTCGCACATGAGAACGCGGCCGCGCTGGCGCTCGTGCGGCACTGCCGTTTCCGCCCGCTCGCGACCGATGCCGAAGGCTTCATCCAGTTCCGCCGCCTGCTCAGGGAAACGCCGTAACGCCTCCACCGGTAGGCGCGCGGCAACCGGTCGTGCCCGGCCATGTGATCGGCAGGCCGCGTCGGGCGCGAACCGCGAGATAGGCCCAGGCTTCCGCCTCCATGGAATCGCCGTTGAGCCCAGCGTCCTCCGCGAGGATCACCTCGGCACCGGCCTTCGCCGCACCATCGGCGAGGTCGCGCATGATATGCGGGTTCTTGCGCCCGCCGCCGCAGACGATCCAGAGTTTTGGCGGCGACGGCATATGCTGCGCCGCTTCGAGGATGGCGCCCGCCGAAACGGCGGCAAGCGTGCGCGCACCATCGGCAAGCTCGAGCCCGCTCGTCTCTTCCAGCGTGAAATCGTTGCGATCGAGCGATTTCGGTCCGGCGCGGCGGAAGAAGGGCTTGTCGAGATAACGCCGCAGGACGGCAGGCACCACGCCGCCTTCCGACGCGATCATGCCGCCGGCATCGTAGGGCACGCCGCCCTCTGCCTGCACCCATTGGTCGATCAGCGCATTCCCTGGCCCGCTGTCGAAGGCGACGGGATCGCCGCTCTCGCCGACCCAGGTGATGTTCGATATGCCGCCAATATTGACGAAGCACACCGGCCAGCGGCGCAAACCCTCGGGGAGCATCTTCGCCAGCGCAGCATGATAGGCCGGCACCAGCGGCGCGCCCTGCCCTCCTGCGACCATATCGGCGGCGCGCAGGTCGTAGACCACCGGCAATCCGGTTTCCCGCGCCAGAAGCTGGCCGTCGCCAAGCTGCACTGTCAGGGCCTGTTCGGGCCGGTGCAGCACGGTCTGCCCATGAAACCCGATCAGTTCCGGCTGCCAATCCGGCGGCAACTTGCCGTGGAATTCGTCGACCGCCGCCGCATGGCGCAGCGTGATTTCCCGCTCCAGCCCTGCCAGCACTCCGGGGCGCTCGCTCCGCCTCGCAATGATCTTGGCATCCGCCAATCCGGCCTCGATCGCCTTCCGGAAGACAGCTTCGTAGGGCACGAAGTGCGAAGGCCCCTGTTCGACAAAGCCCATGCCGTCGGTGCGCAGCACCGCGAGGTCGATGCCATCCATCGATGTGCCGCTCATCAAGCCGATTGCTGTTGTCATTTCCATCGGCAGCCGCACGCTCAAGCTGGCACTGAAAAGTTGTTTCACACTTTTAAAGTGATTCTCGCGCCCCCGCCTGCTAAAGGCGCGCCGTGCGTGTTGCATGCGACACGACCAGATTTCCAAGAGAGCCGAAAATGACCGCCTTCAAGTCCGATTTCCTGCGCACGCTTTCCGAGCGCGGCTTCATCCACCAGATCTCCGACGAGACGGGTCTGGACGAACTCTTCGCGAAGGAGAAGGTCACCGCCTATATCGGCTACGATCCGACGGCATCGAGCCTGCATGTCGGCCATCTCACCCAGATCATGATGCTGCACTGGATGCAGGCGACGGGCCACCAGCCCATCTCGCTGATGGGTGGCGGCACCGGCATGGTCGGCGATCCGTCCTTCAAGGAGGAAGCCCGCAAGCTGATGACGGTGGACATGATCGAGGACAATATCACCTCGCTCAAGCACGTCTTTTCCAGCTATCTCGACTATGATCGCCCCGGAAATCCGGCGCTGATGATCAACAATGCCGACTGGCTGCGCCCGCTCAACTATCTCGAATTCCTGCGCGATGTCGGCCGCCACTTCTCGGTCAATCGCATGCTGTCCTTCGACAGCGTGAAGTCGCGCCTCGACCGCGAGCAGTCGCTGTCCTTCCTCGAATTCAACTACATGATCCTCCAGGCCTACGATTTCGTGGAGCTGAACCGGCGCACCGGCTGCCGGCTCCAGATGGGCGGTTCCGACCAGTGGGGCAACATCGTCAACGGCATCGACCTCGGCCACCGCATGGGCACGCCGCAGCTCTACGCGCTGACCTCGCCGCTGCTGACGACCGCCTCCGGCGCGAAGATGGGCAAGTCGGCCTCGGGCGCGGTCTGGCTGAATGCCGAACTGATGCCTGTCTACGATTTCTGGCAGTACTGGCGGAACACGGAAGACGCCGACGTGGCGCGCTTCCTGAAACTGTTCACCACGCTGCCGATGGACGAGATCGCACGGCTGGCAGCGCTTGGCGGCGCGGAGATCAACGACGCCAAGAAGGTGCTGGCGACCGAGGTGACGGCGATCCTGCACGGCCGGGCGGCGGCCGAGGAAGCGGCGGAAACGGCGCGCAAGACCTTCGAGGAAGGCGCGCTGGCCGAGAGCCTGCCCACCATCGAAGTACCGGGGGCGGAGCTCGATGCCGGCATCGGCCTGCTCTCGCTGATGGTGAAGGCCGGCCTCGCCGGCTCGAACGGCGAGGCGCGCCGCCATGTTCAAGGCGGCGCCGTACGTATCAACGACCAGCCAGTCTCCGACGAAAAAATGTCGGTTGGCAGCGGCGAGATCGGCGACGGCGGCGTTGTGAAGCTTTCGCTCGGCAAGAAGAAGCACATTCTGGTGCGGCCGATTTAAAGCGCATCGCGCCCTATGTGAGTCGGAACGCCCTCCGACGATTGCGCCGCCCCTCATCGCCATGCCGGGCACTTCTCCCCGGAAACGGGGAGAAGAACGCAGTCGGCTGCCTTCCGCCTCTTCTGGAACGGCGGCGATTCACGAAAGCTGCTGTTACCGATATTCGAAGATCGAGCGGAAGATGCCTGGCGCCACCGCGGAGAGCGGGTTGACCTGCAATTTCGGCTCCGTCGCCTTTCCGGTCAGCCTGAAGGTGATGCCGATCAGCCCGCGGTCACGGCCATTGCCGAGGATCTGCCCGATTAGCGGGATTTCGCCGAAGATGCGGTTGAGCCCGTAGGCCGGCATGAAGGTGCCGGTGATGTTCATCTCGCTGCGTCTGTCGAACACCGTGCCCTGGAAGGTCGAGCCGATCGTCGGGCCCCGCACCACGCCTTCGGCGACATTGAGATAGCCGTCGCCCTTTTCCAGAACCGCGAAACCGCGGTCGAACTGGGTGCGCGAGCCGTTGGCCTGGTTTGCAGACCGATCCGCGCCCGCCGGTGCATTCGCCACGATCGTGTTGAGGCGCTGGTCATTGGCGATGGTGAAATCATGGACCTCGACCCTGCCGCGATTCACCCCGTCGGCGGGCCCGCTGAGCGAAAGCGTCGCCGTGCCGCCGAGCACATGGGGATAGACATCGAGGAAACGCAGTATCGCGCCGGCATCGCCCGTCTGCGCCTCTGTGCGGCGCGTGCCGCCGGCTACCGCGTCCACGACCGTGAAGCGCGCGCCGGATTTGGTGGAGGCGGATGCCCGCAATCCGTCGATCTTCTTGCCGTCCCCCGAATAGGCGATCTTCACGTCGGACAGGGATTCGCCATTGAAGCCCCCGAGCGTCTGGATATCGGCATCCACCGTCACGCTGACGGGAGGCGGCTCTTCTCCGCCGCTGCGGCCCGATTGTGCATCGACAACCCTGATGACCGGGCGCGCATCGAACGATTTGCCGCTGACATTGATCGCATAGCGACTTCCCTTGCGATCGACGGAGATGGCGGCGCTGTCGCCGCGATTGAGCGCGATGGACGGGAAGCGGAGCGCGGCGAGGCCGTTCCTGTCGAAGCTCATGCTGCCGCTGCCGCCGAAGGTCTCGCCGCGCAGCACGAAATTGCTGATGCGCGACGTGCCGTCCCTAGTATCGAGCGCGAAACTCGCCGTTGCAGGCACCCCTGCCCCCTTCGACCAGCCGACCCAGGGCAGCTTCAATGTCGAGCGGCCGAGATCAGCGACGATGCGCTGCGTGCTGTCGGTGCCCGTCATGTTCAGGTCGAATGTCACCGGGCCGGAAAGAACAGTCGAAAGTCCGCTCATCAGCTTCGCCCGCGTCGCATCGTCCGTGTCGATCCGGAAGTTGCGGCGGCGCGAACCCTTGTTCTCCCCCAGCGGTTCGAACATGGAGATCGTCGCCGGCATCCCGCTCAGCCTGGCCTTGGCCTCGATCACCGTCGATGCCGGCTCCGCCTTGATGGTCCCTTTCGCCTCGGTCACCATCTGGCCTTCGAACGGTTTGGCGATCGCCAGATTTTCATAGGCGAGATCGACCTGCCATGTGAGATCCTCGCGATCGATACCGGCCTGCAGCGGGATGAGCGCCTCCACCTTTCCGCGAACGTCGCCGGTCAGATCCTGCGGCGCGAGATCGATGAAGCGCGACACGTCGATGGGGTCGTAGCTGGCGAGCTCGACGATGGCATCCGCGCTACCCTCCAGTTCCATGTCAAGATCGCCGATCAGCGGTGGCGTATCCGCATCGGCGATCGTCAGGGTTCCACCCTTGGTCGCCACCGTGCGACCGCTCGGCATGTAGACCGTTCCGCTGGTCAGCGCGATATCGATGTTCATGCCGTTGAGCGTGAGCGTTCCCACCGCATCCCGCACCGGTGGAATGGCGCCGGCCACATCGAAGCGCGTGCCGGCTATATGGAAGGTCGCTTCGAGGCGCTCGGCATCCAGCGGCACGCCGTGTCCGAAGAAGCCAGGCTCGGCATCCAGCCGGATCTGGGTATTTTCAAGCAGCCCGCCATAGACATGCTGCATGGCCCAGCGGCGCGCGCCGGGCGCGACAAACCAGGGCCAGATCGTCTTGGCATGGCCCACCGGTATGCGGTTGACGGCGAGTGACAGGTCCACGCCGGGTGATTTTCCGGGTTCGATCGACAGTCCCGCCCGGCCGAAGATCTCGCCCTGTCCGGTGGCGATACCGAGCTGGTCGGCCATGATATGGCGGCCCGACGGATCGATGCTGCCAAGCACCGACATCATCGCCGGCAGGTCGGGCTCGGTCAAATCGCCTGGCGCGATCAGCGATCCGCTGCTCATGAATTCGTAGCGATAACCGGGCGGCAGGTCGGGCGGCTGCGGCCCGATCGCCCCGGTGAATCGATAGCGCGAACGGCCCGCGCGCAGCTCCACCCGGTTGAACTCGATCTTGTTGGTTCCTTCCGCCAGCGTCGCAAGTACGGTGCCCGACACCGGCACCGCATCGGGGGCGCCGAGCTTCACGCCGGCCTGGTCGACATCGAGCGACGCAACCAGTTGCCGCCCGCCGGTCGCATTCTCGCGCCCCGACAGGTTGAGCGTAAACTCGCCCAGCGCATTTTCGAGTGGAGGCTGTTCCGCACCCTTCGGCATCGTGCCGCGAATCGTCAGATCGACCTCCGCATCCGCATCGGCCGCCGCCCGCGAAAAATTCGTCTCGACGCTGAATGTCCGGCCCGCCGCCTCCACTTCGCCCGTCAGCGCGAAAGCCCCGCCTTCGGCAGCCTCCAGCCGGGCTGCGGAAATGGCGATCGTTTCAGGCTTCGCCGGGTCGCCATAGTTGATGCTGACGTCCCGTATCTCCAAGATTTCCGTGTCGCCCGCCTGCATCGCATCGAGCGTGGCATGCAGGATGACGAAGAACCGCTCCAGCACCTTGTCGGGAACGATGACGCCATTGGCGTCGACCAGCGAGGGCGGCAGTTCCGCCCCGCCTTCGAGGCCAAGACCCGACATGTCGACGATCGCATCCGACAGCAAGGCGCTGCCGAAGGCGGTCCGGCCTGAAATGAGCGGGCGCGGCCGCAGCGCGAAGCTCAGCCGGCCGGCCGTCAGCAGCGTCCGTTCGGATTCAAGCCCCGCGATCGACAGATCGCGTATGTCGACTGCCACGAAACGCGACCGGTCGAGCGACAGGCCGGTCGAGCCGATATTCGCCGTCACGGGAAAGCCGAGTGCCCGCGAGATGCGCGCCTGCGCCTCCGTCTGAAGCCGCCCGGAAGCAATGAAGCTGTTGCCGACGAAATAGACGGCAGCGGCAAGCACGAATGCCAGAACGACGAGACCCAGCGCGCCATAGGAAGCGACGCGGATGGACGAGCGCACGCGCCGGCGCGGCAAGGGATTGGCGCGTGCCGAAGGCAGGCTGTCGAGGGCGCAGAGATCGCGGCGCCTGAACTTGATCTTCTCGTGCCTGGGAACCTTCGCGTCCACTCTTCCGGTCACCTCCGCGGGATAATGGACGAATCGGCGTTCTCGGCTATATGTCCGCCCGGACCGGTGCTCGTGCGGCGGACGCCCGGAACTGTCTGGGCTGGCGCCATACCGGTCCCATCTGGCCGCATTTGTGCGATTCCGGATGAATTTATCCGGCTGCAGGATACTCTAGCGTCAAAGAAGGGCACGTCTATGGCTGAACTCATTCCAGGCACCGAAGCTCCGGATTTCGATCTCCCGCGCGATGGCGGCGGTGCGGTCAGGCTCTCCTCTCTCAGGGGCAAACCGGTCGTCCTCTATTTCTATCCCAAGGACGATACCAGCGGCTGCACCTCGGAGGCCATTGATTTCTCTGCCCTGAAGCCCGAGTTCGACAAAATTGGGGTCGTCGTGATCGGCATGTCGCCCGACAGCGCCAAGAGCCACGACAAGTTCAAGAAGAAGCACGACCTCAAGGTCGACCTCGTATCCGACGAGACGAAGGACGTGCTGCAGGCCTATGGCGTCTGGACAGAGAAAAGCATGTATGGCCGCAAATATATGGGCGTGGAGCGTACGACCCTGCTGCTGGACGCCGATGGCCGCATCGCGCAGGTCTGGCCGAAGGTGAAGGTTCCCGGCCACGCGGCCGCGGTTCTGGAAGCTGCAAGGGCGCTTTAGCTCACCCGGAAGGAACCATCCAAGCCTCGCCACGTTCTTTTCCCGAGACATGCCGGAAGGAGAAAAACATGGCGAAGGGCTTGCTTCTGTGGCTGATCGGAATCCCTATCCCGATCATCATCCTGATCTATCTGTTTACCTGATCAGGATACCGACATTTCCCCTCAAGGCCGCCTCGAGCGGCCTTTTTTCATGTCCGAACCTAGCCTTTCGGCCGGCCTTGCGCGGCAACCGCAAAGCTTTCTTAACCCTAACAATGTGTAATCGCCCCATCGCTTTCGGTTAACGGGGTAGCGAGTCTTGGGTCAGGTTCGACAATCGGCAGTCTTCGGAAAGCGCGCCGTTCCCCATATGGTGATCATCGCGCGTGGTGACGAAATCCGTCACTTCATGGTGCGTCCGTGGATGCTGGCGCTGGTCGGCTCCGTTTGCGCCGCCATAGCGGTGGGCTACCTGCTGGCAACGACCTATCTGGTTTTGCGCGACGACCTGATCGGCGCGACGATCGCACGCCAGGCGCGCATGCAGCAGGCCTATGAGGACCGCATCTCAGCATTGCGCGCACAGGTCGACCGCATCACCAGCCGCCAGCTTCTCGACCAGCAATTGATGGAGACGAAGGTTTCCGAACTGCTGGAACGCCAGTCGCAACTCTATCTGCGTCATGGCCGCCTGAGGCCCATTCTGGAGCGCGCCGAGGGCGACATGGCGGCACCCGCGCCGCAACCTTCCGCCTCCGAACCCGACCATCGCGCCGACGCGGCCACGCCGGCCCCGGTGAAAGCCGCCGCCGCGACTTCCCTCCCGGCAATGGCCTTCTGGCACACGCGCAATACCGCGTCCAACGCTATGACGGCGGCGGACAAGGCCGACCATCTGTTCCTCACCATCAACCAGTCGCTGCAGAAGATCGAAAGCGAACAGATCGACCGTATCGCATCGCTGGCCGAAGATGCCGACCGTCAGACCGACACGATCGCCCAGGCGCTGGAGGATGTCGGCATGCGCATCGAGCTCGAAGGCGAAGAGAGCACCACCGGCATCGGCGGCCCCTATATCCCCGCCGACGATACGACCATGTTCGAGACCCGTGTGCGCGAACTCGATGAAGCATTGGGGCGTCTGGAGAGCGCCAAGCTGGCGGCGAACACGATGCCGATCCACAGCCCTGCCCGCGGCTTCTCCATCTCCTCGCCTTTCGGCGTAAGACGCGATCCGCTGATCGGCCGGCCGGCCATGCATGCCGGTATGGATTTTCGCGCGCCGTCCGGCTCGACGGTTCGCGCCGCCGGCGCGGGCACCGTCGTCAGGGCAGGCTGGAACGGCGGCTATGGCCGCATGGTCGAGATCGACCATGGCGACGGCCTGACAACCCGCTACGCCCACATGTCGCAGATTTCGGTGAAAGTGGGCGACCAGCTCGCGCGCGGCGACCTGGTCGGCAAGGTAGGAACGAGCGGCCGCTCGACCGGCCCGCACCTGCACTACGAGGTGCGCCGCAACAATACGGCCATCGACCCGATGCGCTTCATCAAGGCCGGCCGGAAGATCGCGAATATCATCTGAGCATCGCGGCAAGGTCCGTGCCTCGCTGCGATATCCTAATCCAGATCCGCGACAGGCTCCGACGCACCGCCATCGATACGGTGCGAGAGCGCCGCTTCCATGAACTCGTCCAGGTCACCGTCGAGCACGGATTGCGGGCTGGTGCTTTCCGTACCTGTGCGCAGATCCTTCACGAGCTGATAGGGCTGGAGCACGTAGGAGCGGATCTGGTGGCCCCAGCCGATGTCGGTCTTGGACGCCTCGGTCGCATTCGCCGCTTCTTCGCGCTGCTTCAGTTCCAGCTCGTAAAGGCGCGCGCGCAGCATGTCCCAGGCCTTGGCGCGGTTCTTGTGCTGCGATCGCTCCTGCTGGCAGGCAACGGCGATGCCGGTCGGAATATGCGTAATGCGCACCGCCGAATCCGTCGTGTTCACGTGCTGGCCGCCGGCGCCCGATGAACGATAGGTGTCGATACGCACATCCGATTCCGGAATCACAATGTCGATCGTGTCGTCGATCACCGGATAGACCCAGATGCTGGCGAAGGATGTGTGGCGGCGCGCATTGCTGTCATAGGGCGAGATTCGCACCAGCCGGTGCACGCCCGACTCCGTCTTCAGCCAGCCATAGGCGTTGTGGCCCTTCACATGGATGGTGGCGGACTTGATGCCGGCTTCCTCGCCGTCATGCATTTCCAGCACTTCCACCTTCATGCCGCGACGCTCCGCCCAGCGGACATACATGCGCAAAAGCATGTTGGCCCAGTCCTGGCTCTCCGTGCCGCCGGCACCAGCATGCACTTCCAGATAGGCGTCGTTGGAATCGGCCTCGCCCGACAGAAGCGTCTCGACCTGCCGCGCGCGGATCTCGCCCGAGAGCGACCGGATCGCTGCTTCGGCTTCGGAAACGATATCCGCGTCGCCCTCTTCCTCCCCCATCTCGATGAGGGAGATATTGTCGTCGAGCGCCTGGGAAAGCCCCTTGATCGCGGTGATGTTGTCGTCGAGGCTCTGGCGCTCGCGCATGAGCTTCTGCGCCTCCTGCGGATCGTTCCACAGGTCGCCGTCTTCGGAGCGCATATTGAGGTAATCGAGACGTTTTAGGGCCTGATCCCAGTCAAAGATGCCTCCTCAGCAGGCTTATGGCCTGCTTGATTTCGTCGATGAGGCTTTCGGTCTCTGCGCGCATGATGTTCCAGTTTGTTCTTGTTCGCGTTTGCGTCCTTGGGCGTTTGCAGCGCTGCTCCGGCAAGGCGGCCGGACCATAGGTATGCCCCGCTCTCCTGTAAAGCAAAACCGGGCCGGCTTTCGCCGACCCGGTCAAAAAAGAACGGCGCGGTTCAATACAGGCCGCCGCCGCCCGTGGAGATGGCGCGGTTGGCCTGCGGCGAGATCGCATTGGCGCGCTCCTCACCCTCGAGCCCGTCCATGCCGATCACCCAGTAGCTGTCGGCAGGTCCCGTGCCCGGCTTGAAGGCTTCGATGATCGAGCCACCGGCGCCGGGTGCGGAGCGCATGCCGCTCTTGCGGTCCACGGCGATCAGCTTCATGCCTTCCGGAACCTTGAACTTCACCACTGGCGCATCGGCCATGGCCGTCTTGAAGAACTCCTTGAAGATCGGCGCGGCAAGCCCGCCGCCCGTGGAACCCTTGCCCATCGGGCTCGGCCGGTCATAGCCCATATAGATGCCGACCACGAGGTTGGGCGTGTAGCCCATGAACCACGCGTCCTTCTCCTCGTTGGTGGTTCCGGTCTTGCCGGCGATCGGGCGGCCGAGATCGTTCAGCAGGGTTGCCGTGCCGCGCTGCACCACGCCCTCCATCATGGAGGTGATCTGGTAGGCGGTCATCGGGTCGAGAACCTGCTCGGAATTATCCGTCAGCTCGGGCTCGGGCTGGTTATCCCATTTGGTGGCGACGCAGCCTTCGCAGCCGCGCTCGTCATGCTTGAACACGGTCTTGCCGTAGCGGTCTTGGATGCGGTCGATCAGCGACGGCTTGATCGACTTGCCGCCATTCGCCATCACCGAATAGGCGGATACCATGCGCATGACCGTAGTCTCGCCGGAGCCGAGCGACATCGCCAGAACCGGCAGCATCTTGTCGTAGACGCCGAAGCGCTCCGCATATTCCGCCACCAGATTCATGCCCATGTCGTTGGCGAGGCGCACCGTCATCAGGTTGCGCGAGCGCTCGATGCCGGCGCGCAGAGTCGAGGGACCGGCGGACTGGCCGCCATAGTTCTTCGGCTCCCAGACCTGGTTGCCGCTGACGATGCGGATGGGCGCGTCGAGCACCACCGAGGCCGGCGTGTAGCCATTGTCCAGCGCCGCCGCATAGACGAACGGCTTGAACGAGGATCCGGGCTGGCGATAGGCCTGCGTCGCGCGGTTGAACTCCGACTGCGAATAGGAAAAGCCGCCGACCAGCGACAGGACACGGCCCGTATGCGGGTCCATCGCCACCAGCGCGCCGGACACTTCCGGCACCTGCCGCAGCGCATAGGCGTTCGAATCGTCGCCCTTCGGCTCGACATAGACCACATCGCCGGGCTTCAGCACCTCGGCCGGGCTCTTGGCCTTCACCCGCTTGCCGTCGACCACATGGCGCATCGCCCATTCCATGTCGCCCTGGGCGATACGGCCGGTCACGCGCTCCTTGTCAGGCTTGCCGGCCATGTCGGCCTTGGGGCGCACGCCGATGTCGATGCCCTCGGCGCCGGAAGCCAGCACGACCGCCACCTTCCATTCGGGGACGTCGTCCAGGGGCTTCACCTCGAACACCGCCGTCCCCCAGTCCGCCCCGGTCTCGATCGAGGCGATGGGGCCGCGATAACCGCGCAGCGTGTCATATTTCATCAGGCCGTTCTGCAGCGCCTTGCGTGCATGAAGCTGCATTTCCGGATCGAGCGTCGTGCGGACAGAGAGCCCGCCCTCGTAAAGGGCGTCCTCGCCATAGCGGGCGATGAGCTGGCGGCGCACTTCCTCGGTGAAATACTCGCCGGCGAAGAGATAGGTGCCGCCGCGCCGTGGCGAGACGCCCAGCGGAAGCGCCTTGGAACGCTCGGCCTCCTCGGCGTCGATGTAGCCGTTCTCGCGCATCTGGTCGATCACCCAGTTGCGACGCTCGATGGCGCGGTCGGTATGGCGGAACGGATGATAGTTGGACGGACCGCGCGGCAGCGCCGCCAGATAGGCGGCTTCCGCCACCGTCAATTCGTTCACCGACTTGTCGAAATAGGTCAGTGCCGCACCCGCGACGCCATAGGCGCCTAGGCCGAAGAAGATCTCGTTCAGATAAAGCTCGAGAATGCGATCCTTCGAATAGGCCTGCTCGATGCGGAAGGAGAGGATCATCTCCCGCACCTTGCGCTCATAGGTCTGGTCGGAAGTGAGCAGGAAGTTTTTCGCCACCTGCTGCGTGATGGTGGAGGCGCCGACCGGACGGCGGCCGCTGCCGAAATTGCGCGCATTTGTGACGACGGCACGCACGAGGCCGGTCACGTCGATGCCGGGGTGGTTGTAGAAATTCTTGTCCTCGGCCGAGAGGAAAGCCGCCTTCACGCGATCCGGCACGGCCTGGATCGGCAGGTAAAGGCGCCGCTCGCGCGCGAACTCGGCCATCAGCGCGCCATCGGAAGCGTGGACGCGCGTCGTCACCGGGGGCTCGTATTTGGCGAGCACTTCGTAGTCAGGCAGGTCCTGGACAAGATTCGACACATACATGGCCACGCCAGCGGCCACGAGCAGGGCCAGCACGGTGCCTATGCCGAAGAAATATCCAAGTAGTCTGATCATGCCCGCTCCAATGCTCCGGTCGGGGTTGCCAGGTCGCTCAAGACAGCGCCCTACAGAAAACCCGACTGCTCGTCGTATCTGTCGCGCGGTTGTGGGGAAAATGCGGCGCGATTGCGCGTCATGTCCCTCCGGCGCGATTAAACCATCAGTTGTGTCCCTGCTGCAACGATTCGCTGTTGCGGCGCCATCACAAGCGCGCGACGCCGCGAGGCGAATAGCCGGTCCACTTCATCGGGACGCACCCGCCTGGAGGCCGGAAAAGAGATTGATCGCGCCGGTGATCGATTCGATCGCCTTGGCCCGCCACTCCGCATTCAGGAGCCGCTTTTCCTCGTCGGGGTTGGACAAGTAGCCCAGTTCCAGCAGCACAGAGGGCACGTCCGGCGCCCTGAGCACCCGGAAGCCCGCAAAGCGGTGCGGATTCTTGATCATCTCCACCTGGCTCGTCAGTTCCCCGACGAGCGTCCGCGCAAAGCGGATTGAGAAGGAATGGGTCTCGCGGCGGATGAGATCCATGAGGATGTCGGACACTTCGTGGTCCTTGTCCTCGATCGACAGACCGGCAAGTTCATCCGAAAGGTTTTCGCGGGCCGCCAGCGCCGCCGCCTCGGCATCCGATGCCTGGTCGGAGACGGTATAGACAGTCGCGCCGGTGACACTGCGATATTTGATCGTGTCGGCATGGATGGAAATGAACAGGTCGGCGGAATGCTGCCTTGCGATCCGCACCCGCTCGTCCAGCCGCAGGAACGTATCGCCGTCACGCGTCAGCACGACCGCATATTTGCTGGATTTTTCGAGCTTCGCCTTCAACTCCCGCGCGAATTCGAGCGTGATGCGCTTTTCCAGCGTGCCGCTGACGCCTTCCGCCCCGCTGTCGATGCCGCCATGGCCGGGGTCGATCACCACCGTGAAGGGCTTCGCCAACGGCACAGCCTTGTCGGCGCCTACCCTGTCGGTCTTGGGCGTGCTGCGCGTCGAGGCCGTGGTCAGCGCCTGATCGGCGCGCGCATTGTCGAACGCCTTCTGCGATGTCGCGGAAATATCCAGGACGAGCCGCCAGCCGGGCGAATTCTCATTCTTGATCGTTTCGAGCGAATCGACCGCGAAAGGCCCGTCGGCCGTCAGGATGAGGCGCGATACGCCGGGGCCGAAATCGCCGAAGTGAACCTCCTTGACGAGCCCCCTGCCCGCTGCGTCCTCCGCCTTCACGGCGAAACCAGTGGACGGAAGGTCGAGGACAAGGCGGTGCGGCCGGCTGAGCAGGAACCATGCGATCGATGGCTCCTTGTCGAAATGAAGGACCATGCGCGCCCGCGAAGCGTCGCCGGCAACCAGCAGATTGTGAGCAGAGAGCCGTTCGGAAGCATGGGCCGACGCGGCGGCGGCCAGCAGCGCGCAGAGAAGCAAAAGCCCGCGCAAGGCCAGTTCCAGGAAGACCGCCAGATGCGCCGCTGGTTTCCGCAATGTCCCTTCCCGCGCAATTGATATCGGTCAAGCCGCCCCGACGAGGAGCATGTTAATCGTTGGTAGCGGACTATGGTTAACCAAAGCTTTCCGATGCGGCCCGAATGACAGGCATGCGGGCGTCTCGGCTGCATGCCTGAAACGGGGTTGCCATAAGACACCGCAAATCATAAAAGTGGGACCGGAACACCGCAGTGCCCGAGTCAGGGCTCCCGTCAGCGTCGATATGGCTGGCGCTATCCCGATCCGTCCAGTGCACTGCTTGCGGTGCTTCCGAAAAGTTTCTTCGAGGTTCATTCCGGTGACGCGGAATGTCTCGGCGTAAAACGGCCGGTTTGCCCGGCTGGCTCGTACGAGCATATAGCTGGTCCGGAATTGTCCGGGCTTTGTTGAAATGGCTTTGCTAGGTGACGAAGGACTTGCGCGCAACCCCAGCAGATACCGGACTTTCCCGCGCCAAGTTGGCGGCGGCCGGATCTGTCGGCGCGCGACACCCCCGACCGGCAGACCGCAATTATCCGGCAAAATGCTGATGGTTAACCTGGTGCGAATCGCGTGGACGCGAGCGCCCCGGCCTCTGCCTGCCGGGGAGATCTTCTCGCATGCCCAACAAAATGCTTATCGACGCCTCCCACCCGGAGGAAACACGCGTCGTCGTCGTCCGCGGTAGCCGGATCGAGGAATTCGACTTCGAGTCCCAGGACAAGAAGCAACTCAAGGGAAATATCTATCTGGCCCGTGTGACGAGGGTTGAGCCCTCGCTTCAGGCTGCCTTCGTGGAATATGGCGGCAACCGCCACGGCTTCCTCGCTTTCAGCGAAATCCATCCCGATTACTACCAGATCCCGGTAGCCGACCGGCAGGCCCTGCTGCGCGCCGATGCGGAAGCGGCGGAAGCCGACGAGCAGGAGGAAGATGACGAGCGCAACGGGCGCGGCCGCAACCGCCGCCGCCGCCGCGGCTCGAAGGGACGCTCCCGCGAGGAAGGCCAGAACGCATCCGCGCAGCAGAATGGCGACGATGCGCCCGGCGACGATGCCGGCGAAGACCACGCCGACGATGCGGCGGACACCGAAGCAACCGGGGAAGTCGTCGCGCAGGCGGACGACGATTCATCCGACCCCGATGTGATCGCGCACGACGCCGAGGCGGATGTGGTGTCGGAACCGGTCGCAGCCGGCGACGACACCCATGGCAAGAGCGACGACAGCGATGGCGATCACCATGACGATGCCGGGGATCACGGCAGCGACGACCATGGTGACCATGACAATGGCGACCACCACGACAATGGCGGCGAGTCCGAGGTCGACACGGTCGGCGCGGAAGACGCCATCGAGGAGGCGCGCGACCGCCGTCGCCCGGTGCGCCGCCAGTACAAGATCCAGGAAGTCATCAAGCGCCGCCAGATCCTGCTGGTGCAGGTCGTCAAGGAAGAGCGCGGCAACAAGGGCGCGGCGCTCACCACCTATCTGTCGCTGGCCGGCCGCTATTCGGTGCTGATGCCCAATACCGCGCGTGGCGGCGGCATTTCGCGCAAGATCACCAATGCGCAGGACCGCAAGCGCCTCAAGGACGTGGTGAAAGACCTCGAAGTGCCTCAGGGCATGGGCGTCATCCTGCGCACGGCGGGCGAAAGCCGCACCAAGGCCGAGATCAAGCGTGACTACGAATATCTGATGCGCCTGTGGGAGAATGTCCGCAGCCTCACCCTCCAGTCGGTCGCACCCGCGCTGGTCTATGAGGAAGGCTCGCTCATCAAGCGCTCGGTGCGCGACCTCTACAACAAGGATATCGACGAAATCCTCGTCGCCGGTGACGACGGCTATCGCGAGGCCAAGGACTTCATGCGCATGCTCATGCCGAGCCATGCCAAGGTGGTCCAGCCCTATCGCGACAATGTGCCGATCTTCGTGCGCCAGGGCGTCGAGGCTCAGCTCGACAAGATGGTCCAGCCGCAGGTGACGCTGAAGTCCGGCGGCTACATCATCATCAACCAGACCGAGGCCCTCGTCTCCATCGACGTCAATTCGGGCCGATCGACGCGCGAACATTCCATCGAGGACACCGCGCTCCAGACCAATCTGGAGGCTGCGGAGGAAGTCGCCCGCCAGCTGCGCCTGCGCGATCTGGCTGGCCTGATCGTCATCGACTTCATCGACATGGAGGAGAATCGCAACAACCGCGCTGTCGAAAAGCGCATGAAGGATTGCCTGAAGAACGACCGGGCGCGCATCCAGGTCGGCCGCATCTCGCATTTCGGCCTGCTCGAAATGTCGCGCCAGCGCATCCGTGCATCGGTTCTGGACTCCACCATGACCCCCTGCCCGCATTGCGGCGGCACGGGCCATGTGCGGTCGGAATCCTCCGTGGCGCTGCTTGTCGTGCGCGCGATCGAGGAGTTCCTCGTCAAGGAACACCGCTACCACATCAGCGTGCGCACACCGGCTTCGACCGCGCTCTACGTGCTGAACCACAAGCGCAAGAACCTGTCGGATCTGGAAGCGCGCTTCGGCCTCAACATTTCGATCGAACCCGACGACCATGTCGGCGCGCAGCACTACGCGATCTCCAAGGGCGCGATCGCCGAGAAGGCCATCGCGCCCGAGACGGTCTCCATCCTTCCGCCGGAAGCCGATGAACCCATCGACGCCGAAATCGTGGAAGATAGCGAGATCGAGGAAGTCGAGGCCTCCGAGTCGCGGGAACAGCAGCGCTCGCAGGAGAATGGCGACCAGCCGCGCCGCAAGCGTCGCAGGCGCCGTCGGCGCGGTGGCGGAGCGGACCGCGAGAACGGCGATGCAGCCTCCACGAACGAGCGCAACTATGTTGCCGAGGCAGTCGGCGACCTCGATGAGGCGAATGCCGACACGACTTCGGATGACGAGGATGAATCGGTCGCGGCCGAGGCTTCGGAAGAGGCAGGCACCGAGGATTCGGGCAAGCGCCGCCGGCGCGGCAAGCGCGGCGGCCGTCGCAATCGCCGCGACGATACCGAAGTCAGCGCGCAGGCGGAAATCGAGGGCCACGTGCCCCATACGCCTTCGGAATCAACTCCCGACCTGACCGGCACCGAAGAACCGTCCGGTGAAGTGGCCGACGCGCCTGTCGCCGAGGCAGTGGAGGCTCCCTCCGAGCCGGCCGTGGCCGAGGAAAGCGCGGAAGCGGCGGTCGAAGAAGCCCCCGCCCGCAAGCCGGCCCGGCGCAGCAGGAAGAAGGATGCCGCGCCAGCTGAGGTTGAAGCCGAAGCCGCTGCGGCCCCCGCAAAGCCTGCACGACGCAGCCGCAAGAAGGTGGTGGAAGCCGCTGCGCCCGAACCCGTTGCAGCGGAAGAAGCAGCTCCCGTCACCGAGGCGACGCCTGCTCCTGCCGAGGTCAAGAACGAGCCCGTTGCAGCCGAGCAACCCGCCCAGGCTCCGGCTGGTCCCGTCGTGACCTCCAGCACGCCCGTCGCCGAGGAGGAGGAGCAGCCGCGCAGGACCGGCTGGTGGCAGCGCAAGAGCTTCTTCTGACAACCGATTGATGAATAAAAGAAAAGGCGCTCTTTCGAGCGCCTTTTCTTTTGCCTTCGGCTCTGCCGCGCTGAGACGCCGCCACCGCAGCCGGCATTTTTCCGCAACAAAGCAAAGGGGCGGAACGTCGCCGTTCCGCCCCTTTGTCAAACAAGCATTAGGTCGGGATCAGTTGCCGCCCTGCTTGGCCTTTTCCTGTTCCTCGCGCAGCTTGCGCGCGAAGTCCTCGGTGTTCTTGTTGACGAATTCCTCGAGCTGCCGCTGGCGCTCCTGGATATCCGACTGCTGCAGGGGCGGTCCGTCGAACGCGCCGGTGAAGCCGGAGAGCGTCACCTGGATCGGGTTCTGCTGGTTCTGGAAATTGATCGAAGTCAGCGTGAGCTGCGAACCGCGCTTGAAGCGGTTCACCAGATCGTCATTGAGCGCCAGCTCGGCAATGCAGCGATCCGGCAGGCAGATCATGTAGTCGAGCTTCTGCGTCTGGCCGCCATCGATCTGCATGCCGATTCCCGGAGGCACCATGCGGCCCGTGGGAACGGTGACCTGGAATACGCGGCGGTTCACCTTGCCCTTGAGCTCGATCAGGCTCACGCCCGTCAGCAACTGGCCGGAATCGGCAACCATGATGTTCTGCACGTTGCAGACATCGACATCTTCCTGCTTGGAACAGGCCTTGAACCAGCCCTGCGGTATCTGAGGCTGCTGCGGGGCGGCACCCTGTGCGAATGCGCCAGCCACGCCGCCCGCCAGAAGCGAGATGGCGCCCGCCGCGAGTATCGCGGCTCGAGTCGCGATGTTTTTCCGGCTGATCATGTCGGATCGAATCCTCTCGATGTCGGGCGGCACACAGGCCGCAATCTCCGCTACCTGTCGGCGAAATACGGCAACAGGATGACTGGTTGCGGCCTGTAACACGCTGCGCCCTCTCGAATCCAGCATCAACTTTCGCTTAGGCGCGCGGGCTGCAAATCGTGCCGCCGGGCCGCCTGTGTTACACAGGGTCGATTCGTCAGGTGGAGCAGAAACATGATGCTGCGTAGGATCGGCGCCGCAGCCGCGATCTTCATATTTGCCATGGCGACGGCATCCGCGCAGCCCACGCATGGCATTGCGATGCATGGCGAACCGGACCTGCCGGCCGATTTTTCCGCCTTCCCTTATGCGAATGCCGATGCCCCCAAGGGCGGCCGCGTCAATTACGGCGTCCAGGGCACTTTCGACAGCCTCAACCCCTTCATCGTCATGGGCGATGGCGCGCGCGGCCAGTTCGACACCGAATTCGGCAATACCGTCTTCGACACGCTGATGGCGCGCTCACGGGCCGAACCCTTCACGCTCTATCCGCTGCTGGCGAAATCCATCGAGACCGATGCCGAACGCAGCTTCGTGGAGTTCACGCTGGATGAGCGGGCACGTTTCTCCAACGGGGCTCCGGTCACGCCCGACGACGTCATCTTCACGCTGGAACTGCTGCGCGACAAGGGACGGCCGATCTACAAATCGTGGATCGGCGTAATCGACCGCATGGAGATCGTCGGCGAGCACGGTGTGCGCCTCACCTTCAACGAAAAGGCCGACCGCGAATCGCCGCTGCTGCTTGCCATGCTGCCGATCCTGCCGCGCGCGGCGACCGACGCTGAGAACTTCGACAAGTCCTCACTCAAGCCGCTCATCGGCTCCGGCCCCTATGTGGTGGATTCGGTGCGCCCCGGCGAACTTCTCATCCTGAAGCGCAACCGCGACTACTGGGCGAAGGACATTCCCTCCAAGCGCGGCTTCGACAATTACGACGAGATCCGCGTCAACTATTTCCGCGACGGCAACACCATGTTCGAGGCCTTCAAGAAAGGCTTGCTCGACGTCTATCTGGAGACCGACCCGCTGCGCTGGAAGACCGGCTACGACTTTCCCGCCGCCCGTGCGGGCGACGTGATCCAGGCCGAAATCGAGCGCGGCAATCCGCCCGGCATGTATGGTTTCGTCATGAATACGCGTCGTCCGGTCTTCCGGGACCGCGCGGTGCGCGCAGCGCTTGCCGACCTGTTCGACTTCGAATGGACGAACAAGAACCTCTTCGCCGACGCCTATAAGCGCACCGCCAGCTATTTCGACGGTTCCGTGCTATCGTCGTCGGGCGTTGCCGCCGATGCGGTCGAGCGCGAAATCCTGGTGCCCTATGCCGACAGGATCACGCCATCGATCATGGCGGGCACATGGGCGCCGGCCGAGTCCGACGGGTCTGGACGCGACCGCACCTTCCTCAAGAAGGGTTTCGATGCGCTCACTGCTGCCGGTTACAGGCTGGCGGGCGGCAAGATGGTCGGGCCGGACGGCACTCCCCTCGCCTTCGAGGTCATGCTGAACGGCACCGCCGGACAGAACCTGGCGATCGCCTGGCAGCGGACATTGGAGCGGCTCGGCATCACGCTCACCCTGCGCTCGGTCGACAGCGCGCAGTTCCTGCAGCGCCAGCGCACCTACCAGTTCGATACGATGCTGATGACCTATCTCGGCACGCTTTCGCCGGGCGTGGAGCAGCAGTTCCGCTGGGGCTCAGCCTCGGCCACGCAGGACGGAACCTACAATTTCGCCGGTGTCGCCGACCCCGCCATTGACGCCATGATCGCCCGGATGGTCTCATCGCGCGATCGGAAGACCTTCGAGGCGACCGTTCGCGCCTTCGATCGCCTGCTGCTGTCGGGCGCTTATGTGGTGCCTCTCTACCACCAGCCGGCCCAATGGACCGCGCATTGGAAACATATCGAGCGACCCGAAGCGACCCCGGTCTACGGCATGCAGTTGCCGACCTGGTGGGACGGGCGCGCAGCCAGATAGAGGATGGAAGCTATGTCAGAACTGACGCCTATCGCCGTCGATGTCATATCCGATGTCGTATGCCCCTGGTGCTATATCGGCCAGAAACGGCTGGCGCGCGCGGTCGAGATCGCCGATGACGTCGCCGTCGAGATCCGCTGGCGTCCCTACCAGCTCGACCCTGACGTTCAGCAAGGCGGCGTCGACCGGCGCGAATATATGATCGGCAAGTTCGGCGCCGAAGACCGCGTGAAGCAGGCCCACGCCAATGTCATGCAGGCCGCCAGCGGCGACGGCATCGACTTCCGTTTCGACGACATCAAGGTGTCGCCCAACACGCTCGACGCGCATCGCCTGATCCGCTGGGCCGGCAGCGATGGCAGCGAGACGCAGGGCCGTGTCGCCCGCCGCCTCTTCCGCGCCTTCTTCGAGGAAGGCCAGGACGTCGGCGACCATCAGGTACTCGTCTCGGTCGCGCGCGACGCCGGCATGGACGCGGCGGTGGTCGAAGCGATGCTCGCCACCGACACCGACCGGGACGCTGTCCGCGACGAGATCGCGCTGGCGCAGCGCATGGGCGTCACCGGCGTGCCGTGCTTCCTGATCGAGGGCCGCTATGCGGTGGTCGGGGCGCAGGAATCCGCCACCCTCGCCGACGCCATCCGGCAGGTCGCCGGCATGAAATCACGCGGCGAGCTGCCGGAAGCGGCCGGCTAAACCGCCTTCTTCTCCAGCAGCCGCACAAGCTGCGTGACGATCACGGCAGCGCCCGCGAGGCGCTTTTCGGGCGTCGGCCATTCGCGCATGAAGACGACGCTCTGGTCGGGCCGGATCTTCGCCAGCGAGCCCTGCTCCGCAATGAAGCGGACGAGGCCGGCCGGCTCGGGGAACTCGCGCTTGCGGAAGTGGATGACCACGCCCTTCGGCCCGGCGTCCAGCTTCTCGACATTGGCACGGAAGCACAGCGCCTTGATGTAGACGATCTTGAGCAGGTGATCGACTTCCTGCGGCAGCGGGCCGAAGCGGTCGATGAGTTCGGCGCCGAAGGCGTCGATCTCTTCCGGGTTCGACAATTCGCCGAGGCGGCGGTAGAGGCCGAGCCGAAGCTGCAGGTCGGGCACATATTCCTCGGGGATCATCACCGCCGTGCCCACCGTAATCTGCGGCGACCAGCCCGAATCCGACACGCTGCCCTCGCTGCGGATCTCGGCCACCGCCTCCTCCAGCATCTGCTGGTAGAGCTCGAAGCCGACTTCCTTGATATGGCCCGACTGCTCCTCGCCCAGAAGGTTGCCCGCGCCGCGTATGTCGAGGTCGTGGCTGGCGAGCTGGAAGCCGGCGCCCAGCGTGTCGAGCGACTGCATCACCTTCAGCCGCCGCTCGGCCGTCTGCGTCAGCGAGCGGTTGGCCGGCAGCGTAAACAGCGCATAGGCGCGCTGCTTGGAGCGGCCGACGCGGCCGCGCAACTGGTAGAGCTGCGCCAGCCCGAACATGTCGGCGCGGTGGATGATCATCGTATTGGCGGTGGGGATGTCGAGGCCGGATTCAACGATGGTCGTCGAAAGCAGCACGTCGTATTGGCCGTCATAGAAGGCGTTCATGATGTCGTCGAGCTCGCCGGCCGGCATCTGGCCATGCGCGGTAGCGACCTTGAGCTCCGGCACCTGTCCGGACAGGAAGTCCTTCACCTCCGAAAGGTCGGAGATGCGCGGCACGACATAGAAACTTTGCCCGCCGCGGTACCTCTCGCGCAGCAGCGTCTCGCGGATCACCAGTGGGTCGAAGGGCGAGATGAAGGTGCGCACCGCAAGCCGGTCCACCGGCGGCGTGGCGATCAGCGACAGTTCGCGCACGCCCGTCAGCGCCATTTGCAAGGTGCGCGGGATGGGCGTGGCCGACAGGGTCAGCACATGCACGTCGCTCTTGAGCTCCTTCAACCGCTCCTTGTGCTTGACGCCGAAATGCTGCTCCTCATCGATGATGAGCATGCCGAGATTCTTGAAGGTCACGCCACTGCCGAGCAGCGCATGGGTGCCGACGACGATATCGACCGTGCCCTCCGCCAGGCCCTTCTTCGTCTCGGCCAGTTCCTTTGCCGGCACCATGCGCGAGGCCTGGCGCACTGCCACCGGCAGGCCGGCGAAGCGCTGCGCGAAGGTCTTGAAGTGCTGGCGCGCAAGCAGTGTGGTGGGCACCACTACCGCCACCTGCATACCGTCCATGGCGGCAAGGAAGGCGGCACGCAGGGCAACTTCCGTCTTGCCGAAGCCGACATCGCCGCAGATGAGCCGGTCCATCGGCCGGCCGGCCGCAAGATCCTCCACCACCGCGTCGATGGCGTTTTGCTGGTCGTCGGTCTCGTCATAGGGGAAGCGCGCGGCGAACTCGCCATAAAGCCCTTCGGGCGGCAGGATGATTGGCGCAGATTGCATCTGGCGCTCTGCCGCGAGCCGGATGAGTTGGCCGGCGATCTCCAGCAGGCGGCGCTTCAGCTTTGCCTTGCGCGCCTGCCATGCGCCGCCGCCGAGCTTGTCCAGCGTCGCTTCCGCCGCGTCAGAGCCGTAGCGCGACAAAAGCTCGATGTTCTCGACCGGCAGGAATAGCCTGTCCTCGCCGGCATAGTGGATTTCGAGGCAGTCATGCGGCGCGCCGGCCGCCTCGATGGTGCGCAGGCCGATAAAACGGCCGATGCCGTGGTCGGCGTGGACGACGATGTCGCCGGCCGCGAGGCCCGTCACTTCGGAAATGAAATTGGCGGCCCGCTTGCGGCGCCGGCGCACCAGCCGGTCGCCCAGCACGTCCTGCTCGGCGATGACGGAGAGGTCGCCGGCCTCGAAGCCCGTCTCCAGCGGCAGCACGGAGAAGCCGACCTGTTGCGCCGGCAGCTTTTCGAGCGCGGCGAGACTGTCGACCGTGGCCGTCCCGCCAAGCCCGTGCTCGGCAAGAATCTGGCCCAGCCGGTCGAGCGAGCCATCGCTCCACGCAGCCACCATCACCCGCCGGCCGGATACGCGCAACGCCGCGATGTGGTCCACCGTCACACCGAACACGTTCACCTTCGGGTCGGCGCGTTCCTCCGCGAAGGAGCGGCCCGCATGAGAATTGGCATGGAAGACGGCGCGCGCGCTGCTCCCGGGCGTGTCGAAGGCGGTGAAATCCACCGACAGGCGATCGGCCGCAAGGCGATCGAGCTCGTCCGGCGCGACATACATCTGCTCCGGCGGCACCGGCTTGTACGGCACCGCCTCGCCCATTCCCTTGCCCGACGACTGGTCGCGCCGCGCCTCGTAATAGTCGCGGATCAGCGTGTGGCGTTCGGCCAGCGCCTCGCGTGCCAGATTGTCATAGACCACCGGCACGTCGGGCAGATAGTCGAAGATCGTCTCCAGCCGCTCGTGGAACAGCGGCAGCCAGTGCTCCATGCCGGCGAAACGCCGTCCCTCGCTGATCGCTGCATAGAGCGCGTCGTCGCGGGAGGGTGCGCCGAACATCTCGATATAGGCACGGCGGAAGCGGCTGATCGCGTCGGGCGTCAGCGCGATCTCGCTCATCACATTGAGCACCAGCGCGGTGCGCTGGCCGGTGGTGCGCTGGCTCGCCACGTCGAAGGCACGGATGGATTCCAGCGTATCGCCGAAGAAATCGAGCCGCAGCGCTTCCTCGCTGCCGGGCGCGAAAAGGTCGAGAATGCCGCCGCGCACCGCATATTCGCCAACCTCGCGCACGGTCGCGACGCGCTCGAAGCCGCTGTTTTCCAGCCGTGCGATCAGCGCGTTCATGTCCACTTGGTTGCCGGGTTTCGCCGAAAATACCTGCGCTTCGATCGCCGCGACCGGCGACATGCGCTGCAACAGCGCATTGGTCGTCGTCAGCACGAAGGCGGGATGCGGCGTCTTGCGCAGCGCTGCCATGGCGGCCATCGCGTCGAGCCTTCGTGCCGCGGCATCAGCGCCGGGCGAGACGCGGTCGTAGGGCAGACAGTCCCATGCCGGCAGTTCCAGCACCGGCACGCCGGGTGCCGCGAAGGCCAGCGCATCGCGCATCGCCGGCATGCGCTGCCCGTCGCGCAGCACGAAGAGGATCGGGCCCTGCGGCGCGATTTCGGTGCGGATCTGCGCCAGCGCGAAGGCGGCATAGCCGTCCACCACGCCGTCGACGATGACGACGCCGGTGCGTCCCGGCTTCAGGCCGATGGGGCGGATGAGCGGCATGTCAATTCGTTTCCGAAGCGCCCCGGCGGGCATGTGCGACGATGCGGCGGAAGAGCGCCGTATCCTCCCCGGCGGGCACCTGCGCCTCGCCGGTGACCCAGCGCAGCAGGTCCGCATCGGGAATGTCGAGCAGCGCTTCAAAGGCGTCGAGTTCAGCCTCGCTCAGCGTGCCCATATGGAGATCGGCGAAACCGCCGAGGATCAGGTCGGCCTCGCGCATGCCGCGATGCCATGAGCGGAAGCGGGCACGGCGGCGGCGGGCTGCGATGTCGTGTTCGGTTGTCGTGGCGTTCATGGCGCGGATATATAGCGGGCGATCCGCCCTGTCAGCCTTGCATGACCGGCAACCCGCAATAAGCTGACATGAAGATGCGCCCGGCCCTCCTCGATCCCCTCTTCGCTCCTGTCACCAGCCTCGAAGGCGTCGGCGACAAGGTGGCCGGCCTGCTGGCCGAAATCGTGCCCGCCGACACGAGCGGCCGGCCGGTGCGCGTGGGCGACCTGCTTTTCGTGCTACCGCACGGGGTGATCGACCGCCGCCAGCGTCCGGGCATCGCGGAAGCGCCGCAAGGCGCGGTGGTGACGCTGGAGCTGCGCGTCGACCGCCACCAGCCTTCGCCGCGCGGGCGCGGCAACGTGCCCTATCGCGTCTTCGCCCATGACGAGACGGGCGAGATCGCGCTGACCTTCTTCCATGCCCACCGCGCTTATCTCGAAAAGCTGCTGCCCGAAGGCGAGCAGGTTCTGGTGAGCGGGCGCATGGAGTGGTTCAACGGAAGGCCGAGCATGGTCCATCCCGACCATATCGTGCCGCTGGCCGATGCCGCCTCCCTGCCCGCAATCGAGCCCGTCTACCCGCTGACGGCCGGCCTTTCGGGCAAGGTGCTGCGGCGCGCCGTGGCGCAGGCCGTAGCGCGCCTGCCCGACCTGCCCGAATGGGGCGACGGCCCGCTCGCGCGGCAACAGCGCTTCCCACCCTTCGCCGATGCGCTGCGCCTGCTGCACGATCCGGCCGTGCCGGAAGACGCCGCGCCGACATCGCCCGCATGGCGCCGCCTCGCCTTCGACGAACTGCTGGCAGGCCAACTGGCGCTCTCGCTGGTGCGCAAACGTACCATGCGCAGCACCGGCCGCGCGCTGACGGGCGACGGCCGCATCGAGGCGGCGATCCGTGCCGCCCTGCCCTACAGCCTCACCGAAGGCCAGCAGCGGGCAATCGAGGACATCCACGCCGATCTCGAAAAGCCCGAGCGCATGCTGCGGCTGCTTCAGGGCGACGTGGGCGCGGGCAAGACGGTGGTTGCGCTGCTCGGCATGGCGCGGGCGGCGGAGGCCGGCGCGCAATCGGCGCTGATGGCGCCGACGGAAATCCTCGCCCGCCAGCACCTCGCCAGCATCACGCCGCTGGTGGAAAAGGCCGGCCTGCGCGTGGCCCTGCTCACCGGCCGCAGCAAGGGCCGCGAGCGCGAGGAGGTTCTGGCCCGCATCGCGGCGGGCGACATCGACATCGTGGTCGGCACGCATGCCCTGTTTCAGGAGAGCGTGACCTTTTGCGACCTCGGCTTCGTGGTGGTGGACGAGCAGCACCGCTTCGGCGTCCACCAGCGCCTCGCCATCGCCGCCAAGGGCTATGCGCCCGACATGCTGGTGATGACCGCCACGCCGATCCCCCGCACGCTGGTGCTCACCGCCTTCGGCGACATGGAGGTGACGCGGCTGACGGAAAAACCCGCCGGCCGCAAGCCGATACGCACCGTCACCCTCCCCGACGGCCGGCTGGCCGAATTGGTGGGCCGCATCGACGATGCCGTATCGGAGGGCCAGAAAGTCTACTGGATTTGCCCGCTGGTTGAGGAATCCGAGGTGGTAAAACTCACCTCCGCCGAAGACCGCTTCGCCGCGCTCGAAAAGCGCTTCGGCGAGATGGTCGGCCTCGTCCACGGCCGCATGTCGGGGCTGGAGAAGGACGCGGCGATGGCGGCATTCAAAGCCGGCGACACGCGCATCCTCGTCGCCACGACCGTCATCGAGGTGGGCGTCGACGTGCCGGATGCCACCATCATCGTCATCGAGCATGCCGAGCGTTTCGGCCTGGCGCAGCTGCACCAGTTGCGCGGCCGCGTCGGGCGCGGCGATGCCGCCTCCACCTGCGTGCTTCTCTATGAGGGGCCGCTGGGCGAGATCGCGCGCCAGCGGCTCGCGGTGATGCGCGACACGGAGGACGGCTTCGTCATCGCGGAGGAGGATCTGCACCTGCGCGGCGAAGGCGAATTGCTGGGCACGCGGCAATCAGGTGCTGCATCGTTCCAGGTGGCGCGGCTGGAGCACCATGCCGACCTGCTGGAGATCGCCCGCGACGATGCCCGCCTCATGCTCCAGCGCGACCCCGACCTCGCATCCGAGCGCGGGCAGGCATTGCGCCTGCTGCTCTACCTGTTCGGCCGCGACGAGGCGGTGCGCCTGCTTCAGTCCGGCTGACCGGATTTCCTGATCTCTTCCTCGAGCGTCGACACGGCATCCCGCACGGAAACATGGGAACCGTCGCCCGGCATTTTCTGCGGCGTCACGAGGCCGGCCGAAACGAGGAAGCGTGCCGCCTCCTCGACCGAGATCGACAGCGGGATCACGTCTTTTTCCGCCACATACATGATGTAGCCGGTGGTTATGTTGGGCGTGATGGGCCGGAACACGGCGATCGTCCTGCCCTCGCGCTCCGCCAGCACGTCGTTCATTTCCGCCGGCTCCTGCTTCGAGATGAAGACGATGGACCACAGGCCCCGGCGCGGCCACTCCACCAGCCCGACCTTGTTGAACAACTCGCTTCGGTTGGCGAGCACGGTCTGGAATATCTGTTTGAGCGCCCGGTAGATGTTGCGCACCAGCGGCATGCGGTCGAGTAGGCGCTCTCCGCTCGCCACGATGGTCCTGCCGATGAAATTGGCCGTCATGAAGCCGACCAGCGTGATGAACAGGATAGCGACGACCACGCCGAAGCCCGGCAGCGCGAACGGCAGATAGGTATCCGGATTGTAGCGATCGGGAATGTAGGGCTTCACCCAGCTGTCGATCAGATGGATGAAGTACCAGATGAGATAGACAGTGATCGCCAGCGGCGCACAGACGACGATGCCGGTGAGGAAATAGTTTCTCAGCCGGGCCATCATCTTCCTTCGCTATGCCTGCCTCGCCGCACTGCAACATGTGTAGTGCATGAACATGTCGTTTTGAATAGCGAGCGCGGTGGTCACTCCACCGTGACCGATTTGGCCAGATTGCGCGGCTGGTCCACATCCGTGCCCATCACCACCGCCGTATGATAGGCCAGAAGCTGGATCGGCAGCGCATAGATGATCGGCGCGATGAATTCCGGCACGTCCGGCAGCACGATCGTCTCCATGGTCTTGATCGTCGCGCGGGCGGCCCCTTGCGCATCGGTGATCAGGATGATCCTGCCGCCGCGGGCCGCCACTTCCTGCATGTTGGACACGGTCTTGTCGAAGATGCGGTCATGCGGCGCGATCACGATGACCGGCATGGCCTCGTCGATCAGCGCGATCGGCCCATGTTTCAGTTCGCCTGCCGCGTAGCCCTCGGCATGGATGTAGGAGATCTCCTTGAGCTTCAGCGCGCCTTCCAGCGCCAGCGGATAGTTGGTGTCGCGACCGAGATAGAGCACATGGCGCACCTGCGACAGCTCGCGCGCCACCTTCTCGATCTGGGCTTCCAGCTTGAGCACTTCGGTGGCCAGGCGCGGCGCTTCGGAAAGCTGGCGCACCAGCTTCTGCGCTTCGTCCTTCGACAGGTGGCCGCGCTCCAGCCCGGCGCGCACGGCAAGCGACGCCAGCACAGACAGCTGGCAGGTGAATGCCTTGGTGGAGGCAACGCCGATCTCGGGACCGGCCAGCGTCGGGAACACGCCGTCCGCCTCGCGCGCCATGGTGGATTCGCGCGCATTCACGATCGTCGCGATCGGAATGCCTTCCTTGCGGCAATAGCGCAGCGAGGCCAGCGTGTCGGCCGTCTCGCCCGACTGCGACACGAAGATCGCCGCGCTGCGCCTGGTCAGCGGCATTTCGCGGTAGCGGAATTCGGATGCGACATCGATGTCCACCGGCAGCCTTGCATAGCGCTCGAACCAGTACTTTGCGACGAGGCCACTGAGATAGGCGGTTCCGCAAGCCGAGATGACCAGCCTGTCCAGTTCCCTGAAATCGAACGGCAGCGGATCGGTGCGCGGCGCCGAGGCGGCGAAGTCGATATAATGCGCCAGCGTGTGGGAGATCACCTCCGGCTGCTCATGGATCTCCTTCTCCATGAAGTGGCGGCGATTGCCCTTGTCGACGAGATAACTGGTCGACACCGTCTTCTGGCGGCGACGCTCCACCTTGTTGCCCGCCATGTCGAAGATGGTCATCCCCTCGCGGCGCAGCACCACCCAGTCGCCGTCCTCGAGATAGGTGATCGTGTCGGTGAAGGGCGCCAGCGCGATCGCGTCGGAGCCGAGGAACATCTCGCCCTCTCCATGGCCGACTGCCAGCGGCGGGCCGTTGCGCGCGCCGATGATCAGGTCCTCGTCGCCGCGGAACATGATCGCGAGCGCGAACGCTCCCTCAAGCCGCGACAGCGCCCGGCGCGCCGCCTCCACCGGCTCTGCGCCGCGCTTCTGCTCGCGCGCGATGAGATGGGCGACGACCTCGGTATCGGTCTGCGAAGCGAAGACGAAGCCATCGGCGGTCAGTTCGTCGCGCAATTCGGCGAAATTCTCGATGATGCCGTTATGCACGATGGCGACATCGCCCGAGAAATGCGGATGCGCATTGACCTCGTTCGGCACGCCATGCGTGGCCCAGCGCGTATGGCCGATGCCGATCAGGCCAGCCAGCGGCTCGTCCTTGATCTTCTTCTCAAGGTTGACGAGCTTGCCTTCGGCCCTGCGCCGCGCCAGCTCGCCATGATCGACCGTCGCCACGCCGGCGGAATCGTAGCCGCGATATTCAAGCCGCTTCAACGCATCCACGATCAGAGGCGCAACCGGCGATTGGCCGACGATTCCCACTATGCCGCACATGTCATACCTCGCCAGTCAGCCCGGATACCGGCTCGCATATTGGCGCGCCGGCCTATCATTGCCCGTTTCACGCGAATGCGTCCGCATCGCGGCAACATGGCATGGTTTCATTGAAGTGCCGTTACCACCGCTCACTTGCCGCCTGAGAGACGATCACGCAGGGGGGCTGCCCGCCCTTCCTTGTTCACCTGGCGGGCCCGGCCGAATGCCATCGCATCGTCCGGCACGTCTTCCGAAATGACGCTGCCCGACGCCACATAGGCCCCGTTGCCGATTCTGACTGGCGCGATGAGCGCCGAATTCGAGCCGATGAACGCGCCGGCGCCGATCTGGGTCAGATGCTTGTGGAAGCCGTCATAATTGCAGGTGATGGTGCCGGCGCCGATATTGGCCTTCGCGCCGATCGTCGCATCGCCGATATAGCTGAGATGGTTCACCTTCGCGCCGGCATCGACGGTGGCGTTCTTCACCTCGCAGAAATTGCCGACCTTCGATTTTTCGCCCAGCACCGCGCCCGGACGCAGCCGCGCAAACGGGCCGATCTCGGCGCCCCGGCCAATGGTCGCGCCTTCCAGATGTGAAAAGGAACGGATGATCGCGCCGCCGGCGATCTTCACGCCGGGGCCGAAGACGACATGCGGCTCCACCAGCGCATCCGGTCCGATCTCCGTATCATGCGCGAAGAACACCGTTTCGGGCGCAACCAGCGTGACGCCGTCCAGCATGGCCCTGCGCCGCGCCCGCGCCTGCCAGATCGCCTCCGCCTCGGCCAGCTCGACGCGGTTGTTGATGCCGAGCACGCTTTCGGCATCCGCCTCGGTGGCGACGACGGTGAGGCCGGCCTCATGCGCCAGGCCGACAATATCGGTCAGGTAGAATTCGCCTTTGGCGTTGGCATTGCCCACCTTGTCGAGCAGCGCCAGCGCATGCTCGCCTGAAATCGCCATCAGCCCGCCATTGCAGAAGGTGATGCGCCGCTCCTCCTCGGAACAGTCGCGATCCTCGCGAATCGCGATCAGGCGTCCGCCTTTCTCGATCAGCCGTCCATAGCCGGCCGGCCTGTCGGTGCGAAAACCCATCACCACGACATGCGCGCCGGCCGCCAGCGCATCACGAGCCGCCTTCAGCGCACCGGCCTCGACGAGCGGCGTATCGCCGAACATCACGAGGATGTCGTCATAGCCGCGTGCGATCGCCGCGCGGGCGGCCAGCACCGCATGCGCCGTGCCCAGTCGCTCGGTCTGCTCATAGGCTTCCACGCCGGCGGAAAAGGCTTCGACGGCCTTCAGCACCTGGTCGCTGCCGCGCCCGGTCACCAGCGCAACGTCGCCGCTCCCCGCTGCCCGCGCAGCCTTCACCGCATGGGCCACCATCGGCAGGTCGGCAATGCGGTGCAGCACCTTGGGCAGGTCGCTCTTCATGCGGGTGCCCTCGCCTGCGGCCAGCACCACGCAAAGGCAGGATCGTTCTGTCATATGATTTTTCCGCCAGAAGCCATCGGTCGCCAGTCATGTAGCATTGGCGACGCCGGGCTCCAATGGCGGGAATGCCTAACCGAGCCTGCCCAGTGCAGGAAAGGTTTCCAGAAGCCAAAAGGCAGCGCTCTGCATGCCGCCGGTGAGGAAAAGGATGCCTGCGACCACGAGCAATCCCCCCATCACCTTCTCCATCTTGCCCAGATGCATGCGGAACCGCGTCAGGAAGCGCATGAAAAGGCCGGAGAAAAGCGCGGCGATGATGAATGGAATGCCGAGACCGAGCGAATAGGCAGCCAGAAGGAACGCACCGTCGCCCACTGTACCGCGCCCGCCCGCAAGCGTCAGGATCGGCCCGAGCACCGGCCCGATGCAGGGCGTCCAGCCGAATGCAAAGGCAAGGCCCATCACATAGGCCGCCGTGAGGCTGGCCGGCTCGCCGCGCGATTGCAGCCGCGCCTCCCGCGACAGAAAGGGGATGCGCAGCACGCCGAGGAAATTCAGCCCCATCAGGATGATGACGAGGCCCGCGGCGATGGCGAGTTCCTGCTGCCACGCCCGCAGCAGGCCCCCAATGGACGATGCCCCGGCGCCCAGCGCGACGAACACCGTCGAAAAACCGAGAACGAAGGCGAAGGAAGCCGAAAGCAGCGCGCCGCGGCTGCGGGCAGAGGCGGCGACGTCGCCGCGGAACTCGTCGACAGATACGCCGGCCATGTAGCACAGATAGGGCGGCACCAGCGGCAGCACGCATGGGGACAGGAATGAGATCGCCCCCGCGCCCACCGCGCTCATCAAGCCGACATCGACTGCCATTTCCGCTCCGACCGTTTCGGGGCGCTTATAGGCATGCGGCCGGGTTCGGGCCAATCACCAATGCGTGGGGCATAGGGTCGCGAAGCCCGCTTAGCGTTTCGGGGCGCGGGCCGGTGCGAGACGATTGCCGGCAATGCTCGTTGCGGGCGTGCGCGACACATAGAGCGCGATCCCGTACTGAAGGGCGAGGCCCGTGCCGAGCAGGATCGTGTCGGCAACGAAAGCCGTCTCGAACACTTCGCCATAAAGCTGGAGCGCCATTGCCAGCACCGAGCCGCTTGCGAATACCGGCAAACTGTTGCGCCCCAGCGTATCGAGCACGGACGCATAGCGCGAACGGCAGAACGCCTCAACGATCTCCAGATTGATCAGCACATAGGTGAGCGCCAGCACGTGGAGCAGCCGCGGCCCCGGCAGGAATGTCTTGTCGAAACCGGCAACGAAGAACGGCAGCCGCTCGCTGCCGGGGAAGAGGCCCGGCGTGACCCACAGCCAGTAGAGCGAGAACAGCAGATAGGCCACGGCCGCCCAGAACAGCCAGCGCATCGGCGGCACGAGGCTGCGGCCCTGCTTCGCCGCCATGCCGCCCGCAAGGCCGATGACGAACAGGAACTGCCAGGAAAACGGATTGAAGAACCAGCCGCCATCGCCCGGGAAATTCGGAATGTTGATGCGATAGTAGCCGGCTACGAACCAGATCGCGGCCGAGACGCCGATCATCGCCCAGAGACTGCGCCGGCCGATCACGATGAAGAGCGGCGCCGCCAGCAGGAGCACGATATAGAGCGGCAGAATATTGAAATAGGCCAGTTGGTGGCCGAGCGTCAGCACGCCGACGAGGGTACCCCCCGGCTCGGCGACAAGGCGCAGGAAGTTGACCCGGCGCCCCAGATCCTCCGTTCCGAGGAAGCTGAGACCGGCCCATAACATCGCGATCGCGATCGCGATGATCAGCACATGGACGAAATAGAGCTTGCGGGCACGCGCCCACAGACGGCTCGCCGCCTCGGTGAAAGGCAACTTCCCGAAGCCCTTCGAATAGGCCAGGCCGGCTGCGATGCCGGACATGAGGACGAACCCTTCCGCCGCATCCGAAAAGCCGAAATTGCGGCTGGTCAGATATTCGTAGACGTTACCCGGAACGTGATTGATGAAGATCGTGACCAAGGCCATGCCTCGAAGCACGTCGAGGCGCGGATCGCGCTGACTGCGCGTCGTCACGTTAAGATTTTCCACGGGCGGCGCTCCTTGTCAGCGGGCAAACGCCTGCTGCGCCGGTTGGGTTCCTCCCTTACGAAGGATCAACTGCGACAGTTCGTCCTGCGGAACGAATTCCGGCTCTTCCTCCCAACGGGCAAGAATGCCTGCACGCGCCAGAATGACGGTTTCAGGCTGCTGTTCCTGCGGTGTGGTAAAGAGAGCCTCGTCATTGCGCAAAAGAAACGGCCGCGATGAAAAGTGGATGATGAGCGGCGATATGATCATCGGGATCGCCACGGGCATCAGCCAGAAGAAAAGATCCGGCACGATCCACCAGCCCAGCGCGAAAAGAATCACGCCGGTCACGACGATCCACCATGACGCATCCCACGCCTCGCGCAACCCCACCGTGCCGCCCTTTCGGTTGGAGGCAGGCCATCCGCCATCCGCGCCGAGCAACACCTGAAGCACGGAGCGCGTCTGGTACATCAGCATCAGCGGAGCCAGGATGCTCGACCAGGCGATCTCGGTGACGACCGCCGCGAAGGCGGTCAGGTCGCCGCCGAAGCCACGATTTCCGCGCGTCAATATGTTGCGCAATACGATCAGCAGCTTGGGACCGATGAGAATGCCGAGCACGCCCGTCAGCAGCACCAGCGCCTGTACATGCTCCACCTGCGGGAAGACCGGCGGCCGCGCCGGCTCGGGGAAATAGTTCGGTTCGCCGATGAAGAACGGAGCCAAGACAGTGGCCAGCAGGAACAGAGCCCATATGGGCGACGATACATAGGCCATGATGCCCTGCACGAAGACGAAACGGCTCCAGGGCTTCAGGCCGGGCGCGGCCACCAGCCGCCCATGCTGCAGATTGCCCTGGCACCAGCGGCGGTCGCGCTTGGCATAGTCGACGATGTTTTCCGGCCCCTCCTCGAAGGATCCTTCGAGGTCCGGATCGAGCCGGACGATCCAGCCAGCCCGCGCCAACAGTGCCGCCTCGACATAGTCATGGCTGAGGATATGGCCGCCGAAGGGCGGCTTGCCGCTGAGTGCCGGCAGGCCGCAGCTTTCGGCAAACGCCACCGTGCGCACGATGGCGTTGTGGCCCCAGAACGGCCCCTCATGCCCCTGCGTCTCGGCAACGCCGCGCGCGAAGGCCGGCGAATAATAGGAAGCGGCGAACTGCACGGCGCGGCCGAACCACGAGCGCGCCGCAATGATCTTGGGAAGCGTCTGCAGCAGGCCGAGGCGCGGCGAGGCTTTCATCCGCAACGCCATGGTCAGCATGGTCTCGCCGACCATCAGGCTGTCCGCGTCGAGGATGATCATGAATTCGTAGCGCGCGCCGGAAGTGCGGATGAAGTCGGCAATGTTGCCGGCCTTCTTGCCGGTGTTCTGCTCGCGCCGGCGGTAGAAGACCTGATCCGCACGGATACCGGGCTCGGCCCTGAGCCGCGCCAGCCAGTAATGCTCGCGTTCGGCGATCTCGTCGCGGGTTGTATCGGAAAGGATGACGAAGTCGAAGAGATCGCCCTTCCCCGTCCTGTCGATGCCCAGCATCATCGCCGCGATGCGTGAGAAGGTGTCGCGCGGATCCTCATTGTAGACCGGGATCAGAACCGCCGTCCGCTCCGTGAGCTCCTGCGGGTCCGCCTGTGCCGGCTTGCGATAGGGCAGCGACAGGATGCCGTTCAGCGCGATGGTCGCGCCCCAGGCAAGCCACGCCGCGCTGAGCGACAGCAGCCCGATCCGCACGAAATCAACCCATTGCGTACCGTCGGCCAGCAGCACATTGGCGGCAAGGACCGCCGCCATGCCGGCAACGACAAGGCTGAAAAGGACGGAAAGGAGGCGGCGGGTCGCGGTCATCTGTCAGGGGGCGGCGGAACGGACCGAAGTCAGCTCCAGGCCGGCCAGCGCACGCTAAGCCAGCGCGGCAGCTTGAAGCTGACACGGCGCTCGACCATCTGGTCGGGCATGACCATCGGCGCGACCGGCAAGCCGCACTGCTCGGCGGCAATTCGATAAGCGGCCTTCACGTCAGTTTGATCGTTCATCGTCGGCTCTCCACTGATACAGCCATACTTCTGACACCCGCGTCCCGCCCTGCGCCAGGAAGGCGCTCAATTCCACCGGCTCGTTGCCATCGGGCAGCACGTCCATCACCAGCCGCCAGCGGCCATTGGCCTCGATGCGCGAAAGCGCGGTGCGAACCAATTTCGCCTTGCTGACGCGGACGATGCTCTCGAGATCCTTCGCATCTGCGGGGATTTGCTCGATCCCGCCGCCTTCGAAATCGACGACGAACTTCTGCTCGCCATCGGGGTTCGCGGTGCCGGACACGCCACCGTGCCCCCCTCGCAACGCACGAACGCGCGCAAGGTTCACTTCCGTCTCGTCAATATCGCCCCAGGTCATGCGATAACGGAATTCGAGCGACTGCCCTGCCCGCACTTCGGCTTCCGGAACCCAGAAGGCGACGATATTATCGTTCACCTCGAGGTCGGTGGGGATCTCCACCAGCGCGATCGTGCCCTTGCCCCAGGCATCCAGCGGCTCGATCAGCAGAGAGGGCCGGCGCTCGTACCACGCGCCGGCGTCCTGGTAGTTGTCGAATTCGCGGTCGCGCTGGAAGAGCCCGAAGGCGCGCGGATTCTCCTCGGCGAAAAACGACAGGGCCAGGCGGCTCGGATTGTTGAGACTGCGCCAGACCTGCTCGCCGCTCGCCTTGATGACCTTGAGGCCGTCGCTGTCGTGCACCGCGTTGCGGAAATCGCGGAACCGGCTGCGATTATTCTCCGCGAAGAGGAACATCGATGTCAGCGGCGCCACGCCGAGACGACCGATATCGCCGCGAATGAACAGCCGCGCGGTCACGTCAATGCGCGTCACCCGGCCCGGCGTGATGACGAACTGATAGGCGCCCGCGACGCGCGGACTGTCCAGCGAGGCCCAGATCGTGATGTTTTCGGCGTTGGCCGCCGGCGTCCTGACATAGAAGGCATCGAAACGCGGAAATTCCTCGCCGCTCTGCGTCGCCGTATCCACGGCGAGGCCACGCGCGGAAAGCCCGTAGACATTCCCACGTCCCACCGCGCGGAAATAACTTGCGCCGAGATAGGAAATGAGCTCGTCCATCATCCGTGGACGATTGAGCGGATAGAGGACCCGGATGCCGGCGACACCCGGCAGTTCGAGATTGTCGAGCACGCCCGGTTCGTTGGGGTTGTGATAAAGGAAATCACCGGATGCAAAACGCTTTTCCGTCGCGATTCCATTGTCGACGGTGAATACCTTCACCGGATCCTTGAAGAGCCAGCCCGGATAAAAAGCCTGCAGTTCAAACGACGACTGGCCACGCCAGACGCTGTGCTCCGGGTTGAAGGTGATGCCCCGGTGATGATCGTAGTCGAGCGAGGCGATCGCTTCCGGCAACGTGGTGCTCGGCGCCACATAGGCCGTCGCCGCCCGCGCTTTGACGGCGTCGGTCAAAATGTCGAAAGTGAACGGCGCAGATGCAGCCGGCGCCTGCGCGTCCTGCGCGAAAGCCGGCAAAACAAATGCACCATACGCTGCCGCCAGCGCGCCCGCAGCCGAGCTGGAGAGGAAGTCGCGTCGGTTCATCTGGGCTCCCGCGAGATATTCTGAGTTACGGTCGCGCGCGTTCGCAACCGCAAACGATCTTGCTGCATCGCACCAATGTTTCATTCAAGAGTTTGTTCCACCGAAAGAAAAAATATTCCGGTGTGGGTTTTGTCGTGCTGCTAACGTCCGGATAAAGCGTGCTTGGCTGCGCCCAGGGGGCGCTTTCCTCCGTTAGGAACAATGTGTGTCGACAAAAAGACCGCCTCTTTCCTGCCGGCCTGCGCAGGATGCTGGCGTTCCTCATTTTTTGCACAAATTGCGGCACTGCACCAGAGGCCATCCATGCCCCCGCAGGTGCGACAAAAAGCCATTCATGGCGGTCGGGGAAGGCGCAGTGAAGCATGAGGTCGTCCCGTTTGGCGCAGCATCTCCCTTCGAGCGGGAGCGGCGTCTCGATAACGGCATTTCCTCATGTCAGGGGCAGGCTGGAAGCGTAGGCCGGCGCTCCCGAAGGAGCGTTGCCGAGACGCCGACCCGCTATGCTCGCCCGAAGGTCCGCCGCGCCCTCATATTGCCCCGCCTGCCTCGCCGGGAGCCACTGACAAATTGCTACGATCTATTGCACCCGCCGCGAGGGCGGGCGAACGCATGTTCCGTGACCGGATGCTACCTGACGGTGACGGTGATGCAGCCGGAAAGGGTAACGCCGGGCACTTTGGGCGTCGTATTGGCGGTGCAGAACGTGTCCCTGCCGCTGAAGCCCTTGGCAGGCGTATAGACGAGTCCCTTTCCGGTGACGCCGACCTTGCCCGACTTCGGCGCCCTCGTAACCCTGACCTTCGTTGCCGGGACGCTCGTCTTCTTCTTGTCGTCGATGATATTGGTGAAGCTGATATTGCATGCCCTATCGGCCGCGGACATCTCGAACTTGCCAGCTCCGTTCCCGCTACCCCACCCGCGACCGTTGCTGCCCTTGCACGCCGCTTCCGCTGCGGAAATAGAAAGCCAACCGACAGCAAAAGACATTGCTAATATAATAAGAGCGCGCATTCTCCCTCCTCTATATACGTCTTTGTCGACAAAATGCTTCTCCATGAAGCAGTACTCCAGCAGGATATTTCAGAACAATCCCACACGTCCAGCAAGAAAATTGCCTGAAATTCTTGCGTGCCAATAGCGTTTTGATCAACCTGACTGAAACCAGTTGAATCTTCCGGATAAGCCCGCCGCGTCGCGCGCGAAGCTCTTCGCCGATCTCGTCTCGTCTTCCGAAGAGCAGTGATCGAGACCCGCTGCCAGGAACAGGAACCACACAGGCCCCGCAGCAGCCGGCGAACGGTAAAACTTCGGTTTGATCTGAATTTATTGGTGAGCGCGCAGGGGCTCGAACCCTGGACCTACTGATTAAAAGTCAGTTGCTCTACCGGCTGAGCTACGCGCTCCCGCGACGCGAACGCGTCCGAAAGTGGGCGGAACATATTGATCCAGCCCCGCACGGTCAATGCTCGATATCGCATGCCAGGGGCCTATCATGTCCCCCTCGACTTCAGCTTCGAATCTCGACGGAACAACCTGCGCGCTATAACGTTGTGGGTGCAAAGGGACATTCTCCAGCTGAGACTGGTGAGGAGACGTGAAATGAAGAAGATAATCTCAGGCGTATTCGCCGCTGTTCTGTCGCTGGCGACCGCCGCTCCGATTGCTCCTGCATTTGCGCAGCAGATGGACGGCGCAGGTAGTGGCTATCAGGGCCGTCGCATTATCGAGGACGGCCGTGGCGGACGCGATTGGCGTGACAATGACAGACGCGAATGGCGTGGTGATCGTCGCGGCTGGCGCGAAGGTCGCCGCTGGCAGAACGACGACCGTCGCGGCTGGTACAGAGGCCATCGCGGCTACCGCGAGCGCCGTCCCGGCTATCGCTATCATGACGGCTGGTGGTTCCCGCCTGCAGCTTTCGCGCTCGGCGCGATTGTGGGCGGCTCCATAGCCAACCAGCCCATTCGCCGGGTCTACGACTACAGCCAGGACCACATCCAGTGGTGCTACAACCGCTATCGTTCGTACCGCGCGTCGGACAATACTTTCCAGCCGTATAACGGCCCGCGTCAGCAGTGCTATTCGCCCTATAGCTGATGCCTGACTGTCGATGAAGAAAAGGCCCGCCCGTCCGGCGGGCCTTTTTCATGCCGAGGTCTCAGTAGCCCACCCTGCATGGTGATGCTGATCCATGAAGGCCGCCACCGCATTACGTTCGGCCGCGGATGCCTTCAGGCCGATCTTGGTGCGTCGCCAGAACACATCGTCCACATTGCGCGCCCATTCGCGGTCCGCAAGGTAGCGCAGTTCTGCCTCGTGAAGGTCCGGGGCCAGAGGCAGGCCGAGTTCTGCCAGTTCACGGGCCTCCCCGAGAACCTCATAGGCGCAAAGGCCGTAGCTGCGGATCAGCCGGCCAGCCAAAGCGGCGGACAGAAAGTCATAGCGCTTCCGCAGCCGTGCGATCTCTATTTCCACCCCCATGGGCGGAAACGCCCCGCCCGGCAGGGGGGCAGTTGCGGTCCACGGCGCGCCGCGAGCCCCCAGCTCGTTGCCGACAAGCACCATCATCGCCTCGGCAAGGCGCCGATAGGTGGTGATCTTGCCGCCGAAGGCATGCACGATGGGCGCCACGCCGTCGCCGCCGTCCATGGTCAGCGAATAATCGCGCGTGGCTTCCTGTGCCCGCTCTGTGCCGTCGTCGTGAAGCGCACGAACGCCGGCATAGGTCCAGACCACATCGGCGGGCTGGACAGGCTCGCTGAAATATTCGCTCGCCGCGGTGCAGAGATAGTTCACCTCCGCTTCGGTGATGGCGACCTTGTCCCGATCACCGGAATAATCGCGGTCCGTGGTGCCGATCAGCGTGAAATCATTCTCGTAGGGAATGGCAAAGACGATGCGTCCGTCCGCATTCTGGAAAATGAAGGCGCGGGGATCCGCCGACTTGCGGCGCACGACGATATGGCTCCCCTGCACCAGGCGGATATCGTGGAACGACGCGGTTCCGGCCGCCATGGCGCGCAGGCCGTCCACCCACGGGCCGGTGGCATTTATCACCATGCGCGCCGTGACGACCTCCTCGTCCCCTTCCTCGCCGCGCAGCGTCACATTCCATATGGCTCCGTCGCGCTGGAGCGCCCTCACCTCCGTATGCGTGCGGATATCGGCGCCGCGATCGGCGGCATCGCGGGCATTGAGCACGACAAGCCGCGCATCGTCCACGCGGCAGTCGGAATATTCGAATGCCCTCCGGTAACCCGGCTTCAGGGCTATCCCCGCCGGATCCTGTCGCAGGTCTATCGTCCGCGTCGGCGGCAGAAGGCGGCGGCCACCCAGATGATCGTAGAGGAAAAGGCCGAGCCGCAGCAGCCAGGCCGGGCGCAGGCCGGCATGGTGGGGAAGGATGAAACGAAGCGGCGAAACCACATGCGGCGCAATGTGCCAGAGCACCTCACGCTCGGCCAGCGCCTCGCGCACCAGCCGGAACTCATATTGTTCGAGATAGCGCAAGCCGCCATGGATCAGCTTGGTCGATGCCGACGACGTTGCCTGAGCCAGATCGCCCTTCTCCGCCAGCAGAACGGAGAAGCCGCGGCCGGCGGCGTCTCGCGCGATGCCGCAGCCATTGATTCCGCCACCGACGACGAGGAGATCGTATTTCGCCCGCGTGCCCAATCTGGCTCTCCCAGCCGCCTACCGGCATCGAGCAGAAGAAAACGCCGGCATCAATAGTCGAAATCCGGCAGGCTCTTGAATACCGCGCGCAGTGCCTGCGACCAGCCATCGGATATTTCGCGGTAATAGGGATCGTCGGCCACGATGCGCTTGCGAAAGCCGATCCGCAGGCTGTCGCGCTCATAGAACAGCATGTCGAGCGGCAGGCCGACCGACAGGTTGGATTTAAGCGTGGAATCGAAGGACACGATCAACAGCTTGGCGGTTTCGGCAAAGCTCATGGCCGGATCGTAGGCGCGCACGATGATCGGCTTGCCATATTTGGTCTCGCCAATCTGGAAAAAGGGCGTGTCGTCGGTCGATTCGATGAAATTGCCTTCCGGATAGATCAGGAAGAGGCGCGGCGCCGCGCCCTTTATCTGGCCGCCGAGAATGAAGGAGGCACCGAACGAATCGGCGCGCTGGCCGCAGGGCGTCGTTTCGGCGATGACTTCCTTTACCGTCGCGCCGACCAGATGTGCTGCCTGATACATGGACGGCACCGCGAAGATCGTCGACTTGCGCGCCGTGGTTCCCCTGGAGCGCTCGTCGAGCAGGCTCACCACGGCCTGTGTCGTGGCGAGGTTGCCGGCAGCCAGCAGCACGATGGAGCGCTCGCCGGGCTTCTCCCAGGAATACATCTTCTTGAAGGTCGAGATATTGTCCATGCCCGCATTGGTGCGGGTGTCAGACATGAAAACGAGGCCATCATCGATCTTGAGGCCGACACAATAGGTCATCGGGACGTTCCGTGTAGCGATTCCCGATTACTGCTCCACGGTGATGTCAACCGCAAGGCGTTCATTCGCAGTCCCCAGGCGGATGCCGGATACCGGCATCGCGTCGCGATAGTCCCGCCCGACGGCGATCTTCACATAGCGATCGTCAGGCGCGATCGCATTGGCCACATCGAAACCGACCCAGCCGAGTCCATCCACATGCGCCTCCGCCCAGGCATGGCTCGCCGCCAGGGAGGTCGTCCCCTCCACCATCATGTAGCCGCTGACATAGCGCGCCGGAAAGCCGAGGCTCCGTGCCGCCGCGAGGAAAATATGCGCGTGATCCTGGCAGACGCCGCTGCCGCGCTCCAGCGCCTCCTCCGCCGTCGTGGCGACATCGGTCGCCCCCACTTCATAGGCCACCTTGCCGTGGATCGCGTCCATCAGCCCATGCAGCCGGTCGAGATCCTTGCCGGCGCTGAATGCAGCGCTGATTTCGGCGATCCCGCCGCCGACCAGCGTGCGCTCCGTCTGCGGCAGGAACAGCCACAGCGGTGCAAAGCCGCGATGCGGGCCGACCACCCCGGCATTGTCGCTGGTTTCCACCTCGCCGGCGGCGGTGATGACGATCGCCGCCGCCTCGCCGCCAAGACTGAGCAGCCGCGTATCATTGCCGAAATGATCGTTGAACCGGACCTCCTCGGCAGCGCCTTCGACGGAAAGCGTCCAGTTCAATATGCGCTGGCAGCGGCCGTCCTGGGGCACCAGCCGGATGCGCTGGAGCGCATAGGACACTGGCACATCGTAGAGATATTCGGTGCGATGCGAGATCTTGAGACGCATGCGGTTCTCAATAGAAACGATAGCCGGACGCCACCTCGTCGCCGAGGCGGTTGTTCTGGCCGATGAAGTCGCTGAGGAATTCGTGCAGGCCCATTTCGAATATCTCCTTGATGGAGCTCGCTTGCAGGGTGTCCATGGTCCGTTCGGCCGTCGCATGGCAGTCGCTGCGCGCGCCATAATCCTCCGCGAGATAGCGCAGCCCCTCGGCTATGTTCATGTAGCAGAAGGCAAGCGAACGCGGCATGCGCCGGTTGAGGATCAGGTAGTCGGCGATGTTGGTCGGGCTGTAGTCGGCATCGTAGACCCACCGGTATGAGCGGTGCGCAGAGACGGAACGCAGGATCGATTCCCATTGATAATTGTCGAGGGACGAGCCCACCCATGAGATCGACGGCAGCAGCACGTAATATTTCACGTCGAGAATGCGGGCGGTATTGTCCGCCCGTTCCACGAAGGTGCCTATCTGCGAGAAGCTGAAAATCTCGTTGCGCAGCATCGTGCCGTGGAAGGCACCGCGGATCAGCGCCGTCTCCCGTTTGATGGCATCCAGCACCGCCGGCAGATCGCGCTCGTCCACCGGCCTGGCCAGCATGCGCTTGAGCGCCATCCACGCCTCATTGATGCTTTCCCACGTCTCGCGGGTAAGCGCGGTGCGTACCATGCGGGCATTGTTGCGCGCCGTCTCGATGGAATTCATCACGCAGGACGGATTGCATTCGTCCCGCAGCAGGAAATCCGCCACCCTTGCCGTGCTGTATTCGGCATAGCGGGCCGAAAAGGCCTGGTCGGCGCCGGCGCTTTGAAGAACGGAGCCCCATTCATCGGCCGAGGTGGAGGTGCGCGTCAGCGCAAGGCGAAGGCCGGCATCGACAAGCCGCGCCATGTTCTCCGCCCGCTCGATATAGCGGCTCATCCAGTAGAGTCCGTTCGCGGTGCGTCCTAGAAGCATGCGTTGCGGGCCTCAATCATCCAGCACCCATGTGTCTTTCGTCCCGCCGCCCTGCGAGGAATTCACCACCAGCGACCCCTCCTTCAGCGCGACACGCGTCAATCCGCCCGGCACGATGCGGATGCGGTCGGACACCAGCACGAAGGGGCGCAGGTCGACATGGCGGGGCGCCAGCCCCTTCTCGGTAAGGATCGGCACGGTCGAGAGCGAAAGCGTCGGCTGGGCGATATAGTTGGAGGGCTTGGCCTTCAGCTTGGCTACGAAGGCCTCGCATTCCTTCTTCGACGCCGCCGGCCCGACCAGCATGCCGTAGCCGCCCGAACCGTGAACTTCCTTCACCACCAGCTCATGAATGTGCTCGAGCACATATTTCAGGCTGTCCGGCTCCGAGCAGCGCCATGTCGGGATGTTGCCGAGGATCGCCTTGCGGCCGGTATAGAACTCGACGATCTCCGGCATGTAGGAATAGATCGCCTTGTCATCGGCAATGCCGGTGCCGGGCGCATTGGCGATGGTGATATTGCCGGCGCGATAGACATCCATGATGCCCGGCACGCCAAGCTGCGAATCCGGCTTGAAGGTGAGCGGATCGAGAAAGGCATCGTCGACGCGGCGATAGAGCACGTCGATCTGCTTGTAGCCCTCGGTGGTGCGCATGGCGACGCGCCCGTCGATGACGCGAAGATCTTGGCCTTCCACCAGTTCCACGCCCATCTGGTCGGCAAGGAAGGCGTGCTCGAAATAAGCCGAATTGAAAAGGCCCGGCGTAAGGACCGCGATCCGCGGCGGTCCGTTGACATTGGCCGGCTTCACGGCCGCGAGCGACTGCCGCAGCAGCGCCGGATAGTTCTCCACCGGCAGCACCTTGACCCGCTGGAACAGCTCGGGAAAGAGCTGCATCATCGTCTCGCGGTTCTCCAGCATGTAGGACACGCCCGACGGCGTGCGCGCATTGTCCTCCAGAACGAAGAACTCGTTCTCGCCGGTGCGTACGATGTCCACGCCGATAATGTGCGTATAGACGCCGGATGGCGGCCGCACGCCGATCATTTCCGGCAAAAAGGCCTCGTTGCCCGCGATGAGCTGCTTGGGGATGCGCCCTGCCCTAAGAATTTCCTGCCGGTGGTAGATATCCTCCAGGAATGCGTTCAGCGCCTGCACGCGCTGCTCGATGCCCTGTGTGAGACGCCGCCATTCCGAGCCGGAAATGATGCGCGGCACGATATCGAACGGGATGAGACGTTCGGCGGCTTCGGATTCGCCATAGACGGCAAAGGTAATGCCCGTCTTCCGGAAGACCCGCTCCGCATCGCGCATTTTTTCGGTGAGCCGCAGCGGGTCCTGATCAGCAAACCAGCTGTCATAGGCCAGATAGGGATTTCTCGTCGCCACGCCCTCAGGGCGCATTTCATCGAACGCAACCAATAGCGTACTCCCCTGATACGCATTTCAACGAAAGGCGCGGCAGAAAATCAAGCGATATCGACCATTTGGGCAGCAGGTGCGGAAGAGATGCCTCGGCCGTGCCCGACAATGCGGCAGGCCGGCAAAGGTTGCCTGTGCCGCGCGCAGCCGCTGCCTGCGCATTGGGCACGGCTGCTCCGTCAGTATCGCGCCGAGTCTATGGAGAACCGCGCGGCCAATGGCCGGGATTCTATCGCGGGGGAATGTCGCCCTGCGCCCAGGCGGCGCTGATCTCGGCCGCGCGATCGGCAAAACCGCCGACCTCGATAGCCGCACGGATATCGGCCATCAGCGACTGGTAGTAGGCAAGGTTGTTCCAGCTCAGCAGCATGCCGCCCAGTGCCTCGCCCGACTTCACGAGATGATGCAGATAGGCGCGGCTGTAGTCGCGCGCGGCCGGGCAGTCGCTCTCATCGTCCAGCGGACGCGGATCGTCCGCATGGCGCGCATTCTTGAGGTTCACCTTGCCGCGCCGCGTATAGGCGAGCCCATGGCGGCCGGCGCGTGTGGGCATGACGCAATCGAACATGTCGATGCCGCGCGCCACGGATTTAAGGATGTCGTCGGGCGTGCCGACGCCCATCAGGTAGCGCGGCTTCTCCAGCGGCAGCAGCGGGCAGACGACGTCCAGCATCTCCAGCATGACCGCCTGCGGCTCGCCCACCGCCAGTCCGCCGACGGCATAGCCCTTGAGGTCGAGTTCCGTCAGCGCCTGCGCCGAACGTTCGCGCAACGGCGCGACATCGCCGCCCTGCACGATGCCGAACATGGCCTTGCCCGGCTGGTCGCCGAAGGCGGTCTTGCAGCGGTCGGCCCAGCGCAGCGACATTTCCATCGCCCGCTCGATCTCGTCGCGATCGGCCGGCAGCGCCACGCATTCGTCGAGCTGCATCTGGATATCGCTGTCGAGCAGGCCCTGTATCTCGATCGAACGCTCCGGCGACATTTCATGCACCGCGCCGTCGACATGGCTGCGGAAGGTCACGCCCTGCTCCGTCACCTTGCGCAGCGCCGAAAGCGACATGACCTGGAAACCGCCGGAATCGGTAAGGATCGGCCACGGCCAACGGGCGAAATCGTGCAGGCCGCCGAGCCGCGCCACGCGCTCCGCGCCCGGCCGCAGCATCAGGTGATAGGTGTTGCCGAGGATGATGTCGGCGCCAAGCTCCCGCACCTGATCCATATACATGGCCTTGACCGTGCCACCGGTACCCACCGGCATGAAGGCCGGCGTGCGCACGGTGCCGCGCGGCATGGAAATCTCGCCGCGCCGCGCCTTTCCATCGGTGGCGAGGAGGCGGAAGGAAAAGGGCGTGGTCATTCTGTGCCTCGAAACAGCAGGCTGGCATCGCCATAGGAGTAGAAACGGTAGCCCGTATCGATGGCATGCGCATAGGCGGCGCGCATCGTCTCCAGCCCGCTAAAGGCGGAGACGAGCATGAAGAGCGTCGAGCGCGGCAGATGGAAATTGGTCATCAGCACATCCACCGCACGGAAGCGGTAGCCTGGCGTGATGAAGATGTCGGTCGCGCCGGACCATTCGGCAAGCGTGCCGTCCTCTCGCGCGGCACTTTCGAGCAGCCGCAGCGAGGTGGTGCCGACGGCGACGACCCGTCCGCCGCGCGAACGGACCTCGTTCAGCGCCATCGCCGTGGCCGCGCTCACCGTGCCCCATTCCGCATGCATGCGGTGGTCGGCAGTGTCGTCGGCCTTCACCGGCAGGAACGTGCCCGCGCCGACATGGAGCGTCACGAAATGCCGCTCGACGCCGCGCGCGTCGAGCGCGGCGAAAAGCTCCGGCGTGAAATGCAGGCCGGCAGTAGGCGCGGCGACAGCGCCCTCCTCCCTGGCATAGATCGTCTGGTAGTCGGCCCGGTCGCGCTGGTCCTCGCCGCGCTTCGAGGCGATGTAGGGCGGCAGCGGGATATGGCCGACCGCATGCAGCGCCTCGTCCAGCGCCGGGCCGGACGCGTCGAACACCAGCAGCGCCTCGCCGCCCTCGTGCTTTTCCGCCACGGTCGCGTCCAGCATCGCGCCTTCGGCACCGAAAGCGATCCGCTCGCCCTCCTTCACCCGCTTTCCGGGCCGCAGGAAGGCCAGCCAACGGTCTGCGCCCACGCGCATATGCAGCGTCGCCTCGACCGTCGCCACCGCATCGCCACGCCGGCGAATGCCGCGCAATTGCGCCGGGATCACCTTCGTGTCGTTGAAGACCAGCGCGTCGCCGGGCTGGAGCAGATCGGGCAGATCGCGCACGACGCGGTCACTCAACACGCCATCCGGTGCGACGACAAGCATGCGCGCCGCATCGCGCGGCTGTGCAGGGCGCAGCGCGATGCGCTCTTCCGGCAGCTCGAAATCGAAGAGGTCGACGCGCATCAGGTCAGGCGGATCATCAGCGCGCCGGACAGGAGCAGCAGCACGCCGATCAGGCGGCCGGCCGTGATTTCGCGCACCGCCATGCCCATGAAACCGATCCGGTCGAGCAGCATGCCGGCGATCAACTGCCCGGCCACGATGAGCGCCATGGTGGCCGCTGCCCCCAGCTTCGGCGTCAGGATGATGACGCTGGTCACATAGGCCGCGCCCAGCAAACCGCCGCCGATGAAAAGCCAGGGCGGCGGCACACGCCAACCGATCGTGACGCCCTGCGCGGCGGAAAAGGCAAAGGAGAGCGCCGCCAGCGCCACCGCGCCGGTGAGGAAGGAGGCCGCAGCCGCGGCCACCGGCATGCCGAGCCCGCGCGCGAGCTCAGCATTGATAGGCGCCTGAACCGCGATGAACGCCCCGGCGCAAACACCGAGAATGGCCCACAGCGCCCCGGTCATGGCTTTATCCTCAAGCTGCCTTGATGTCGGCAGCGACCTTCATCGACACGATCTTGTCGGGATCCTGCACCGGCTCGCCACGCTTGATCTTGTCGACATTGTCCATGCCCTCGATGACCTGGCCCCAGACCGTGTACTGGCGGTTGAGGAAGCCTGCATCCTCGAAGCAGATGAAGAACTGCGAATTCGCCGAATTAGGGTTCTGCGAGCGCGCCATGGAGCATGTGCCGCGGCCATGGTTCATGTTGGAGAACTCGGCCTTGAGGTCCGGCTTGTCGGAGCCGCCCATCCCGGCGCGGGCCGGGTTGAAGGACGAACCGGTCGAATTGCCGAACTTCACGTCGCCGGTCTGCGCCATGAAGCCGTCGATCACGCGGTGGAAGACGACGCCGTCATAGGCGCCCTCGCGGGTCAGTTCCTTGATCCGGCCGACATGGCCGGGCGCCAGGTCGGGGAAAAGCTCGATGACGACCTTCCCCTTCGTGGTTTCCATGACGATGGTGTTTTCTGCGTCCTTGATCTCGGCCATGAGGCTACCTTTCTCTTATTTCGCGTCGGCGGCGATGCGCACCTTGAGCATGCGGTCGGGGTCGGCGACCGCGCCGTTCTGGCTGGCACTGCCGCGCTTGATCTTGTCGACGAGTTCCATGCCGCTCTCCACCTGCCCGACCACCGTGTACTGGTTGTCGAGCGACGGATAGGGCGCGAACATGATGAAGAACTGCGAATTCGCCGAGTTCGGATCCTGCGCGCGCGCCATTCCCACCACGCCGCGCACGAACTTCTCGCTGCTGAACTCGGCCGGCAGGTCGGGCTTGTCGGAACCACCGGTGCCGGCGCGGCGCAGGTCGAAACCGTCTTCCGCATCGCCGAACTGGACGTCGCCGGTCTGCGCCATGAAGCCGTCGATCACGCGATGGAACACGACATTGTCATAGGCGCCATCGCGCACCAGTGCCTTGATCTGCTCCACATGCTTCGGCGCGAGATCGGGGCGCAGCGCGACGGTCACGTCGCCGTCCTTGAGCGTGATGACCATGGTGTTTTCGGGTTCCGCCGCAACGGCGGAGCTCGCACCAAGCATGGCGGCGAGAACGAAAGGCGCGGCAAAACGGGCAAGTTTCATGAATAGCTCCTCGATGATCAGGCTAACTTGGCCTTGAGCGGCGCAACCACCGCCGCCGGCACGAAGGGGCGGATGTCGCCGCCCATCGCCGCGATCTGCCGCACGAGTGTGGCGGTAATCGTGCGCACCGAGGGGCTTGCCGGCAGAAAAACGGTCTGGAGGTCGGGCGCCATCGTTTCGTTCATGCCCGCCATCTGCATTTCGTAGTCGAGATCGGTACCGTCGCGAAGGCCGCGGATCATGATCGCGGCGCCGTGCTTGCGGGAAGCATCGATGACCAGGCCCTTGAACGACACGACCTTTATACGCTTCGCATCCGCGCCCAGTTCATCCGCGCAGGAGGCTTCGATGAGCGCCACCCGCTCGTCGAAGGAGAACAGCGGCTGCTTCGATACCTGGATGCCGATGCCGACATAGATCTCGTCGGCAATGGCGAGCGACGCCTTGAGCACGTCGAGGTGCCCATTGGTCAGGGGATCGAAGGAACCGGCATAGAATGCGGTGCGCTGGGTCATGGCGGTGCTTTAGCCGTCCGGCGTGGCGAACGCAAACCCGCAGCGCCCGATTCTGAACCGCAGATGAACGGGCGGATCAGCACCCGTTCAACATGTACGCGACAATATCCGCATGATCCGGTGAACTTTTTGCCGCCGGCAACGTTATCGGATCAAGAAAGGAGACCACGTTCATGATGATCTTCATGCTTGCCGCCGCCATGACCCTCGCGATGCTGATCGCGACTGCGCTCGGTCTTCACCAGGAAGCAGAAAAATATCGCGCCATGCAGCGCGCAAGGACGAACGACAGCTATCCGCTGCGTTGATAGTGCTTGTCAGTATGTGTTTCAGCCAGTTTGCGTATTCACCCTCCCAAAGAAAAGGGCCGCTTCCAGGAGCGGCCCTTTTCTTTGACCTATGCGTCTGAGCCCGGCGATGGCTCCGGCGCCACCGGCTCAGCCGGATCGGAATCCGCTTCGTCGTCCTGCGGCTCGGATATGCGCTCGACCGACACCACCTTCTCGCCCTCGGCGGTGTTGAAGATGGTGACGCCCATGCTGGTGCGCGACTTGAAGGAAATCTGCGCCACCGGAACGCGGATCACCTGCCCGCCATCCGACACAAGCATCAGCTGATCGGCGCTTTCCACCGGGAAGGCCGCGACCAGCTTGCCGATCCTGTTGAGCGCGTGCCCGGACGTGTCGGTAGCGCGGATTCCCTTGCCGCCGCGCCCCGCCGTGCGGAACTCGTAGGACGAGGAGCGCTTGCCGAAGCCCTTGGTGCTGATAGTCAGGATGAACTGTTCGCGCGCCTTGAGTTCGTCATAGCGCTCGGAAGACAATATGGCTTCCTCGCCGACATCCTCATTGGTGAGGGTGATTTCCTCTTCCTCGCCATCTCCATTGGCCAGGCGGCGCTCAGCTGCGGCCTGCTTGAGATAGGCAGCCCGCTCGGCGGCGGACGCATCGACATGGCCGACGATCGCCATGGAAATCGCCTGCTCGCCCGCCCCCATCGCAATGCCGCGCACGCCGACCGAGTTGCGCCCGGCAAAGACGCGCACATCAGTGACCGGGAAGCGAATGCACTGGCCGGTGTCCGCCGTCAGCAGAACGTCGTCGAATTCGGTGCAGGTCGCCACGTTGAGAATCGCGTCGCCCTCATCCAGCTTCATCGCGATCTTGCCGTTGCGGTTGACCTGCACGAAGTCGGACAGCTTGTTGCGGCGGACGGTGCCGCGCGTCGTGGCGAACATCACGTCGAGGTTGGCCCAGCTGTCCTCGTCCTCCGGCAGAGGCAGGATCGCGGTGATCCGATCACCCTCCTCCAGCGACAGGATATTGCGCAGGAACTTGCCGCGCGACTGCGGCGTACCGATCGGCAGGCGCCAGACCTTTTCCTTGTAGACGATGCCGCGCGACGTGAAGAACAGGATCGGCGTGTGCGTATTGGCCACGAACAGGCGCGTGACATAGTCCTCGTCCTTCGTCGCCATGCCCGAGCGGCCTTTGCCGCCGCGTGCCTGCGCCCGATAGATCGAGAGCGGCACACGCTTGATATAGCCCTCATGGGTGACCGTGACGACCATGTCCTCGCGCTGGATCAGGTCTTCGTCATCCATATCGGCGCCGCCATCGGCGATCTCGGTGCGGCGCGGCGTGCCGAATTCATTCCGCACGACGGTGAGCTCGTCCTTGACGATCTGCTGGATGCGCGCGCGCGACGACAAGATGTCGAGATAATCGCTGATCTCCGCGCCGATGACATTCAGCTCGTCGGCGATCTCATCGCGACCGAGCGCGGTAAGGCGTTGCAGGCGCAATTCGAGAATGGCGCGCGCCTGTTCCTCGGAGAGGTTGTAAGTGCCGTCCTCGTTGATGCGGTGGCGCGGATCATCGATCAGCAGGATCAGCGATTCGACATCCGCCGCCGGCCAGCGCCGCTCCATGAGCTGCGCGCGCGCGGTCGCCGGATCGGGCGCCTGGCGGATCAGCCGGATGACCTCGTCAATATTGGCCACGGCAATTGCCAGGCCCACCAGCACATGGGCACGGTCGCGTGCCTTGCGCAGCAGGAATTTCGTGCGCCGGCCAACGACTTCCTCGCGGAAGCTGACAAACGCCTTCAGCATGTCGAGCAGCGTCAGCACTTCCGGCTTGCCGCCGTTCAGCGCCACCACATTGGCGCCGAAGGTGCTTTGCAGCGGCGTGTAGCGATAGAGCTGGTTCAGGATGACATCGGCATTGGCGTCGCGCTTCAGCTCGATCACCACCCGATAGCCCTGGCGGTCGCTCTCGTCGCGAATGTCGGAGATGCCTTCGATGCGCTTGTCGCGCACCAGCTCGGCCATCTTCTCCTGCATCGTCGCCTTGTTCACCTGATAGGGCATCTCGGTGATGACGATGGCCTCGCGGTCGCCGCGGATCGGCTCTACATGCACCTTGCCGCGCATGACGATGGAGCCGCGGCCCGTCGAATAGGCGTTGTAGATGCCGGAGCGACCGAGAATGATGCCGCCGGTGGGGAAATCCGGCCCCGGAATGATCTCCATCAATTCCGGCAGGTCGATCGCCGGATTGTCGATAAGCGCCATGCAGCCGTCGATAACTTCCACCAGGTTGTGCGGCGGGATGTTGGTGGCCATGCCCACCGCGATACCGCCCGATCCGTTGACCAGCAGGTTCGGGAAGCGCGCCGGCAGGACCTTGGGCTCCTGCGAGGAGTTGTCATAGGTGTCCTGCCAGTCGACGGTTTCCTTGTCGATGTCTTCCAGCAGCTCGTGCGCCACCTTCGTCAGGCGCGCCTCGGTGTAGCGCATGGCTGCCGGGGGATCGCCGTCGATGGAGCCGAAATTGCCCTGCCCATCGATATGCGGCACGCGCATCGACCAGTCCTGCGCCATGCGCACAAGGGCGTCGTAGATGGAGGCATCGCCGTGCGGGTGGTATTTACCCATCACGTCGGCGACGGGGCGCGCCGACTTCACATATTTGCGGTTCCAGTGATAGCCGCTCTCGAAGGACGCATAGAGGATGCGCCTGTGCACGGGCTTCAGGCCGTCGCGCACGTCCGGCAGCGCGCGGCTGACGATGACGCTCATAGCATAGTCGAGATAGGAGCGCTGCATCTCCTCGATGATGGAGATGGGCTCGATCGATTGCGGCGAGCCGTCGCCGCGTGGGGTGGTCTGGTCGGTCAATGGGAATCGCAATCAAATGCTGGAATCATCGCTTACTTATATAGGAAGCGTAGCCGGAATACCAAAGCGCAAACCACCGCGGAGCGCCGCAGACCGGCTTTGATTTTCCATTTCAAATCAGCATTTTGTCGCCACGTCTGAAAGTTCGCGGCAGGCCATCCACAGAAACGCGGCGGCGGCACGGCGGCCATGGGCGCTGGATGCCGCAAAAAGCTTGGTCTAAGCTCTCTGCCGGAAGCGGATCACACCGCCTTGAGGGGGCCTGCCGATGCCGAGCTTCGATGCCGTCTTCAACGCCTTCGTGACGCTGCTGGTCACGATCGATCCGCCGGGACTGGCCCCGCTTTTCCTCGCCCTCACGGCCGGCATGAACCGCACCGAACGCATGCAGGTCGGCGTCCGCGCAAGCGTGATCGGCTTCGTCGTACTGGCGATATTCGCTGTCGCGGGAACGGCCATCCTCGCAGTATTCGGCATCACGCTTCCCGCCTTCCGCGTCGCCGGCGGGCTGCTTCTGTTCGTCATCGCTTTCGAGATGATCTTCGCGCGGCGCAACGACCGCAAGGAGGCGCAGGCCGATGTTGCCATCACCATCGACCACATCCGCAACGTGGCTGCGTTTCCGCTCGCCATCCCGCTGATCGCCGGGCCGGGCGCGATTTCGGCGACGGTGCTCCTGTCAGGCACATTTGCCGGCCCGCTGGCGCTCGCCACGCTGGTCGGCATCATCCTTGTCTGCCTGCTGGCGACCTATCTGGTCTTCCTGCTCGCCGAGCGCATCGACGGGTTCCTGGGCGAAACCGGCCGCTCCATCCTGACGCGGCTTCTGGGTGTCATCCTGGCCGCGCTCGCCGTCCAGTTCGTGGCGGACGGCGTGCGCGCGCTCGTGCAGGCCTAGCGAGGCCGGATCGCTTATTGAGCCGGCTGTGGAGCGGGAGCAGCCCCGGCTGGTGGGGTATCCGTGGGCGCCTGCGGCGTCGTATTCTGGCGGATCATCTCGTTGATCTGGCCCGCCAGCTCCGGATCGGACTGGGCATTGGCGAGAATGGTCGAATATTCCTCCACGGTGATGCCGTCCGATTTCTCAACCGCCTCGGTCATCTTCTTGGTGGCTTCTTCCTGGATCTGCGCCCTCTTGCCCTGGTCGGTGCCCGCGGCTTCCAGTTGCGGCTGGTATTCCTGGCCGACCTTGTTCACCTCGAGGAACGCCACGACGAAGGACTGCAGCTTGGTCTCATCGACCTTCGCGGCAGGTGCCGTGGGTGCGGGCTGGGTTGGCGCAGCCTGTGCAGGCGCCGGGGCTTGCTGGGCAAGCGCGGCAACTGCGGTGAACGGTGCGATGGTGAGGCCGAGCGCAGCGACTGCGGCGATTGTCTTGTGCTTGAGCATTGTCTTTCCTTCTCTGCCTGCCGGAAAGCGGCTGGATCGGCTCCAGCCAGGCATCTCGCTGAGCGGACGGGCCGGAGGACGGTGCAGGCGCGACGACGCGCCCGTTGCCAGAGCAACAGTCCCAGAAGGCCAGTATGTGGCGAGAGCTTGGGAATGATGTGGCGGGCGATCACATTGGACCACCCGCCGGAGACACGGGGTTATCAGTCGCCAGTGACCTGCATCAGCAGCCGCATCAGCACATCGGGCACGGTGATATGCGGATTATGCGTGGCATCGATCTCATGCGCCTGCCAGGATTCGCGGCGCGCCCGCTCCAGGAATTTGCGAAACGGATCACCCGGCATCGGCGAGGTGCAGTAGATATAGGCGCGCGGCAGCGTATCGATCTTGCCCGTCAGCCGGATGGGCGTGGCGATCGTCTTCAGCGGCTGCATATGCCGGCGGGCCACCAGCCAGTCCACCTCGCCGGCCGGCGTGTCGGCCGGCAGCGGGTTGGCCTTCACCTTCCAGCCCTCGCCGTCGCGCTGCGTCTCCGCGACGACCTTCTCCTTGAAGCCCGGCGCGGCGAGATCCAGCAGCGCCTGCCCGTCCTGCGGCACGAAGGCATCGAGATAGATCACCTGCCTGATCCGTTCCGGCACCCGGTCGGCCACGCCGGTGGCGACCATGCCGCCATAGGAATGGCCGATCAGCCGCACGTCGGTAAGGTCTTCATAGTGAAGGAGATTGGCGATGTCGGCGATATGCGTGTCGAGATCGATATCCCGGCCGGCCAGATGCGCGCGGTCGCCGAGCCCGGTCAGGCTGGGCGTCCACAATTGGTGCCCGGCAGCCGCCATGAGCGGCCGCATCTTCCGCCATGCAAAGGCCGAAGACCAGGCGCCATGCGCCAGAACGTAATTCGCCATTTCATCCTCCCTCAGACATTCAATCCCGCATGACGGGAACCATAAGCCGCAACATGGGCGGGCCGTCCGGCTCCGCATCCGGCGGATATTCCTCCCGGTGGTCGAAGACCGCGCGGTCATGCGCAAGCCCATCGCCACGCATCTGTCCCATGATCGCGCCATAATGCGCGGCGACATCGCCATCCTCCCGCCCGTGCCAGGACGTGGCGAAAAGCATTTCTGGCAGTTCGAGCATGTCGAAGCCGGACGGTGCGTCATCCTCCGCGATGCCGACGAAATGGCGGAAGCCTTCTCCCGGCTCGTTCCATGTCAGCGCAATGACCGGACTGCGGAAGAGCCCGCCTCGCTGGTCGGAAAAGGCCCGTATCTCGTTCATGACCTTGCGCAGCGCACCGGCGCGCGCCTCCGCATAGGTGCCGCTCCAGTGCCGGCCTACGAGCCTGTGCGCCGGGCGCTCGCTCATCGCCACCGCATGCGCGCTGATGTTGGGTTCGCCGCATCGATCGCACATCAGACGGCCCTCCCTTCGGGCCAGCCCCGGAGGGCCGTCCGCCACATGCGCCACTGCCGGCCGAGCGGCGAAATGCGTGGCGGCTCAATGAGCAGCGAGGCGCTGGCCCGTTCGGCAGCGTCAAGACGAAGCAGACATATGGCGACCGGCAGGAAAGCAGGACGCAATGCGGGAGACGTATCGGCCACCGCGGCGCGGAACTTGCCGAAATGCTCGCGGGCCAGGGCAATCATCATCCGGGCAGCGCGCAGTCCGCCCTCTCCCGGTTGCCCGGACAGGAACTCCTCGACGCTGGTGCCCGCCGCGGCCAGCATTTCGGCCGGGATGTGGCACTGCCCCCTCGCCCGATGTTTCGGCAGCGACCAGACCAGCCGCGTGATCGCCTCGGCGCAGCCGCCATGGCCGGCGGCCTCGGCCGCGCGCGGCGCCGCCACAGGGTCGAGCATCATCGCTGCCATCTGCATCAGCGTCGATGAGGTCGCGCCGCAATAGGCCTCGAGTGTCTGGATGTCGGGCATCGGATCATCGTAGAGATCGGCGATACGCGCGTCGAGATATTGCCCGAAACCGGCAAGCGGCAAAGTGTGCCGGCCGATCGCGTCCAGCAGCGCATCGGCGGCCGGGCTACCGGTCGGCTCTTCGGCCGTCAGCGCATCGCGCCACCATTGGATGCGTATCTCGCCAGGCAACGCCTCATGCACGCGCTCGCGGATCGAAGCCACCTCGGCGTCGAACACATAGAGAGCGGCAATGTCGTTGCGGAGGGCTTCCGGCGCGTAGAGCAGCGAGAGATAGCGGTCGGGCTCGATCGCCCGCAACCGGCCCAGCGGTTCGGAGGCGGGCATGGGTCAGTCGACCGGCAGCAGCGCCGCCGCTACCAGCCTGTCCTCGGCAAGAAGCACATTGAAGGTCCGAACCGCCGCGCCCGTCGACATGGGGTCCGAAACGATGCCGGCCTCCTTGAAGGCTGCGCGAAGCCCCGCCGGCAACGGCCTTATGTCTTTTCCGGTGCCGATCAACAGGACGTCGATCCCGCCGGCCTCGGCAAGCACCTGCCCGAAATTCTCTATTGCGAGCGGCTCCCCGCCGTCCATCTTCCAGCCATGGATGCCGGAGGGCAGGCAAAGGATCGCGCCCCGATGCGACATGTCGGCGAAGCGGAACCCGCCTTCGCCATAGGCATCGATCGGCGCGCGACCGGGGAAATGCGCGTCACGGATCAGGATCCCGCCGCTCATGGGGCGAGATCAGGCCTTGGTGACTTGCGCATTTGCAGCGGCCTTCTGGGCAGCGGCTTCCTTTGCCTTCTCGTCAGCACTGTCGAACATTCCGGGCCTCAGCTTGAAGAGGATCAGCAGCGGCCCGGCGACGAAGATCGACGAATAGGTACCGACGATGACGCCGAACAGCATGGCGAACATGAAGTTGCTGATCACCTCGCCGCCATAAAGGTAGAGCACCGTCAGGGCAAAGAGCGTCGTCAGACCTGTCAGGAAGGTGCGCGACAGCGTCTGGCTCAACGACAGGTTGAGCAGGTCGATGATCGGCATCTTCTTGTATTTTCGCAGGTTCTCGCGAACGCGGTCATAGATCACGACCGTATCGTTGATCGAATAGCCCACGACCGTCAGGATCGCCGCGATACTCGCCAGGTTGAATTCGAGCCCGAAGATGACATAGAGCCCCACCATCATGATCACGTCATGCAGGGTCGACAGGATCGCCCCGACGCCGAACTGCCATTCGAACCGGAACCAGATATAGAGCAGCATCGCGATCATGGATGCGATGACGCCGATCGCACCCGAGGTGGCCAGTTCGCTGGACACCGTCGGACCGACCACCTCCACGCGGCGGAAATCATAGTCGCTCGACAGCGCATCCCGCACCTTGGTCACGGCGGACTGTTCGGCATTGTCGCCGGAAGCCTGACCCTCGACGCGGATCATCAGATCGCGGCCTTCGCCGAATTCCTGGACCTGCACGTCGCCGATATTCAACTCGGCAAGCCGTCCGCGCACATCGCCGGCATCCGCCATGCCCTGCTTTGCCTGGATCTCGATCAAGGATCCGCCGCGGAAGTCGATGCCGTAATTCATGTTCCAGGCGAAGAACAGGACCACGATGATCGCCGAAGCTGCACCCGACAGCGCAAAGGCGATATTGCGCCAGCGCATGATGTCGAGGTTCGGATTGAGCGGCAGATAGTGCACCAGACCCGCCGGGAACTCAGTCGGGCGGGAACGGCGCAGCCATACCGCGATCAGCCAGCGCGTCAGCGTGAAGGCGGTGAAGACCGTCGTCAGGATGCCGATCGCCAGCGTCACGGCGAAACCGCGAATCGGTCCGGTGCCCATATAGAAGAGGATGACGGCAGCGATCAGCGTCGTCAGGTTGGCGTCCACCACCGTCGCAAGCGCGCGCTGGAAGCCCTGGTCCAGCGATTGGACGATAGATCGCCCTTGCGCCCGCTCCTCACGTACGCGTTCGAAGATGATGACGTTGGAGTCCACCGCCATGCCGAGCGTCAGCGCGATACCCGCGATGCCGGGCAGCGTCAGCGTCGCGCCGAGCACGGTCAGCACCGCGATCATCATGGCGAGGTTCGCGGCGAGGCCGACGCTGGCGAGCAGGCCGAGCTTGCCATAGGCCAGCAGCATGAAAGCGAAGACGAGGAATGCCGCCACGCCCGTCGCGAAGGTGCCGGCATTGATCGAATCCGCACCGAGGCTCGGACCGACCGTGCGTTCTTCGACGATCGTCAGGTCCGCCGGCAACGCGCCGGCGCGCAGCAGCACGGCGAGATCATTGGCAGACTGGACGGTGAAATTGCCCGAAATCTGTCCCGTGCCACCCAGAATCGGCTCGCGGATCTGCGGTGCCGAAATGACCTGATTGTCGAGGATGATGGCGAACAGCCGGCCGACATTCTGCTGGGTCGCCTGGCCGAAGCGCAGCGCACCCTGGTTGTCGAAGCGGAATGTGACCACCGGCTCGCTGGTGCGCTGATCGAACGAGGCTTGCGAATCGACGAGGTTCTCGCCCGAAACGATGACGCGGCTCTCGATGACATAGGGCACCGGCGGATCATCGGTCGAAAACATCACTGACGTACCCGCCGGCGGGCGGCCATTGATCGCCTCCTGCGCGGGCATGGACTGGTCGACCATCTGGAAAGTCAGGCGCGCCGTCTGGCCAAGGATATCCTTGAGGCGCTGCGGATCCTGAAGGCCGGGAACCTGAACGAGGATACGGTCGGCGCCCTGCCGCTGGACGATGGGCTCGGTCGTGCCTAGTTCGTTGACACGCCGGTTGACCACTTCGACCGACTGGTCCACGGCGCTGCTGACGCGATAGTCGATACCCGCGTCGGTCAGCGTATAGCGGAAAAGCCCCGGCTCCGGCTCGCTGAACTCGACTTCAGTAACGTTGGAGGTTCCAAAGACGCCGCTGGTAACCGGCTGCGTCAGCGTCGCCAGCGCATTGCGCGCCTTGGTGATCTCTTCCTCGGCGCCGCGAATGCGCACCTGCACGGTGCGGTCCGTTCCCGTCAGCCCGGTATAGCCGATGCGCGCATCGCGCAATATGGCGCGGATATCGTTGCGCACCGATTCGAGGCGCTCATTGATCAGGTCCTGCCGGTCGACCTGCAACAGGATGTGCGAACCGCCCTGAAGGTCGAGGCCCAGCGTGGCCGCCTGCTTCGGCACCCAGTTGGGAAGCGAGTCGCGAAACGAGTCCGTGTAGAAGTTCGGCAAGGCGAACAGGACGCCGATGGCTACGACGAGCCAGATCGTGACGGACTTCCAGGGCGAGAAGTAGAGCATGTTGCCTCGGCGCGCAGGCCAACCCGGTGGGTCGGCCTTCAATGCGGTTATTTCTTGACGTTCTCGTTGGCGATCGGCTCGCCCTTCACGCGCACATCGGCGATCGTTCCGCGCAGCGCGGTCACCTTCAGGCCGTTGCCGAGGTCGATTTCAAGCTCGTTGTCGTTGATGACCTTGGTCACCTTGCCGAGCAGGCCGCCGCCGGTCACGACGCTGTCGCCGCGGCGGATTGCCGCGAGCAGTGCCTGGCGCTTCTTCATCTGCGCCCGCTGCGGGCGGATGATCAGGAAATACATGATCACGAAGATGAGGATGAAGGGCAGGATGCTGACCAGCATATCGGGCGCGCCGCCTGCGCCGGATTGCGCGAAAGCCGGGGTCACGAACATGGGGAACTCCTGAGGAATGTGCGGGACTGACAGCCCGGGTCAAAGTTGCGCGGAATATAGTCGGTAACAGCGCCAATGCAACCGCGCCTGAAGGGACGCGCAGCTTTGCGCTTTCCGGTGGCCGCGTGCTAGAGCCGACGCCGGTTTCGCCGATGGAAAGACATGCCGATGACCCAGACCCCCACCCTGCCGGATGCCGCCCTGCTCGAGCGTATCGCCAGCGCGCTGGAACGGCTTTCGCCACCTGCGGAACCGAAAGCCGACTTCGAGGCGGCCGACTGCTTCGTATGGACGCCCGAAGCCCTGACGCTCGAACCGGTGGCCAGGGTCAATCGCGTCGATATCGGGCTCATTCGTGGCGTCGATCGCGTACGCGACATGCTTGTGGACAATACCGCGCGCTTCGCCGCCGGCTTGCCGGCCAACAACGTCCTTCTTTGGGGCGCGCGCGGCATGGGCAAATCCTCGCTGGTCAAGGCATCGCATGCGACGGTCAATGCCGATCGCGCCGAAGGCGCCCCGCCGCTGAAGTTGATCGAGATCCATCGCGAGGACATCGACAGCCTGCCGCGCCTCATGGGCCTGCTGAAGGTGGCGCCCTACCGCTTCATCCTGTTCTGCGACGACCTGTCATTCGACCATGACGACACGTCCTACAAGTCGCTCAAGGCGGCACTCGAGGGCGGCGTGGAGGGCCGGCCGGACAATGTCATCTTCTATGCGACCTCGAACCGGCGGCACCTCCTGCCGCGCGACATGATCGACAATGAGCGCTCGACGGCGATCAATCCGTCCGAGGCCGTGGAGGAAAAGGTCTCGCTGTCGGATCGTTTCGGCCTGTGGCTCGGCTTCCACAAATGTTCGCAGGACGACTATCTCGCCATGGTCGAGGGCTATGTCGCGCATTTCGGCCTCGGCGCCTTCGACGATTCGGTGCGGGCCGACGCGCTCGAATGGGCGACCACGCGCGGCAGCCGCTCGGGCCGCGTCGCATGGCAGTTCGTGCAGGATTACGCCGGTCGCGTGGGCAAACGCCTCCAGCCATGAAAAAAGCCCGCCTCTTTCGGAGGCGGGCAATATGGCAGGCCCGGACTGGAGGTAATAACGGGCCTGATATTCTTGTTGCTTATGGCTATTCGAGGAATTTCGCCGGATCGACGGGCGTCGAGTTCTTCCGCACCTCGAAGTGAAGCTTCGGCTGCTGCGCATTGCCGCTCAGTCCCGACAGGGCGATGTCCTGCCCGCGGCGCACGGTATCGCCACGCTTCACCTTGAGTTCGCTTGCATGGCCATAGACGGTCACCAGCCCGTTCTCGTGGCGTACGAGCACGGTATTGCCGAATTCCTTCAGCCCATCGCCGGCATAGATGACGACGCCGTTTTCGGCCGCCTTCACCGCCGTTCCTTCCGGCAGAGAGATATCGATACCGTCATTACGCTTGCCGCCGGAGGATCCGCCGAAGCCGCTGACGACACGGCCGCGCGCTGGCCAGCGCATGCGGCCGATGCCGGTTGCGTCCGGCGCGCTGGACGGATCGAGCGACGCTTCCTGGATCACGGCTTCCGACTGACGCGGGCTTGCCGCCGGCGCTTCCGGCTTCACGACCGCCGCGGCCGCAGGCACCGTGCCGGTGGTGCGCGTGTCGACCGCCGGCGCCTGCGCCACTGCCGGCTGGACCCTTGGCGCCTGCCCTGCGGCGGGAATCACCAGCTTCTGGCCGACGCGCAGGACACCGTCCTGAAGATTGTTCGCCTGTTTCAGCGCCGTCGTGGTCGTACCCGTCTTGCGTGCGATCGCGGACAGCGTATCGCCGGAAACGACCGCATAGGCATTGCCGTTCGAAGCCGGGGCCGGCGCGGCCGGGGCAATTGCAGCCTGCTGCGGACGCTCGCCGACGCGCGGCGTCTGCGGCAGCACGGCCAGCCGGTCCGCCGGCGCCTGGACCGGCGTCGGCGCGCGGCTCGGATCGACATCGGTCTTCATCCCGCGCGACGATTTCGCGGCCAGGACGTCCGGATTGTGGTCCGGCATCGAAACCGGAGCATTGCGCGCATAGACATAGGTCGGAATGACGATCTGCTGGCCGGCCGCCAGTTCATTCGCGCCGGCCATGCCGTTGGCGCTCAGGATCGCATTGACCGGCACGCCGAAGCGCTTCGACAGGTTATAGACTGTCTCGCCCGAACGAACGGTCACCTGCGTTCCGCCTGCGCGCATCCAGCCGGCATCGCCGGGCTGCTGCGGCGCCGCGGCAACCGTCGGCGCGGGCGCAGCCGGCGGCATCTGCGGCACCGGGCGCTGCGTGGAACCGGTCACCGTACGATCGACGGGCGGTGCAGCCATGGGCTGGCGCGAAATGCTCGGCGCAGGCTGGCGCGTCACCGCGGGATAGGGCTGCGACACGGGCGCTGCGGCCACCTGCGCATTGCCCTGCCCCACCGTTCCGTTCGGACGGGCATATGTCACGGGTCCGGCAAGAACGTCGGAGCGCCGCGTGCGCTGGATCGAGCCAGTCGACCTGTTGTCGACGCCGGCCACATCGCCCGGATAGGGCTGCTGGCTTGCCTGGGGCGCAATGATGCTTCGCTGGTTCTGCGTCGATCCAGTGAAAAGACCGTCGTCAAATCGCATCACGTCCGAACTGCAACCCGCCGCCGTACTCGCCAGCAGAACGACTGCGGCATTGCGCGCGACACGATTTGAAGCAAGACGCTTGATGAGTGGGAACTGCATAACTCTACCCGCACCCGAACCAGACTCTGCACCAATTAGAGCCTGTTAATCTTACTGGTCGGTTAAGCGGGAGATTCGATTGTAAGTTTTTCCACTCAAAGGGCGGCGGCAAGGCCATGGACAAGCGGCTGGAGCCGTACCTCGGCAATATCTTCGCGCTCGAACCTGCTGCCGAGCTTGGTCAGCCGCGCAAATTTCTGCACGCCATCGCCCGGCCCGATCGGCGCGACCATGATGCCGCCCGATGCCAGCTGGTCGACGAAGAGACGCGGCATGCTGTCGAATGCGCCCCACACGACGATACGGTCGAACGGTCCTTCCGCAGGCAAGCCGTTGGACCCGTCGGCATGGCGCACGATGACGTGGCCGAGGCCCAGGGAGACCATGCGCTGCGTCGCCTCGCCCGCCAGCGTGCGATAGCGCTCGACGGTGAGGACCCGTGCGGCGAGGCGTCCGATAACGGCGGCGGTGAAGCCGCTGCCGGTACCGATCTCCAGCACCCGGCAGCTTTCCGCGATGTCCAGCGCGGCGAGCGCGCGGGTCTGCAGGTCGATGCCCTCGATGGCTTCTCCGCAAGGGATCGGGATCATGCCGTCCTGCCAGGCGACATCCTGCCATTGCGCCGGCACGAAGTCGCGACGCGGCGTCGCCTCGATGGCGGAAAAGAGCTGCTGGGTCCCGACACCGGCGGAGCGCATGCGCAGCATCAGCGCCGCGAACCCCTCCCTGTCCGCAGCTGCCGTCATGCGAGCGCCTTTGCGAGGTTCGACATCACCTCATGGGCGGTAAGGTCGAGATGCAGCGGCGTCACCGAAATGTGCCGGTCGCGCAGCGCCGCCATGTCGGTGCCGGGCTTGACCTCGGTCTGCTCGCGGCCGAAGCGCAGCCAGAAATATGGGAAGCCGCGCCCGTCGCGCCGCTCGTCCACCCACAGGCCGTGCACGAACTTACCCTGGCTCGTCACCGAGACACCCTGCACATCGTCCGGCAGGCAGTTGGGGAAATTGAGGTTCAGGAATACGCCGGGCGGAAGCTGCGTGTCGATCAGTCTTTCCAGCAGCGCCGGCGCATGCGCCTCGACCACTTCCCACGGAACGATGCGCGTCTCGTCCCGGAAATTGTAGGACTGGCTGAGCGCGAAGGAGCGGATGCCGAGCAGTGTGCCTTCCATCGCGCCGGCAATCGTGCCCGAATAGGTCACGTCGTCGGCAACGTTGGAGCCGGAATTGACACCCGACAGGATCAGGTCCGGCGGCTCCGGCATCAGCTTGCGCACACCCATGATGACGCAATCGGTCGGCGTGCCGCGCAGCGCAAAATGGCGGTCGTCCATCCTGCGCAGCCGCAGCGGCTCCGAAAGCGACAGCGAATGCGCGAAACCGGACTGGTCGTGTTCGGGCGCCACCACCCAGACATCGTCGGTAAAGCGCCGCGCGATACGCTCCAGCGCCGCAAGGCCATCGGCGTGGATACCGTCGTCATTCGTCAGCAGTATGCGCATCGGCAACTAGGCTCCGATTCTTTCCAGACCGCCCATATAGGGACGCAAGACTTGCGGAATGGTGACGGAGCCGTCCTCGTTCTGGTAATTTTCGATCACCGCGATCAGCGCCCGCCCGACAGCCACGCCCGAACCGTTGAGCGTATGTAGGAAGCGCGTCTGCTTCTCGCCCTCGGGCCGATAGCGCGCATCCATGCGGCGCGCCTGGAAATCGCCGCACACCGAACAGGACGAAATCTCGCGATAGGCGTTCTGGCCGGGCAGCCAGACCTCGATGTCATAGGTCTTACGTGCGCCGAACCCCATGTCGCCGGAGCACAGCACAACCGTGCGGAACGGCAGGCCCAGCCGCCTCAGCACCTCTTCGGCGCAATCCGTCATGCGCTCATGCTCGATCGTCGAGCTTTCCGCATCGGTGATCGACACCATCTCGACCTTGTAGAACTGGTGCTGGCGCAGCATGCCGCGCGTGTCGCGACCCGCCGAGCCCGCTTCGGAACGGAAGCACGGCGTCAGCGCGGTGAAGCGCAGCGGCAGCGATTTCGCATCCACGATCTCATCGCGCACGAGATTGGTCAGCGGCACTTCCGACGTGGGGATGAGACCCAGCCGCGCCTCGCCATGCGGCACGAAGAAAAGATCCTCCTCGAATTTCGGCAACTGCCCGGTTCCGTAAAGCGCCTCGTCGCGCACCAGCAGCGGTGGGATCACTTCCGTATAGCCATGTTCGGTCGTGTGCAGGTCGAGCATGAACTGACCGAGCGCCCGCTCCAGCCGCGCAAGCTGACCCTTCAGCACCGTGAAGCGCGCGCCCGAAAGCTTTGCGGCGCGCTCGAAATCCATCAGGCCCAGCGCCTCGCCGATCTCGAAATGTTCGCGCAGCCAGTTCGCGCGCGGCTTCACCTCGCCTACCTTGCGAACTTCCACATTCTCGTGCTCGTCCTTGCCTTCCGGCACATCCGGCAGCGGCACGTTGGGCAGCACGGCAAGCGCATCGGCCAGCGCCCTGTCCAGCTCGCGCTCACGGGATTCCCCCTCCTGCACGAAGCTCTTGATCGCGTTGACCTCGGCCTTCAGTTCCTCGGCGCGCGCGGCGTCGCCGGCGCGCATGGCATTGCCGATCTCCTTCGACGCGGCGTTGCGCCGCTCCTGCTTCTGCTGGAGTTCGGTCGTATGCGCCCGCCGCGCCTCGTCGCGCGCGATGACGTCATCGACGATGGATTGCGCGTTGGCCGCATAGGAAGGCCGCTTGCGCAGCGCATCCACCAGCGCATTGGGGTTTTCGCGAATCCATCTGATGTCGAGCATGGCGTCTTCCCACGAAAGCCGGAACCGAGCGCCCGGCGCGATGTGGGTTAGAACGGCTTCGCCGTGGAAGCAAGCACCGCAGCTATTCCGCCGCCTTGGGTTCGGCTTCGCCGGCCTCGGCCTCCGCCTTTTCGCGGGCGATCTCGTCGGCCTTGCGCCGGCGCTCGATGCGCCGCGCGAGCCAGATGGAAACCTCGTAGAGAATGATGGTCGGCAGCGCGAGGCCGATCTGGCTCACCGGATCCGGCGGCGTCAGCACGGCTGCCACGATGAAGGCGATCACGATCGCCCATTTGCGCTTGTCGGCAAGGCCCGCCGCGCTCAGCAGTCCGGTGCGGACCATCAACGAGGTGACCACCGGCAGCTGGAACACCAGCCCGAAGGAGAAGATCAGCGTCATGATCAGGCCGAGATATTCCGACACGCGTGGCAGCAGCGAAATCTGGATCTCGGTATCGGGTCCCACCTGCTGCATCGACAGGAAGAACCACATGACCATGGGCGTGAAGAAGAAATAGACCAGCGCCGCGCCGATCAGGAACAGGATCGGCGACGCGACCAGGAACGGCATGAACGCCGCCCGCTCGTTCTTGTAGAGGCCCGGCGCGACGAATTTGTAGATCTGCGTGGCGATCAGCGGAAAGGCGAGAACCATGCCGCCGAACGCACCGATCTTCACCTGGGTGAAGAAGAATTCCTGCGGCGCGGTGTAGATCAGGTCCACCTTGTGCGGATCGAGCCCCGCCCAGGCCGTCGCCCACTGGAACGGCACCACGAGCAGGTTGAAGATCGGCTGGGCGAAATAGAAGCAGACCAGAAAGGCGACGAAGAAACCGCCGAGCGACCAGATGAGCCGCGTGCGCAACTCCACCAGATGCTCGATCAGCGGCGCTGAAGACTTCTCGATCTCGTCGTCTTCAGCGCTCATTTACTGGCTCCGCCGGGCTTCGCACCGGTCTTGCGCGCCGGCTTCGCGGCGGCGGCAGGCTTGATGGCCTTTGTGGCAGCGGCCTTCGTCGCCGCCTTCGCTTCCGCAGGCTGTGCGGCCTTGCGCGGTGCAGCAGCCTTGCGCGGTGTTTTCGGCTGGCTCGTCGGCGCAGGTGCCTCGGCCGGCGCGGGCGTTGCCGCGGCAGTCTCGGCCGGCGCGCGGGGCGCACTTGCCTTCATGTTGGCGGCGGCCGCCGCATTCACCTTCGACATGTCGCTGGCGGAACCGTCACCCAGCAATTCGGCGGGCAGTTCGACCGAGCCGTTCTTCAGCGGCTCGGCCGGAACCGGCGTCGATGGCGGCACCTTGGGCGCGGTGCCCGGATTCAGCGCCGACTGAAGGCCGGCCCGAACGTCGTCGGCCGCCTTGCGCATCGGGTTGAGCGCATCCTTCACCTGATTGGTGGGATTGAGCTTGCGCGCCTCGTCGATCACGCCCTTGACGTCATCCAGCTCGGCTTCCTTGAGCGCCTCGTCGAACTGCTTGCGGAAATCGCCCGCCATGACGCGCAGCTTCGACGTCGTCTTGCCGAAGGCACGCAGCATTTTTGGCAGGTCTTTAGGCCCCACCACCACGATCATCACGATCGCGATGACGAGCATCTCGGTCCAGCCGACTTCAAACATGGCTCATATCCGCAAGGACTCGACGCGGCTTCCGGCGCGACGCCGTCAGGACGACTTCGTTGCTTTTTCCTTGGGCGCGCCGACCGTCTCGTCGACGCGGTGCTCGACGGTCTTGGTATCCGCCTCGTCCTCTTCGGACATGCCCTTCTTGAAGCTCTTGATGCCCTTGGCCATGTCGCCCATCAGCTCGGGGATCTTGCCGCGCCCAAACAGCAACAGCACGACGACAAGCACGATGAGCCAGTGCCAGATTGAAAAACTACCCATGACGGAAGCCTCCTGAACCGTGTTCCCGAATTGACTTAGGCGTTTTCGCCGTTTCTTTCAAACACAAGCACGTCCGAATGACGCAGCGTAACCGATATGTCGCGGGCGCCGTCGGACAAAGCGCCGCACCGCACCCGCGCCCGCACCGGCGTATCGAGGCCGGGGACCGCAAGCTCCAGCAGTTCCACGACGCCGAGGAAACGGCGCGAGAGGATTCGTGCCGGCAGCGCGTCTCCCGTCTCGCTGACATCGAAAGCGGTCAGGCGGAGCGCTACCGATACGGGCTTGCCCTCCTCGAACGCGGCTGCGGGAAAACGGCCGAGCGGCGTTTCGACCGCGCCTGAATGCACCCGCGCCTCGAAGACGTTAATCTCGGAAAAAAATCCGGCGGCAAAAAGGCTTGCGGGTCGATTATAGAGTTCCTGCGCCGTTCCGACCTGCACCAGCCGGCCATCCTTCAGCAGCGCGATGCGGTCGCCCATGCGCATGGCTTCCTCGGCATCGTGGGTCACCACGACCGAGGTCACCCGGCTGTGGCGGAGAATGGCGAGCGTCTCGGCGCGCACGCTGTCCTTCAAGCGGGAATCGAGGCCGGAAAACGGCTCGTCCATCAAAAGCACCGCCGGGCGCGGCGCGATGGCGCGCGCCAGCGCCACACGCTGCTGCTCGCCGCCCGAAAGCACATGCGGGTAGTTTTTCGCATAATCGGCAAGGCCGACCCGCTCCAGCGAGATCATCGCTTCCTTGCGCGCCTCCTCCGGCGACAGGGCGGTCAGGCCGAAGCGCACATTATCGAGGATCGTCAGATGCGGAAACAGCGCAAAATCCTGGAATACCAGCCCGACCGAGCGTTGTTCGGGCGGCAGGAAGACGCCCGGCCCGGCAATCTCGCGCCCGTTGAGCAGCACGCGTCCCGCGGTCTGCGGCTCGATGCCGGCGGCGATCCGCAGCAGCGTCGTCTTGCCCGAGCCGGAAGGGCCGAGCAGGCACAACACTTCGCCGGGCTCGGCCGCCAGCGTGATGCCGCGCAACGTCACCGCCCTGGGTGAAAACTCATGGTGGATATCCTCGAAGGCAAGCCGGGCGGCAAAGCTCACGCCTGCCGTCACGCGGGTCGCACTCGTCGTCGCTGCGTTCATGCCCGGTCCACCTGCCGCCGAATGCGCCGGCGGAGCGACGGGTCAATCATCCTCGACGCGAGGTGTCAACAACCCGAGTTCCTCGAGGTCGATATCGTTGAGCGGATCCTCATCCTCGGTCAGCGCGTCGGGATCGGCCGGCGGCAGCGGCATGGAGAAGTTGGCCGGCATGCGCGGCGAGAGCAGCCCTGCCCCCTTCAGTTCCTCCAGTCCGGGCAGATCGCGCACTTCCTCCAGGCCGAAATGGTCGAGGAAATCGGCCGTCGTGCCATAGGTTACCGGCCGGCCGGGCGTGCGGCGACGCCCGCGCATGCGGATCCAGCCGGTCTCCATCAGCGTATCCAACGTACCCTTGGAGGTCTCGACGCCACGCACCTCCTCGATCTCGGCGCGGGTGACGGGCTGGTGATAGGCAATGATCGCCAGCACTTCCAGCGCCGCGCGCGACAGCTTCTTCTGCTGCACCGCGTCGCGGCTCATGAGGAAGGAAAGGTCCGGCGCGGTGCGAAAGGCCCAGCCCTCGCCGATCCGCATCAGGTTCACGCCACGCGGCAGATAGGCCGCCTGCAATTCGCGCATCACGATTGCGACATCGATGCCATCCGGCAGGCGGGCGGCCAGTTGCCGGTCGCTGACCGGTTCGCCCGATGCGAAGACAATCGCTTCCGCCATCCGCACCGCCTGCGCCAGATGATCCCGCGCCTCGCTGCCCTCCGGCGCGGCCTCGTCCATTTCCTCATCCATCGAGGAAGCGCGAAGGGCGCCGCTGTCGTCGGTCATGTGGCGGCCTCCACCGGAGCACCATCCGGCCGGCGGCGCATCCACAAGGGCTGGAACGCCGCGTCCTGCCGCACTTCGAGCTTGCCCTCACGCACCAGCTCAAGGCTGGCGGCGAAGGAGCTGGCGATCGCGGTGCGGCGCTCTTCCGGGCTGGTGAGATAGCGGACCAGGAAGCTATCGAGTGCCGTCCAGTCGCTGGTGGCGCCTATCAGCCGCGTCAGGATATCGCGCGCCTCCTTGAGCGACCAGACAGACCGCTTGGCAATCTGGACATTGGTGATGGCCTGCCGCTGGCGCTGCGTCGCATAGGCCGTCAAAAGGTCGTAGAGCGAGGCGGAATATTCGTTCCGCTTCTCCACAATGGTGAGTTCGGGCATGCCGCGCTGGAAAATGTCCCGGCCGAGCCGGTTGCGGTTGACGAGGCGCGAGGCCGCGTCGCGCATGGCTTCCAGCCGGCGCAGGCGGAATTGCAGCACCGCCGCCAGCTCCTCGCCGCTCTCGCCATCCTCACCGGGCTGCTTGGGGATCAGCAGCCGCGACTTGAGATAGGCCAGCCACGCCGCCATAACGAGATAATCGGCGGCGAGTTCCAGCCGGATCGCCCGCGCCTTCTCAATGAAGCGCAGATATTGCTCCGCCAGCGCCATGACGGAAATGCGGGCGAGGTCCACCTTCTGCGCGCGGGCGAGATGCAGCAGCAGGTCGAGCGGCCCCTCGAAGCCATCGACGTCGACGACCAGCGCCGGGTCATCGGATGCCCGCTCCGGCTCGTCATTGGCCCACAGTTTCTCCATGGGCACCGCGACACTGCGATTGCTCTCGGCCAAAACCGTGGGTCTCCCGCGATCCGCTCAGACGGCCACGACGCCGTCCATCAATTGCGCAAACTCGTTGCGCGCCGCGCCCTCATCGACCGCGTCGCGCCTGTCCAGCAGCGCCAGTGCCTTTTCGGCCCGGTAGACTGCCTTGCCCGACAGAGGCGGCGTGCGGTCGGCGACCGCCCGCATTTCCTCCATCCGGCCGTTGCAGTGAAGAACGACATCGCAGCCCGCCGCAACGATTGCATCGGTCCGCGCGGCGAAATCCCCAGAAAGCGCCTGCATCGACACGTCGTCGCTCATCAGCAGGCCGTCGAAACCGATCTCGCCGCGGATGATCTCGCTGACGATGCGCGGCGAGGTCGTCGCCGGGCGCTCCGCGTCGAGCGCGGTGTAGACCACATGCGCCGTCATCGCCATCGGCATGTCGGCAAGCGCGTGGAAGGGCGCGAAGTCGTGGCGGCGCAATTCCTCCAGCGGCGTATCCACCACCGGCAGGTCGTGATGGCTGTCCGCGCCGGCCCGGCCATGGCCGGGAATATGCTTGATGACCGGAAGCACGCCGCCGGAAAGGAGCCCTTCCGCCACCGCGCGGCCGAGTGCGGCCACGCTGTCCGGTTCGCGCCCATAGGCGCGGTCGCCGATCACGTCATGCGCGCCCTCCACCGGCACGTCCAGCACCGGCAGGCAATCGGCGGTGATGCCATATTGCAGCAGGTCGAAGGCGTGCAGGCGGGATTTCAGCCACGCCGCGCGCAGGCCCGCCGCGCGGTCGCGCCGGTAAAGCTCGCCAAAGCGCGCTGCCGGCGGATAGTTCGGCGCCAGAGGCGGGCGCAGGCGCTGCACGCGCCCGCCCTCCTGGTCGATGAAGACCGGCGCCTCGGGCCGGCCCACACTGTCGCGCATCGCCGCCACGAGTTCGCGGATCTGCTCGGGCGCTTCGATATTGCGCGCAAAAAGAATGAACCCCCACGGCAGCTCGTTCTGGAAGAAACGGCGCTCGTCTTCGCTCAATGTCTTGCCGGCGACGCCGACGATCAGGGCTTTTGATTCGCTCATGTGTCGAGTCTAGAGCAATTCCAGCAAAAGTGCGCAGCGGTTTTGCGTCCGGAATTGCGTAAAAACAAAGAGATAGAGCAATTCCGGCGAAAAAACTTCACGCGCCCCTGGTCCCAAATAGAAAGAGCCGCCATGCGGGGCGCATGGCGGCTCTTTTACGATGGCGGCTCGCTTACTTCGAAACGAAGCAGCTTCCGCCTGCTGCCTTGTAGCGTTCGCACAGCGATATGGCGTCGTTGCGTGTCGCGGAGGGGATGCGCACGCGATAGTAAGTGCCCTTCCCCTGGATTTCGGCGCGCACGATATTCACGCCACGGCCGCTGAGCACTTCGCCATAGCGGCGCGCCAGATCCTGATAGGTTGCCTGCGCACCTTCGGCGGTCGGCTGCGAAGCGATCTGCATGGACCATTCGCCCGATGCCGCCGCCGGTGCCGCCGGCGCTTCAGGCTGCGTCCGCGGAGCCTGCGGTGCTGCCGCCACCTGTTGCGGCTGCAGCGCAGGGGCCGGCGCAGCCGGTTGCGGCGCTGGCTGAGGTGCAGCTGCCTGCTGCTGCGGAGCCGGCGTGGGTAGCGGCGCGGCCTGCTGCACGGTCGGTGTTTCCGGCTGCGCAGCCGGAACGACGGCGCGCGGAGCCTGGCTGGCAGGCGCGGGCTGCGGTGCCGCTTCGGCCGGCGCTGCCGCAACTTCCTCGCGCGGCACGAGCGTTCCGTCCGGGCGGACCACCATCGTGCGCACCCGGCGCGGCGTCACCGCCACGAGATCCTCATTCAGGCCGGTTCCCGCAATGTCCTGCTGGACGGGCACGCGATCCTCGATCTTCTCGCCCAGATTGACGCCGGGCAGTGCATCGAGCGAAGGCGCCGGCGTATCGGTGGCTTCCGCTTCCGGCTGCAGCAGGGGAGCCTCATCCTCGGCCTTTGCAGCCACATTGACCGGCTCCTCGGCCGTCGTGACCAGTTCCCTCTGGGCAGGAACCGTATCGCCGGCACCGCCCGCAGCGCGCTGGTAGGCCTGGCTGTCCTGATTGGGCACGGTGGTACCGCCCGGATTCTCGGGCCGAACCTTCATCGGCTGTTCATCGGCCCTCACCAGCGCGGGTGCATCGTTGCTGTCCCCGCCGGTGAACGCGAACACACCAACCACGCCGAGAAGCGCAAGCGCGCCGACCGCACCGGCGATGACCAGATTGCGACGCGGCATACCGCGCGACGCAGCCGCCGCCGCAGGCATTTCCGCGGCTTCGGCCATGCCGTCATCGTCGTCATAGGCATCTGCGCCTGCCGCCCCGGCATAGGACGGCTGCGCAGCCGTCGGCGTGGCGCGTCCATAGGTCAGGCCGGCCGCGCCAACTCCCAGCGCCTCGTTGAAATAATAATCGTCGAGCCCCTCATCCGTCGCCGCAGTTTCCGCGACATCGGACTGTTCGGGCTTCCTGACCCGGAACATTTCAGCGAATTCGGCCTCGAGTTCATCGAAGGGTTCGCTGCTGGAGCGCTCTTCCTCCACCGGCAGTTGCGGCAGGTCGAGATCGTCCGCGACTGCGACGTGGCCCTCCGGCACCGCAACGATATCAAGATCGAAGTCGGCAGGCGCGGTTTCGACCGGCGCGGACCCGGCATCGGGCGCCGCGAAGACATCCACGGCGTCGGTCGCGACCTCGGCCGTGGCAGACCCCCTATATTCCGCATGGGCCGGCTCGAACTGCTCGTGATCAAGCGCCAGTTCGTCTTCAAGCCCGGAATCGATAGTCTCTTCCGCGACAGCCAGGTCCGGCTGCCAATCATCCAATTCGAGGTTGTCGCCTTCCGGCGCGGGCTCAGGGGCCACCTCAGCCGCAGCGGCAGGCGCCGACCACTGGTTCACTGAAACCGGCGCATAGTTGGCGCGACCATAGGCGTGGCTCGGCGCGGCGGCATTGTTGTCGCCGAGCAGCATGACAAGCTCGTCTTCCAGGCTCAGCGTAGGCTCGTCATGGACTTGAGCCGCCTGCACGTCCTCTTCCGCGACCTGCGCAGGCTCATCCGCCGGGGCGCTCTCGAAGGTCACCTCGGCCTGCTGTTCCTGATACCAATCCTGCGCCGCGGTTTCGAGCTCGGCCGAAAGGTCGCCGAAATCCATGTCGACGTCGGCAAGTCCGTCATTCACGCTCTCCAGGGCAGTCACCGGGGCCTCGGCCGGTTCCGCGGCCGCATAGGGAGCCTCGTCCTGCGGATGGAATTCCTCGACGGCCGCGTCGTCCACTTCCGGCGGCAGTTCATCGAAGGCGGCAGCATCGTCTTGCCATTGAGCATGCACGGCGTCGCCAGCCGGCGCGAATCTGCCTGCCGCCTCGACATTGTCGCTCAAGGGCTGGTCGTCGAACTCCTCCGCGAAAATGGCATCCATCTCGGCGGCAAGGTCTATCTCGCCCTCCACGGGAGCCGCATGCGTGGCGGCGGCCTCATATTCCGGCTCGCTCTCGGCGGCGTCCTCGCGCTGCCATTCCGGCGCTTGCGCCTGGCCTGAATAGCGATGATCCGAGACCTGCGCCTCGTCGTCCGGCTGACGGAAGCGCAGTCCCGATTGCGGCGCAGCCGGCTCGACATGATCCTGCGTGAACTCGCCAAGCAGTTCGCGCTCCAGATCGAGCTGGAACGGATCCTGCTCTGCTTCGTCCTGGGCCGGCGCCCTCGCACCGGTGCCCATGATGCGCTCGAGTTCCGCGAAGGGATCGCTGTCGTGCACTACGCGCTTGAGATTGTTCGACTCTGCCATGCTGTTTCCCGCACTCACTACTGGGTCGGACGCCGGCGACGTCACATCTAGCGGCCCCTACCAGTGCAATGTGGGCAAATATTGGCAGTTTTCACGCATCTAGCGCATCTCGACGGGGGCCTCCGCACCGATCAGCGCCAGACCGGAGGACAATGTGTCCGCAACGGCCTGCACCAGCCCTAGCCTGGCAAGGGTCAATTCTGGATCGTTAACCTTAACAAAGCGTAAGTCGGTTTCGTCATTGCCGCGGTTCCAATGCGCGTGCAGCGCGCTGGCCAGTTCGTACAGGTAGAAAGCGAGCCGGTGCGGCTCCAGCGAAGCCGCGATCTGCTCTATTATCCGCGGATATTCCGACAGCTTGCGGATAAGCCCGATTTCGCCGTCATCCTTGAGCAGATGGATATGAGCGGCCAGCGTGTCGCGCCCGACCGGCATCTCGATGCCCACCTGCTCGCCAGCCTGCCGGAAGACGGAATGGCAGCGCGCCGAGGCATATTGCACGTAGAAGACCGGATTGTCCTTCGACTGCTCGGTCACCTTGGCGAAGTCGAAATCGAGCGGCGCATCGTTCTTGCGGTAGAGCATCATGAAGCGGATCGGGTCGCGCCCGACCTCGTCCACCACCTCGCGCAAAGTGACGAATTCGCCCGACCGCTTCGACATGCGCACCGGCTCGCCGTCGCGATAGAGCTTGACGAGGTTGCACAAAAGGATCGTCACCTCGACCGAACCGCCCGAAAGCGCCTTGCCCAACGCCACCATGCGCTTGACATAGCCGCCATGGTCCGCGCCGAGGATGAAGACAAGTTGCTCGAAGCCGCGCCCGATCTTGTCCTTCATGTAAGCGACGTCGGCGGCGAAATAGGTGTAGGATCCGTCCGACTTGATCAGCGGCCGGTCGACGTCGTCGCCCACATCGGTGGAGCGGAAAAGGGTCTGCTCGCGGTCCTCCCAGTCATCGTTCTTCTCGCCCTTGGGCGGCGGGAGCTTGCCCTTATAGACATGGCCGGACAGAGTCAGGTCGTTGATGGCGGTGCGGATCGCGCCGCCATTGCCGGAATGAAGCTTGCGCTCCGAGAAGAAGACCTCGTGCTGCACATTTAGCGCGGCGAGATCCTCGCGGATCATTGCCATCATGGCGTCGATGGTGCGGTCCTTGACGATCGCAAGCGCCTCGGCCTCGTGCATGGAAAGCAGCGTCTGCCCGAACTCGTCGGCCAGCGCCTTGCCCACTGGCACCAGATAGTCGCCCGGATAAAGCCCGGCCGGAATCTCGCCTATGTCCTCGCCAAGCGCCTCGTGGTAGCGCAGCAGGGCTGAGCGGGCGAGCACATCGATCTGCGCGCCGGCATCATTGATGTAATATTCCTTGGTCACATCATAGCCGGCGAAGGCCAGTATGTTGGCCAGCGCATCGCCCACCACCGCACCGCGGCAATGGCCCACATGCATGGGCCCGGTCGGGTTCGCCGACACATATTCCACATTGACCTTCTTGCCCCGGCCAAAGGCAGAGCGGCCGAAATCGGCGCCGACGGCGATCATCTCGCCGAGGCGCGCTTGCCAGAAGCCCTGTGACAGGCGCATGTTCACGAAGCCCGGCCCGGCGATCTCAACGCTTTCGATATCGCCGTCGCTGCCGAGTGCGGCGGCAAGCTGCTCGGCGAGCGCGCGCGGGTTCTTTCCCGCCGCCTTCGCCAGCACCATGGCGGCGTTGGTGGCAAGGTCGCCATGGCTGGCATCGCGCGGCGGCTCGACCGTGACGCGGGACGTGTCCAGCGGCGAACCGTCCGCGCCTTTCAGATCAAGCGCATGGACGATGGCGATGATCCGATTTGTGAAATCGGCAAAAATATTCATCGGGATTTTCCAGAAATGTGCGTCCGCCGGGGATGCACGCCAATACCAATCAGGCGGCAGCGCCTAACTCAAATCCGGCGTGTGGTCAAACAAGCGCATATGTTCCTTCAGCGCATAGGTGTCGGTCATTCCGGCCAGAAAGTCCGCAACATGCCGCGCGCGGACACGCTCATCGGCCCGCTCCAGCACCTCGCGCCAGCCCTCCGGCATGATTGCGGGATCGCGCATATAGGCGTCAAAGAGATTGACGACGACGTCCTCTGCCCGGGCACGCACCGCCATCACGGTCGGGTGACGATAGAGGTTTGCGTAGAGAAACGTCTTCAGCGTGCGTTCGAGCTCTGCCATCTCCGGCGAGAAGCAGACCATCACGCGCCCTGCCCCGCGCACCTCTTCGGCGCTTTGCGGCCGGAATTCCGCGAGGTTCTGCTGGGCGGTGAGAATGACATCCTCCACCATCGCCGTGATCTGGCGGCGCATCAGTTCGTGGCCGGTCCGCACGGCATCCAGTCCGGGATATTGCTCCGCCACCGTGCGCAGGATCGCCGCCGGTAGCGCCGCCGCGCTCAGCATGTCGAGATTGAGCAGGCCGGACCGCAACCCGTCGTCGATATCGTGGGCGTTGTAGGCGATGTCGTCGGCAATCGCCGCGCATTGCGCCTCTATGCCGGCATGGCGCGACAATTCCATATCGTGCAGCGCGTTATAGTGGAGGATCGGTTCGGGCACCGGCCCTTTCAGCCCGTGGCCGGCCGCATCGGTCAGCGGGCCATTATGCTTCACCAACCCCTCCAGCGTCTCCCAGCTGAGATTGAGCCCGTCGAAGGCGGCGTAGCGGCGCTCCAGTTTCGTCACGATCCGCAGCGATTGAGCATTGTGGTCGAACCCGCCCCACCGCGCCATGCAGGCATTCAGCGCATCCTCGCCCGTATGGCCGAATGGCGGATGGCCGAAATCGTGCACCAGCGCGATTGCCTCGGCCAGGTCCTCGTCTGCCTGCAAGGCGCGTGCAAGGGCCCTGGCGATCTGCGCCACCTCGATCGAATGCGTCAGCCGCGTGCGGTAGTGGTCGCCCTCATGGGCGATGAAGACCTGTGTCTTGTGCTTGAGCCGGCGGAAGGCCGTGGAATGGATGATCCTGTCCCGGTCGCGCTGGAACGGCGTGCGGGTCGGGCTCTCGGGCTCGTCGTAGAAGCGCCCGCGCGTCGCCGCCGGATCGGTCGCATAGGGCGCGCGCGGCCTGTAGCCGAAGCCGATCGGTCCAAGGCTTGTTTTGGAATCGGTCACGAAAAATTCCCCAGTCCGGCACTGGCCCCGGTTCCGTACTGGCCGTTGACACCGCCATTCCCGGTTCATACCTATGGAGTGGACGCGAACGCAAGGTGACGACCATGGGCGCCGAACCAGGAACATCGATGAAGACTGTCGAGGTGAGCGAGGCTGCCGCCCGCCGCATCCTGCGCATTCTTGCCAAGGAACCGGACAAGAACGCATTGCGCGTATCGGTCGAGGGTGGTGGATGCTCCGGTTTCTCCTACAAGTTCGATCTGGTGGGAGACCGCAACGATGACGACAACGTCATTGAACGCGATGGTGCGACGGTGCTGATCGACGACATTTCGCTGGTCTATATGGGCGGCTCTGTCATCGACTTCGTCGACGACCTGATGGGCCAGTCCTTCCAGATCCGCAATCCGAATGCGGTCGCTTCCTGCGGCTGCGGTACGTCCTTCTCGATCTGAAGCGGAGCTCCCCGGCGCCAGAGATGGTCGGCCGGGACTGACCTGCGCGGCGAATTGGTCTAAGCAAAGGGTGCCGGCGATCACGCGGCACCCTTTTTGATGCGATGGAGCCACCGATGAAAATCGCCACATGGAACATCAACGGCGTGCGGGCCCGCATCGACAACCTGCTCACATGGCTGCGGGAGAGCAATCCCGACATCGTCTGCCTGCAGGAAATCAAGTGCACGGACGAAAACTTCCCGCGGCTGGAAATCGAAGCGCTCGGCTACAATGTCGAGACGCATGGCCAGAAAGGCTTCAACGGCGTGGCACTTCTGTCGAAGCTTCCCTTCGACGAGGTCAATTCCGGCCTGCCTGGCGAAGATGATGACGATCATGCGCGCTTCATCGAAGGCGTCTTCTCCACCGATCGCGGCGCGTTGCGCGTCGTTTCACTCTATCTGCCGAATGGCAATCCGGTCACCGAGGACCGCAAATACGGCTACAAGCTGCGCTGGATGCAGCGGCTCGACGATTGGGCGCGCGACAGGCTTGCTCTCGAAGAGCCGCTGGTGCTGGCCGGCGACTACAATGTCATTCCGCAGCCGGAAGATGCACGCTTTCCCGAAAACTGGGTCAATGATGCGCTGTTCCAGCCGGCCACGCGCGGCGCGCTTCGCCGCCTAGTGGCGGCTGGCTTCACGGATGCGCTGCGCGCCTGCGACGACTCCCCCGGCCTCTACAGCTTCTGGGACTATCAGGCCGGCGCGTGGCAGAAGAACAACGGCATCCGCATCGACCACCTGATGCTTTCGCCCGAGGCGGCGGACAGGCTCAACAGCGTCGCCATCGAAAAGCATGTCCGCGCATGGGAAAAGCCGTCGGATCATGTGCCCGTCGCGGCGGAACTGAACCTCACCGCCGCCTGACGCGGATCCAGGGTGAATCAGATTTTCAGAGAATCGGCATAAAGCACTGATCCAAAAGGGCATCGAAGCAAGTCCGACTGGATTTGCGTCAATGTCCCTTGGAGATCATGTCGTCGGCGAGCGCGATTGCCGTGCGGCGATCCGCCTCCCCGGCCAGCGCGAATGCCTGCTCATGCATGTCGCGGATCCAGTCGCGATCGCCGGGCGCGGCACGGTCGAGCGCGGCAGTCATCATCGCCAGCCCGCGTACCACCTGTCCGCTACGGAAAAGCAGGTTGCCCAGCGTTGCCTGCGCGCCCGCATGTCCCTTTTCGGCGGCGAGCTGGAACCAGCGCCCGGCCTGCCGGACATTGCGCTTCACGCCGTCGCCATTGAGGAACATCCTGCCCATCTCATACTGGGCATTGGGATTGCGATAGGTCGCGGCGGCGCGCATGTAATATTCCTGCGCAGCGGCCGGATTGGGCGCCACCGGCGTGCCGGGAATGCCCTTCTTCACATAGCTGCCGAGCGCCACCAGCGCATCCGACACATAGGATTCGTCCACGCTGCCCGGCTCGACATCCTGCCGCGCGATCTCGGTGAAGAACTTGTAGGCTTCGTAATCGTTGCGCGCGACGCCGTCACCCTCGGCATACATGCGCGCCAGCTTCCAGCGCGCGCCGATCTGGCCATTCTCGGCGGCATAGCGATAGGCCTCGACGGCCTGATCCTTGTGTCCCTGCTTGTAGGCGGAATAGCCGAAGCGGAACACCGCCCAGGGGCTGCGCTCCTGCTTGGTGACGACAGTCGTCTCGTCGAGCGCATGCGCCTCGACAGCAGCCCCGGCGGCCAGAATCCCGGCGATGGCGGCAGCCTGCAAGCCGCTACGCACCGCGCTGGAGGAAATCAACATCACCTTTTAACGTCCACTCATCTGCCGCGGCTATTGCGTCGCGGCACGACTGCCTGCACTGCCCGCTCGCCGGTGACTAGAGGCGTGCCCCCGGTTTATGGCGGGATGTAGGCAACCCACCCCATGGGCCTCCTATAGCCCAGAGCTGGTTGAGTGACTGTTGCGAAACTGCAACAAAACGCAGCACGCCGTTAAGGGCGCGTCAACACCTGTCAGACCGCGTCCTTCACGCGCGCAAGGGCGGTCTCGAGCCGCGTCTTCTGCTCGGCGAATTCCGCCCGCTTCTCGCGCTCCGCCTCGACGATCTCGTCCGGTGCATTCGCCACGAATTTCTCGTTGGAGAGCTTCTTGTCGATGCGCCCGATTTCATCGGCCATCTTGACGATCTCGCGCGACAGGCGCGCTGACTCTGCCGAAAGGTCGATCAGCGTGCCCAGCGGCAGGCAGAAGGTCGCCTCGCCCAGCACGAGCTGTGCTGCGCCGCGCGGCGCTTCGCCTGCGAAGCCGACCTCGCCAACCCGCGCCAGCCTGCGGATCGCCGGATCGTGGCGGCCGATGCGCTCGCGGGTCGTCGCATCCGCACCGACCACGACCATCGGCGCGATGGCCGATGGCGGCACGTTCATCTCCGAGCGGACGGAGCGAATGCCGCTGACGAGGTCCACCAGCCAGTTCACCTCCGCGGCGGCTTCCGCATCCTCGAATCCCGGCCTCGGCCATTCGGCATGGCACAGCAGTGTCAGGCGCTCATTGCCCTCGCCGGCGGTGCGCGACCACAATTCCTCGGTCATGAATGGCATCATCGGATGCAGCAGCTTGTAGATCTCGTCGAGCACATAGGCGGCGGTGGCCTGGCTCTCCTGCTTCGCCGCCTCGTCCTCGCCGGCAAAGACCGGCTTCAGCAATTCCAGATACCAGTCGCAGAACAGGTTCCACACGAAGCGATAGGCCGCGCCGGCCGCCTCGTTGAATCGGTAGGTCTCGATCGCATCGGTCACCGAACGCACGGTGCGCGACAGTTCCGTCAGGATCCAGCGGTTGAGCGTCAGCTTCGCCTGCGCCGGGCTGAAGGCCGGATCGTGCCGCGCGCCGTTCATTTCGGCGAAGCGCGTGGCGTTCCACAGTTTGGTGCCGAAGTTGCGATAGCCGGCGATGCGGGCCGGATCCAGCTTCACGTCGCGCCCCTGCGCAGCCATGATCGCCAGCGTGAAGCGCAGCGCGTCGGCGCCATATTCGTCGATCAGTTCCAGCGGATCGATGACGTTGCCCTTCGACTTCGACATCTTGGCGCCGTTCTTGTCGCGCACGAGCGCGTGGACATAGACGGTGTGGAACGGCTCCTCCTCCATGAAGTGCAGCCCCATCATCATCATCCGGGCGACCCAGAAGAAAATGATGTCGAAGCCGGTGACGAGAACGCTTGTCGGATAGTAGCGCTTCACGTCCTTGTCGGTGTCAGGCCAGCCGAGCGTCGAGAACGGCCACAGCGCCGAGGAGAACCAGGTGTCGAGCACATCCTCATCGCGCGTGATGAACTCGTCACGCTTGGCGGCATCGACCGCCATGTCGTGCGCCTGATCGTCGTCGATGACGCCTTCCTCGAGGTAATAGGCAAGCGCCTTGCCGACCGCCTCTTCTTCCGTCTCGGCGACGAACACCTTGCCGTCCGGACCGTACCATGCAGGAATCTGATGGCCCCACCAGAGCTGGCGTGAGATGCACCACGGCTGGATGTTTTCCATCCACTCGAAATAGGTCTTTTCCCAGTTCTTCGGCACGAACGAGGTTTCGCCGTTGCGCACGGCCGCAATCGCGGGCGCGGCGAGCGTCTTGGCGTCGACGTACCATTGGTCAGTGAGGAACGGCTCGATCACGACGCCAGAGCGGTCGCCATGCGGCACCATATGCGTGTTGGGCTCGATCTTCTCGAGATAGCCATGTTGATCGAGGCGCGCGACAATCTCGCGGCGTGCGGCGAAGCGCTCCACGCCGTGCAGCTCAGCGATCAGGTCAAGCCCGCTCTGCTCGATGTCCTTGCGATAGTCGTCGTTATCGGCAAGCGCGAGACGGCCTTCGATATCGAGAATGTTGATCTGCGGCAGCTTGTGACGCTTGCCGACCTCGAAGTCGTTGAAGTCGTGCGCCGGCGTGATCTTCACCGCGCCAGAGCCCTTCTCGGGATCGGAGTAGTCATCGGCGACGATCGGAATCCTGCGGCCGACTAAAGGCAGCACGACGTTCAGGCCGACAACGTTGCGATAGCGATCGTCGGCCGGGTTCACCGCGACCGCACTGTCGCCCAGCATCGTTTCCGGCCGCGTCGTCGCGACCACGATGTAGGTCGACGGATCGTCCGGATTGAAGGTCTTGTCCTCGTAAGGATAGCGCAGATGCCAGAGGTGGCCCTTGACCTCGACCTGCTGCACTTCGAGATCGGAGATCGCGGTCAGCAGCTTCGGGTCCCAGTTGACCAGACGCTTGTCCTTGTAGATCAGGCCTTCAGCATAGAGCGCGCAGAACACCTTGGCGACGGCGCGCGACAGTCCCTCGTCCATGGTGAAGCGCTCGCGCGACCAATCGCAGGAGGCCCCTAACCGCTTCAACTGGTTGACGATGGTGTCGCCGGATTCCGCCTTCCATTGCCAAACGCGATCGAGGAATGCCTCGCGCCCCATCTCGCGGCGCGTCGGCTCCTTGCGCGCGGCAAGCTGGCGCTCGACCACCATCTGCGTCGCGATGCCGGCATGGTCGGTGCCGGGCTGCCACAGCACATCGCGCCCGCGCATGCGCTCGAACCGGCACAGGATGTCCTGCAGCGTGTTGTTGAGCGCGTGCCCCATGTGCAGCGAGCCGGTGACGTTCGGCGGCGGAATGACGATCGTGAACGGCTCAGCCTCGCGGCGCTCCGGGCGGCCAGCCTTGAAGGCTTCCGCGGCGTCCCATGCCTCGCGGATGCGCGGCTCGATTTCGGCAGGCTGGTAATTTTTCTCGATCATCACGGGTACAATCATGGAGCGCGGGCACAGGAATCGGCCCGCTTGTCGAACGAAGGTAGGATGCGATTATAGCGCAGATGAGGCTTTAGCGGCCTGCCTGTGTGCGTCAAGTCCGCAATGGCCGCTGCCTTGGCTGGCTGCTTAGCGGCCGCGCGCGACCCGCTCGATTTCCGCCTTGACGATGCGCTCGACCAGGGTCGGCAGATTGTCGTCGAGCCAGGACTTGAGCATCGGCCGCAGCATTTCCTTGACGAGATCCTCGAGCGTGCGGGCGTTGTTGGTCAGCACGGTGGTCGCGAGCGAATTGAACGCCGATTCCACGGCCTTCGCGGTGGCGCCGCTCAGGACCTGCGGCTCCTCCGCCACCGGTGCGGCGGCGACGGGCGCGGGCGGCGCTTCGGTGAATTCGAGATCGTCGTCCTGCGGCTCGACCTTCTGAAAGGTCTCCGGCGCGGCTGCAGGCACCGCCATCTGCTCGGTCAACTCAAAGACATCCTCAGCCTCTTCGGGCTCCGGCTCGGCCGGTGCAGGCGCAGCAGCAGCCGGCGCATCGAAGCTCGCCAGCATCGCATCGATGTCTTCCTGGCTGTTCTTCGCGGCGGGCGCGGGCTCGGACTTGAGCGCAGGCTCAGGCTTCGGTGCCGGTGGAGGTGTCGCGGGTTTGGCTGCTGCCTGCGGCGGAGGCGCAGCTTCAGCGGGAGCAGCAGCCGGCTTGGCGTCGTCATCGGAGATGATGCGCCTGATCGACGCAAGAATCTCTTCCATTGAAGGCTCTTGCGCCTTTGCCGGTTGATTCATCTCCGACCCCACATCATCGGCTTCCCCGTCAGGAAAGCCGCACGCCACTGCTGCGAATCGTCACGCAGCTCCCCTTCCAAGGTACGTCAGGGCGGTAATTGATTGCAAGCAACCGGCCCGGAAACCGGCCGCTTCCCACAGCGGAGTGAGGGCTCAGCGACCGTCCGGTGTGCGCACGCCCGCCCAGCTATCCCGCACCTGATGATAGTGCACGGACGGATCGTAGATCGTGGCGCGGAGCTTCAGCGTCACCGGCGAGAGCCGGCCGACCGCGTTCAGCACGGTGTAGGACGCGACCACGCGATCATGCTGCGCGGTGACGAGCGCGATGCGTGCGTTCACCAGCGCCTGCTGCGCGTTCAAGACGTCGAGCGTGGTGCGCTGACCAACGCGGGCCTCTTCGCGCACGCCGTTGAGCGCGATCTCGGACGCCGTCACCTGCGCCTGAGCCGAGGCGACCTGCGACTTGGTGGCGGTCAACTGACCCCAGCTCTGCGCGACGGTCGCGCGGGTCTGGTCGCGGACCTGATCGAGGTTGAGGCGCTGCTGCGCCAGCGTTTCTTTCGACTGGCGGATCAGCGAATACTCGGAGCCGCCCTGATAGATCGGAACTGTGAGCTGTGCCGTCGCCGATGCGCCGAACTGCTGGTAGGTCGTCACGGTGGTTTCGTTCGAGTGCTGCACCGCGCCCTGCAACGTCAGTGTCGGAAACAGCGCGCCCTCCGCCACCTTGACCTGCAGATGGCTGACGTCGATGCCGTACATCGCAGCGGTGACGTTCGGGTTCTCGACGAGGCCCATGTTGATGGCCTGCGCGAGGGACTTCGGCAGATAGCGGTCGACGGGCGAACCCGGCTGCGGGTTCTGCGGATCGCTGCCGATGATGCGACGGAAATTTGCGCGCGTTGTCGTCAGCGTCGATTCCGCAGCGAGCAACTGGGTGCGTCCGGCGGCCAACTGCGCCTGCGACTGCGCCACGTCGGTGCGCGTCACTTCGCCAACGTTGAAGCGATCCTGCGTCTGCTTCAGCGTCTGCTCCAGCACGTTGACGTTGCTGCGCTGGACTTCGACGATCGCGGAGTCGCGCAAGTAATCCATGTAGATCGTGGCGGCCGCGAGCAGCACGCTCTGCTCGAGCACGCGCAAGCCCTCGCGCGCAGCCGAAACCTGGCTTTCCGCGGCGCGGGTGCGGTTCGCGGTCTGCCCGCCGTTGTAGAGGGTCTGCGAAATGGTCGCGCCGAAGCTGCGCGGCGCGTTCACGCCGGAGAGGTTCTGCCGCTGCACCACGCCGTTTACGGTCTGCTTGGTGACGATGTCCTGATATTGCGTACCGGCGCTCGCCGTCACCGCCACTTTGGGACGATAACCGGACAGCGCTTGAGGCACGTTTTCGTCAGTCGCGCGCACCGAAGCGCGCTGCGCATTAAGCTGAGGGTTGTCCTGATAGGCGCGCACAAGCGCCGCTTCGATAGTTTCCGCCAAAACCGGAGTCGCAGCTAAAAGCAGCACGGGAGCCGCGCTTGCGGCCAGCGCCAGACGCCAGGCTTTCCCTGAAAAACGCATTAGGTCCCTTCCAACATCGTCTTACGTAATTGGATTTACGCAAGAAAACCGGACTCCCAACTCTCGCCGAATCCAGTTCGGCTCGCAACATATTCGTCCCGGAGGGCCTGCGTAAGCACTTGTGAGTGTTTACTAACAAAAGCTTCGCTTGTTGGGTCTTCTAGGTCACACCCGAAAGGCTAAGGCGCAAAATCCTCCGTCACTCAAAATGTAAAGCCCGGCAACCGCTTAAGGCCGGGAAGAACGGGTGCAGCGGCGTCAAACAAGGTCCGGGCGCCAAAATCTGCCTCCGAGCGGGTCACGAGGGTGGCGCGCGAGGGCACAGATTGCGCGAACACGCCGACAAGGCGCCCGCCCGGCTTGAGCTGGTCGTAGAGGGCCTGCGGAACCACCTCGGTCGCGCCGTGGAGCACGATGACGTCGTAAGGCCCCCTGGCAGCATCGCCCTGCCCGGCCTCGCCCGCCGTGACCGTGACATTGGAGAGGCCGCCCGCCTCGAGCGCCGAGCGGCTTGCCGCGGCGACCTTGTCATTGGCGCAAACCGCGATGACCTCGGCCCCGAGCCGGCCCGCCAGTGCCGCCGCATAACCGGCTGCGCCGCCCGTTACCAGAACCCGATCGGTCGGCTCGATATCGGCAGCCTGCAGCAGCCGCCCGAGCACCATCGGCTTGATGAGATAAACGTTGTCCTCACCGTCGAGAGCGATGTCGCGATCGAGATAGGCAAGCGCCTTCTGGCTCTCGGGAAGGAATGCCTCGCGCGGGGTCGCCCGCATGGCCTCGATCAGGCGCAGATCCGTGACATCGGCGGTGCGAACCTGGGAATCGACCATGTTCCAGCGGGAAGTCAGAGCATCGGGCATCGTCATCCTCAACGGTAGAATGCGGCCAGTAGGGCCACGCCGGGGCATCTTTGAGGCAAGGAAATGAGAAACGCAAGCGCCCCGCGCAATGCTCTGGCGCTTGCGAAAACCGGCGAAATCCCTCAACAACCGCCACGGAACAGATCCCCGGCCGGATGCCGGCCAGAAATCAGGACGATGGCGATGGATGACGCGTGGACCAAGGACGACAAGGGCAACATCATCGTGTTTCCACTGGTCGGCTACGAGACGCGAGTGGTGGAAAACCGGGCGCTCGCGCTGCGGCTGCCCTTCATGATGCAGGGCGACGACCAGACCCGCCCGAGCGGCTCGCTTCAGCTCATCATCAGCAGCGCCGATGACGTCCGCGATTTCGGGCAGGCCCTGATCGACGCAGCCGACCGGATCGAAAAGCGCTCCAAGGGCGCCTGACGAAGGTGACCGACAGCAGCGCGACGCAAGCCGGATTCTTCCGAAGCGCGCGAATGCCCGACCCGGACTGGTGGGAGGCTCTCTGGCCCGATCCTGCCAAGGTCCTTGCCGATGTCGGGATAGAGCCAGGCATGCGCGTTGCCGACCTGTGCAGCGGTGACGGCTGGTTCACGCTCCAGATCGCGCGAATCGCTACAGCCGTGATCGCTATTGATCTCGATCCGCAGCTTCTCGATCTCGCACGGATTAGATTGAAAGAAGCCGGCGTCGCGAACGGGCATTTCGTGACGAGCGATGCCTACGACATTGCAGCGGCGGTCGGAAAGCCGGTGGATCATGTGTTTCTGGCAAACACCT
>DATMGE010000081.1:0-16633 GCA_035555795.1 Rhizobiaceae bacterium | reverse complement strand
CTTCTTCGCTCGTTCGCGCATCACCGCCGACGAAGCCTATGCGGGCGATGTCGTGGGCATCCCCAATCACGGCACGTTGCGCATTGGCGATACGCTCACCGAGGGCGAGGAACTGCTGTTCCGCGGCGTGCCGAACTTCGCCCCGGAAATCCTGCGCCGCGTGCGCCTGGGCGATGCCATGAAGGCCAAGAAGCTCAAGGAGGCGCTGCACCAGATGGCGGAGGAGGGCGTCGTCCAGCTCTTCCAGCCGGAGGACGGCTCGCCGGCAATCGTCGGCGTCGTCGGCGCGCTCCAGCTCGACGTGCTCAAGGAGCGCCTCAGCATCGAATATACGCTGCCGGTCGATTTCGAAATGGCCCGCTTCTCCGTCTGCCGCTGGATTTCCGCCGACAGCAAGGCCGATCTCGAGCGCTTCATCGAAACCCATCGCGGCGACATGGCGCGCGACCTCGACAATGATCCGGTCTTCCTCGCTCCGCACGAATTCGGCCTGAACTACGAGGCCGAGCGCTGGAAGCAGATCCGTTTCGCCGCGGTGAAGGACTATCAGGTGCGCGACGCCGCCTGAACGGTATTTCGCTGGAGAAGATCATTCCGGAATAATACTTCTTCGGAGAATGACATCCTCTATCGCTGCGGATATCATACCTGTCATCCTCGCCAGCAACCGCATGTGCTCTTATACTGAGGCCAACCGGATAGAAGGATACGACCATGAGCCTGCGCATCAACGATACGGCCCCGGATTTCACCGCCGAGACCACCAAGGGCACCATCCATTTTCATGACTGGATCGGCGACGGATGGGCCGTCCTCTTTTCACATCCGAAGAATTTCACCCCGGTCTGCACCACCGAGCTCGGCGCCATGGCCGGCATCGCGTCGGAATTCGAGAAGCGCGGCGCCAAGATCATCGGCATCTCCGTCGACCCTGTCGAAAGCCATGAGAAGTGGAAGGTCGACATCAAGACGGCCACCGGCTTCGAGGTCGACTACCCGCTGATCGGTGACCGCGACCTCAAGGTCGCCAAGCTCTACGACATGCTGCCCGCCGATGCCGGCGACAGTTCGGAAGGCCGCACCCCGGCCGACAATGCGACGGTGCGTTCCGTCTACGTCATCGGCCCCGACAAGAAGGTCAAGCTGGTCCTGACCTATCCGATGACCACCGGCCGCAACTTCAACGAGATCCTGCGCGCCATCGATTCCATCCAGCTGACCGCGAAGCACAAGGTCGCGACGCCGGCCAACTGGAACCAGGGCGACGACATCATCATCACCGCCGCAGTGTCCGACGAGGAGGCGACCGAGAAATTCGGCACCTTCGAACGCGTCCTGCCCTATCTGCGCAAGGCCAAGCAGCCCTCGGCCTGATTGCCGCCGAATCCGAAGAAAGGCCGCTTCGCGCGGCCTTTCTTTGGCCCTGTCATTTAACCATTCGGTTGACAATAGGCGTGGCAACGGATAATTCAACCATATGGTTGAATTGCCTGCCCATGATCTGGACCTGATCTTCCGCGCGCTCTCCGACAGCACGCGGCGCGCCATGGTGGCGCGTCTTGCCGAGGGCGAGCGCTCCGTCGGCGATCTTGCCTTGCCCTTCGCCATGAGCCTCGCCGGCGCCTCCAAACATGTGAAAGTGCTGGAGGAAGCGGGCCTCGTCCGCCGCTCGGTGCGGGGGCGCACGCATATCTGCCGGCTGGAGGCGCAGCGCCTCGCCGAGGCCGACGAATGGCTCCGCCGCTATGAGCGCTTCTGGACCAAAAGTCTCGACACGCTCGAAGCGCTGCTCAAGGCCGAGGATGCCGCAAATGCCCGCAAAGGAGAACAACCATGAGCACCGCACCCGTCGTCCTGCAGATCGTGCACCGCTTCGATGCATCGCCCGAACGTGTCTTCGATGCCTGGCTGGACCCCGATATTGCTCGCCAATGGCTGTTCAACGATGCGAGCGGCGAGATCGTGAAGGCCAGCCTGGATGCCCGCATCGGCGGCCGCTTCAGCTTCGTGCGCCGCAGCGCCGATGGCGACCTCGAACATGTCGGCGAATATCTGGAGATCGACCGGCCGCGCCGCCTCGTCTTCACCTTCGCCGTGCCGGCGATCAGCCCCGAACATGATCGGGTGACGATCGAGATCGTCCGCCGCGGCACTGGCTGCGAGCTGACGCTGACCACCGAAATGACGCCTGACATCTACGCCGAATGGGGCGAGCAGACCCGCCAGGGCTGGACGCGAATGCTCGCCGCGCTCGATCGTCTTCTGGCCGAATAGGGAGAAAGATCATGGACTGGATCGACGGCGGGCAAGGCACGATCACCGAACCCGGCACCGTGCGCATCGAGCGCCTGCTGCCCGGATCGGCGGAACGCCTATGGAGCTATCTCACGGAATCGGACAAGCGCCGCCAGTGGCTGGCCGCCGGCGAGATGGAACTGAAGCTGGGCGGTGCGGTCGCCCATCTCTTCCGTCATCACGAACTCTCCACCGAGCCCACGCCCGAGCGCTACAGGGACATGGCCGCAAGCCCGGTCATGACCGGCACGGTGACCGAATGCGACCCACCGCGCATGCTCGCCTACACATGGCCGGGCGATAACGGCGCCAGCGAAGTGACCTTCGAGCTTTTCCCGGAGGGTGGCAACGTCCTGCTGGTCATCACCCACCGCAGGCTACCCGACGAAGAAACCATGGTCAGCGTCGCCGCCGGCTGGGATGCCCATCTCGGCATCCTGATTGACCGGCTGAACGGTGCCGTGCCGCGCCGCTTCTGGTCCGAACATGAAAGGTTGGCCGCCGCCTATCGGGAAAAGTTCGAAACCGCACCGGAGAACGATGAAGCGGCCGGTGTGGAACACAAGGTCGTCTTGACGCGCCTCATTCCGGCTCCGCCGGACGCGGTCTATGCCGCATGGACCGACCCCGCGCGGATAGGGCAGTGGGCCGGCGACCATGTGGAGGCGGATGCCCGCATCGGCGGCGCCTACCGTTTCGAAAATCGCGATGGCGACAAGGTCTATGTCCATACCGGCGAATATCTGGTGCTGGAGCCGGGAAGGCGGGTGCGCATGAGCTTCCGTGCCGGTCCCGACGGCTCCGCGCAAGGCAGCTCGGCCTATTCCGGCGAATATATGGAGGCGGCGTTGCGGTCCGCGCCGGGCGGCACGGAACTCACCTTCGTCAATGGCTGGAACGGCGAGGGCATGGACGAGGACGGGCGCGCAGCCGTGCACGCGGCATGGCGCGGATGGCTCGACGGACTGGAGAAGATGTTCGCTCAGGGAGACCGTTGATGATCCGCTGCAATCTCGCTTCCATCATCGTCCACGACCAGCAGGTCGCCGAGGATTTCTATGTCGGCAAGCTCGGCATGAAGAAGATGAAGGATTTTCCCGCCGGCGGCGGACGCTGGCTCACCGTGCAGGCCGCCGATGGATCTGGCGTCGAGATCGTGCTGGAGCCTTCCGGCCATGACTTCTCGAAGGCGTGGCAGGCAGCGCTCTACGATCGCGGCATCCCGCTCACCATGTTGGCTTGCGAGGATGTACAGGCTGAATATGAGCGCCTCACGGCGCTTGGCGTGTCCTTTCGCAGCCCACCGCAGAAACATGCCGACAATCCGGGGACGGTCATCTTCGACGACACCTGCGGCAATCTCATCATGCTGCACGAGGGCTAGACATTGACAAAGCCGGCCTTCGAGGGCGGGCGCAACATCGCGCTCAAGGTCCCGCCTCACCAATATGACGCCACCGTCCGCTTCTATGCCGAAGTGCTCGGCCTCGAACGAATCGACCGACCGGAAATCGGCTTCGTCTTCGGCGAGAACCAGCTGTGGATCGACCGTGCACCGGGCCTCAGCCAGTCGGAATTGTGGCTGGAAGTGGTAACCGACGACACCCAGGCCGCAGCCCGGCACCTTGCCGATGCCGGCATTGCGCGCTGCGACGAGATCGAGCCCCTGAGCGGGAATTTCGACGGCTACTGGATATCGAGCCCCTGCCAGATCGTGCATCTGGTCGATGGCGGGGCGCAGAGCTGGTAGTGCGATTCCGGCAGGCTTGAAGCAGGGGCGATCGCCTGCGCCGACGGTCATCGCTCCGTCAGCCGCTCCGCTACCAGCGCCGCCAACCGCTCGGCCACGGCGTCCTTGCCCATCTCCGGCCATTCCTCGCTGCCGGCGGTCGACACGATGCGTACGCGGTTGCGGTCGCCGCCCATCACGCCCTTTTCGCCCACGCCGCTGTCATGCGACACGTCATTGGCGACGATCAGGTCGGCACCCTTCTTTTTGAGCTTGGCGGCGGCGTTGGCCTCCAGATCCTGCGTCTCCGCCGCGAAGCCGACTACAAGTTTCGGCCGCTGCGCATGATGGCCGATCGTTGCGAGGATATCCGGGTTCTCCACCATGGCCAGCACCGGCGGCCCGCCGGCACCCTTCTTGATCTTCTCGCCGACCGTGGCGTCGGTCCGCCAGTCGGCCACGGCGGCCACGAAGATCCCGGCATCTGCGGGCAGCAGCGACAGCACCGCGTCGCGCATCTCCTCGGCGCGCTCGACATGGATCACGGTCACTCCGGCGGGATCGGGAATCGTCACCGGGCCCGAGACCAGCCGCACATCCGCGCCGAGCTTTGCCAGCGCAGCGGCGATCGCATGGCCCTGCTTGCCCGAGGAACGGTTGGCGATGTAGCGCACCGGGTCGATCGGCTCATGCGTCGGCCCGGAGGTCATGATAATGCGCTTGCCCGCAAGCGGTCTGTTCGCCGGCGAAATGATCGCCTCCGCCGCCGCCACGATCTCCAGCGGCTCGGCCATGCGCCCCTCGCCGGCTTCGCCGCTTTCCGCCATCTCGCCCTTCATCGGACCGATGAAGTGGACACCGTCTGCCGCCAGCACGGCGCGGTTGCGCCGCGTCGCCGGATGCGCCCACATGAGAGGGTTCATCGCCGGTGCGACGAGCACCGGCCTGTCGGTGGCGAGCAGCACCGCCGATGCGAGGTCATTGGCGAGCCCGTTGGCCATCTTCGCCATCAGGTCGGCGGTGGCCGGCGCCACCACGATCATGTCGGCTTCCCGCGCCAGCCTTATATGGCCGACATCATGCTCGTCGGCGCGGTCGAACAGGTCGGTGAACACATGGTCGGCCGACAGCGCGCCCGCCGCCAGCGGCGTGACGAACTCTTGCGCCGCCTGCGTCATCACGCAGCGCACCGCCGCGCCGCGCTCGCGCAGCCGCCGGATCAGGTCGAGGCTCTTATAGGCAGCGATGCCGCCGCCGATAATGAGCAGGATGCGCTTGCCGGAAAGGGTCATGAACCCACCATCACCTTGCCGGCCTCAGCGCCGGCTCGACATCGGTATGGATGAAATCGTCGCCCTTGAAAAGCAGCGGCAGGTTGCGCGCCTTGGCCAGCGCATAGGCGAAGCAGTCGCCGAAGTTGAGCTTTGCGGGATGGCCGGAACCGCGTCCGTAGCGCAGGAATGCTTCGGCCCCGATGCGCGCATCCGCCGGCGTCACCGCGACGACGTCGATCGCGACATCGCCCAACAGGCGGCGGAGCCGGGCTGCTTCACCGGCATCCTTGGCCGCCACGATGCATGCTTCCAGATAGTTCCCGGCGCTCATGAACCGTTGCTCCGCCTGTCCCAGCACATCGAGGATGGATGGCGTGTCGTCCTCCGCGCGCAGGATCGCGATCAGCGCGGACGTATCGACGATGATCCTCATTCGCGGTCGAGATAGTCATAGAGGGCGTCGGACTCCGCCTTATGATCGATCGGCTGGCCGGGCTTAATGCCGAGCGCGAGGATCTGCTCTTTTGTCGCCTTCAGGTTCCATTTCGGCGTCGCGCTATCTTCGGTCGCGGCAGGCTGCGCACGCGGCAAAGGCTGCCGCAGCCGGTCCCGTGCTTCCTGCTCCATGGACACGCCGCGCTGCGCCGCGCTCACCCGCAATTCGCGGATCAGATCGTCATCGATCTTCCTGACTGTGATGGCACCCATATGGTCCTCCATGCATTGCTAGCAATATAGGCATTGCTAGCAATGCATGCAATCTACCACATCTCCCACGCGATCACCGCCAGCGCGATGGCGATCACCCACAGCGCGATGCGGCCCGAGCGCGTATGGCGCGCCTCGGCGCGGCCGATGGCCTCCGCGGTGGCGGGATCGAAGCGCAGGCCTTGCTCGGCCATCAGGTCGACCTCGCGCGACAGCCGCTCCGCGCGCGCGGCGAGTTCCGGCGCCTGCCGCGCCAGCGCCACCAGCGCATAGGCGCCGTCGCGCGCATCGGCCAGCAGCGCCTTCGGGCCCAGATTGTCGCGGATCCAGCTTCCCACCACCGGCTCGGCCGACTTCCACATGTTGAAATGCGGATCGAGCGTGCGCGCCACGCCCTCCACCACCACCATCGTCTTTTGCAGCAGCACCAGTTCGGTGCGCGTCTGCATGTCGAAAAGTTCCGTCACCTCGAAGAGCAGCGTCAGCAGCCGCGCCATGGAGATCGTCTCGGCCGGCTGGCCGTGGATCGGCTCGCCGATGGCGCGGATCGCCTGTGCGAAGGCGGCGACGTCGTGATGCGCCGGCACGTAGCCGGCTTCGAAATGCACTTCCGCCACGCGGCGGAAGTCACGCACGATGAAGCCGTAGAGGATTTCGGCGAGAAAGCGCCGCTCCTTCTTGCCGAGCCGCCCGACAATGCCGAAATCGACCGCCACGATCGTGCCGTCAGCCTCCACGAACAGGTTGCCGGGATGCATGTCGGCATGGAAGAAGCCGTCGCGCAGCGTGTGCCGCAGGAAGGACTGGATCAGGTTCGCCGCCAGCGCCTTCAGGTCGTGGCCGGCCGCCGCCAGCCCGGCGATGTCCGACATTTTCACGCCGTCGATCCACTCCATGGTGACGACGTCGCGGCCGGTGCGTTCCCAGTCCACGGCCGGCACGCGAAAGCCCGGATCGGCATGGGTGTTCTCGCCGATCTCCGACAGCGCCGCCGCTTCAAGCCGCAGGTCCATCTCGATCTTGGTCGTCTGCGCCAGCGTCTTCGTCACCTCGACTGGCCTCAGGCGCCGGCTGGAGGGCACGAAACGCTCCTGCAGCCGCGCGGCAAGGAAGAAACTGTCGAGGTCGTTCTGGAAGCGCCGCCGCACGCCGGGGCGAATGACCTTCACCGCCACTTTGCGGTTGCTGCCGTCCGTGCCGACGACATGTCCGGGATGGACTTGCGCGATCGAGGCGGCCGCCACCGGTTCACCGATCTCGGCGAAGAGTTCGCCGGCCGGCCGGCCCAGAGATCCCTCGATCTCCGCCAGCGCCTCCTCATGCGGGAAAGTGGCCATGCGGTCCTGCAGGGCGGCGAGATCCTGCGCCATTTCGGTGCCCACCACGTCGGGCCGCGTCGCCAGGAACTGGCCGAGCTTGACATAGGACGGCCCCAGCCGGTCGATGGCGTGGGCCAGCCGCTCGGCCCGCGCCTGCCGGCGCGTCCGCGGCCGCGCCAGAAGGCGCGCCACCCGCCAAGCCAGTCGCGGCGGACCCTCGAGCTGGTCGCCCGGCAGCGCCGCCACGACCCCTTCGCGCACCATGATCCAGCCGGCGCGGATCAGGCGCAGATAGGCTGCCGGTGTGCTCATGTGCGGCTCGACGCCATCAACCGTCCGGCGCTCATAGTTTCCAGCCGGAATGCGTTGCTGCGATGCCGCCGCTATAGTCGCGCCATGTCACCCGCTCGAAGCCGGCGCGGCCGATCATGGCGGCGAACTCGCTCTGGCGCGGGAACTTGCGGATCGATTCCACCAGATAGCGGTAGGACTCGGCATCGCCGGTCACAGCGCGCCCGATCTGCGGAATGGCGTTGAACGACCAGGCGTCGTAGACGCGGTCGAGCAGCGGCATGTCCACTTCCGAAAATTCAAGGCACAGGAAGCGCCCGCCGGGCTTCAGCACGCGGAAGGCCTCCGAAAGCGCCACGTCGATGCGCGGCACGTTGCGGATGCCGAAGGCGATCGTATAGGCGTCGAAACTGCCATCCTCGAAGGGCAGTTCCTCGGCATTCGCTTCCACGAAGGTCGTCTGCTCGGCGAGGCCGCGCTTGGCGGCGCGGTCGCGCCCCACTTCCAGCATCGAGCCGTTGATGTCGAGCACGGTCGCGTGCGCATTGCCGCGTGAGGCGTCGACGACGCGGAAGGCGATGTCGCCGGTGCCGCCGGCCACGTCCAGCAGCTTCCAGCCGGGCCGGCGCGGCGGGTTGAGCCAGGCCACCATGCCGTCCTTCCACAGGCGGTGCATACCGGCCGACATGAGGTCGTTCATCATGTCGTAGCGCTTGGCCACGCTGTGAAACACTTCGTTGACGAGGCCCTGCTTCTCGCCGCTGGCCACGTTGCGGAAGCCGTAGGACGTTTCCATCCCGCCCTGGGCGGTGGTGCGCTGTTCGGACATCTCGATCGCTTCCTGTCGATTTCGGCCGGACCATAGCCCATCGAACCGGAGCGCGCTATCGTCGCCGCCGCGATGAACCGACGCGTCGGCGATCACGGTGAACGGAGAATGCGCATGGTTCCGAAGGCCGAGCTTCATTGCCATATCGAAGGCGCGGCCCCACCCGCACTCGTTCTATCCCAGGCGCAGAAATATGGCGGCGACGCGACGGCCTTCATCCGCGACGGCGCCTTCGTCTGGTCCGACTTCACCACCTTCCTCGAAGCCTATGACTTCGCCGCCGGCCTGTTTCGCGACGAAGCCGACTTCGCGCATCTCAGCGAGACCTATCTGCTAAGCCTCGCCGGCGAGGGGGCGATCTATGCCGAATTCTTCGTCTCGCCCGACCATGCGCGCAATGCCGGCATGTCGCCCGCCACCTATGTCGCCGCACTTGCTGAAGGCATTTGGCGCGCGCATGCCGCTACCGGCATCGTGGCGCGCATGATCGTCACCGGCATCCGTCACTACGGCGCCGGCATGGTCGAGGAAGCGGCGCGTTTCGCAGCCGCCGGCCACCCGCTCGTCACCGGCTTCGGCATGGCCGGCGAGGAGCGTTTCGGCCGCGTGAGCGACTATGTCCGCGCCTTCGAGATCGCCCGCGAAGCGGGGCTGGGCATTACCGTCCATGCCGGCGAGTTCGGCGGCTGGGAGAGCGTCGCCGCCGCGCTCGACCATTTGCGGCCAGCCCGCATCGGTCATGGTGTCCGCGCCATCGAAAATGCGGATCTGGTGCGCCGCATCGCCGCTGAAGGCATCGTGCTCGAGACCTGTCCCGTCTCCAATGTCGCGCTACGCGTGTTCCCCTCCTTCGCGGCGCATCCTTTCCCGCACCTGCTGGCGGCAGGCTGCCGCGTCACGCTCAATTCCGACGATCCGCCCTATTTCGACACCACGCTCGGCCGCGAATATGCCGTCGCTGCCGAACATTTCGGGCTGGACGTTGCCGCGCTCGCCGCCGTCACGCGCACCGCGCTCGAAGCCGCCTTCGTCGACGAGGCCACCCGCGCGGTCCTGCTGGCGCGATTGGCCTGAGCACAAACCACGCGGAAAACCGCGCTTGCGCGTTGTTTGCCGGCACCGGTTGCGCCTATGATCGTCGGGCAAACGGAGTCTCCTTCATGGCAAGCGTCACGGTCGTCGATCACCCTCTCGTGCAGCACAAGCTCACCATCATGCGCGACAAGGAGACCTCGACCGCCGGCTTCCGCCGGCTGCTGCGCGAGATTTCGCTGCTGCTCTGCTACGAGATAACACGCGACCTCGAACTGACCACGCGCACCATCGAAACCCCGATCCAGACCATGGAAGCGCCGACGCTGGAGGGCAAGAAGCTGGTCTTCGCCTCGGTGCTGCGCGCCGGCAACGGCCTGCTCGACGGCATGCTCGACCTCGTGCCGGCGGCCCGCGTCGCCCATATCGGCCTCTACCGCGACCACGACACGCTGGAGGCGGTGGAATATTTCTTCAAGGCGCCGGGCGATCTTGGCGACCGCCTCGTCATCGTCGTCGATCCGATGCTCGCCACCGCCAATTCGGCCATCGCAGCGGTGGAGAAGCTGAAGAGCCGGGGCGCCACCAATATCCGCTATCTGTGCCTGCTTGCAGCACCCGAGGGCATCGAGCGCTTCACCAAGGCGCATCCCGACGTGCCGGTCTTCACTGCCTCGATCGACGAGAAGCTCAACGAAAAAGGCTATATCGTGCCCGGCCTCGGCGATGCCGGCGACCGGATGTACGGCACGAAGTAGCACTCCTGAACCACACTTATGTGATCCGCCGCAGCACCGTTTCGTGCGGGGCTGGTGCTTCCTCTCCCACCACATAGGCCGCGCGCACCGTGTCAGCCGCGATGCGCGCCTCGTCCTCCGTGCGGGCGTGCACCATTGCCAGCCGGTCGCCCTTGCCCACCGCGGTTCCAATGGGCAGGAGATCGCTCAGGCCCACCGCGTGATCTATCTTCTGCTCAGGCCTTGTGCGTCCGCCGCCCAGCGCCGCCACGGCAAGGCCGATCTCGCGTGTCGCGATCGCGCTGACATGGCCGGTCTGCGCTGCCGTCACCGCCAGCTTCACCGGCGTGCGGGGCAAGTGGCGATCCATCGCCTCCACGAAATCTGCCGGCCCGCCGAGTGCGACCACCATGCGGCCGAAGCGCTCTGCGGCTGCGCCCGAGTCCAGTGCCTTGCGCACCGCCGCCACGCCGCTGCGCGCGGTCGCGGCCAGTCCCGCCGATGCCAGCATTTCGCCTGCCAGCGCCAGCGTCACCCGCGCCAGCCTTGCATCGCGCTTGCGGCCGGTCAGGAAATCGACGGCATTGCGCACCTCCACCGCATTTCCGGCGGCTGAAGCGAGCGGCTCGTTCATGTCGGTCAGCAGCGCGGTGGTCGCCAGCCCCGCCCCATTGGCGACGGCGGCGAGGCTTTTTGCCAGCGCCACGGCATCGCTTCGTTTGCCCATGAATGCGCCATTGCCGCACTTCACATCGAGCACCAGCGAGCCGAGCCCGGCCGCCAGCTTCTTAGAAAGGATCGATGCAGTGATCAGCGGGATCGATTCCACCGTGCCCGTCACATCGCGGATCGCATAAAAACGCTTGTCGGCAGGGGCAAGCCGCGCCGTCTGGCCGATGATCGCGCAGCCCACTTCGCGCACGGTTTTCCGGAACACTGCATTGTCCGGCTGGCTCCGATAGCCCGCAATGGCGTCCATCTTGTCCAGCGTGCCGCCCGTATGGCCGAGGCCGCGCCCCGAGATCATCGGCACATGCGCGCCGCAGGCGGCCACGATCGGTGCCAGCATGAGCGAGACATTGTCGCCGACGCCGCCCGTGGAGTGCTTGTCGGTGACCGGCCCCGGCAGGTCCGACCAGTCCAGCACGTCGCCGGAATCGCGCATGGCAATTGTCAGCGCCACAGCCTCGTCGCGGCTCATCCCGTTGAGGAACACGGCCATCGCCAGCGCTGCCACCTGTCCGTCGCCGAACCCTTTTCCATCGGCCAGCCCCGCCACGAAAGCGCCGATCTCCGCTGGCGACAGTTCATGCCCGTCACGTTTCCGGCGGATGATCTCCTGCGGCAGCAACCCGCCGGTCGTCACGTCACAACCCTTCCCGGAACATTGCCTTAAGCACCGTCGCCAGCCGCCGGCCGCCCAGTGGCGCCACGTCCTTGGTCTCCTGATGCGAGAGTTCCGCACCCGTCATTCCAGCCGCCAGATTGGTGATCACCGAGCACGCCGCCACCCGCAGCCCGAGGAACCGCGCCAGGATCACCTCCGGTACGGTCGACATGCCCACCGCATTGGCTCCTAGCACCCGTGCCATGCGGATTTCCGCCGGTGTTTCGAAGGAAGGGCCGGAAAACCACATATAGACCCCGCTGTGATATTCTGTCCCGGTCGCCTTCGCCGCCGCTGCAAAAGCCGCGCGCATGTCCGCGTCATAGGCTTCCGTCATGCCCACGAAACGGGCGTCGGAACTTTCCCCGAAAAGCGGATTGGTGCCGGAAAAATTGATGTGGTCGGTGATCAGCATGATCGAGCCGGGCGCCATGGCGGGCTCCAGCGAGCCGGCGGCATTGGTCAGGAAAAGCCGTTCGATGCCCACGCCCTGCAGGATCTCCAGCGCCGGGCGCATCGCGGCGGCATTGCCGTGTTCGTAATAATGCGCGCGGCCAGACAGCATCAGCACCGGCGTGCCCGAAAGCAGCCCGGCGACGAGTTCGCCCGCATGTCCGGTCACGCCGCTTTTCGGGAAGCCCGGCAGTTCCGCGTATGAGATGCGGACAGGCTCCTCGACCTCGTCCACGAGGCTGCCCAGTCCCGACCCCAGCACCAGCGCGGTGCGTGGCCGAAGCCCTGCCAGCCGCTCCACGATCCGGTCTGTCGCATCGGTCATTTCAGCGTGTCCCCGGCAAAGCCGAGCGGCAATATCTCGGCCATGGTCAATGTCTGCGCCACGCCTGTCTGGTCGCAAAGATGCAGGCGCGTCGTCGGCGCGGCAAATTCGGCCAGCCGCTGGCGGCAGCCGCCGCATGGCGTGATCCGGTCCATCTTCTCGGCCACCACGGCGATGTCGCTGATCTCCCCGCCGCCGCCCATCACATAGGCCGACAGCATGGTCGTCTCCGCGCACCAGCCTTCCGGAAAGGAAGCGTTTTCGATGTTCGCGCCGGAGAAGATGCGCCCGTCGGCTGTCCGCAGCGCCGCCCCCACCGGAAATTTCGAATAGGGCGCATGGGCCTTCGCCATGGCCATGCGGGCGGATAGGAACAGGTCGTGGAGGGTGGTGTCTGTCATATAATTCCTTGGCGAATAGCGAATAGCGAGTAGTGAGTAGTGAAGTATCGTTTTTCTATTCCCCTATTCGCTATTCGCTCCCTTCACCTCTCCTTCACATAAGGCTGTCCTCCCGCCTTGGGCGGTATCGCCTTGCCGATGAAGCCAGCCAGCAGGATCACGGTGAGGATATAGGGCAGGGCCTGCATGAACTGCACCGGCACGATGCCGACCGCAGGCAGCGACACGCCTTGCAGCCGGATCGACAGCGCGTCGAGGAAGCCGAACAGCAGGCAGGCGAACATGGCCGGCACCGGTTTCCACTTGGCGAAGATCAGCGCGGCGAGCGCGATATAGCCGCGCCCCGCCGTCATGTCCTTGACGAAGCCGGCATTCATCGACAGCGCCAGATAGGTGCCGGCGAGCCCGGTGAGGATGCCGGTGCAGATCACCGCGCGATAGCGCAGCCACGGCACCGAGATGCCGGCGGTGTCCACCGCTGCCGGGTTTTCGCCCACGGCGCGCAGCCTGAGCCCGAAGCGCGTGCGGAACAGAACCCACCAGGTGAAGGGCACCATCAGGAAGGCGACATAGACCAGCAGCGAATGGCCGGAGATCACCTCGTAATAGAGCGGGCCGATCACCGGCACGCCGCGCAAGGCGTCGGCGAAAGGCAGCGTGATGGCGGTGAAGCGCCCGTCCGCGCCGAGCGAGGGCGTGCGTCCGCCCTGGCTGAACCATGCCTGGCCGAGGATCACGGTCGCGCCGGCGGCGATGAAGTTGATCGCCACGCCCGACACGATCTGGTTGCCGCGATGGGTGATCGAGGCGAAACCATGCACCAGCGCCAGGAACACCGCCACCAGCACGGCCCCGCCGAGCCCCATCCAGGCCGAGCCGGTCACCGCGGCGGCGGCCCCGGCGGCAAAGGCGCCCGCCAGCATCTTGCCTTCCAGCCCGATGTCGAAAATGCCAGCCCGCTCGGAATAGAGCCCGGCAAGGCAGGCGAGCAGCAGCGGGATCGACAGGCGGATGGTCGAGTCCAGCACGGTGAGGATCGTGGCGAACATGTCCATGTCAGCCGCCTTCGCCCTTGGCCGCCGTCACGCCCACGCTGCGGGGGCTGATAGAGGCAAACAGCGCCTGCACCTGCGGCCGGAACATGTTCTCCAGCGCCCCGGCAAACAGGATCACCAGCCCCTGGATGATCACGATCATGTCGCGGCTGATATTCGGCATCTCGAAGGCGAGTTCCGCGCCTCCCTGATAGAGCACGCCGAACAGGATCGCCGCCGGCACGATGCCGGCGGGATGCGAGCGGCCCATCAGCGCCACGGCGATGCCGACGAAGCCCGCCCCGGTCACGAAGTCGAGCTGCACGCGGTGCTGGTCGCCCATGATCGGATTGAGCGCCATCATGCCGGCCAGCGCGCCCGAGATCAGCATGGTGATGACGATGATGCGCGCCTCGCCGATGCCGGCATAGCGCGCCGCCTTGGGGCTGTGGCCCTGCGTGCGGATCTCGTAGCCGAGCCGCGTGCGCCAGATCAGCACCCAGACGAGGAAGGCCGCCAGCAGCGCCAGCAGGAATGAGATGTTGAAGGGCGAGGAGCGGATAGTCCCTCCAAACAGCTCGATCAGCCAGTTGAGCTTGGGCAACTGCCCGCCATCGAGGAAGGTGCGCGTCTGCGGCGCCATCGAGCCCGCCGGCTTCAGCACGCCGACGAGCAGGTAGACCATCAGCGAGGCGGCGATGAAATTGAACATGATCGTCGTGATGACGATGTGCGAGCCGCGTTTGGCCTGAAGCAGCGCCGGAATGAAGGCCCATGCCGCGCCGAATGCCGCCGCGCAGACGATCGCCAGCGGAAAGTTCACCCACCAGGGAAAGGTGCCGTCGAGCGACAGGCAGACGATCGCCACGCCGAGCCCGCCCACATAGGCCTGTCCTTCGCCGCCAATATTGAACAGGCCGCAATGGAAGGCGACCGCCACCGCGAGCCCGGTAAAGATGAAGCTCGTCGCATAATAGAGCGTATAGGCGATGTTCTGCCCGCGCCCGAATGCACCCTCGATGAGGATGCCCGCCGCCCGTATCGGGCTTTCGCCGACAAGCAGCACCACCAGCCCCGCCACCGCGAAGGCGACGGCGAGGTTGATCAATGGGATCAGCCCGTAATCCGCCCAGCGCGGAAGCGTCGCATAAGGCGCGCTCATACGGCCTCTCGCGGATCGTTGCGCAACACTACACAAGTTTTGACGTCGTCAAAGATGTTGTGTATTATTGTGTAGTTCGGGGGGCAAAGGACCGATGGGCAGGCGGGGCAATCGTACACCGAGAGAGATTGCCGCGATGCTGCGTCAGGACGGCTGGACGATAAAGCGAAAAGGGCCCGGCGATCACGTGCAGTGGGTTCATCCGCAGCACCGTGGCAAGGTGACGCTCGATATGGGCGCCGATCCGATCCCGACCGGCACGCTGCGTTCGATCTACCGGCAGGCCGGATGGGCCTGGTGAGCGGAAGGGAAACAGAATGGCGACGACCTATGCCCTGATCCATGCGGAAGACGGCATTTTCGGGATCTCCTTCCCGGATTTTCCCGGCTGCATCGCCACCGGGCGCAGCGAGGACGAGGTGCTGCGCAAGGGCGCGGAGGCGCTGACCTTCCATATCGCCGGCATGGTCGAGGACGGAGACGCGCTGCCGGTCTCCCGCACGCTTTCGGAGCTTCGCGCCGATGCGGATTTCCACGCGGATGCAGCCGATGCGGTCGTCGCGGTGGTCAACTACGAGGCGCCGGGCCGATCGGTCCGGGTGAACGTCTCCTTCGAGGAGCGCTTGCTGGAGTCGGTGGACAGGGCGGCCGCGGCCGCCGGCCAGTCGCGATCCGCCTTCCTGGCCGAGGCCGCGCGGCAGCGGTTGAAGGGCGCTGCCTGACCATTGCGGGAGGAGAAGTCTCACTCCGCCGCCTCCTGCTTTTCAACGCCGGCCATCAGCAGGCCGAGTTCGCCCTCGCTCGCCTCGCCGTCCCGCTCGCCCACGATGCGCCCGTCGAACATGACGAGGATGCGGTCCGACAGCGAACGGATCTCGTCCAGCTCGACGGAAACCAGCAGCACAGCCTTGCCTGCGTCGCGCATGGCGACGAGCTGGCGGTGGATGAATTCGATCGCGCCCACATCCACGCCGCGCGTCGGCTGTCCCACGATCAACACGACAGGATCCTTCTCCATCTCCCGCGCCAGCACGATCTTCTGCTGGTTGCCGCCGGAGAAATTGGCCGTCTTGAGATGCGGATTGGCGGGGCGGATGTCGTAGCGCACGATCTTGTCCTCGGCATCCTTCACGATGTCGGCGCGGTCGAGAAAGGGTCCGCTCAGATATTCTGGTCGGTCATGATAGCCGAGAATGGCGTTCTCGCTCTCCTCGAAGGCCAGCACCAGGCCGACATGGTGGCGGTCCTCCGGCACATGGGCGAGCCCCCGGTCGCGCAATTCGCCGGGGTCGGCATTGCCGGTCACCTCGACAGGCCTGCCGTCGAGCAGCACGGCGCCCGAAACCGCCTTGCGCACGCCGCAGATCGTCTCGATCAGCTCCGACTGGCCGTTGCCGGCCACACCGGCGATGCCGACGATCTCGCCGGCGCGCACGTCGAAGGAGACGCCGCGCACCATGGTCACTCCGCGGCTGTCCTTCACGACCAGATCCTGCACCGACAGTTTCACGTCGCCGGGCTTCGCATCGCCCTTCTCTACCCGCAGCAACACGCGCCGGCCGACCATCAGCTCGGCCAGTTCCTCAACCGTCGTCTCGGATGTCTTGCGCGTGGCCACCATCTGTCCTTGCCGCATCACCGAGACATTGTCGGTGAT
>DATMGE010000080.1:0-2664 GCA_035555795.1 Rhizobiaceae bacterium | reverse complement strand
CGGGCCGAAGGAAGGCTGAGGAAAGCACTGGAACCTCGAAGGCAGGGGAGTTGCCCGCCGCCACGAATACTTCAATGACAAGCAACAGTGCTGTTGAAGTCCCGCACTGTGGCAAGGTCAAGGCAGTTGTGGCCACTTTCGTTGCGTTGCACTGGCGCTGTGGCGCGAATGACGCTATCGGCAGGGCCGGACCGGCTGAGGGAGGGAACCATGACGGCTGAATTCGAACTCGCGGAGCGCATCGCGGCTGAAAGCGTGGCGCTTGTCGACCTGCCGCTCTGCCATGTCCGCCTCATGGACGACAGCCGCTATCCCTGGCTCCTGCTCCTGCCGCGGCGCCCCGGCCTCGTCGAATGGACCGAGCTTGCGCCGGAGGATCTCGCGACGCTTTCGCTCGAGATCGCCGAGGCCTGCAACGCGCTGCGCGCCGTCGCCTCGTTCGAAAAGCTCAATATCGGCGCGCTCGGCAATATCGTGCGGCAGATGCATGTCCATATCATCGGGCGCAGCGTCGGCGACGCCGCCTGGCCGGACCCGGTCTGGGGGCGCGGCCAGCGGCAGCCCTATGCGCCGACCGAGCGGGATCGCCTTTCTGCCGATATCATCGCGCAACTCGCCCGACGCGCGTGACGTCGCGCCGTTGCTCGCAAACGTGGTTACTATTTCCTCTACGGCGTGAGCAGCGGCTAACCCGCCATTAACCATGGATGGACCAATTTGAGCCTGAAGGCGGCGTGCGGCTGCTTCGGGCAAGGGCCCGTTGCGCCGCTCCCGGCGGCGGGGTCCTGCGCGAATGCAGGGGCCTGCGATCGATGGTGCGTGCAAGGAGGCCCGGATCTTGGTGGATCCAGCGCCAGAGCTGAGGGCGAACGATCGGAGATCGGTGGCGAGCCAGCGGCACGCTGCACCGGCCGCCGCTCTCTGCGTTCTCGCGCTCGCCGCGCTGGCTGCCTGCGCGCCGCGCCCGTCCGACATCGAAACCAGCACCATCGCCAATCGCCAGCCGCTTGAGAGGGCCATGGTCGCCATGCCGCCGGGCGGACCTGCGATCGTCGGCGTGATCGAGAAGCGCTACGCGAATTCGACGACGCAGGAGATCGTGCTCGCCAACAGCGCGCGCAATCCGAATCAGAACTTCATGCGCGTGACCATGTTCGGTCCCGTGAAGCTCACCACCGGCCGCTACAATGATCTGGCGAACGACCCGCTGACCTTGATGAATGCGGGCCAGGAAATGCGCTGGTACATGCCCGGCGTGAAGATGACCGTCTCGACCCTCTACGCGCAGAACAAATACGGCTCGTTCGGCTATGCGACCGGCCGTTCTTCGACCGGCGACGGCTGCATCTATGCCTGGCAGCGCATCCGCGCGCCGGATCATGATTCGACGATGATCAGCAATCAGGGAACGATCGCGATACGCCTGCGCTATTGCGCGCCGGGGGCCAGCGATATCGACCTCCTGAACGTCATGGCCGGCTTCACGATCAATTCCTACTTCCTGTCGCCGGGCTGGAACCCCTTTGGCGCGCCGCCGCAGCCGCCGGACGAGCTCGGCAAGCCGGGCGCCACGGTGCTGCCCGACGCGACGGCCTTCACGGGCTCGGTTCCCCCCGTCACGCGGCCCGTCAAGCCGCGCCGCGTACCCGTTGCGAGCGACGAGGCCGATGCGCTGCCCGCGGCGACCGAGACCTACGTCGTGCCGGCGGCCACCGAAACATACGCCGTTCCGGCCGCGACGACGTCCACGACTTATCCCGCTTCCGTGCCGGCAACCGGCAGTCAGACCAGAGTGGAGGGCTACGCCGTCGTGCCGCCGCCGTAAGGCGACAAAAGCGTAACTGTTTCATATCGCTTGAGAGAACTTCTTCATACTGCGCCGCGAAAATGAATGTGCAGCGCGAAAATGAGTATCGCGATTTCGGTTCGGGGGTTCGGGTTTCTTCCGAATCGGAGATTGGGCTTTGTCCCGCGGCGGCGATTGTCGCTCCGGCCGCGGAAAGAGGATTGTCATGGCGAAGCTGGCCATCGGCCTTGTCTGGGGATTGGTCACGTTAGTGGTCATCGCCCTCATCACGCTGCCGATCAATCTGCAGGCACATCTCGTCGCCGGCGCCATGGTCGTCGGGCTGATGATCATTCTGAAGCTGTTCACGCGGCAGGGCGTCTGGCGCCAGATCGCGCTCGCCCTCGGCACGTCCATCGTGCTGCGCTACGCCTATTGGCGCACGACCAGCACGCTCCCGCCGATCAACCAGCCCGAGGATTTCATCCCGGGCCTGCTGGTCTATCTGGCCGAGATGTACAGCATCTTCATGCTGTTCATCAGCCTGTTCGTCGTCATGCGCCCGATGGCGCCGCGCACGCTCAAGGTGTCCTCGTCCGACCCCGATCTGCCGACCGTCGACGTCTTCGTGCCGACCTATAACGAGGATGCAGCGCTGCTCGCCACCACGCTCGCCTCGGCGCGGGCGATGGACTATCCGCCTGAGAAGCTCACCGTCTGGCTGCTGGATGACGGCGGCACCGTGCAGAAGCGCAATTCCGACAATCTCGAAGCCGCGCACGAGGCCGAGGCGCGCCATGTCGAGCTGCAGAAGCTCGCCGCCGATCTCGACTGCCGCTACCTGACGCGCGAGCGCAACGAGCACGCCAAGGCCGGCA
>DATMGE010000079.1:0-47927 GCA_035555795.1 Rhizobiaceae bacterium | reverse complement strand
TCCATCTTCATGGCCTCGACCACGGCCAGCGTCTCGCCCGCCTTGACCTCCTGCCCTTCGGCAACTGCCACCGAGACGACAAGGCCCGGCATCGGGCAGAGCAGCAGCTTCGACGTATCCGGCGGCACCTTGACCGGCATCAGCCGGTCGAGTGCGGCGGTGTCCGGCAGCATGACGCGGATGTCGGCGGCCATGCCCTTCCAGGCGATGCGCACGCCGTTCAGGACGTTGCGGATCTGCGCCGAAACCTGCCGTTTGCCGACGCGGCCGCGCCAGACCGGATCGCCCGGACGCCAGTCGGAGATTACCGTGACGGGCTTTTCCCCGGCGATCGCCAGATCGACCTCGATCGGCACCGAAATCATGCCGTCGACGATGGAAGCGTCGATATAATCGTCGCCGATGCGGACGACCCAGTCGGGCTTGATCGCACCGGAATGGGGGGCAAGGCGCCCCGTCAGGCGGTCGAGACGGTCGCGGCGGATGAGCTCGACGGATAACGCGACGGCTGCGAGCACCGCCTTGTCTTCATCCGTGGGGACAATGGGAGAAAACCCGTCCGGATACTCCTCGGCGATGAAGCCGGTGGAAAGGCGTCCCTCGCGCCAGCGCGGATGCTGCATCAGCGCGGCGAGGAACGGGATATTGTGCTCAATGCCATCGACCACGAAACTGTCCAGCGCATCCGACATGGCATCGATCGCCGCGATGCGGGTCGGCGCCCATGTGCAGAGCTTGGCGATCATCGGATCGTAGAACATCGAAATCTCGGCGCCCTCGGTGACGCCGGTGTCGTTGCGCAGGATCGCCTCGCCGAAATGGCCCTCTTCCGGCGGCCGGTAGCGCGTCAGGCGGCCGATGGAGGGCAGGAAGTTGCGATACGGGTCTTCGGCATAGAGACGGCTTTCGACGGCCCAGCCGTTCAGCTTCACATCTTCCTGCCGGATGGCCAGCTTCTCACCCGCGGCGACGCGGATCATCTGCTCCACGAGGTCGATGCCGGTGATGAGTTCCGTCACCGGATGCTCGACCTGGAGGCGCGTGTTCATTTCGAGGAAGTAGAAATTGCGGTCCTTGTCGACGATGAACTCGACCGTGCCGGCGCTTTGATAGTCCACCGCCTTGGCCAGCGCGACGGATTGTTCGCCCATGGCGCGCCGCGTCGCCTCATCGAGGAAAGGCGACGGCGCCTCCTCCACCACCTTCTGGTTGCGGCGCTGGATCGAGCATTCGCGCTCGCCCAGATAGATGACATTGCCGTGGGCGTCGCCCAGCACCTGGATCTCGATGTGGCGCGGATCGACCACGAATTTCTCGATGAAGATGCGGTCGTCGCCGAAGGACGATTTCGCTTCGTTCTTCGAGGACTGGAAGCCCTCGCGCGTCTCGGCCTCGTTCCAGGCGATGCGCATGCCCTTGCCGCCGCCGCCGGCGGACGCCTTGATCATCACCGGATAGCCGATCTCGGCGGCGATGCGCACGGCGTGGTCGGCATCGTCGATGACGCCGAGATGACCGGGCACGGTGGAGACTTTCGCGGCATTGGCGAACTTCTTCGATTCGATCTTGTCGCCCATCGCCTCAATGGCCTTGGGCTTCGGCCCGATGAAGGTGATGCCCTCTTTTTCCAGCGCTTCGCAAAAGGAAGCGCGCTCGGAGAGGAAGCCATAGCCCGGATGGACGGCCTTGGCGCCGGTCTGCTTGCAGGCGGCGATGATCTTCTCGGCAAGGAGATAGGACTGCGCGGCGGGTGCCGGGCCGATATGCACCGCCTCATCGGCCATTTCGATATGAACCGCGTTGCGGTCTGCATCCGAATAGACGGCGACGGTGGCGATGCCCATCTTCTTCGCCGTCTTGATGACGCGGCAGGCAATCTCGCCGCGATTGGCGATCAGGATTTTCTTGAACATCGGCGAACTTGTCCCTCCCGGCGAAGTGGCATCCTTTTATGTGGCACGATGCGTTGGCTCAAGAGTCACAGTGCGCCACTGGCGTCAAATATGATATTTAACAAATTTATTTTCTGCGCCAGCAAAATCGCCCGAGCGCTTGATCCACCATTCAAAACCCGGCAAGGAGCAAGGTAGATAACAGGAGGTATCCCGCATGAAGACCCGTGCCGCAGTCGCCGTTGCCGCTGGCAAGCCGCTGGAAATCATGGAGGTGGATCTGGAGGGGCCTCGCGCCGGCGAGGTGCTGGTCGAGATCATGGCCACCGGCATCTGCCATACCGACGAGTTCACGCTGTCGGGCGCGGATCCGGAAGGCATCTTCCCGGCCATCCTTGGCCATGAAGGCGCGGGCATCGTTGTCGACGTGGGTCCCGGCGTCACCAGCGTGAAGAAGGGTGACCACGTCATTCCGCTCTACACGCCCGAATGCCGCTCCTGCCCGTCCTGCCTGTCGCGCAAGACCAATCTGTGCACGGCAATCCGCGGAACGCAGGGACAGGGCCTGATGCCTGACGGCACCAGCCGCTTCTCGATCGGCAAGGACAAGATCTTCCACTATATGGGCTGCTCGACCTTCTCCAACTTCACCGTGCTGCCCGAAATCGCCGTGGCGAAGGTCAACCCGGACGCACCTTTCGACAAGATCTGCTACATCGGCTGCGGCGTGACGACCGGCATCGGCGCGGTCATCAATACGGCAAAAGTCGAGATCGGCGCGACGGCGGTGGTGTTCGGCCTGGGCGGCATCGGCCTCAACGTCATTCAGGGCCTGCGCCTTGCCGGCGCCGACATGATCATCGGCGTTGACCTCAACAATGACAAGAAGGAATGGGGCGAACGCTTTGGAATGACGCATTTCGTCAATCCCCAGGAAGTCGACGGCGACATCGTTCCCTATATCGTCAACATGACGAAGCGCGGCGCTGACCAGATCGGCGGCGCCGACTACACCTTCGACTGCACCGGCAATGTGAAGGTGATGCGTCAGGCGCTCGAATGCGCGCATCGCGGCTGGGGCGAGTCGATCGTCATCGGCGTGGCCGGCGCCGGACAGGAAATCGCCACAAGGCCGTTCCAGCTTGTGACGGGCCGCGTCTGGAAGGGCACGGCTTTCGGCGGCGCGCGCGGCCGCACCGACGTGCCGAAGATCGTCGACTGGTACATGGACGGCAAGATCGAGATCGACCCGATGATCACCCACACGATGCCGCTCGAGGACATCAACAAGGGCTTCGACCTCATGCATGAGGGCAAGTCCATTCGCAGCGTCGTCCTCTACTGACGCTTCGCTTCGAAAGGAACGACACATGCGTGCTCACCGTCTTGCCCTGCCCGCGGCCCTAGCGGCCGTTCTCGCGCTTGCCGCCTGCAGCGAGGAAAAGAGCGCCGAAGCGCCGCCGGCGGCAAACGGGCAGACGGCCGAGCCGGCTCCGGCCGAAAAACCTGCCCTCGAAACGGCGAAGGAAGGGCTCGACAAGCTCAAGGAGGCCGCGCAGCAGGCGGCGCGCGACCTCCAGCCGACAATCGACAAGGCACGCGAAGGTGCGCAGAACCTCGCCGAGCAGGGGAAGCAGGCGCTGGACGATGCCGGGCCGGCGCTGGAACGTGCCGGCCAGGTCGCCCGGCAGGTCGGCCAGAGCATCGAAGACATCATGAAGAAGGCGCGCACGGATTTCGACACCGCCGTCGCCGATCTCCAGAAGCGGATCGACGCGGCTTCGGGCACGGACGCCGCGCCGACCGGCGATCCGGCCGCAACGCTGCCCGCGAGCGACAGGCTCAAGGCGGACACGCGCGCCGCTGCGCGGGCGCGGCCCGCCGGCATCGGCCCGGCCTATGTCGGCGTTTGGGCGGTGGATGCGGCTGCCTGCGCCAAGGTGGATGTCGAGCCGCTGGAAATGTTCGCGGTCATCACACCAACGACCATCCGCCGCTATGAGAGCGTGTGCAATTTCGCGGCGAAGGAGCCGGCCGACGGCACTGCCACCGTCGATGCCTCCTGCATTGCGGAAGGCGATGCGGAAGAGCGCCGCATCAGCTTCACGCAGGCCGACGAGAACCGGCTTTCGATCTCCACGCCCGGGATGGAAGGCAGCGCAGAACTGATCCGCTGCCACCTGCCGCAATAGGATGGCGCCCGTCCATGTCGACCCGGCCAAAGTGCGAGAATTCACCGACGCGGACGCTTTCCATCGCTGGCTCGGCGAGAACCACGACCGCGCCGACGAATTGTGGATCAAGATCCACAAGAAGGCGTCGGGCCTGGACGAGACCAGCTTCCTCCAGCGCTACACGCCGCGCGGAAAGAAAAGCATCTGGAGCCGGATCAATGTGGACAATGTGGCCCGGCTGACCGCCGAGGGGCGCATGACCGCGCATGGGCTGAAGCAGGTCGAGGCGGCGAAAGCGGACGGCCGCTGGGACCGCGCCTATGCGAGCGTTAAGGAGATGGAACTGCCCGCCGACCTGCTGGCCGCCATCGCGGCGGAACCGGCGGCACAGGCCATGTTGCCGACGCTCACCTCGCAGAACCGCTTCGCGCTGGCCTTCCGCGTGCACAATATGAAAACAGATGCCGGCCGCCGGAAAAAGATCACCGCATTCGTGGCCATGCTGGCGCGCGGCGAGACGATCTACCCGCAAAAGACGAAATAGGCGTTCAGCTACTCACCCTGCCCACCCAGCGATGCCATTCGCGCTCGCTGCCATGGAACACGTTCAGGTCGATGCGACCCGTCACGCCCTTGGACAGGCCCGAGCCGGAATATTGCCAGAACAGCCATTCGCGGTTCGGATAGACCTTGGACGGATGCTGCGCCACGGAGCGGAGCCAGAAGGGATGGTTCGGGAACGCGCCCTTGAGGTTGTCCTCGTAGAAATCCGGCGCGGTATAGATGATCGGCCGCTGGCCGTAATGGGCCTCCAGGCGGTCCATGAAGACCTGCATCTTTTCCAGCACGACGGCGCGGGAAGGCCGCTTCTTGCAGGAAGACAGGTGGTTCCACTCCACGTCGATCACTGGCGGCAGCGCGGTGGGGTCCTTCGGCACGTTGCGGATGAACCAGTCGGCCTGCTCGCTCGCCACGCGGCACCAATAGAAGAAGTGATAGGCGCCGCGCCTTATGCCGGCGGCTTCCGCGCCGTCCCAGTTCTTTCGGAACATCGGATCGACATGGTCGCCGCCATCGGTCGCCTTGATGAAGGCGAAATTGGCGCCCTGCTGGCGCAGCGTCTCCCAATCCATATTGCCCTGCCAGCGCGACACGTCGACGCCGTGAATGGCATGGTGCGAGGGCGTGATGCGGCCGAAGGCGATCGGATGCGCATCCTTGAACCGGGCGCCGTAGACCGTACGGCGGCCGCCTTCCGAGCGCTGCGGCGCCGATGGGCGCGGCGGAGCTACCATGGCCACCTGCTCGAGCGCCTGCGACTGCAACCGGTCTGGCTCCGCTAGCGCGATGGGTGCCGGGGAAGCGGCGGCGGATGCGGCGACCGGCGCGGGCGGCGTCAACGACGAGGGCAGGATCGAGCTGGTCGTCTCCCGCGAGGGCTTCGAAATATCGAGGACATCGACCGCCGTGCTGCGGGAACAGCCCGCAAGGCCAAGGCATGCCACAAGCAGCAGGGAATAATTAAGCGAACGCATGGCGACCCGTACACAAAACAGGAAACAGGGATCGGAACGCGACCGCCAGGCCGGACCCCGCATGCAGTTTCGCCGAAAATTGAAAACAAATCTTGAAGCCGATCTTTACCATGTTGCAACGCGCCGATCGGCATCCCGATTCGCGTCGGGATGCCGCGCGCTACGCCGCAAGCAGGTTCGTTCAGCCCTGATCCTTGTCCAGCACCAGATAGTCGAGCGGGAGCTGGGTCGTGTACTTGATCTGCTCCATCGCAAAGGTGGAGGACACGTCGCGGATCTCGATCTTTGCGATCAGCCGCTTGTAGAACGCATCATAGGCGGCAATGTCGGGAACGACGACGCGCAGCAGATAGTCGACATCGCCGCTCATGCGATAGAATTCCACCACCTCGGGAAATTCCTGCACCACCTCGGAAAAGCGGCGCAGCCATTCGAGGCTGTGCGAACTGGTGCGGATCGAGACGAAGACATTGACGCGCGTATTGACCTTGACCGGATCGAGGACCGCGACGCGGCGCTGGATGACGCCCTCCTCCTCCAGCTTCTGGATGCGCCGCCAGCAAGGCGTCGTCGAGAGGCCGACCTTCTTGGCGACATCGGCGACGGCAAGCGTTGCATCTTCCTGCAGCAGACGCAGTATCTTTCTATCGAGGCGGTCCATCATGGGCTCCGTGGAATGGCGTGCCAATATCCTTTCCATGTAAGGGTGCCACAAGAAAATCCTTATTTCAAAATCGGCTATTGCTGGAACGATATTTTATCCCGCATCGCCGATACGCGTGCGGATTTCACGCTGCAGAACCGGTAGCAATTCCTGCTCGAACCATGGGTTGCGTTTCAGCCAGGCGGTGTTGCGCCATGAGGGATGCGGCAGGGGCATGACCCGCGGCTTCTCATTGCCATAGAAATGACGGCGCCAGTCCACCACGCGCTCGGTCAGGGACGCCCTGGGGTCGGCGCCCATATGCCAGCGCTGCGCATAAAGGCCGATCGCCAGAACAAGCTCGATCTGCGGCATCAGTTCCATCAACGGGGTCCGCCATGCGGGCGCGCATTCCGGCCGCGGCGGCAGGTCGCTTCCCTTGGCGTCCTGTCCGGGAAAACAGAAGCCCATCGGCACGACCGCGAAAAGCGACGGGTCGTAGAATTCGTCGCGGCTGACATCCATCCAGTCGCGCAGGCGGTCGCCCGAACGGTCGTTGAACGGCTTGCCGGTGGCATGGACGCGGGTGCCGGGCGCCTGCCCGGCAATGAGGATGCGGGCGGTCGAAGACGGCACCACCACCGGGTTCGGCTCATGCGGCAGCGGCCGGCGCAGCGGCGTTTCCACGCAGATGCGGCAAGCGCGGATGCGATCCGCCAGCGCCGTCAGCCTTGCATCGCCGTCAGTCATCAGGCATCGGCGCTTGGCCGCGCCCGCTGCGCGCGATACCAGCGCCAGACATGCGTCAGTTCGTCGGGAACGACGATCCGCGCCGGTTTCATGAAATCGATGGCGATCATGCCGGTGATGTCGGCCACCGAAAAGCGGTCACCGGCTGCGAATTCACGGCCGGCGAGTTCGCGGTCGAGCAGCGAGAGGAAATCGATTGCCTTCTCCTTGTTCGCCTCGCCCCATTCGGCGATCTGGGGCACTTCCCAATCCTTCATCGCCGGATGGACATGGCGGAAGGCATGCGCAACGGACATGAAGAGATGGAGCTCAATCCGCCGCTGCCACATCTCCACCAAGGCACGCTCCAGCGCACCGGTGCCGAACAGGGCGGGCTCGGGATGAAGCTCCTCGAAATAGCGGCAGATGGCGATCGACTCGGTGATGACCGTGCCGTCATCGAGCTCCAGCACCGGCAGGCGCTGCAGCGGGTTGCGGGCCGTGACTTCCTCCGACTTGTGTCCCTGCGCCGACATATCGACCGGCACCAGCGGGACGACAATGCCCTTCTCGGCCAGGAACACGCGCACGCGGCGCGGATTGGGCGCCTTTCCCCCGTCGAACAATCGCATTTCACTCTCCCTCATTCCCGCCGAAAAGGCGCCTGAACCAAGCCAGCACATTCATCAACACGTCATGGCGCGGCTCGGCCATTCCGCCATGCGTCGCACGCCAGCGATCCGGGCGCTCGAACTCGCCTGCCCAGGCCCCGCGACCGGCCTTTCGCGCGGCCGCCTCCTCGGCGGCGAAGTCACCATAGGCCAGCGCCCAGCCCGCTTCGACCAGCGCGGCATTCAACAGGATGCCGCCGGCAGCGCATGCGGCCAGTCCGCGCCCGTAGCGGTCGTGGCCCGACACCTCGCATGTCACGCTTCTTCTTGCGATGAGCCCGTCCAGCGCCTGGCGCGCCACCCGGCCGCAATCATAGCTGTCCGTTCCCCGCCGGCATTGCTGGCCGATCTCGAAGGCATCCATGCCGCGCAGGCGCAGCCGCTCGCCGCCGACCGTAATCGTGTCGCCGTCATGGATGATCGCCCTGCCCTCCAACGTGACCGTGGCGATCCGGTCGAGCTTTGCGACCAGCAGCGCGCAAAAGGTGAACAGGAGGACGACAAGAAGCCAGTCCAGCACCTGCCTCCATGCCGAACGGCGGCGGCGCAAGGCTTTGCGTGGTTTATGAATTGATAAAACAGGCTGTCTTTGAAGGGGACTCTTAATCATTCGCACGTAGCGTCGGCTGGAAAATCGCGCGTTCAAGTAGAACTGGTAATGGCGTTGCTGCGCTCCCACACCGCGGACAAGAACATTGTGGACCGCACGAAGGCCCATCGCAACAGCGATGTGGCCAAGGCGATCCGGCGCACGCGCGACCGCCTTGCCCAGCAGGCCGGCAGTCCGGCCTATGACCGCGAGCTGATCAAGCTGCATGCACGCGCCATCATCAACAGCGCGCCGGCCATTCCGCTGCTCGTGCTCATCATCTGGGCGGTCAGCCTGATTGCCGGCATGACGCAGGATTTCCTCGCCTGGGGCCTGCTGACGCTGGTCTGCTATGCCGGCCTGGCGATGGTGGCCAGACGCACCGACGAGCTGGATGCCGAAAACATCGATCCGGCAGCCTGGCGCAGGCGGTTCCTGATCGGCCATTTCTTCAGCGGGCTGGGCTGGGCCTATTTCGCACTCATGGCCTGCGAAGCCTGCGCGCCCGGCCAGTTCTCCACCGTGCAGGCCGTGGTGCTGCTCCTGGCCATCGCGGCGACCGCGCTGTTCGCCTCGGCGCTGCGCGGCGCACTGGTGGTGACCTTTGCGCTGCCGGTGCTGGTCTTTGCCGGCGTCACGGCGCGGCTGCATGTACCCGTCGAGGCGCTGATGGCCGCCCTGCTGATCGCATCGGTGCCCTTCTTCACCTATGTGGCCGGGCATTTGCAGAAATCGACGCTCATGCTTCTGTCCTTCCGCACGGAGAAGGACGCGCTGATCGCAGAACTGGAAACCGCCAAGGCCATGTCGGACGAGGCGCGATGGCGGGCGGAAGAAGCCAATCTGGCGAAATCACGCTTCCTGGCTTCCATGAGCCACGAGCTGCGCACGCCGCTCAACGCCATTCTCGGCTTTTCCGAGGTGATGGCGAAGGAGGTGCTCGGGCCGATGAAGAACGACACCTATCGCGAATATGCGCGCGACATCCACGGCTCGGGCCACCATCTGCTCAACCTGATCAATGAGATCCTCGACCTGTCCCGCATCGAGGCCGGGCGCTACCAGCTCTCCGAGGAGCCGTTAACTCTCGTCGACATCGTCGAGGAGGGTTGCCACATGATGGAGCTCCGCTCCCGCGCCAAGGATATCCGCGTCGTCCGCGAGTTTGAACAGGGCATGCCACGCCTGCTGGCCGACGAACGTTCGATCCGCCAGATCACCCTCAATCTCCTGTCCAACGCGGTGAAATTCACGCCGTCCGGCGGCGAGATCAGGGTGCGCGTCGGCTGGACAGCGGGCGGCGGGCAGTACATTTCCATCCGCGACAACGGCCCCGGCATCCCCGAAGACGAGATGCCCGTCGTGCTCTCGGCCTTCGGCCAAGGCGCGATCGCGATCAAGAGCGCGGAACAGGGCACCGGCCTCGGCCTGCCCATCGTGCAGGGACTGGCGGAACTGCATGGCGGCGCCTTCGAACTGCACTCGAAGCTGCGCGAGGGAACCGAGGCGATCGTCACCTTCCCGGCCTCGCGCGTGATGGAACCGCTGCCGGCGGTCCCCGTCCGTCGCCGCGCCTGACGGATTAGAGCATTTCCGCTTTCCATGGAATCGCGGGAATGCTCTAACTCTTTGTTTTTTCACAATTCCGGACGCAAAATCGCTGCGCACTTTTGCTGGAATTGCTTTAGTGAGGCGCCGATCGCTGGATCGGTTCGGCCGTGGCAACCAGCGAGCGCAGGGTCGCAGCAGCAACCGCACCGCCGGTGCCGTCACCCGCGCCAAGGCCCATATCGACCACGTGGTCGATGTGCAGCTGCTCCGCCACCGTCCGCTGGAGGCCGATGGCGCCGAGATCGCCCAGCATGCAATGATCGATGCCGTCGGGCCGCAATGCCTTGACCACGGCCGCTGCCGCCAGTGCCGAGAGCCCGTCGAGCAGGACCGGAACCTTTTCGAGGCGCGCGGCGACGATCGCGCCCGCCAGCGCTGCCGTTTCGCGGCCGCCCAGGCTCGCAAGCGCGGCGAGCGGATCGGCGATGCCCGCATGGGCGGCGAGCGCCTCACGGATCGGCGTGGAGAGGGCTTGCGGAAGTTCGGCCAGATCGCCCGCGACCGCCTCGCCCAGAAGAGCGGCAATGAGCGCCGCGGCGGCGATCTCGCCGCCCTCGCCGCTCGCGCCCAGCACGAGCAGGTCGGTGCCGCCGGCAATCGCCTCCATGCCGAAGGCCATGGTCGCGGCGCAACCGCGCTCGTCGAGCGCCGCGGCGCGGGTGATATCCGCCGTGGGAATGTCCAGCGCTAGGTCGAACACTTTCAGCCCGAGATCGGCGGCGGCACAGGCACGGTTGAGCGCGGTACTGCCGGCCGCGACCGCCTCGACCACCGCGCGGGTGCGCGCAGCCGTGCCGGGATGCAGCGTTTCGGCAATGCCATGCGTGCCGGCGAAGATCGCCACCAGCGGGCGCGTCACCTGCGGCGCGCGGCCGCTCCAGCCTGCCATCCAGCGCAATATGTCGCCGCCGCGCCCGGTCTCGCTGCCGGCGGCGATATGCGATACGGTCCGGTCCGGTCCGGCAAAGCGGTCGACCAGGCTGCGAATATCGTCGAAAGGCTCGGATTGCATGGCATGTGGCTCCATCACGTCAGACGGGTCGCTTAGAGCATTTTGCAGCCAGACGGAATTGTCCGGCGTTGCATAAATGCGGCCAGGTGGCGGAGCTGGAGCAGCGGAATCGCGTTCGTCGAAACGCCCCGCCGCTCCGGGACATTTTCGCGACAGGGGAAATGTCCTGCGCCGGCGGGTCGCTTGCATGATGGGCATGGCGGAACGCACCGGCGAGGACTATATTGGCCATGACGGTCTGCGCTTCGCGACAGGAGATACTTTTCCCCGGGGCCTTAACGATCCTTAGGGAGCTGTTCCTGGCCGGGCCCGTGGGCTCGGTCATACGGCGCCCACCTACTTTGTAGGCTCCCGGGATCGACCTCTCCATCGGTTGTCGTGGATCGTCGCTTTTCCCCTCCCCCTGACTGGCACAGTCCGGCGACTGCGGTTATGCAGGGGCATGACTTCTCCCCGCGATATCAAGAAGAAGCTGCGCGCCGAGGCGCTTGCACGGCGTGACGCGCTCGGCCTGCAATGGCGCATCGAGGCTTCGCTCGCCATGGCCGGTCAGGCGGATGCCATCGATGTCGGTCCCGATTCGATCGTATCGGGCTTCTGGCCCATGCGCTCCGAGGTCGATGTGCGGCCGCTGATGTTCGAGTTGCGCAAGAAAGGCGCGCGGCTGGTGCTGCCTGCCATCATCGACAAGACGACCATCGTCTTTCGCGAACTGGTGCGCGGCGCGGAACTGATCGACATGGGTTTCGGCACGGCCGGACCCGGACCCGAGGCGGAAGAGCTCGAGCCGACGCTGATGCTGATGCCGCTGGCCGCCTTCGACGATCAGGGCCACCGGATCGGCTATGGCGGCGGCTTTTACGACCGCGCCATCGCCAAACTGCGCGACAAGGGGCGCATGCCGCGCCTGATCGGCATCGCCTTCGAATGCCAGCGCGTCGATGCCGTGCCTCATGAGGCGCACGACATTCCGCTCCCCGCCATCATCACCGAAAACGGCTTGCACGCGCTGCCGATGCGAGGCTAGTTCCTTCCGATGCGTCTCCTCTTCCTCGGCGACATGGTAGGCAAGACCGGGCGGACCGCCGTCTGGGAACGCCTGCCCGGCCTGATCTCCGACCTGCGGCTCGACTTCGTCATCGTCAATGGCGAGAACGCCGCCGGCGGCTTCGGCATCACCGAGGAGATTTTCCGCAACACGCTCGATGCCGGCGCCGATGTGGTGACCACCGGCAACCATGTGTGGGACCAGCGCGAGGCGCTGAGCTTCGCAGCACGCGAAGACCGCTTCCTGCGGCCGGCGAATTTCCCCAAGGGCACGCCCGGCCGCGGCACCGGCGTCTATAGCGCCCGCAATGGCGCGCGCGTTGTCGTTTCCAACATCATGGGCCGCGTCTTCATGCATCCCGAACTGGACGACCCGTTCGTCGCGGCGGAAGAGGCGCTGGCCGCCTGCCCGCTGGGCGAACAGGCCGACGCGGTGGTGATCGACTTCCATGCCGAAGCGACGAGCGAGAAGATGTGCTTCGCGCATTTCGTCGATGGCCGGGCAAGCCTCGTGGTGGGAACGCATACCCATCAGCCGACCGGCGACCACCAGATCCTAGACGGCGGCACCGCCTATATGACCGATGCCGGGATGTGCGGCGACTACAATTCCTCGCTCGGCATGGACAAGGAGGAGCCGCTGAACCGCTTCCTCTCCAAGGTGCCGCGCGGCCGCTTCGAGGCGGCGACGGGGCCGGCGACGATCTGCGGGGTAGGCGTGGAGATTTCCGACCGGACCGGCCTCGCCGAACGCGTCGCACCGCTGCGGCTCGGGCCGCGACTTGAAGAAACCGTACCTTCCTTCTGGTCGTCCCGTTGACGGATGTAGGCGCGATACCTACTTCTGCACACATTGCCGCCTTCGAGGGACCCTCCTGATGATCGAATTCCTAGCGCCCTTTTTCGATTGGGTGAACGATCCAACTGCCTGGATCGCACTCATCACACTGATCGCGCTCGAGGTCGTCCTCGGCATCGACAACCTGATCTTCATCTCCATCCTGACCAATAAATTGCCCGCCCATCAGCAGACCCGCGCCAGGCGTCTGGGCATCGGCGCGGCGCTGATCATGCGCCTGCTGCTTCTGGCGACCATCTCCTTCATCGTCGCGCTGACCGCACCGGTGTTCACATTGTTCGGGAACGGCTTTTCCTGGCGCGACATCATCCTGATCGCCGGCGGCCTCTTCCTCGTCTGGAAGGCCACGACCGAGATTCACCATTCGGTCGATCCCTCGGGCAAGAAGGAAGAAGCGTCCCTGAAAGGCACGGTCCAGCTCTCGATGGGGGCTGCCATCTTCCAGATCCTGCTGCTCGACCTCGTCTTCTCGGTGGACTCCATCATCACCGCAGTCGGCATGACCGACGAGATCGCCATCATGTACATCGCCGTGATCATCACGGTGACGGTCATGCTGCTGGCCGCCGACCCGCTGGCCAACTTCATCGCCAAGAACCCGACGATCGTTATGCTGGCGCTGGGCTTCCTGCTGATGATCGGCATGACGCTGATCGCCGACGGCATGGGCTACCATGTGCCGAAGGGCTACATCTACGCCGCCATGGGCTTCTCCGCCTTCGTCGAAGGGTTGAACATGCTCACCCGGCGCAGGAATCCCGAAGGGCCATCCGGCCCTGGCGGGCACTGACGCAGGCGGCGGCATTGCCGGGCTTGCAAGCCCGCGCGATGCCGCCCACTCTGCCGCGATGAGCACCCCGGCTTCCGACTCGCCCTGCATCCTCGTCTGCGTCATCGACCGCAGCAGCGGCTACTGCTTCGGCTGTGGCCGCACCGGGCAGGAAATCGCACGATGGATGCTGATGTCGGGTGAGGAGCGGCGCGGGCTTCTCGACCAGTTGCCGCCTCGCCTTGCAGCAATGGAACGGCCACCGGCCGGCTTTCCGCCGCCGCGCCGCGCCGCGCGGCAAGAAGGCGAGGCTTAGACGATGCCGTTTCTCTGGGTAGCACTTGGAATCATGGCGCTGGGGCTGGTGGTGCTGTTCGCCGTTGGCAATGACGGCAGCGTGCTGGGCCTGTCGTCCTCATCCTTCGCACGGCTCATCTATCTCGGCGCCCTGCTCACCGTGATCGGCTCCGTGCTCATCCGGGGGCGGCCGCGCGGCAACCTGCTCGGACCGGCGACGATCTGGATCGCCATCATCCTCGTACTGGTATTGGCCTACCAGTATCGCCACCTGCTCGGATTTTCGGGCTGATCAGGCCGCGCGCGCCGCTTCCGTCGCGAGTGCGGCATAGGCCTGCATCAGCACTTCCGGCCCTGCCCCCGGTCGCGTCGCATCGGTCGACAGGATCTGCCGGAAACGCCGCGCGCCGGGACGGCCGTGAAACAGGCCCACCATATGCCGCGTCACATGGGCAAGGCGGCCGCCCGCCGCGATATGCCGCGCCGCATAGGACGCCATTGCCTCCATCAGCCCATCCCAATCCGGTGCGGCGGGCGCCTCGCCGGCGAGCAGCGCATCAACGCCAGCCAACACGGAAGGCGTGTGATAGGCGGCGCGGCCGAGCATGACGCCGTCTACATGGCCGAGATGGATATTCGCCTCTTCCAGCGAGGCGATCCCGCCATTGATGCCAATGAACCGGCCCGGCAGGCGCTGCTTGAGACGATAGACGCGCGCATAGTCGAGCGGCGGAATATCCCGGTTCTCCTTCGGCGACAGGCCTTCCAGCCAGGCCTTGCGGGCATGGACCCACAGCGCATCCGCGCCGGCATCGAAGACCTGATCGGCGATCGCGTCGAGCGCGGTTTCGATATCCTGGTCGTCCACGCCGAGACGGCATTTCACCGTAACCGGAATGCTCACCGCCCGCTTCATGGCAGCGATGCAGTCGGCCACGAGCGTCGGCGTGCGCATCAGGCAGGCACCGAACGTGCCCGACTGGACGCGATCCGACGGGCAGCCCACATTGAGATTGATCTCGTCATAGCCGAAATCCGCGCCGATGCGCGCCGCCTCGGCGAGCTTCGCCGGATCGGAGCCGCCAAGCTGGAACGCGACCGGATGTTCGGACGGATCGAAGCCCAGCAGCCGCTCGCGATCGCCATGGATGGCAGCGTCCGCCACCACCATTTCCGTATAGAGAAGCGCCCGCCCGGTCAGCCGACGATGGAGGAACCGGCAGTGGCGGTCCGTCCAATCCATCATAGGGGCGACGGAGATTATTTTATCTGTTTCAATCACCTAGGGACCAATCTTCAGACCAATCGGCGCTGTTCGGGCACAATCGCGTGCTTCCCAATATAGTGAAGGCGATTGCGGGACCAAGCGTTCATATCGGGGCGTGAACCGCCTCGTCATGCATGTTCGGCGATCACGGCCAGGAAAGCGGGGCCGTAGCGGTCGAGCTTGGCCTCGCCGACACCGGGCACATTCGCCATTTCAGCGCGCGACGACGGCCTGGCCGCCGCCAGTTCGATCAGCGTCTTATCGTGGAAAATCACATAGGGCGGCACGTTCTGCGTACGCGCCATGTCCAGGCGCTTCTGCCGCAGCGCCTGGAACAGGTCGCGATCCGCATCGGCGATTGCCGTCTGTGCTGCACTGCGCGCAACCTTCGCACGCCGGGCGCGCGGAGGTGCCGGCACGCGCAGCATCAGGGTCGGCTTGTCGCGCAGGAAGTCCCGGCCGGCCGGCGCGATGGACAGGCCGCCATGCCCGGCAAGGTCGACATCGACAAGCCGCAGCGCGATCAACTGGCGCAGGATCGCGCGCCATGTACGGTTGTCGTGCTCGACGCCAATGCCGAAGGTGGAGATGCTGTCATGGCCGAACTGGACGATACGGTCGTTCGCGGCGCCAAGCAGCACATCGACGATATAGGCCTGCCCGAAACGCTCGCCGGTGCGGTAGATGCATGACAGCGCCTTCTGCGCGGCGATCGTGCCGTCGAAAAGCCGCGGCGGCTCGGTGCAGGTGTCGCAATTGCCGCACGGTCCGCAGTGATCGCCGAAATAGGACAGGAGCACCTGCCGGCGGCAGCCCGCCGTTTCGGCAAGCCCCAGCAACGCATCCAGCTTCTGCCGTTCCATGCGCTTGCGCAGATCAGGCGCATCCGATTCCTCGATGAACCGGCTACGCAGCGCGATGTCCTCGTAGCCGTAGAGCATCAGCGTGTCGGCGGGCAGGCCGTCGCGCCCGGCGCGGCCCGTCTCCTGGTAATAGGCCTCGATGCTGCCCGGCAGGTCGATATGGGCGACGAAGCGCACATCGGGCTTGTCGATGCCCATGCCGAAGGCGATGGTGGCGACCATGATGACCGCCTCGCCATGCTGGAAGCGCATCTGGTTGGCTTCCCGCGCGGCCTTGTCCATGCCGGCGTGATAGGCAAGCGCATCATAGCCCTGGTCGCATAGCCAGGCGGCGGTTTCTTCGGTCTTTCGCTTCGACAGGCAGTAGACGATCCCGCTTTCGCCCTCGCGGCGCTTGAGGAACTCCTTCAACTGTGCGCGGGGGTTGTCCTTTTCCTCGATAGCGTAGCGGATATTGGGCCGGTCGAACCCGGCGATGAAGGCATCGGCTTCCGCAATGTCGAGATGGGAGAGGATTTCCCCGCGTGTCGGCTCGTCGGCCGTCGCGGTCAGCGCCATGCGCGGCGTATCGGGAAACTGCCGCACCAGCGCGTCGAGCTGACGGTAGGAAGGCCGGAAGTCATGTCCCCATTGCGACAGGCAATGCGCCTCGTCGATGGCGATCAGCGAAAGCTTCACCCCCTCCAACCGTTCCAGGACGCCCGGCCGCAACAGCGTCTCAGGCGCGACGTAGAGCAGGTCCAGCCTGCCCCCATGGACGTCGCGCCACAGCGCACGCCTATCGTCGGGCGGCAGGTCCGAATTGAGCGCGGCCGCCTTCACTCCGGCCTGCCGCAAGGCCGCCACCTGATCGGCCATCAGGGCCAGAAGCGGCGACACCACCAGCCCCATGCCTGGCCTGACCATAGCCGGGATCTGGTAGCAGAGCGACTTGCCGCCGCCCGTCGGCATCAGCACGAAGGCGTTGCCGCCTTCGATGACATGCTCGACGATCTGCGCCTGCGATCCCCTGAAGGCATCGTAGCCATAGACTGTCTTGAGGATTTCGAGGGCGGCGGTCATCGGCGGCTGCAGGGAGAATCAGGAAGAAGCCCTTCATAGCAGCTTCGCCGCGATAACGATCGCCGACGCGGCCTCTGCCCAAAGGTCAGCCGCGACGATCGGCATCCACGGCGATGACCGTGTCCGCCATGCTGCGGGCCTTGTCGCGCGTGCGGCGCGTCTCGGTGCCGAAGCGAGAGGCATCGAGGATGCGCATGATGTCCGCCGCACCCTCATGAAAGCCCGATGGCAATCCCGCGGCGGCGAAAGACGCGGCGATTTCCTCCATCTCGAAAACCCAGCGGCCGGCATCGGCCGGCAGGCGCGCAATATTGGCCTCGGCGCGGCTCATCAGCTCGGGCTGGCTGGCCGACAGTTCCGCTGTGAAGGCGTCCAACATATCGTGATGGCGCGCAAGCAGCATGCCTGCGGTGAGAAGCGCATTCGTGCCCTTGGTGAGTGCCGCATAGGCCATCTTGAAGGCCGAGGCACGGCCGATCTCGTCACCTATCGGCACGATGTCGAAGGCGATGCCGTCCAGCGGCTCCAGTTTCTCCGGTTCATCGCCGGAGAGATAGAGTTTCGGCCGCTTGCCCGCCGCCGGCGGCAATCCGACAATGCCGCCGTCGAGAATATTAGCCGGCGTATCAACGAGGAGCTCCGCGATCTCAACCGCACGCTGCGGCGATATGGCGTTGGCTTCCAGATAGGTGAAGGCTCGCCGGCCCTGCGCGGCGGCTGCCACGGCCCTCGCCTCATCCACCGCCGCCGATGGCGGAATGACCGAAAGCACGATCCCGGCGCGCTCCAGCAGCGCGCCGAGATCCGCGGCTTCGCCCAGCCCCGCTTCCGTGGCGCGCTGGCGCGTTTCGGCACCCCGCCCGGCAAGAACGGTCGCGACGTCAAAGCCGGCAGAAACCAGATGCGCGCCGATGGCTGCGCCCATTTCGCCGCAGCCGATCAGGCCGATCGCCGGCCGGCGCACCATGCTTATTGCCCGCCGATCACGGCAAGGAACTCGATCTGCAGCACGCAGCCGGGCGGAAGTTCGCCACCCGGCAAAGCATGCCGCGCGGGGCGCGCATTCTCGTCGGGGTAGAGTTCGATCCAGTGCGGATTGACCAGCGGCCGGTCATTCTTGTCGGCGAAGTAGAGCGTGAGCTTGATCACATCCTGCGGCGTGGCGCCGCTGGCTGCGATGACGCTGCGCAGATGCGTGAAGGCGAGCGCGATCTGCTCTTCCTTCGTGGCGGGGAATTTGCGGCTCGCCGTGTCCATCCCCATGATCGCGGAACTTGCCACGAAGCCGCGATGGACGGCCGCGTGGGGCACCGGATTGACGTGATGCGGCACGCTTTCGACGTGGACTGACTTGACCATGGCTAGCGCCTCCTCAGATCGTTCTCACCACTTCTCAAGGAAGTTTTCCAGCGTCACGGGCGCGGCGTCGAGCAGCGGCGGCTTGACCTCCGCACCCTCGAAATGGCTCGCCTCGGCAAACCATTTGCGCGGCGCGGGAAAACCCCAGAGTTGCGAGCGCTTGATGTTGGTGAGATCCCAGCGCTTCGGTTCATGATCGACGTCGATCACATTGTAATGGCTGGTGAATATCTCGACGCGATGGCCGTCGGGATCGCGGAAATAGATGAAGAACGCATTGCCGATGCCGTGGCGTCCGGGTGCGCGGTCCATCGAGTTGGCAAGGTCGAGCGAGGCCATCACGTCGGCGGCATGCACGACATTGGCGATCTCGGGCGTGTGGAAGGCGAAATGATGCAGGCGCGGCCCGGGGCCGGAACTGTAGACGACGTCCTGCGTGTTGTTCTTGCGCTTGAGCCAGGCGCCCCAGATCTCGTCGGTGCCGTCCTTGGCGGTGTATTCGGTCAGGCGGAAGCCGAGGTCGCTGTAGAAGGCATAGGCGGTGGCTACATCATGCGTGGCGATCTGCGCATGGTCGAGGAAGGCCAGCCGCCCGCCGGCATGCAGGTGAAAGCGCTGCATGCGGTTCTCGCTCTGGTCCATCGTGGCGCAGAACTCGACCGGCACGCCGACCGGATCGGTGATGCGCAGCGTCAGTCCCTGATGGGGACGCTCGACGAAGTGCGGGTTGCAGCCGCGCGCGGCGAACCAGTCATGCGCCCGCTTCAGGTCGTCGTCGGTGTACATGCGGTAGCCGACAGCCCGGACGACGCCCGGCCCGTCGCCGGACACCTTCTCGAACAGCAGCGAGTGGTGGCCTGTTTCTTCCTGGGCACGCAGGTACAGCCGGTCGGCATCCTGCGCCGTCACTTCCAGCCCGAGGCCCGTCTCATAGAAATAGCGCGTCTTGTCGAGATCGCGGCTGGTCAGCACGATATGGCTGAGACGCGTGATGTTGAACGGAACGCTGTCATTGGGTGCGAGCAAGGCCATCTGGTTTCCTCCCGGTCTCCGGGCATGGTAGAGCGCATGCCGGACAAGGTGAAGTTGCCGCTACGGGATTTCACCATCTGAAATTAGCGCAATTTGCCCGATGCCGACCGAGGTTCAGGCCGGCCCGGTGAGGGTCAGCGCCTCCCTGCGGGCGATCTCCTGCATGGCGCGCAGCAACTGGCTTGCCGTGGGGCTCAGCGCGCCCCTGACGCGCCGATAGATCCGGAAGGTGCGGCGCCATTTCATCTGCGGCGTCTCGACCTTGACCAGCAGGCCATGCTGCATTTCGAGCTGGATCGTGCGGAGCGGCATCCAGCACAGCGTGTCGCTGTCCAGCGCCATGTTCTTGATCACTCGGATCGAGCGGCAGGTAAGGCGAGGCTCCGGCGGATCGATCCCGGCGGCACGAAAGCGCCGGCGCCATTCCCTCGCGACGGGCGTATCCTCAGGCGGCGTGGCCCATTGATGCTGTGCGGCCTCTTCCATCGTCAGGAATGGCAGACCGTGGACCGGGTTTTGCGGGCGGGCGACCACCCTCACCTCGTCGAAGAACGCGTCGGGACAGGCCAGCGAGATCTGGTCGTCATCATAAGGCTCCGTCGAAATCGCCAGGTCGACGCGGCCTTCCTTCAACGCATCGATGAGGACGTCCTCGATCCCGTCATGGATCTGGAACTGAACGTCGGGCAAGCGGTCGGACAGAAGCAGGATCGCCTCGCGCAACGGTCCGTCCGCAACGCTGGTGGCGGCGGCGACGCGGACCAGCCCGCGTGCGGAGCCGCGCATCTGGGTCACCACTTCATCGGCAAGTGCCGCTTCGGAGGCGACCAGCGCCGCATGCGGAACCAGAGCCTTTCCGTAATGGGTCGGCGCGACTCCCTTGGCACTGCGCTCGAACAAGGTGACGCCAAGACGCTGCTCGAGCCGCAAAAGAAGGCGTGCGGCGGCCGGCTGCGTAATGTTCAGCGCCTCCGCAGCCTTGCCGATGCTGCCCAGACGGGCGCATTGCACGACGAGTTGCGCAGATTTCAGGTCCAGACCCATGCCTTCGTGTAATGCCCCGCAGCCGATTTAGCAATTCCAATGCATGGAGCGGTTTGAGACATTCGCCGACGGGAGAGACACGCATGCATAAGGAGGAGATTGCATGAACCCGAGACATTTGCTGGCCGGCGTGGCGCTTGTGGCGCTTTCCGGGGCCTCGCAGGCCGCCGAAGTGGAGCTGACCCTGTCGCACTGGGTGCCGCCGGTGCACGCCTTGCAACCGACGGGCATGGTGCCCTGGGCGGAGTCCATCAAGCAGGCTTCCAACGGGCGCATCGAGATCACGATCTATCCGTCGTCGCAGCTTGGCGCCGCGCCTGACCATTACGACATGGCGCGCGATGGCGTCGTCGATATCGGCTTCATCAATCCCGGCTATCAGCCCGGCCGCTTCCCGATCGTCGCCGCCGGCGAAATCCCCTTCACCATCTCCAACGCCAAGGCCGGCTCGCGCGCCTTCGACGAGTGGTATCGCCAATATGCCGAGAAGGAGATGAGCGACGTCTATTTCTGCATGGCGCACCTGCACGATCCGGGCACGCTTCATGCGAAGGCGGGACCGGTGCAGAAACCATCCGACCTCAACGGCAAGACGATCCGCCCCGCGCATGGCACGATGGCCCGGATGATCTCCGCCCTCGGCGCAACCTCGGTGCAGGTTCCGGCCGGCGAGAGCCGCGATCTGGTGGCGAGCGGCGCGGCCGACATGACGGCCGGTCCCTGGAACTCGACCTATCTGTTCGGCCTCCAGGACATCACCAAGCATCATCTGGACCTGCCCTTCTACGTCACGACCTTCGCCTTCGTGATGAACAAGGACAAGATCGACGGGCTCGCGCCGGAAGACCGCAAGGTGATCGACGACCATTGCACGCCGGAATGGGCGGAGAAGATGGCCGCCGGCTGGGCCGACCACGAAGCCGCCGGCCGCCAGCGCAACATCGACGACGGCCACACGCTCTACAAGCCGACGCCCGAGGAAGTGCAGCAGTGGAAGGATGCCGCCGCCCCGCTTCAGGCTGAATGGAAGAAGGCCGCCGCGACCAAGGGGATCGACGCCGATGCGGCGTGGAACAGCCTCATGGATACGCTGAAGAAATACGATTCCGTCGTGAATTGATGCGGTTCGGCCGGGCATCTGCATGTGCCCGGCCGTTCCGTTTCACTGGAGAAATGTCACGCGCGGCCCCCTGGCCGCGTGATGAGAGACATATGAGGAGACCACATGATCAGGACATTACAGGACAAGATCGACGCTTCGCCGTCAGTGCGCGACATGCTGCGCAACGCGCCTACCGGATTCTACCAGTTTCCGGTCCCGTCCGAACATACCAACTGGCGCGACGAGCAGTTGGCCTGGGGCAAGACGGCGGTATTGTTCGACCAGTCCTACCACATGACCGACCTCAATATTTCCGGTCCGGACACGAAGCGGCTTCTGGCCGAGACGTCGATCAACAATTACGACGATTTCACCCCACCGAAGGCATTCCAGTATGTCGCCGTCGCCGCCAATGGCAAGATCATCGGCGACGCCATCGGCTTCCTCTATCAGGACGGTTCGGTGACGATCGTCGGCAAGCCCACCGTCGCGAGCTACCTGATGTGGCGGGCCGAAGAGGGCAAGTACGACGTCACGCTGCGCAATGACATCCGCGTCGTGGAAGGCAACAACCAGCGCGCCAATTTCCGTCTGCAGGTGCAGGGGCCGAACGCCAACAGCATCCTCGAAAAGGTGAATGGCGGCCCGCTGCCGGAGACGCGGTTCTTCGGCATGTGCGAATTCACCATTGCAGGACGCAAGGTGACCGGCCTGCGCCATGGCATGGCCGGCGCTCCGGGCATGGAGTTCTGGGGCCCCTACGCCGACAAGCCGGCAGTGGTCGAGGCGCTGATGAAGGCCGGCGAGGAATATGGCCTCAAGCGCGGCGGCTTCCGCACCTATTCCACCTCTGGCCCACAGTCGGGCTGGGTCGGCGCGGTCGTGCCGGCGGTCTATACAGGCGACGACATGGCGGGCTTCCGCAAGTGGTTGCCCGCAACGAGCTACGAAGCCACCGCATCGCTGGGCGGCAGCCTGCTGAGCGACGATATGGACGATTACTACCTCGATCCATGGGACGTAGGATATCACCGCATCATCCATTGGGACCACGATTTCCACGGCAAGGACGGCCTGCTTGCGCGCAAGGGTGCCCCACATCGCCGCAAGGTATGGCTGAAATGGCATCCCGACGACGTGCTCAGGATCGTCAAGTCACAGATGGGCGGCGGCGAGCGCTACAAGTTCCTCGAATGGCCGATGGCCGGCTATGCCAGCCTGCCCTATGACGAGGTTCATACATCGGATGGCAAACCGGCCGGCCTGTCCGTCTATGGTTGCTACACCGTGCATGCCGGCTGGTTCTCGATCGGCATACTGGACGAGAGCGCCAAGCTCGGCGACGAGGTGGCCATCACCTGGGGCGAGCCGGACGAGACGCGCAAGCCGACCGTGGAGCCGCATGCGCAGACCACGATCCGCGCGACCGTGACCAAGACCGCGCTGGGCTGACCTCAAAGAACTTCGCCTCCCAAGCAGGAAAGGGCCTCCACGGAGGCCCTTTTTCTTGGCGGTCTTTACTGCCCTTTGTCGCTGGAGCGCGGGCGTTCCGATGAACGCAATTCCACTGCTCCAGCTTCTCTATCTTACCTGTGTTCCGACTGCACTAGCTGCCGATCATCGTGTTGGGCAGGATAAGGGCAATTTGCGGGAAAATCATCAGGATGAGCACTGCAAGGATCATCATCCCCCAGAAGGGCAGGATGCCGATGAAGATCTCGCTCAGCGGCACATCCTTGGCGATCGACTTCACCATGAAGGCGTTTACGCCGACCGGCGGGCTTATCATCGCCATCTCCAGCACGATGACCAGGATCACGCCGTACCAGATCGGGTCGAATCCGAGATCCATCACGATCGGGAAGAAGACGGGCATGGTCAGCACCAGCATGGAGAAGCCCTCCAGGAAGCAGCCCAGCACGATGTAGACGAGGATGATGATCAGCAGGATGCCATAGGGGCCGATATCCAGCGAGGTCAGGAAACTGCCCACAGCAAGCGGAATATGCGTCAGCGCGATGAACGGATTGAGGATGTGCGCCGAAATCAGGATCAGCATGACGGTCGCGGTGGTGCTCAGGGAATCGCGAAGGGCGACGACAAGTCCCTCCACGCTGAGGCTGCGCAGCACGAAGCCGAACAGGATCGCCAGCGCAGCGCCCACGGCCGCCGCCTCGATCGGCGAGAACAGGCCGACATAGAGGCCGCCGATGGTAAGCAGCACGATCGTCAGGATCGGCAGCGCGCCGGCGAGCGCCAGCAGCTTCTCCCGAAAGCTGGTCTTCGCGCCGGGCGGGCCGTAATGCGGCATGAACCAGCAGATGAGGGTGATGGCCAGGATGAACAGGCCGGTCAGCATCAGGCCCGGCAGGACGCCGGCGAGGAACAGCCGTCCGATCGATTGCTGCGTCAGGATCGCGTAGATCACGAAGGCCGTGGACGGCGGGATGAGGATGCCGAGCGTGCCGCCGGCCGCCACCACACCGGTGGCCAGCCGCCGGTTATATTTGAAGCGCGCCATTTCCTTGAGCGATACGCTGCCGATGGTGAGCGCGGTGGCGATGGACGAGCCGGACAGAGCGGCAAAGCCAGCGCAGCCCATCACGGTGGCCGAGGCAAGGCCGCCCCTGACCTGGCCGATCCAGGCATAGGCCGCGTCGTAGAGCGAACGGCTCATGCCCGACTGGGTGGCGACGTTGCCCATCAGGATGAACAACGGAACCACAACGAGGTCCTGGTTCGAGGCCAGCGTGAAGCTTTCGCTGGCGAGCAGGCTGACGGCCGGCCCGAAGCCGTTGAGGATGGAAACGCCCACGATGCCCACGAGGAACATCGCGAAAGCCACCGGAATGCGGATCGCCAGCAGGGCGAAGAGCGCGACGATTCCCAGGAAGCCGAGAAGGGAATTGGACATGTCAGGCCTCCGTCTTGACGGGATCGGAGGCGGGAAGCGGCGCGCCACATGCCAGCTCGACCACCCGCAGGGCCTGGCTGATGCAGGTGATGACGCACAGGGCGACTGCCGCATACTGGAACGGCGCCTTGGGCAGGAAGAGGATATTGGTCGAGAGATTCAGCATGTTGGAGAGCTTCGACGATTCCCAGAGCTGCCAGGCCAGCAGCGCGAAGACGACCGAGCCGATGATGTTGCCGAGGATGATGAAGAGCCGGTTCAGGTCGGGCGAGAAATAGTCTTCCAGCAGATCGACGGCGACATTGCCGCCGATCCGGTCGCAGTAGGGAATGCCGCCGAAGACCATCAGGACGAAGGCCATCTGGACAAGGTCCGGCGAACCGCGCAGCGGCGCGCCGAACAGGCGGCCGACGACATCCACGAGGATGACCGCCAGGCCGGCGAACAGAGCGGCCCCGCCGAAGACCGCTGAAATGTTGATGAAGATATCGGCGATCTTTCTGGCGAGGCGCAGCATCTGTCGGCTCAATTGCCTTGCATGGCCTTGAAGGCGGCTTCACCGCCGACCTCGGCGATCACCCGGTCGCGAAGGCCGAGCGTGACGTCGTCGAAGGGCTTGCTCTCCTCGGCGATGAGGTCGATCACGGTCTTGCCGGGCGTGTTCCTCAGACGATCCAGCGTCTTGACCGCCAGCGCATTCCAGCCCGCCTCGCCCTTTGCGGAGAGTTCCACGCCCGAATTGTCGTCGATCGCCTTCTTCTGCGCGTCGGTCAGGCTGTCATATTTGGCCTGGCTCATCGTCAGGAAGAAGCTCACGCTGCCGAGCTTCGGGCCGGTGATGAAGACATTGGCGACCTCGTCGAACTTGAAGTCGTTGATCGCGCTGGCGCCGGTGATGGTGCCGTCGATCAGTCCGGTCTGGAGCGCATTGTAGGTCTCGGCCGCGCCCATCTGCACCGGCGTCGCGCCGAGCGCCTCGATCACCTCGCCCGGCACGGAACCGGAGACGCGGATCTTCAGCCCCTTCAGGTCTTCCGGCTTGCGGATTTCCTTGTTGCGCATGATGAAGACGTTCGGCTCGGCCGTCCATACGGCGAGCGGCTTGGTGCCGGGGAACTCCGGCTTCAGATGATCCTCAAAGGCGCGCCAGAAGGCATCGTAGCCCTTGCCGAGTTCCGGGAAGCCGCCCGGCAGTTCGAGCATCATGGTCTTGCGGAACTGCGCCGACGTGTAGCCGGTCACGCCCCAGACGATGTCGGCCACGCCGTTGAGCACGCGGACATATTGCTCCGTCGGCCCGGCGCCCAGTTCGCCGCCATGATAGACCTGAATGGTGAGATCACCATTGGTGTCGTTCTTGACCGCCGCCACTAGCGGATCGACCACCGATGCGTTCACGATATGCGTGGGCGGAACGAAATTCGCCAGTTTGAGCACGGTTTCCGCCTGAGCCGATGCGGCCGCGAAAACAACCGGCAAGGCGAAAAGCCCGGCCGCAATACGATTGATAAATTTCTGCACCACTTCCTCCCTAATACAGAAACGCTGCCGACCCGACGCCCCGCTTCACCTCTCTGAATTCGGATACAAACGACCAGCAGCGATACGCGCAGATTAATGCAGCAATGGGCTGATGGCTATAGGAAATACAGCGCCTTCAGACAGAACTGCACACATTGCTGACGCCCCTCAATGATGCATATTGTATCCCAAACGATGATCGCACACGCGGAAAGGCGGACGCCTGCCCTGTAGCGATGCGCGTCTACAAACAAAAGGGCCGCGCGAGCGGCCCCTCCTCCTCCATCGTGCATGGCGACAAGTCACTCTATGAGTTCGTCGGCCTCGTCGATTAGTGTCGGCGGCAGTTCGATGCCCAGTTCCTTCGCCGCCTTGAGGTTGATGAGGAGCGGACTCTTGAAGCCGCGCTCGACCGGTATGTCGGCCGGCTTCTCGCCCTTGAGAATCCGCTCGATCACGAAGGCCATGGCCGGCCAGCCGCGCTCGAAGGGCGGCGTATAGGCAGCGAGCCCGCCGGCCTTCGGAATGGAGGACTGCACACTGACGGCGGCCAGCCCGTATTTCGAGGCAAGCTCGGCGATCGTCTTCGCATTGCCGTTGAAGAGTTCGTGCGGACCGACGACGAAGCCGCCGCAACCCTCATCGCGCATGGCCGAGATCGACGTTTCGAACGCGTCGAGGCTCAGCGTCTCATGCACCTTCACCTCGACATTCATGAGCTTGCCGGCGATTTCCAGTTCCTGACGCGTCGGAATGGCGGGCGGATAGGTCGGGTTGTAGAGATGCCCGACGCATTTCAGGTCGGGCATCGCCAGCTTGAGCAGCCGCAGCTGCAGCACCTGCGCCGGCGGTTCGTATGTGAAGCCGGTGAAGTTGGTACCGCTGCTGCGGAACGACTTGACGATGCCGGTTTCCTGGGGTGCTGCGGACCAGAACACGACCGGCGTCTGCGTCTCCTTCGTCGCCTCCTTGATGGCGATATGCGCATTCGTCATCAGCGACAGGATGACGTCCGGCTTCCATTCCACCAGTTCGCCGGCGAGCCGTGGCATCGCCTCCAGATCGCGCTCGCCCGCCTTTTCCTCATAGACGACGTTCTCGCCCTCCCTGTAGCCAAGCTCCGCGAGCGCGGCCTTGACGAGCTTCGCGCCGCCCGGCGCGGCATAGGTGATGATGCCGATCCTGTGGGCCTTGCCGTCCTTGGGCGCGGCAAGCTCCGCACCTTGCGCGAAGGCCATCGTCGCCGTCGCCAGCAGCGCCAGGCTGCCTGCCAACAATCTCTTGAACACTGAATTCCTCCTCGTCGTCGAAACGCCACCACCGCGCAGGGAGGATCGACGTTCCGACAATGGAGATCAACGGAACTCAGCCGTAATTCCGCATAGCGGAATTATTTTTCCGCCAGAGCCAGTCCCGCAAGCTGCTCTGCCCGCATACGATGCCCGGCCATATCGGCCATGGCAGCCTCGACCGCGAAGGCACCCAGCCGGTCGAGTGGCATCGCGAAGCCACCTGCAAAGGCTCCGCCGACGCGGATCAGCCGCAAGGCCATCCACACGCGACAGCCGGCCCAGGCCGCGCGCAGGAAGCTGTCGGCGCCGGCCTCGGCGCGGGCGCGGTCATCGCGCAAGCCATTGAAGCCGGCGGCAAGCTTTTCGAGATCGGCCGCGACGCTACGGGCATGGCCTGCCAGGGCGGGGTCTGCCAGCCGCGCTTCCTCTTCCAGCCGCGCGAGGAATGCGGCAAGCCCCTTGCCTTCCTCCGCCCACAGGCGGCGATGCAGCAGGTCGAGCGCCTGCATGCCCGTCGTGCCCTCGAAGATAGACAGGATGCGTGTATCGCGCAGGATCTGCTCTGCCGGCCATTCGCGTGTATAGCCTGCTCCGCCGAGAATCTGGATCGCCCCGCTGGCGGCGGAAAAACCGGCTTCGGCACCGAAATTCTTCGCAAGCGGCAGCATCCAGGCAACGAGCGATGTTGTCTCGGCATCGCCTGTCGCTTCAGCCAGATCCATCAGGACGGCAAGCTCCAGCGTGAAGGCCAGCGCGATCAGCGTGTCGCTCTCGACCGCATAGAGCTGCCGACGAACATCCGGATGCTTGACGATCGTCACCGGCGGCTCATCGGGACGGCCACCCTGCCGGCGCTCATGTGCATAACGATTGGCGATCTCGGCGGCGGCGGATGCCGCGCCGGCGCCCTGCCCCGCCGTCAGCAGACGCATCCGCTCGATCATGACGAAGAGCTGCGCCAGACCGCGGCCCTCCTGGCCGATCAGCATGCCTTCCGCGTCGTCGAAGCGCATGACGCAGGTGGGCGAGCCATGCAGGCCGAGCTTTTCCTCGATACGCTCGATGGTGATCTCGTTGCGCGCGCCGTCCTCGCACACGGAGGGAACGAGGAAAAGGCTGAGGCCGCGCGTGCCCGGTGCGGCGCCCGGCGTGCGGGCGAGCAGCAAATGGCCGATGCGGTCGGTCAGGTCGTGATCGCCGAAGGATATCCAGCATTTCTGGCCGGTGATCTTCCAGCGCTCGCCATCCGGCTCTGCGCGGGTGCGAATGCGGCCGACATCGGAACCGGCATCGGGTTCGGAAATGCAGATCGTGGCGCTCCACTCGCCCGATGCAAGGCGCGGCACCCATTCCTCGCGCATGGCCTCGGTGCCGAACTTGCGCAGCACGAAGGCGGCCGACCGCGTCGCGCCGCACACCATGACGAAGGCCGGACAAGCGCGGTCGAACAGCATCTGGGCCGCCGCTTGCACCGCCACCGGCAGGCCCTGACCGTGCGAATCCTCCGGTAAGTCGGCGGCGATCCAGCCGGCCTCGGCATAGGCGTTCCACGCCTCCTTGTAGCCGGGCGGACAGATGACGCGTCCGTCCACCAGCCGCGCACCGATACGATCGGAATCGGCGTTGAGCGGCGCGATGGCCTCCTCCGCCTGCACGGCAGCCTGACCGAGGATCATGTCGAGAAGATCATCATCGACACCATGGCCGGCCTCGACGAGCGCCGCCCATGCCGCCGACGTCCGCAGCATCATCGCCGAGAGTTCAGCCTGGCGCGTATAGGTCAGCATGAAATGTTCTCCATCATAACAATTCAACTGCGCTTCTTTCGCCTGTCGCGCATCGTCGCGCAAGTCATCCTTGGCAGGCACGGTCGCATTGTCCGCAAGCCGAACCGATTATTGTTTGCCATTCAGTGAACTTTCATGCATAGTTCGCCGAATGGAGACCTATGCAACGCCACTCGATGCTGCCTTCCATGCCCTCGCTGACCCGACCAGACGCGCCGTCGTCAGCCGGCTGACGCGGAGCCCCGCCCGGGTGAAGGAATTGGCCGCGCCCTTCGACATGGGGCTGCCGGCCTTCCTGAAGCACCTGCGGGTTCTGGAGAATAGCGGGCTCATCGCCACCGAGAAGGTCGGGCGCGTCCGCACTTGCAGGGTGAGAATCGAGCGGTTGGCCGAAGTCGAGTCATGGCTTGCCGCGCAACGCGCGCTCTGGCTGGCCATGACGGACCGGCTTGCCGACTATGTGGAAACGCAAATGCCCGACGACGGGAAAGAGGACACTCAGAATGACGAATGAAAGCAGCGAGCTGACGATCTCACGGTTCATCAATGCCGCCCCGGCCAAGGTCTGGCGGGCATGGAGCAGGCCCGAACACCTTGCACAATGGTGGATACCGCATCCGATCGAATGCGAGGTCGTCAAGCTCGACCTTCAGCCGGGCGGCGGTTTCGAGACCCGGATGCGCGAAGGCGGCGGCGCATTCCAGCCGCATGTCGAGGGCTGTTTCCTGGATATCGTTCCGGAGCGGCACCTCGTCTTCACCACGGCGCTTGCGGAGGGCTGGAAGCCGATCGAGCCCTGGCTCGCATTGACGGCGATCATCAGCTTCGACGCCGAAGGACAGGGCACGCGCTATTCGGCGCGCGTGCTGCACAAGAGTCCGGCCGACAGCCGCAAGCATGACGAGATGGGCTTCCAGGAAGGCTGGGGCACCACGATCGACCAGCTCGCGGCTTTCGTGGCGCGCCTGGAATAGCTCCTAGCCCGCAGACCCCATCTTGCCGGGATTCATGATGCCCTGCGGGTCGAGCGCGGCCTTGATGCGCTTCATCACGTCCACCGCCGCGCCATGCTCGCGGCGCAGGAACTTGATCTTGCCCATGCCGATGCCGTGCTCGCCGCTGGTCGTGCCGCCCACGGCAAGAGCCCGCTCGATCTGGAGATCGACCAGCCGCTCGGCTTCCGCCAATTCGCGTTCGCTGTTCGGATCGACCTGATAGGCGACGTGGTAGTTGCCGTCGCCGACATGGCCGATAATCTGGCCGGTGAGGAAGGAGCCTTCTATATCGATGCGCGCGGCCTCGATGGCTTCGGCAAGCTGTGAGATCGGCACGCAGATGTCGCTGGTGTAGAGCTCGCAGCCGGGACGGCCTGCCTTCGTCGCCCAGTAGAGATCGTGGCGCGCCTGCCAGAGCTTGTTGCGCTCTTCGGCATCGGTGGTCCAGGCGAAGCCGGCGCCGCCATGGTCCTTGACGATTTCCTCGACGAGCTGCGCCTGTTCGGCGACCCAGGCCTGGGTGCCGTGGAACTCGAAGAAGAGCGTCGGCGCAGAGGTCAGCGACAGTTTGGAATAGGCGTTGACATTGGCGATGGCGACCTCGTCGACGAATTCGACGCGCGCGACCGGGATGCCATACTGGATCGTGGCGATGACGGCCTCGACCGCGCCGCGCACGCTGCCGAAGGCGCAGATCGCCGAGGAGACATGTTCCGGGATCGGATGCAGCTTCACCGTCAGCTCGGTGATGATGCCCAGCGTGCCTTCCGCCCCGACGAAGAGGTGGGTGAGGTCGTAGCCGGTGGACGACTTTCGCGCGCGCGAGCCAGTGCGGATCAGTTCGCCGTCGGGCGTGACGACCTTCAGGCCCATCACATTTTCACGCATCGTGCCGTAACGCACCGCCGTGGTGCCGCTGCCGCGCGTGGAAGCCATGCCGCCCAGCGATGCGTCGGCGCCCGGATCGACCGGGAACATGAAGCCGGCATCGCGCAATTCGGTGTTGAGCTGCTTGCGCGTCACCCCCGGCTGGACGACCGCCACCGCATCCTCGGGACTGATCTCGATAATGCGGTTCATGTCGCGCGTGTCGATGGTGATGCCGCCATTGACCGGGATGATATGACCTTCCATCGAAGAACCTGCGCCGAACGGCGTGACGGGCACGCCATGGGCGGCGCAGACGCGCACGATTGCCTGGACATCTTCCTCGCTGGCCGGAAATGCCACCGCGTCCGGCAGTACGGGCGCCAGCCGCGATGTGTCGTGGCTGTGATGCTCGCGCACCGCATTCGAGGTGACGATGCGCTCTCCCAGCTTCTCCTTCAGTTCGGCAATCGCCGCAGCGACGGCATCAGACATAATGCTTGTCCTCTGCCGGGTCGGCTTCCGGCGCGCGGTAGGGATATTTCGACGCCGCCAGTTCCTTGCAGGTAATGAATTCCAGCAGCGCCGGCACGCCGGCCTCGGTCTGGGCGATGGCGCGCTTGATAGCCGGAATGATCTCCGACGGATCGGTCACGCGCTCGCCATAGCCGCCCAGCGCCTTGGCGAAATCGGCATAATTGCCGGAAATGTCGGTCGAGCGGTATTTCTCGGTCGAGACGCCCATGATCGGCAGTTCCATCGCCATGGAGAAGTTGTTGAGCAGGATGGACAGGATCGGAATGCGCTCGCGCACCGCCGTCTCGAAGTCCATGCCGGTGAAGCCGATGGCCGCGTCGCCCCAGACATTGATGCAGAGCTTGCCGGGATGAGCGATCTTGGCGCCCATTGCGAGGCCGAGACCGTAGCCGAGCTGGGTGGTCTTGCCCCAGCCGATATAGGTGAGCGGCTCCGTCGAGACCCAGAAGGGCGCCAACTGGTCGCGCGGGCTGCCGGCATCGTGGGTGATGATCGTATTGGCGACATCCACCGTCTTCTGCAGGTCCCACAGCACGCGGTAAGGCGTCATCGGGTTTTCGTTGGAGGTCAGCTTGGGCATCCACTCCTTGAGCCAGCTTGCACGCACGCCGGCGATCTCGTCGGCCGGACCGGTCCAGGCGCGCTGCGCCACCTTGCGGCGGTCGAGGCGTTCCAGAACCGCGTCGAGGGTGAGCGCGGCATCGCCGATGAGCGCGACCTCCGCTTCATAGTCCTTGTTGACATGCGCGGGATCGAGCGTGGCGTGGATCACCTTCTTCGCCGGCGGCATCTGCACGGCAAAGGAGCTTTCGGTGAAGGAGCAGCCGATGCCGAAGATCAGGTCGGCCTTGTCGAGAAAATGCCGTACGGTCTTGGGGATCGCATTGCCGCCCGAGCCCAGCGCCAGCGGATGATCCTCCGGGAAGGCGCTCTTGCCTTCCAGGCTGGTGCAGACCGGAATGGCCAGCCGCTCGGCCAGCGCCCTCAACTGCGGCCATGCGCGCGCATAATGCACGCCCTGCCCCGCATAGATGACCGGCCGCTTCGCGGCGAGCAGCATCTCGACCGCCTCGTCGACGGCCGAAGGCTCGGGGCCGAAGCGCGTCGCCAGAACCGGCCGGTAGTCCAGCGGCTCCGGCACGTCCTGATCCCAGATGTCATTGGGGATCTCGACGATCACCGGGCCGCCGCGGCCGTTGCGGAGCTGGGTGAAGGCGCGCCGGAAGATCGCCGGAATGTCGGCGGGCACATTGATCGGCTCGGCTGACTTCGACACGTCGCGCATGGAGATGGACGAGTTGAAGTTGGGGCTGACATGGGCGAGCTTGCGCGGATAGCCGCCCGGCATGACCAGCACCGGCACGGATTCGGCATAGGCCTGCGCCACCGCGCCATATGAATTTTCCGCGCCCGGGCCGAGCTGCATCACGAAGACGCCGATTTTCTTGCCCGAAGAGAGACGCGATACCGCATCGGCCATGTGCAGGCCGATACGTTCCTGCCGCACGATGATCGGCCGTATATCCGCAACCGCGGCATGTTCCAGGACGTGATTGACCGGATAGCCGAAGACAATTTCCACGCCTTCGCGCTTCAGGATTTCCGCGATCGCGTCGCCGACTTTCATGATGTGAATACCCCCACTCGGATTGCATGCGGCCATCGCCAGTGGAGCGTGACAGGCAGGAAATATCGACACGCCGCCGAGCAGCGTTTCGTCGAGCATTTCCCCTGCACCACCTCCCAGGCGGACCTTCGCCATCGCTTATAGTTTGTATGCACAAGGGCGTCCACCGGCAGCACCCGGCGACATTGCGTAATGGTTGACGAAGACATGCCTGTGCCCGCGACCGATGGTCCAGCCTGGGCGAATGGATGGTAAACGCCTTGTGTATGAGCGTTTTGTATGGTGATAGTAGGGTTGAAGGGTTGAAGCCGGGGCGGAGGAATGGCAAGCCGGCAACCCCCATTGTAGGAGGAACTGATGTATACACGGTCTTTGACTGCGCTGGCGCTTGGGGTCTCTCTGCTGGCCGGCGGCAGTGCGTTCGCACAGGAAACCAAGCTCACGCTGGCGCACTGGGTGCCGCCGACGCATCCGCTGCAGAAGCTCGGCATGGAGCCGTGGGCGAAATCGATCAGCGACGCGACCGATGGGCGCGTGACGATCGAGATATTCCCCGCCCAGCAGCTCGGCGCCGCGGCCGACCATTACGACATGGCGCGCGACGGCATCGCCGATATCAGCTTCATCAATCCGGGCTACCAGCCGGGCCGCTTCCCGATCATGGCCGCGGCGGAACTGCCGTTCCATTTCGCCAATGCCAAGGCCGGCATGAGCGCGCTCACGGAATGGTACAAGCAATATGCCGAGCAGGAGATGTCGGACGTCTATTTCTGCATGGCGCTGTCGCATCATCCGGGCACCTTCCACGGCAAGAGCCAGATTCTCGTGCCCGAGGATGTGCGCGGCAAGGCTGTTCGCCCGGCCAACGGCACGGAAGCGCGCTTCGTCTCCAGCCTGGGCGGCACATCGGTGCAGGTCTCGGCCGCCGAAATGCGCGACGTGATCGCCAATGGCACCGCCGACATGACGCAGTCGCCCTGGGAGTCGCTCTACATCTTCGGCGTCGCCGATCTGGTGACGCACCATCTCGACGTGCCGCTCTATGCCTCGATCAACGCTTTCGTGATCAACAAGGACAAGCTGGCCGCGATGCCGGAAGGCGACCGCAAGGTCGTCGAGGACCATTGCACGCCCGAATGGGCCGAGAAGATGTCGTCCGGCTGGGCCGACGTGGAAGCAGGCGGACGCGACAAGCTCGCAGCCGATTCCAAGCACGTTTTCCACAAGCCCAATGACGAACAGCTCAAGCTGTGGAAGGATGCGGCGGCACCTCTTACCGATGAGTGGAAGAAGTCGGTAAGTGGCAAGGGGCTCGATGCCGATGCGATCTACAACAGTCTCGTCGAGACGTTGAAGAAGTACAACTCATTCGCCGGCTAGGCGGGTTTATGTTCCAAAGGAGGATCTGAACAATGAAAATAAAGGCTCTGATGGCTTCGGCCGCATTCGTCGCCTGCGCGGCGAGCACCGGACATGCCGCTGAAGTCGAGATGACGCTGTCGCATTGGGTGCCGCCAACGCACGCCTTGCAGCCGACCGGCATGGTGCCGTGGGCGGAGTCGATCAAGCAGGCCTCCAACGGGCGCATCGAGATCACGATCTACCCCGCTTCGCAGCTTGGTGCCGCGCCGGACCATTACGACATGGCCCGCGACGGTGTGGTCGACATCGCCTTCATCAATCCGGGCTACCAGCCGGGCCGTTTCCCGATCGTCGCAGCGGGCGAAATCCCCTTCACGATCGCCAATGGCAAGAGCGGTTCGCGCGCCTATGACGAGTGGTATCGCCAGTATGCCGACAAGGAGATGGGCGATGTCTATTACTGCATGGCGCATCTTCACGATCCGGGCACGCTGCACGGCACCAAGGGCCCGATCCAGAAGCCTTCGGACCTGAACGGCAAGAAGATCCGTCCGGCTCACGGCACCATGGCCCGCATGATCAGCGCCCTTGGCGCCGGCTCCGTGCAGGTTCCCGCCGGCGAGATGCGCGACCTGATCACCAGCGGCGGCGCCGACATGACCGCCTCGCCGTGGAACTCGATCTACACGTTCGGACTTGGCGATGTGACCACGCATCACCTCGACATGCCCTTCTACGTCACGACCTTTGCCTTCGTCATGAACAAGGCCAAGATCGACGGGCTTTCGGCCGAAGACCGCAAGGTCATCGACGATCACTGCACGCCGGAATGGGCGGAAAAGATGGCTTCGGGCTGGGCTGACGCCGAGTTCGCGGGCCGCCAGAAGATGGTCGATGCCGGCCACACCATGTACAAGCCGACCGCTGAGGAAACCCAGCAGTGGAAGGACGCCACCTCTTCGCTTCAGGGCGAGTGGGCAAAGGCTGCAAGCGCCAAGGGCATTGACGCCGAGGCCGCCTGGAAGAGCCTTGAAGAGACGTTGGTGAAGTACGACGCCGACGTGAAGTAAGGAAACCGACCAACGACACGGTATCGTGGACAGGCGCTTAACGGCGCCTGTCTGCTTTCGCGGGGAAACCCGCAACCGGGGACACCACCATGACACGAATATTGCAACGCTTCTGCGACATCGTCGATCTCGTGGCAGGCTTCCTGCTCGGAGTTGTGACACTGCTGATCGTCGCATCGACCGTCGCCCGCTACTTCTTCGCCTACGCAATTCCCGACGCTTTCGACCTTTCGCGCTACCTGATCGGCGCCTGCCTGATGTGGGGCTACGCTTCCATCGGCCTGCGTGGCGGCCATATCGCCGTGGACGCGCTCTGGGAGATTTCGGGGGCGCGGGCTCGCAAGGTGATCGACTTCATCGCCTGGGCGCTCCTGCTCTTCTTCACCGTATTGCTGACCTACCAGATGTTCTTCCGTCTTCGCAGCGCCTATCTCAGCAATGAGGCGACCTTCGACCTGCGCCTGCCGGCATGGCCGTTCATTGCGCTCATCTGGGTCGGATGTGCCGTGAGTATCGTCACGATCACGGCTTCCGTCATTCTCAATCGAAAACAGATTCCCCTCGAGGAAGCCGCCGAGGAGCAGGGCCTATGAGTACCGCAGACTGGGTCGCAATTCTCGGCTTCGTCGCCATGTTCGTGCTGATGGGACTGCGCGTTCCCCTCGGCGTGGCGATGGGACTGGTGGGCGTGTTCGGCTTCGCCATGATCCGTGGCATTCAGCCGGCGCTCAACCTTCTCACCACGTCGCCGATCCGCGTCATCACCGACTTCAACCTCAGCCTCGTGCCCTTCTTCGTGCTGATGGGTGTTTTCGCGACCAATTCGGGCATGTCGCGCGAACTCTTCCGCACCGGCAATGCCTGGCTGGGACAATTCAGGGGCGGCATGGCACTGGCGACGATCTCGGCCTGCGCCGGCTTCGCCGCGATCTGCGGCAGCTCCATCGCTACCGCCGCGACCATGACCAAGATCGCGCTGCCGGAAATGCGCAAGGTCGACTATGACGACGCCACTTCGACCGGCGTCATCGCAGCCGGCGGCACGCTGGGCATCCTGATCCCGCCATCGGTCATCATGGTGGTCTACGCCTTCCTGACCGAGTCCGATGTGGGCCAGCTCTTCATCGCCGGCATCATACCCGGCATCATGGCCACGGTAATGTATATGATCACGGTGCTGGTTGCCCACGGCAAGCGGCTGCCGCCTGGCCGCAAGTTCGATATCCGCGAGGCATTCTCCTCGCTCAAGGATGTCTGGGCAATCCTGGTGCTGTTCGTCGCCATCATCGGCTCGATCTATATGGGCCTGGCGACGCCCACAGAAGCGGCCGCCGTCGGTGCTTTCCTCACGCTGGTGATCGGCGTGCTGCGCGGGCGCCTGTCGCGCAAGCAGATCATGGACAGCCTGGTGGAGGCGCTGCGCACCTCGGTGGTGCTCTTCTCGGTGCTGATCGGTGCGATGCTGTTCGGCTACTTCCTGGCCATCACCCAGACGCCGCAGAAGCTCACCGCCTTCATGGTGGCGCTCGACCTCGGAGCTTATGGCACGCTCGCACTGATCCTGCTCGCGTTCTTCATCGCCGGCGCGCTGATGGACGAGATGGCCATGATCATCCTGATGGTGCCGATCGTGTTCCCGGTCGTGACCCATCTCGGCTTCGACCCGATCTGGTTCGGCATCATCATCGTGACGGCCTGCCAGCTCGGCATGATCTGCCCGCCGGTCGGCATTAACGTCTTCGTCATCAACTCGATCGCGAAAGACGTGAAGCTGACGACGATCTATGGCGGCGTGATGCCCTTCATCCTGACGGACATCATCCGCATGATCCTGCTGATCATCTTCCCGGCCATCGCGCTATGGCTGCCGATGACCATGCGCGGGGGCTGACATGCAGCCCCCTGCCCTGCGCTTCGTCTGCGAGCTGGAGGTCCAGCTCGCAGAACCGTTGGAGCGGGGCCCTGCTCCGGGCGGCCGCGCCCGCATCATCCCGATCGTCGGTGGCTCCGTCACCGGCGATCGGATTTCCGGAAAGCTGCTGCATCTCGGCGCGGACTGGCAGACCGTCTTCGACGAGGGCCATGCGGAACTCGACACGCGCTATGCCATCGAGACACATGACGGCGCGCTCATTGATGTGCGGAACTTCGGCTACCGGCATGGCCCGGCCGAGGTGATCGCCCGGCTCGCGGCAGGCGAAGCTGTCGACCCTTCTCTCTACTACATGCGCACCTGGCCGCGCCTGCACTGCGGCGACCCGCGCTATGCCTGGGTCAACCGGACGGTCTTCGTCGGCTCCGGCCAGCGCCTGCCGGATGCCGTGCGCATCGGCTTCTTCGAAGTTCTCTGAGCAATTCCAGCAAAAGTGCGAAGCGGTTTTGCGTCCGGAATTGCGTAAAAACAAATAGTTAGAGCATTTCTGTGATCTATGAAAAGCAGAAATGCTCTGACTACCGCAGCAGGCCATCGAGGATCGGCATGCTGAAGACCGCCGCCGCCGCGATCATCGCGTAGCAGATGCGGCGGAAAGTCAGCTCGCTCGCCATGCCGAACATCCGGCTGCCCAGCCAGACGCCAATGGCGTAGAGCGGTGCCATGCAGGCTGCGAGAATGAGGACCTCAGCCGTGACCAGGCCGCTCCAGACATAGCCGACCGCCGACAGCACGGTGGAAATGGCGAAATAGAGGATGAAGTTCGCGCGCATGACGATTGCGGAGACGGCGCCGCCGAGCCAGTAGGCGATGACCGGCGGACCGCCGATCTGGGCGATGCCCGTCAGCAGGCCCGAGACCGCACCTACGGCGATCGTCACCGGCGGCTTCGGCTGATTGCGATAGCGCCATCCCGACATCAGCAAGGCCAGAAGCAGGATCACGATCGCAACGATCGACCAGCGGATGATGAGCGGATCGAGACGGCTGAGCAGCCAGACGCCCGTCGGCACGCCCATGAGCGCGCCAAGGGCCATGCGCGCGACGTCCGTGCGGTTGGCGAGCCGCGCCGCGGGCGCGACCAGACCCAGCGTCGTGATGCCGTCGACCACGAGCAGAAGCGGAACGGCGACCAGCGGCCCCACGGCTGTGCTGGCCAACGGCACGAAGATCAGCGCCGAGCCGAAGCCGGAAAATCCCCGCGCCAGCCCCGCGGCCGCGGCGGAGAACAGGAGGAAGACCAGTGATGGAATGTCGACGGGGAGGGACAGCATGACCTCATGGACAAGGATTGAGGCGCGCAGACAAGGCCGATTACGGCCATTTAACTGCTTTCATTGCGCCGGATGGCTTCCTCGCGCCTCGCGTTAGGCCCCCTCCATCATGCGCGAAAGGCCGCCGGATCGCTCCGGCGGCCTTTCGTGTTTCGTCTCAGACCGTTCAGCCGACGAGGCTGATCGTCTTGGTCTCGAGATAGTTGTCAAGGCCTTCGATGCCGCCTTCGCGGCCCATGCCCGACTCCTTGAAACCGCCGAAGGGCAGCGTCGGATCGACGATCATGCCATTGACCGTGACGTTGCCGGCGCGGATGCGGCGCGCGACCGCATAGGCCTTGTCCTCATCGGCCGAATAGACCGAGGCGTTAAGGCCGTAGGGCGAATTGTTCGCCTTGCGGACCGCATCTTCCTCGTCGGTGTAGGTGATGACCGAAACGACGGGGCCGAAGATCTCTTCCTGCGCGATCTTCATGTCGGGCTGCACGTCGGTGAAGACCGTCGGCTCGATGAAGTAGCCCTTGTCGAGACCCTGCGGGCGACCGCCGCCGATGGCGATGGTGGCGCCTTCATTGCGGCCGGCCTCGATATAGCCCTGCACGCGGGAGAGCTGGCGCGCCATGGTGAGCGGGCCCATCTGGGTCGCCGGGTCCATCGGGTCGCCGACCTTGATGCCCGAAACGATGCCGAGATAGACGTCCAGGAACTCCTGCTTGCGGCTCTCCGGCACGAGAATGCGGGTCAGCGAGAAGCAGACCTGGCCGGTGATCGGCATGGAATAAGGCACGATGCTGGCCATAGCGGCCTTGAAGTCTGCATCCGGCAGCAGCACGGCGGCCGACTTGCCGCCCAGTTCCAGGCTGACGCGCGCCAGGCGCTCGGCGCAGACGGCGGCAATGTGCTTGCCGGCAGCGGTCGAGCCGGTGAAGGCCACCTTGTCGATGCCCTTGTGGCGGACGAGGTAGTCGCCGCCCTCACGGCCGGCCGGCACGAGGTTGAACACGCCTTCCGGCAGGCCGGCGGCCTCGATCGCCTCGGCGAGGATATAGGCCTCAAGCGGCGTCTCGGGCGACGGCTTGGACACGAAGGTGCAGCCGGAAGCGAGGCCGGCGGCGATCTTGTAGCTCAGCAGAACCATCGGCGCGTTCCACGGCGTGATCGCCGCGCAGACGCCGACCGGCTCCTTGACCACACGAGCGCGGCCGCCATCGGCACGCTTGCGCTCGTCCACGAAGGGATAGGTCTCGATCAGGTCAGCGAAGTAGTTGAAAAGCTGCGGGTTCTGGCCGACGAGCTTCTTGGTGAGCCCGATCGGCGCGCCGACCTGCGTGGTCCAGGCGGTCGCGATATCGTCCAGGCGTTCGGTCAGGACCGCGGCGATCTTGCGCAGATAGCGGGCACGCTCCGAGGGCGCCATGCGCGGCCAGGGGCCATTGTCGAAGGCATCGCGGGCAGCCGAGACGGCGCGGTCGATATCGGCCTGGCCGGCTTCGGGATAGCGAATGATCACTTCCTCGGTGACGGGCGACACCACGTCGAGCTTCTGGCGGGAGATCGGCTCCAGCCAACGGCCGCCGATGAAGAATTTCTCGGGCGCCTTGGGCTGTGCGGCAACCGGCTTTGTCATCACGTTCATGGGTTTTTCCTCCTTTTGCAGGACAACTTCCAAAAGTCGCGGCCCCTTCATGGACAGAAGGTTCCGTAGTTGAGGTGCGAGATCCGCACCCTTTTCGCAGCGCTCGGCATGACAGCCCTGCGCCTTGGCAATGGCGACGAAATCCACATGGCCGATGTCGACGCCGGAGACACGCTCGGCATTGGTCTTGTCGGCAATACCCTTCAGCGCAGCATAGCCGCCATTGTTCAGGATCACCACCAGCAGGTCCGCGTCATATTCGGCCGCCGACCACAGGGACTGGATCGCGTAGAGGCTCGATCCGTCGCCCATGATGGAAATGATCGGCTTGTCCGGCTTGGTCAGAGCCGCGCCGACCGCCGCCGGCAGTCCATAGCCCAGACCGCCGCTGGCGGTGGCGAAGAAGCCGCCTGCCCGCTCGATCGGGAAATGGTCGTGCAGATCGCCGCGCGCGCTCGGCGCTTCCTCCACGACGATGCTGTCGGGCGAGCGCAGGTCGGTCAGCGTCTGGAACAGATACGCATTGGTGATGCCTTCCGGCTGCGAGACCCGGGGGACGATGCGTGCGGGCACGTCGTTGCGCAGCGGCCGCTCGCGCACCCGCTCGCCGATCGCCTCGGCCGCGACGCGCAGGTTTGCCAGCGCCGCCATGCCCGTCACTGCGCCGGCGATCTGCTTGGGATCATCGGTGATGAGGCAAAGTTCGGCACCCGCTGGCACATGGTCGCCATCGCCGGGGAAGTGATAGGTGAAGACCGGCGCGCCCATGACGAGCACGAAATCCGAGCCCGCGAGGCAATGCGACAGTTCCGGCTGATGCGCCGGCAGGAAGCCGGCGAAGAGTGGGTGGCGCTCGGGGAAGCTGCAACGGGCCGAGAGCGGGCTGACCCAGACCTTGGCCTGGAGCCGCTCGGCGAGGCGCACGGTCGCGTCCCAGCCGCCGTCGATGTCGATGCCGGGGCCGGCCACGATGACCGGCGCGCGGGCGCGGTCGACGCGCTCCACGATACGGTTAAGCGCCGACGGATCGAGGCCCATCACCTCGCTGACATCGCGGTCGACAATCGGCTTCGCCGGCTTGTCCCAGTCATCGAGCGGCACGGAGACAAGCACCGGCCCGCGCGGCGGCTGCATGGCGAGATAGTAGGCGCGCGCGATGGCCGCCGGCACATCTTCGGCCCGCGCGGGCTCCACCGCCCATTTCACATAGGGTTTCGGAAACTCGGTCGGCGCCTCGTTGAAGAGGAACGGATCATAGGGGAGCAGGTCGCGCACCTGCTGGCCCGTGGTGATGATGAGCGGCGTGCGGTTGCGGAAGGCGGTATAGATATTGCCCAGCGCATGGCCGAGGCCGGCAGCCGAATGAAGGTTCACGAAGGCCGGCCTGTTGGTGACCTGCGCATAAGCGTCGGCCATCGCCACGACGATGGATTCCTGAAGTCCCAGCGCATAGGAGAAATCGGCCGGGACGTTGACGAACATGGGCAGTTCGGTGGAGCCCGGATTGCCGAAAATCTTGGTCATGCCGTTACGGCGCAGGAAATCGAACACCGCGTCGCCGACGGTCAAATTCTTCGCAATCGTGCCGAAATCGGCGGCCGGGTTCATCCGGTTCATAAGCAGACCTCCCTCGCCCGGCTGAATGACGCAACGTGCCGGGACATTCTTGCTGCCTCACCCTTACAGGCCACGCCTGAACAAGGAATTGATGAAATCCCAAAAAGCCATTAAACCAGCTTATGACTTTGGATGCACGTTCCGCCGCCGTCCTGCTCGAATGCGCCAGACGCGGCAGCCTCGGCCGGGCGGCGAACGCCCTCAACATAACCCAGCCCGCGCTCAGCCGCACGCTGCGCCTGCTCGAGGAAGGCTATGGCGTGCCGCTGTTCGACCGCACCACGCGCGGCGTGCGGCCCACCGTGTTCGGCGAGGCGCTGCTGCCCTATGCGCAATTGCTGGTCTCCGAGATAGGCAACGCCAATGACGTGATCGCGCAGATGAAGGGCGCCAGCCGCGGCGTCGTGCGCGTCGGCGGCGTGGCCAGCGTGACCGGCGGCTTCCTGATCGGCGCGATCGCGGAGGCGCGCAGGAAACATCCGGATGTCCAGTTCCAGATCGTGGAGGAACTGGAGGACCTGTTGCTGGAAGCCCTGAAGGCGGGCGAAGTGGATATCGCCATATCGCCCGAGCCCTATGCCGATGACGAGATCACGCTGGCGACCACGGATGCGCTGCACGACACGGTATCGGCCTTCGCGCGCGCCAGCCATCCTCTCGCGCGGCAAGGCAGGGTCACGCTGGCGGAAACAGCGCATCAGGACTGGGCGCTGCCGCCCATCGGCACGCCGGTGGGTCGCGAATGGCTGCGGCGCTTCCACAACCATGCGATCGAGCCGAAGATGCCCTGCATCGTCTCGCGTTCCGTCCATGTCATCAAGACCGCCGTGGCGGCCGAGGACATATTGTGCTGGATGCCGCTGCCGCTGGTCGCGCCGGAGGTGGACCGCGGCGAATTCGTCCGTATCGACGTGCCCGACCTCGACTGGATGCGCGCCTTCCGCATCTATCGCCGGCGCAAGGGGCTGATGGCCCCCTCCGCGTCGATCCTCGTCCAGTCGATCCGGCGCATCGCAAAGACCTCCTAATCGGCATGAGGGTCATGCCGCCGGTGGAAGCCATCCCCACCAACAAGACCGACGGGCTTCGACATAGAAGGGGTGGCGCAGCGCATTCAGTTGTATGCGCGGCACTTGCATGTGCTACCGAGCGCATTATGACAGCGATTGTATACCGCAGGCGGTGACCGCGTGAGAGGAGAATGCATGTCTGACAAACCCTGGGCAAACGCACCGATGCGCGCGGCGAAGTTCCTCAAGCAGAATCCGGAAATCTCGGTTGGCGCGGATGGCACGATCTATGTCGCCGAGCGCCACCCCCTACCGCCCTATCCTGTCCGCATCACCGATCCACTGGCAGCGTTTGCAAAATCCGATCCGGATCGCGTCTTCCTGGCCGACCGCAAGACCGGCGGCGACTGGCGCAAGATCACCTATGGTGAGATGTTCGAGCGCGCGCGGCGTATCGGCCAATACCTGCTGGACGCCGGCCTCTCCGTAGACCGTCCAATCGCGATCCTCTCCGGCAACGACATCGAGCATGCCTCCATCGAACTCGGTGCGATGTATGCAGGCGTCGCCTGCGCCGTGATCTCGCCCACCTATTCGCTGGCGGGCGGCGACTATGCGCGGTTCCGCGATACGATCGAAGCCGTCACGCCCGGCATGATCTACGCCGCCGACGCCAGCGCATTCGCGCCGGCCATCAATGCGGTGGCGCCGGGCATCCCGTTCATCGCCGACACGGCGGATCATGGCGCGATCCCCTATGCCCGCCTGCTCGAAACCGAGCCGACCGCTGCGGTGGACGAGGCGAATGCGCGCATCACCGGCGACACGGTGGCGAAATTCCTCTTCACCTCGGGTTCGACCGGCAGCCCGAAGGCGGTGCCCAACACGCACCGCATGATCTGCGTCAATCAGGTGCAGACGCGCGAATCCTTCGCATTCCTCAAGGATGAGCCGCCGGTCATTCTCGACTGGGCGCCATGGAACCATACGGCAGGCGGCAACAAGGTCTTCTTCATGACCATGTTCAGCGGCGGCACGTTCCACATCGATGACGGCCGGCCCACGAAAGCGGATACGTGGAAGACGGTTCGTAATCTGAAAGAGGTTTCGCCGACCTGGTACTTCAACGTGCCGACCGGCTTCGATGCGCTGATCCCCTATCTCGAGGAAGACAAGGATCTGCGGGAGAATTTCTTCCGCGACCTCAAAATGCTCTGGTATGCGGGCGCATCGCTGTCGCAGCACCTGTGGGACGCGCTGGAGCGGCTCGCGGTGGAAACCACCGGCACGCGCATCGTCATCGGCACCGGGCTCGGCGCGACCGAGACGGCGCCGGGCGCCATCTATTGCATCACGCCGCAGGAAAGCGCCGGCAATGTCGGGCTGCCGGTGCCGGGCGTGACGCTCAAGCTCGTGCCGATGGACGGCAAGCTCGATGCGCGGGTGAAGGGCCCCAACATCATGACCGGCTACTGGCGCCAGCCGGAACTGTCGGCCAAGGTGTTCGATGAAGAGGGCTTCTACTGCTTCGGCGACGCGCTGCTGCCGGTCGACCCGGATGATCTCACCAAGGGTTTCCGCTTCGACGGCCGCACGGCCGAGAACTTCAAGCTCGATACCGGCACCTGGGTGAACACCGGCGCGCTGCGCATGACGCTGATCGAGCATTTCGGCGATCTGGTGCGCGAGGTGGCGATCACCGGCGCGGACAAGCCCTATCTCGGCGCACTCTTCTTCCCCAAGGATCCGTCAAAGGTTGGCGACCCGGCTTTCAATGCCGCCCTGAAGGAAAAACTGACGGCGCTGGCGGCGAAATCCACCGGTTCGTCCAACCGCGTGCGCCGTCTGCTGATCGTGGCGGAACCGCCATCGATGGATGCCGGCGAGCTGACCGACAAGGGCTCGCTCAATCAGCGCGCCGTGCTGCGCAACCGTGCCGAACTGGTGGACGAGCTCTATGCGGGATCAGACCGCGTGGTGGAGGCGGCGCGGGGCTGACACGCCTCGCCGCTGCCGAGCGGTCCGCCGACCCACGATGCGGTCAGGGCGTATCCCAATCCCAGGAGCGGCCACGCCACCGCTTCTCGCCGACCTGGCAGTCATAGGGCGTTTCGGCGACGCGAATGAGCGGTTGCGCGTCCGCCGGTGCAAGCGCGCCATATGACCAGGGGGCCGGCGTGAGGCCGGCAATCTCCATCACCAGCTTGCGCCGCACGGCTTCGGGAAAATTCTGCCAGTCATTGACCGGCACGACGAATGAGCCAGGGCCGCCGGTGACGCAGTGCTCATAATATCTGTCGAGGTCGGTAATATCGAAAGCGCTGCCCGACCCGCCGCGCGTCATCAGCGGCAAGCCATTGATGACGATGCCACGCTCGACGATCTGGTCGCGCACGACATCCACCCATTCGCCCTGATTGTTCGGCCCGTCGCCTGACACGTCGATGACCCGCTTCGCGCCGCGAAAGGCCGATTCGGCGAAGAGGTCGTGCGCATAGCGCAGACCGCTGGAGATGGAGGTGCGCCGGGCGCTGTTGGGCGGATTGGCACTGATCTTCGCAGCCACCGCCTCCGCATCTGCGCGCGAGGCGATGACGGTCCACGGGACGATCAGATGTTGCGACCCCTCGCCCGCCCATTCGAAATAGGTGACGGCGATCTTGCCGTGCATCCCGTCGCCGATGGCATTCAGCACATGGTCATGCGTCAATGCCGCCGCATAGCCCTCGCGCTGGATCTTCAGCTCGTCATAGGACATTGAGAGGGAGACATCGACGGCCAGCACGAGTTCGACGTCGACGGCTTCCTGTGCCTTGGCTGGAGGCGGCGCGAGCGCGGCAAGAACACTGGCTGCCAGCGCGGCGATGGTGACATTCACAAGGCGAAGGCTAGTGAATCGGCGTTCCATGGAAGAATGATGACGTCATTCAGGGGCACTGCCTAGCAGCCGGAGACGTCATCGGTTCACGTTTTCGCGACTGGAGAAGCTGCCGCCACACATGCTTCGTCCCCGAAACCGGCAGGCGTCGGGGACGATCCGGAGCAAAGCTGCCGGCGCGAGAACTAAAGCGTGTCGCGATCTTTCAGATGCGCTTCCCACGCTTTAGTTCCTTGTTTTCACGCATGTCTTTATCCCGAAACCGGTTCCCGCTTTCGGGATACATGCCCTAGCGGAAGCGTGCGCGGCCGCCGGTGATTTCGATCGCCTCGCCGCCGGTCAGCGCCTCGCGGTCGCCATTGGGCATGGTGACGAAGCAGCCATTGGGGCAGAACTGGATGGTTTCGCCAGCAGCGATCAGAAGTTCGGACTGCGTGCCGCCTTCCGTCACGACGATGGTGCGCGGCTCGCTGTCGGTATTGGTCGCGCTTGCCGCCAGCGATGTCGCCGTTCCGGCAAGGATCGCAGCAAAGGTCAAGGCAACTGTCTTCATTGCATTTCCGGTGTCGCCACCGCCTCTTCTTGCGCGGACGGATCGCCCGCGTTCGACAATCTTATACGGCCGCGAAGCTGAACCGCAACTGAACGGATCATTCGGCGTCCGACTTGCCGCGGGGCGGTCTCGGCCGCTTCGTTGCCTCGGCGAGTGGTTCGGGCTCCTCCGCCGGCGGTTCCGCTTCGGGTGGCGGCTCGGGATAAAATGCGCGCGGCGCATAGGGAATGACGATGTCCTCGGCCAGAAGCGCTTCGTAGACCGCCATGCGCAACGTGTTCTGTACACCGAGACCGCCGGTAATATCGGCCACGAAGACGCGGATCTCGAATTCGAGGCCGGTGTCGGCGATATTGGTGAAGATCACCGCCGGCTCGGGATTGCGCAGGACCGAAGGGTGCCCTCGCGCCACGTCCAGCAGCAGCGCCTGCACGCGGCGCACGTCGCTGCCATAGGCGACGTTGATCTTCACCTCCACGCGGCCGAGCTTGTTGCGGTGCGTCCAGTTGCCGACGGCAGCGTTGATGAGTTCCGAATTCGGCAGGATCACGGTCTGGCGCTGAAACGTCTCGATCTCGGTCGCGCGCACGCTGATCTTCTTGACCGTGCCGCTGACGGAGCCTGCCACGATCCAGTCGCCGGCCTTGAACGGCCGCTCCGCCAGCAGGATCAGGCCGGAGACGAAATTCTGGACGATGTTCTGCAGGCCGAAGCCGATGCCGAGCGACAGGCCGCCGGCCACCAGAGCGAGGCTCGACAGGTTGATGCCCGCCGCCGAAATGCCGATCAGCGCCGCGACGGCAAGGCCGGCATAGCCGACGACCGTGCGGATGGAATTGCGCACGCCGGCATCGACGCGGCCGCGCGCCATGACGGAGTCGTCGAGCCAGCCCTGGAACCAGCGGGTGAAGAAATAGCCGAGGATGAAGACGACGATGCCGGTGAAGATGCCGACCATGGAGATGGAGATGGAGCCGATGCGCACTTCCCGCACCACGCCGGCCACCCACGTGCCGATATCGCCCCACTGGAAGCCCCATTGCAGCAGGATGGGCGGGATGCCGATGGCAAGCACGAGCACGTAGATGACGATGCTGAGCGCCAGACCGACCTGGTCCTCCGCCGATTCATCGAGTTTCATCCGGTCGAGCAGGCGGCGGCCGAGCGTCGTCTCGCGCAATGCGCCGAGATCCGACAGGCCGCGCGCCGACAGGAAGCCGATATACATCGTCGCCAATATGCCGCCGGTGATGACGACCTGCTGCGAGACGAAGCGCGCGAAGCCGATATAGCCGAGGAAGGCGGCGATGATCGTGACCGCACCGATCGCGCGCAGCAGATAGCGCACCAGAACCGGCCAGGCCTTGGCGCTGCCGTCTTCAGCGCGGAACGGCTTCACCAGCGAGACAAGGATGAGCAGAACGCCGACAATGACGGTGGCGACGAGGCTCTTGGCAACGGTGACCGACAATGGGGAAGACAGGACGGTGCTGACGC
>DATMGE010000078.1:0-2278 GCA_035555795.1 Rhizobiaceae bacterium | reverse complement strand
GCCCGCGCCCGAACAGCGCGGCGGCCAGGGCATAGACCACGATCTCCACCGCCACGGCCCAGCTCACCGGCGCGAAGAAATTGCCCGCCCCGCGCACGAAGGCGTCGAGCAGGAACACCCCGCGCACCAGCTCCGACTGCGGATGCGCCTCGTGCAGCACTGGGCGGAAGACGAGGAACTCCAGCGCCACGAACCCCGCCACGGTGGCGATGTGCAGCGGATAGACCCGCCCCAGCCGCACCAGCATGAAGCGCCCGCGCGGATACCCCCGCGCCAGCCGCCCGCCATAGCTCGCGGCGATCACGAAGCCCGACAGCACGAAGAAGAAATCGACCAGCATCCAGCCGTATCGAAACGGCGCAAGCCCGGCGACCCAGCCGAAATCGCCCATATGGTAATACACTACCGCCAGCGCCGCGAGCCCACGCAGGGAATCGAGGGCAATGAAGCGTTGCCCGTGCGTTTCGCTCATCGCCATCATCCGGCGCAGTGATACCGGCTTGATATGGATTGGAGCGCGGCCCTCATGCGCTGAGCCACTGACGTGGGAGCGGCGATTGTCAATGCATTGCCGCCAGCCCCGTGCTCTCAGGTCTTTAACCTGAGTTCGTTCGGAATGGCTCAGCGCGGTAACGGCGATTGATCCTCTGTCCAGACCATGTCATTTAAATTGCGCATCGCTGTGACACAGGATCTGGGGGATTCGATGCGTCAGCTCATAGACGACTATATTCATGGCTCGGAACACCCCGATCTTGTCGTTTATAGTCGAGATTTCGATGAGAAATTCGATCTCGAATATTGGGAACGCAGCATTCGCGACATGTGTGCCCTGGGCGAGTTCTACAACAAACGCATCCTCGAAGTCGGCTGCGGTTTCGGCTGGGACGCGGTGGGCCTGTCACAGGTTGGAGGAAACGAGGTCGTCGCGATCGACATTCTCCCCTCGATGATCGACGGCTTTAGCGAATGCCTCGCGTCCGCCCGGGCCAAGGGCCACGTCTTGAATATAGAGCCGAAAGTGGCGGATATCTGCTCGCTCGACGAAGAGGAGTCGTTTGACGGGATCTATTCGTCCGAAGCGCTGGAGCACGTCCACGATCTCACCGCGATGTTCGAGCGGTGCTATGATTTGCTCAAGCCGGGCGGCACTCTCCTGCTGCGCAATGATAGCAATCGCTTCAACAGCAGCTTCCGCGAATCCACCTTCGAAATGTGGAAGGAACGCGACACGTCGTGGGAACACGCCGAATGGCTCAAGACCGAGATCCGTCCGGTCGAGCACGCCAATGCCAAGCCTTATGGCGCGATGCGGCAGGAAATCATCGACGAGACCGGCATTGCCTTCACGCCCGATCAGCAGGCCAAGCTAGTCGCGGCCACCGCGGGCATGATCCGACCGGAAATCGTCAAGGCGGCGGAAACCTATCGTGACAAGGGCACATTGCCGACCCCGCCGAAATTCGCGTGGTGTCGCAATCCTGAAACCGGCGAATATGCCGAGCGCTTGCTTGATCCCTTCGAACTGCGTGACATGCTGAAACAAGCGGGCTTCAGGAACGTGTCGCTGCGGCACGGCTTCACCAAGTTTCCGTTCCGCCTGGCGAACGGGATCGCCTTCCGCCCGATCAACGAATTCCTGTTCGATCGCCGCGGGCTGTTCCTGCTCCGGGCGGACAAGTAAAACCCAGCTTGATCAAAGCCTGGAGGTGAAGGAAGGCCGGCGCTGGCCGTCCCTCGTTACCACCACGTCTCCGGCCGCGCCGTGAACCCCGCGCGCTGCTCGATCGCCAGCCCGGCGTTGAGCACGCCCTGTTCGTCGAACGGCCGGCCGATGATCTGCAAGCCCAGCGGCAGGCTCTCGCCGTTGAGGCCGGCGGGCACGCTCATCGCCGGAAGGCCGGCCAGGCTGGCGGGGACGGAGAACACGTCGTTCAGGTACATAGCCAGCGGATCGTCCAGCTTGTCGCCCAGGGCGAAGGCGGCTGTCGGCGTGGTCGGCGCCAGGATCACGTCGCAGCGCGCCCAGGCTTCCGCGAAATCGCGCGCGATCAGGGTGCGGACCTTCTGCGCCTGCGTGTAATAGGCGTCGTAGAACCCGGCGGAGAGCACGTAAGTGCCGATCAGGATGCGGCGTTTCACCTCGTCGCCGAAGCCGGCGGCGCGCGTCGCGGCGTACATCTCTTGCAGATTGGCGCCCTGCGGCAGTTCGCGCAGGCCATAGCGCACGCCGTCATAGCGGGCGAGGTTGCTGGAGGCTTCGGCCGGGGCGATGATG
>DATMGE010000077.1:0-87044 GCA_035555795.1 Rhizobiaceae bacterium | reverse complement strand
CGAGATGCAGCGGCCTAATGTGACAAACCTGATGGACCAGAGCCTCCGTTAGCTCACGCCGCCTGTTGTCCCAAAAACCCTGACGACGGACAATCGAGAACGTCCCTGTCAGGAAGGTCGCCGGCTCGGTTTCCCTGATCGTCTGCGCGAGGCGGATGGGCCTGGAGCCTGGGCAGTTGGCTGCGATGGCGGCGCAGGGTGAACAGGTGCCGGTCTGCCGCCGCCTTGAAAGCCGGGGGCTGATGGGCCTTCGCTTCCTCGACCCGGGGAGAACGATCGAGTGGCGGCACGGGACGACCACGCCAAGGGCGACGCTGGACCGTCTCCATGACCTCGCCTTGGCTCACCCGATGGCTGGTCCGGCGACCTATTCGAGGCTGCTTGCCGCGGAAGGACAACGCGTGTCCGCTCCCGTTGCCAGGAAGCATCTGATCCGGATGGAGTTGGGGAAACGGGAGGACCGGGTTAACGCGGCGAACCGGCGATCCGTCGGGACCGACCCAGGCGAACACCGGTCGAACGTAGCCCTTTAGACATGCGGATAGTATGATGGCCCAGAGTTGGGTGCGGCGTTCTTGGGGGAAGCTGGGGGAATGCAGGGCTTGAGTTTGATCGGCGCGATCCTGTGCGTGCTTGCATGGATATCGGTATCCGCGGCGGCCGAGGTCGAACTCGTGGAAATCCCCGGCGCGGTCGACTTAGTCGTCATCAAGGGCGAGATCGTTCAAGGCGACAGCGAGCGGTTCCTGAACGCGGTCGGAAACCGCGAGAAGGTGGCGGTCTATCTCGAGAGTCCGGGCGGCCTGCTCCGTGAGGCGCTGAAGATCGGCGCCGAAATCCGGTTGAGGAACTACGCCACCGTGGTCGACGGTGGCGACGAGTGCTTTTCGGCCTGCGGGTTGATCTGGGTATCCGGCGCCCGTCGGTACATGTCGCCCGAGTCCCTGATCGGATTCCATGCTGCATACCGCGAGGAGGCTGGGGAACTTCGGGAGAGCGGCGTCGCCAACGCGGAGATCGGGTCGTTCCTGACACACCTGGGACTACGGATCGAGGCCATCCGCTTCTTCACCGTTGCAGGACCCGATGACTTCCTTCTGCTGACCCCAAGCCGGGCGCGGGCGCTCGGCATCGACGTCTTCCTGCTGGATGGCGAAGGTGAGGTGGTGACGCCCTACGACGCGCCGACGGGCGACCGCTATGCCGAGCGGTGGGTCCTCTACAGCATCCTGCGGTCGCAATGCCAAGGCTACTTCCAGCCGGACATGGCCGCGGTCTCAGGCGGACTGGAAGAGGCGTTCGAGAAAGGCAACGCGATCCTCGGCAGTGAGCAGTGGGTCAATGTATGGACGCAGCTGCTGGACCCGTGGGCATCCGAGATCAAGTCCAGGGGGCTGGTCATGGTCTGCGTCGAGGCCGAGCAGCTCCTCCGCAAGCAGGGGCTAGAGACGGGCGTGGACGGCCCAAGTTTCGACTGCGCGAAAGCTGGAACTCCAACCGAACGAACTATGTGCGCGGATCAGAATCTGTGGGCCAAGGACCGGGCGATGAACTCGATCTATTTCTGGATCCGCGACAACGTCCAGGCGGACATCCGGAAGGGCATCCTGGCAGTCCAGCGCCACTGGCTGGCGGTCCGCAACGATTGCGGGGCCGACAGGAGCTGCCTGAATTCCGTCTACGACCAGCGGCTGGAGGAGCTGAAAGTGGTGGTAATCCAATAGTGACCGGGCGATATGATAAGGCCGGGGTGATCGAGGGGAACTGAGTTGAAGCGAGACACTGCGACCATCGACGAGTTGAAGGTTCGCGCCAACAGGCTTTACCAGTACTGCGTCTTGACGGGGTTCGGAGCGGTGGCCCTCATCGCCGTCGCAGCTGCCCGCCACCTCCTCGAGCAACCCAGCGCTACGTCCATGAGCATGGCCCTGGCGGCCAGCCTGATCCCCGTGGGGATTTACCTCGCATATAGACGCACCAACTTGCCCATCGAGAGGTACGAGGCCCGGCAGACAGCTCTGAGGCGATCGTTCAAGGAGGTCCGCTATTCTTGCTCTGACCAGATCGAGGAGTTGTTCCAGGGCACAGCGGCGGCCCGTGCAGACAAGCTGATCACGGAGAGCCTGAGCAAGGTCAGGGACACTCGGGATGGCTTGAACGAGCGCTGGGAGCGAGCATACGAGGGCATGTCGTGGTGGGGGAAGCTGACGAACGACCCGCCGGACCTGTCCGCCATGGACAAGAAGATCGCGGAGCTTGAGAAGGCGAAGCAGAGGCTAGCCGCCACCGGAGAGGTGCAGAAGGCACGAGCGATCTTCGACGCCATGGAAGAGCGGAGCCAGCGTCGCATCGATGCCTCCGAGCATGCCGCCCTAAGGTCGGTCCCGCACTCGCATCTGGAGCCCTACGACGGCAAGGCGATCGCGAAGAGTGCGCTACTATTTTCGGCCATGTCGGTGCCCGTTTCGGCCTGGGGCGATCTCAGCCAGGCAAGCAGCATCTACGACACCCTGCGGGAGGTGAACGGGAACTACGAGGGGATGTCGGATTTCGAGATCTGGCTGAAGACGTTAATCATGCCGGGTGAAAGCCTCGCCGGACTCGTCTCCCTGACGAAAGGCGCTTATTTCGAGACGCTTGTCGAAGCCGATCTCGGCGGCGAACGTTTTGAGCACTTCAACCATCCGGACACGGACATCGTAGTCGATGGAGTGGCGTATCAGGTCAAGGCGACCGACAGCACGAGCTATGTGGAAAGCGTCGCGGATGGGATTCCTGTCATTGCCACTACAGAGGTGGCCCACATCACGGGCGTTTTGGACGGCGGCTACACCGACGAGGAACTGGCAAGCTCAGTTGAGCTTGCCCTCGGCGGCAGCGTCATCGACGGACAGGACACGGCTGTCGATGCGTTGCTGACTGGGGTCGGCGGGCTGGGAATCCTTGCGACGATCAAGGGCATCAACCACGCCTTCGCCAAACACCAGGAAGGAGGCGATGGTTTCGACGCCATGTTGGAGGGGGCCGGCGTTGCCGTCGCCGGAACCGCGAAGGGTTTGATCGATACAGCGGAACTCGGGTACAAGGCTCTGAGGTCGACGCCCAGTCGGTTCGTCGGACGGTCTCTCGGCAAAGTGGCAGGCGCGGTGGGAAGGAGGCTATTCGGCAGTTACACCATAAATTCGATCATGCTTGGAATCGTCGTATCGGCGCTCTTGGTAGCCCCACCTGCTGTCTCCCAAGGCCTTGGCGGTGCTGTTGAGGTCAAGGGAGCCGAAATTCGGATTGAGGGGTCGATCGATCAGGCTGTTGCCGATAGTTTCATCCAACAGATGAAAAGCCACCCGGGCCTCGAAAGAGTGAGCCTGAACAGTCCAGGAGGACTCGTATCTCCGGCACTGGAAGTCGCGCGTGCGATCAATGCAGCCGGGCTGAAGACGTCGGTGCCAAATGGTGATGAGTGCCACTCGGCATGCTCGCTCATTTTCCTTGCTGGCCGAGAGCGTATTGCCGACGGTCTATTGGGGGTGCATCAAATCTCAGGCGTAAATGATCCGTCCTTAACTCAAGCAGTCATCAGCCAAATCTACGAGGAACTCGTAACGTTCAACACGCCGAGTCATCTGGTATCGCGCATGCTGCGCACCCCACCCGACGACATGTACGTCTTCACTCCTGAAGAGCTTGAGCGCCACTCGATCAACATTCGCGATGCGGACAAAGCTGGGGCGATTCCGCATCTCTTGGCGCTGGAAACTTGGACTCGCCAAGACTGGCTCGTGGGCGTGTTCATGAACACCAATATCAATCGGCCGTTCATTGCCCTTGAAAGCCGAGAGATGAGCCCCCTCCTACGGATCGCTCATTACCCGCACCGCTCACACACCTTCGTCGAGATCATGCTCCCGGAGCAGCGGCTTTCGGGTGCGACTAGCCGGGTCGAGCTGCGCTTCGGTCATGGGAACGACAAGCCGTACAGCCTATTCGTTGACGCAGATATCGAGACCAACAGTTACGCCTTCGACCTTCCGAACAATCCGGAGGAGACGAGGATGTTCTGGGCCGCATTCACGACCGGCACCCATCTCACTGTTCTCAACGGTTATGGCATCGAGATCGGACGGTTCAGCCTCAAGGGTTCTCGACGCGCCGTCGAAGATTTCACCACGATTGCGAACCGTTGAACGGAGTCGTCCATAGCCCCGATGTAGGCCGCCAGCGGCCAGGTTTGTCTGGCGATAGACTGAGAGAGTCCGACCGACTGTGGCGACAGGGCCGAAGTTAGACGGCGACGGCGCGAAATACCGCAGTGATTTCAATAGTACGAGTCCAGACTACTCTGGCGACAAGCATCTTCGCAACTGACAGGTCAGCCGATAGCCCGACAGCAACCTTCGTCAGGATTGCGGCTCGCCGGTCTCCATTCGCACGCAATTCCCGAATTGTGCCGGTGTCGATATTGATCGACAGTTTATCGCTGTGGTTGATTCCTTGTGGGCCTGGGAGGCGGGGATGCGGTTTTGGGCGATTGGCGGTGCTGTCTTCATCGCGGGTTGTAATGCCAGCGCTCCGCCGCCCGGCTCCGGTCCCGTGACGATCCAGCAGTTCACAGTGGTGAATACCGATGCCCCGCTGGTTTTCTGCCGTGGCGCCTATGAGCGCGTCTACGGTGCGGTGACTACCTCGGCCAGGGTATTTTGCGACGATCGACGCACCGGCAAGCTTAGGCTGAACACGATGGAGAACGGCCATCCAGTCTCCGGCCTGATCCATCTCTCCGATCGCAGCAAATCCTCCGTCGCATTCCAGCCGGAACTGACGGACGGACATGCATATGGCAGAGCGCCAAGCCTGCGCCGGTCGAAACGTCGCTAGACGCCGGATCACCTGCCCGCAAATGCGCTTGTTGACATATGTCGCCACAGGCGGGCATGGGCCGGATCGATCTGCAACGAGATGAGGGTCCGGAAATGGTCGGCCAGGACGATGACTATGTATATGACGAACTGACTGGCGAATGGCGCCCCGCATCGGAGCTCGCCGCGGAGGCTGCGGCCCGAAATGAAGTGCGGGACACCTCCGGCAACGTGCTGGCCGACGGCGACTCCGTGGTGCTGGTGAAGGACCTGAAGGTCAAGGGAGCCGGACAGACCCTCAAGCAGGGCACGGTCATCCGTTCGATCCGCCTGACCGACAATCCCGAAGAGATCGACTGCCGGCACGACAGCATCAAGGGCCTGGTGCTGCGCACCGAATTCGTGCGCAAACGCTGATCGCAAACAGTCTCACAGCGGCGGCATGAATGGCCGTATCGCCGGGCCGGGTCGCACCCGCGAAAATGAACCGGCCTGAACGTCGTTTCCTGCTGCGGGAGCTCTCCCCCTACCCCGTCTCCGCCAGGTCGTTGATGCGTGCGGCACAGGCGTGCAGATGCGCCACCAGCGTCTCGCGATTGTCCTGCATCCTGTAGATGGGGCCTGCGACGGCGAGCCCGAAGCGGCGGCCTCCGGTCACGACGGGAACGCCGAGACCCATGACGTCGGGGGTGGATTCCGCCAGGTCCTCGCACCAGCCGCGCCGGATCGACATGTCGAGATCCGCAGCCAGTTGGCCGGCATCCTTCTTGGTCGCCTGCTGATAGGGGAAATAGCGCAGCGTCCGCAGGATGCCTGTTCGCTCCGCCGGCCCGTAGGTGGTGAGAATGGCCTTGCCGCTCGACGTCGTATAGATCGGCCGCCTTTCGCCGACCTTGGCGAAATAGCGGATCGGCGCGGTCGACTCCACGACGTCGACATAGACGATGTCGTCGCGTTCGCGCGCCGACAGCACCGCCGTCTCGCCGCTTGCCGCGGCGAGCTCCTCCAGCTGGCCGTGAATGCGCGTGATGAGCGGGTCTCCTTCCATCATCGCATGCGCCAGTTCGAGCAGGCGCTGTGTCGGGTAATAGCCGCCCCTCGGCTTCGTTTCGTAGAGGAAGCCGCGGCTGACAAGCGTCTCGATGACGTTGAAAGTGCTGGATTTCGGAATGGCCATCGCCTGCGACAGGGCCGTCAGGGTCAACGGCGACCGTTCCCGTGCGAATATCTCGAACAGGTCGAGGACATTTTCGATCTGCCTGACGCGCATCCAACCTCCCGACAAGGTGCTCAATGGCATAACCGGATTTGTAGTGCAAAAGTTCATGCTGGTGAACTCTTTTGCCCGATATTGAAAATGTTTGACTCCCGATGCGGCCCTCAATAGCGTCGATGAAAACAGGCGTTAGACCTGTATGAGGGGCCGGGAGGGAGGACTTCATGGCCGACGACATCATCCTGTCCGCTCGCGGGCTGGCAATGGAGTTCAGGGGCTTCGTGGCCGTCGACGGCGTCGACATCAATGTTCGCCGCGGCACGATCCATGCGCTCATCGGCCCGAACGGCGCAGGCAAGACGACCTGCTTCAACCTGTTGACCAAGTTCCTGACCCCGACCCGCGGGACGATCATCTACAAGGGGCAGGACATCACCAGCCGCAAGCCGGCCGATATCGCCCGTCTCGGCCTGATACGCTCCTTCCAGATCTCGGCCGTCTTTCCGCATATGAGCGTGCTGGAGAATGTCCGCATCGCGCTGCAGCGGGCGCGGCCGGATTCGTTCAATTTCTGGCGGTCGGAGCGGGTTCTCGACGACCTCAACGGGCGCGCCCGCGAACTGGTCGAGGCGGTGGGCCTGACGCCCTTCCTGGACACGGCGGCCGGCGAACTCTCCTACGGCCGCAAGCGGGCGCTCGAAATCGCCACTACGCTGGCGCTCGACCCGGAAATGATGCTGCTGGACGAGCCTATGGCCGGCATGGCCGCCGACGACGTCGACCGGATCACCCAGCTGATCCGCCGCGTCTCGAAGGATCGAACCATATTGATGGTGGAGCACAATCTGTCGGTCGTCTCGACCCTATCGGACTTCATCACAGTGCTGGCTCGCGGCAAGGTTCTGGCGGAGGGCGATTATGCGACCGTCTCGAAGGATCCGCGCGTCCTCGACGCCTATATCGGAGCGGGCCATGCATAGCGCCGCCGCAAGCCAGCCCGCCCCGACCGCCGCGACGGAGGTGCTGCTGTCGGTGCGCGACCTCAATGCTTGGTACGGTGAATCGCATGTGCTCCATGGCATGGCCTTCGATGTGCGGGCCGGCGAGGTGGTGACATTGCTCGGCCGCAACGGCGCTGGAAAGACGACCACGCTGAAATCGATCATGGGCGTGATCGAGAAGCGCCGGGGCTCGGTCCGCCTCAATGGCGACGAACTGGTCGGCCTCGCCTCGCGGCATATCGCCAGGAAGGGCATCGCCTGGTGCCCGGAGGAGCGCGGCATCTTCTCCAGTCTCGACGTCAGGGAAAACCTGATGCTGCCGCCGGTCATCGCGCCGGGCGGCTTCACGCTCGAGCAGATCTTCGATCTCTTTCCCAATCTCAGGGAGCGGCTGCACAGCCAGGGCACCAAGCTTTCCGGCGGCGAGCAGCAGATGCTGGCGATCGGCCGCATCCTGCGCACCGGCGCGCGGCTGCTTCTGCTTGACGAGCCGACCGAGGGCCTTGCGCCCGTCATCGTCCAGCAGATCGGGCGCATGATCTCCAGGCTGAAGTCGATGGGGTTCACCATCCTCCTTGTCGAGCAGAATTTCCATGCCGCGGCGGCGGTCGCCGACCGCCACTACATCGTCGAGCAGGGCCGCGTCGTCGACGAGGTCGCCAACGTGGAGTTGGAGGCAAACATGGGCAAGCTTCACCGCTATCTTGGCGTTTGAAGGTTTCGATCAACAAAAAGGGAGTGAGGACAATGAAGATCTCGAAACTGATCCTGGCCGCAGCCGCTGCGGCCCTGATGTCGGGCAGCGCACTCGCCCAGGACAAGATCAATGTGAAGCTCGGCGTACTCAACGACCGGTCCGGCACCTATGCCGACCTTTCGGGCGAAGGCTCGGTCGTCGCCGCCCGGATGGCGGTCGAGGATTTCAAGGCCGCGGACAAGGGCATCAATGTCGAGGTGATCTCGGCCGACCACCAGAACAAGCCCGACATCGGGTCCAGCATCGCGCGCCAGTGGTATGACCAGGATGGCGTGGACGTCATCCTCGACGTGCCGACCTCGTCGGTGGCGCTTGCCGTCAGCGAGATCACCAAGGAAAAGAACAAGATCTTCATGAACTCCGGCGCCGGCGCGTCGGACCTGACCGGCAAGGCCTGTTCGCCCAACACCGTCCACTGGACCTATGACACCTGGGCGCTGGCCAATGGCACGGGCGGCGCGATGGTCAAGGCCGGCGGCGACACCTGGTTCTTCCTGACCGCCGACTATGCCTTCGGCCATGCGCTCGAGCGCGACACCTCTGCGCTGGTCGAGAAGGCCGGCGGCAAGGTGCTCGGCAGCGTGCGCCATCCCTTCCCCGGCCAGGACTTCTCCTCCTTCCTGCTGCAGGCGCAGGGATCGGGCGCCAAGGTCATCGGCCTGGCCAATGCCGGCGCCGACACCACCAACGCCATCAAGCAGGCGTCCGAATTCGGCATCGTCCAGGGCGGCCAGAAGCTCGCCGGCCTGCTGACCTTCGTGACCGACGTCAAGGCGCTGGGCCTCGCCACCGCCCAGGGCCTCGTGCTCACGGAAGCCTTCTACTGGGACCAGAATGACGGCACGCGCGAATTCTCCAAGCGCTTCGCCGAGAAGCATGGCGGCTCCATGCCGACCATGGTGCATGCCGGCGTCTACGCATCGGTGCTGCACTACCTCAAGGCCGTCGAGGCGACCAAGGGCAAGGATGCAACCGCCGTCATGGCCAAGATGAAGGAAATGCCGTCCGAAGATCCGCTGTTCGGCAAGGGCGAGGTTCGCGTCGACGGCCGCCACGTCCACGACATGTACCTGTTCGAGGTCAAGAAGCCGGAAGAGTCCACGGCAGACTGGGATCTCTACAAGACGGTCGCGACGATCCCGGCCGCGGAAGCCTTCCGCCCGCTGGCCGATGGCGGCTGCAGCCTCGTCAAGTAAGGTCGAAACCGCGTGCCCCGGGAGCCTCGGCTCCCGGGAAACGTCATTTCCGGAAAATGTCCGATGGCTGAAATTTTCGGTATCCCGGCCGCCGCACTCTACGGTCAGTTGCTGCTCGGCTTCATCAATGGCGCTTTCTACGCGACGCTGAGCCTCGGCCTCGCGGTCATCTTCGGACTGCTCAACATCATCAATTTCACCCACGGCGCCCAATATATGATGGGTGCCTTTGTCGCCTGGATGCTGCTGGCCTATCTCGGCATCGGCTATTGGCCGGCGCTGCTGCTTGCGCCGCTCATCGTCGGCGTGATCGGCATGGTCATCGAGCGGACGCTGATTTCACACCTCTACAAGCTCGACCATCTCTATGGACTGCTGCTGACCTTCGGCCTCGCCCTGATAATCGAGGGCCTGTTCCGCAATGCCTATGGCGTGTCGGGGCTGGCCTATGCCATCCCGCCGCAGTTGAGCGGCGGCGTCAATCTGGGCTTCATGTTCCTGCCGCTCTATCGCGGCTGGGTGGTGGTGGCCTCGCTTGTCGTCTGCCTCGGCACATGGATCGTCATCGAGAAGACCAGGCTGGGCGCCTATCTGCGCGCCGCAACGGAAAATCCCACGCTCGTCCAGGCATTCGGCATCAACGTGCCGCTGCTCGTCACGCTCACCTACGGGTTCGGCGTCGCCCTAGCGGGCTTTGCCGGCGTGCTGGCGGCGCCGATCTATGCCGTCAACCCGATGATGGGGTCGAACCTCATCATCGTGGTTTTCGCGGTGGTCGTCATCGGCGGCATGGGCTCGATCCTCGGCGCCATCGTCACCGGCTTCGCGCTCGGCCTCATCGAGGGCCTCACCAAGGTCTTCTATCCGGAAGCCGCCGCGACGGTCATTTTCATCATCATGGCGATCGTCCTTCTGGTGAAGCCGGCCGGCCTGTTCGGAAGGGAGATCTGAAATGCAGGTCGAAACGGAACCGGCGGGCGCAGGCGCCGCCCTTGCCGAAAGCACCCCCGGCGGCAAGCGCCTGCACGTCGCGATCTTCATCTGCCTCGCCGCCCTTCTGCTGATCGCACCGGCGCTGCTTTATCCGTTCTTCCTGATGAAGCTCCTGTGCTTTGCCCTGTTCGCCTCGGCCTTCAATCTCCTGCTCGGCTATGGCGGGCTGCTGTCATTCGGCCATGCCGCCTATTTCGGCATGGCGAGCTATGTCTCGGCGCATGCCGCCAAGATCTGGGGCTTTCCGCCCGAACTGGCCATTCTGGCGGGAATGGCCACCGCCGCCGTGCTCGGCCTCGCTTTCGGCGCGCTGGCCATCCGCCGCCAGGGCATCTATTTCGCGATGGTCACGCTGGCCTTTGCTCAGATGACCTATTTCTTCGCGGTGCAGGCGCCGTTCACCGGCGGCGAAGACGGCATCCAGGCGGTGCCGCGCGGCCATCTGTTCGGCCTGCTCAACCTCGCCGATACGATGACGCTCTATTATGTCGTGGCGGCGATCTTCCTCCTCGGCATGCTGGTGATCTACCGCATCATCCACTCGCCTTTCGGACAGGTGCTGAAGGCCATTCGCGACAACGAGCCGCGCGCGATTTCGCTCGGCTACCGCACCGATCGATACAAGCTCGCGGTTTTCGTTCTGTCGGCCGCCTTGGCTGGCCTCGCCGGCGCGACCAAGGCCATCGTCGTCCAGCTCGCCTCGCTCACCGATGTCTACTGGACCATGTCCGGCGAGGTCGTTCTGATGACGCTGCTCGGCGGCATGGGCACCGTCTTCGGGCCGATGATCGGCGCTGCGATCATCATCACGATGCAGAACTATCTGGCGAGCCTCGGCGCCTGGGTCACTGTCGCGCAGGGCGTCGTCTTCGTCATCGCCGTGCTGCTGTTTCGCGAAGGCATTGTCGGCGTCCTGTCGAAATGGCTGAAGAAGCCGCTTTGACCGCTTTGCAGCCATCGAACCTGGACGCTCGACGCACACCGATATCCGCCTTGTCCGGGACAGGGATGTTCTGACCACGGCGAAAGCCGAGGGCAGGCTGGCGTCGTTTCGTCGAACGCAGATGTCGTTTCGTCCATTTGTACTTGTGCTCCCCGGACACGCTCGTTGATGTCGTTGCTCGGCTAGCGAGCACGCAATGAACGACAGCGCCTCGAAAGATGGATCTCCTGATCGTCAGGTGTCCCTCGGACATCTGACGGCTGGTGTCATGCAGTGGTGTTCGCGACATCGGCTCAACGGCATGCCCGTTTCCGTGACAGCCCCCTTGGCATCCCAGCAACCCGCAGACATCGAAAAGGCATAAGCCATGAGAATGGATCGCCTCCATTTCCTCGCCCTCTTCATCTCCTCGGCAATGCCATTTGCCGCTCTTGCCGAACCGGCAGTCATCCAACTCGATCAAGGCTGGTCTGACGATCAGCGGGCACTGTATCGATACACCTCGCAAGGCACCTTCCTCGTGCCCAGCGCCTTCCTTGAGGCGCTTGAAGATGGCCAGGGCGGCCGCTTCATGAAGCCGGAGAACCTTGCGCGATATGGTCTCGTCTCCGACGGCGCCAACCATGCGGGCAATCCCTATGGCTGGCCGATCGGCTTCATCGTTGACGCGGACCCAAATCCCGCCGGCGTGCCCCAGGCAGGCCTGACCTGCGCCGCCTGCCATTCCGGCCAGATACGTCACTCGGGACAGCGTATCCAGATCGACGGCGGCCAGTCCCATGTGGACTTCAATGCGTTCGCAGCGGATTTGAACAAGCAGATCATCGCAACAAGTGAAGATCCCGCCCGCCGCGATCGCTTCCTGCAGCGATCGGTCCTGCTCGGCTATCCAAAGGAGCGCGTGGAACGTGATCTCGAGCTTCTCGTCCAAGGTTCACGCGGTTCGATCGAGCGTTCCGAGGCCATAGCGCAGGGCTCCACCCTTACCGGCTACGGGCGGCTGGATGCGGTGAATGATATCGCCAATGCCGTCTTCACCTACGGCTTAGCCGAGCCGAAGAACGCTTATCCAGGCGATGCCCCCACCAGCTTCCCCTACCTCTGGGATATCTGGCGCTTCGACTGGGTCCAATACAACGCCTCGGCGCGTCAGCCGATGTCGCGCAACATGATCGAGGCCATGGGTGTCGGCCGCTTCCAGCTGACCGATCCCGCGACGGGTGAAATCCTGCCGGAGGAAACGCGCTGGAAAACGACCTTGCGCGTGCACAATCTGTTCAATCTCGAAAAGACACTGCAAAAGCTCAAGCCGCCTGCATGGCCTGAAAGTGTTCTCGGTCCACTCGACCCTTCACGCTATGCAGCGGGCAAAGATCTCTTCGCCGCGAATTGTTCGGGGTGCCACGGCGTTCAGAAGATCGAGGGTACGAATGAGTGGCACGTATCCGTGATACCGTTGGACCGTATCGGTACCGACCCCAACCAGGCCGTCAATTTCGCCGGACGACGCTACGATGCGAGCAAACTTGGCATCGATCGCCCGCTCAGTGCCGCGGAAGGCCTCCATGCAGTCGTGGTTCCGGTCAAGCGGCAAGCCTATCTCGATGCCGGAATAGCCGAAAGTGAATGGCCGGACTACAACGGTTTCGATCGCAAGAACGACTTCAATCCATCGCCCTGCGGATATAAGGCGCGACCGCTGACCGGCGTCTGGGCAACCGCGCCATTCCTGCACAATGGCTCGGTGCCCACCATCTACGACATGCTGAGCGAGGCCCGTCCAGCGACGTTCCTTACCGGCGGCAACGACATCGATACGAACAAGGTCGGATTGAGCCCGGAGGCTCCGGAGGGAGCGACCTTGATCGACACCGCGCAGCCGGGCAACAGCAATGCAGGCCACTGGTTTACCGATGATCAGAGTCGTCCCGGCCGGATCGGACGCGCATTAAGCGAGGATGAGCGCTATGCGCTGATCGAGTACCTCAAGGGTGTGACACCGGACGACTATCCGATACGTGAGGTCAAGGCGCCCGCCCCCGCGCCATGCTCCGACGACCCAGACTGGGCAGCGAAATAGATCAAGGACAAGACGCAGATCATGAAGATTGCAGCAAACGCAAGAATACAACGTTTCCCCCTGCTGATCCCGCTTTTCTGCTGGTGTCTGGTCTTGCTTCTCCATGCAAGCGGGCCTTCGGCGGCGGGGTCCCCGCAGGTCGAGGTCGGTGAATTTCCTCCAGCAGACGCGATTGCACTTGAGACCGATGGCGTCCAGCATGCGCTTGATGCCTTGCCGGCTACCGTCGATGAGATCATGCGGCGCAGCGGTGTCCCTGGCCTGGCTGTCGCCGTCGTACATCGTGGAGAGACCGTTTTCTCGCGCGGTTTCGGTGTTCGTGAATTGGGCAAGAACCTGCCTGTCGAGCCCGAAACGGTCTTTCAGCTCGCCTCCATATCGAAATCCGTTTCAGCCACCGTCGCAGCAATACAGATCGCAAAAGGCGCGGCCCGCTGGGACGACCCGATCGTCAAATATCTGCCCGCCTTCAAGCTGAACGATGCCTATGTGACATCACATGCAACGATCGGCGATCTTTTCTCTCACCGGTCAGGGCTGCCGCATGAAGCGGGCGACGATCTGGAAGAACTTGGCTTCGACAGGGCAACGATCATCGAACGGCTGGCGCAGCTCCCGCTCGGGGCTTTCCGCACTTCATATGCCTATGCCAATTTCGGGACGACAATCGCCGGCGAGGCGGTGGCAGCCGCAGCCAATACCGGCTGGGAAACATTAGCCAATGAGCTGCTGTTCCAGCCACTCGGCATGACGGCCACCAGCTACGCCTACGAGGACCTGCTCTCACAATCAAATCGCGCCGAGCTTCACGCTTTCGAAGATGGCCGCTTTCAACCACTCTACAGCTTGAACGTGCAAGCCCAAGCACCTGCCGGCAGCCTGTCATCCAATGTTGTCGACATGGCCGAATGGTTGAAGCTGTTGCTGGCGGGCGGCACGCGCGATGGCAAAGCATTGTTCACGCCCGAAGCCATTCAACCGGCATTGACTGCACAATCCTTCTCGGCACGTGCTCAGCAAATGGACGCGCGATCAGGATTTTATGGCTACGGCTTTAACGTCAATGTTGAAGCCAATGGCCGGACGTCGATGGGGCATTCGGGCGCGTTCGTCCTCGGCGCCAGCACCAGCTTTAAGATCGTGCCCTCGGCCGACCTCGGCATCATTGTTCTGACCAATGGTGCGCCGGTTGGCGCCACGGAAGCCATAGTCACGCAGTTCGTTGACACCGCTCTGTACGGTCAGCCGACCCGCGACTGGTTCGACACCTACCACACCGCTTTCGCGGGCATACTCGCGCCACGGGGCGATCTCGTTGGCCAGAGCCCGCCGGCCTCTGCGTCGCCAGCCAATAAGCTTGATGCGTATATAGGCACCTATGCCAACCCCTATTACGGCAGCGCTGAAATCAAACGCGACGGTGGCGGGCTTGCTCTTGTGCTCGGTCCTAAAAAACTCGTGTTTCCACTCCAGCACTGGGACGGTGACACTTTCGCGATGGCGCCTGCCGGCGAAGGTATGGCCAAGGGGTCGCTCGGGTCGGTCAGCTTCAAGGCAACCGACGCCAAGACGAGTGGGTTCACCGCCGACCTTTTCAATGATGCGGGACTGGGTACATGGGACCGCTAATGCGTCGAGCAGAGCCGGGCTACACGCCGAGTTTTGTGCGCAGGGCTTGCCGATAGGGGCGTGAGACTGACCAGGGTTTGTCCTCGCCACGAAGGTAGGCGTTCCAACCCGACCCGGTACGGCCAGCTTTGCGATCCAAACGCTCGACATGCGAGAGATGGATTGCGGCCGTCCGATGAATCTGGATGAAATCCATGGCCGGAAGCATACGGAACCAGACGTGGATGGGTCGATGGTCGACGATGACAGAGCCATCGGCGCACCACACTTCCGTATAGCTATGGGATGAACGTACTCCCAATATGCTGTCGACCGAAACACCACGCGTGCCGTTCCGAACCTGAAGGTGGATGATCGGCGCATGAGACGGGCGGTCGGGTTTGGCCTTCTGAAGGTACTCTTCCCTCTCGGAACCACGATAGCGGGCGACAGAGATCAGTTCCGCGCAATGGAAAAGCGTACCGATCGTCACCTCATCCCATCGCCGATGACGTTGGGTTGCATCAAAGCCGATACAGGCACGCAGCCTTCCGTCGTGGAATACAGGTACGCAAAGCACGCTGAGGTCTTTCTGCCGCTGCATTTCGACCTGCATCCGGCGGGCGATCCGGGGGAGTCGGTCGACATCGTTTATCATGACTGCCAACCCCTCGATCAGCGATCGATGAAGCCAGCCAATCATGGCTATCGACATGCCCTGGAGGTCTTCGACATGCGGGGTTGCCTCGCCGCAGGTCCATTCATGCGTATTGTGTATAAAGAGACCACGAGAGTCATATTCGAACATCCAGGCCCGGTCGGCCAGCGAATGCTCCCCGAGCAATGTGAGCGTGCTCCGGATTGCATCGTCGATAGGCCGAACAAGCAGTTGCGCCGCAGATTGAATTACAAGGTCAACCGAGGCACCTGCAGCCGCCGAACATTTTTCTCTGGTGAAAGTTTCAAAAGGCGGCTCCAGCCCACCAAGTGGGATATCGGCATCGGGTACCATCACGGAACAGCCGGGGTAGAGCGTTTCCGGCGAGGCAGTTTTGGTCAATGCATGCATCGAAAGCCCCCTCGGCAAGTCGGTGCCATCCATCAAACGTCAGGCAAATATACAGCGCTTGATTCGTGTACCCACAATCTTAGCCATCATCTTCACGCTTTCATGTACCCGGCCCTGCTATGGTTACCTGTCCATTGATGCGATCCCGGAATCCCCCACGATCTACCCCTCGGCGCTGATGACCAGTTCCATCCTGTCGGCAAGGAACCTGGTGCGGACGGCGTGGATCGGGCGGCCCTCGAGGTCGATGTCGACAGCCTTGCTGACAAGGACGATCGCATCCGGCGCGCAGCTGAGCAGGTCGGCGTCCCGTGCCGATACCCGTTCCGCGGAAAGCCGGGTTTCAGCGCGGCGGTAGTCGGACACGCCCTCGCGCTTCAGCGCTTCCGTGATCGATCCCGTCTCCGCATAGGCATCGATGATGCCGGGGAACCGCTCCGCGGAGAGGTGCGAGGTCGAGCCGGACAGGGGCAATCCGTCCGCCACCGAAAGACGTTCCAGCCGATGCAGCGGCGTACCGACCCGGCATTGCAGGACTGCCGCAAGCGTCGCATCGGCAGCCACGCGGTCGGAACGGATCAGCCTGCCGGACGGCTCGATCGACTGCCGCAGCATGTTCTCGGAAAACCGCGTCCTCGCGCCGATCGGATAGACGATCCTGCCCGGCCGCTCATTGACGAAGGTTCCGCGCCCCCGCTCCGCGCGCAGCAGGCCTTCGGCCGACAGCGCCGCGATGGCGCGGCGGACCGTATGGCGATTGACGCCGTAGCGGCCGGCGAGCTCCATTTCGGGCGGGAGAAGGTCGGCAATCGTCCCCTCCGCGATCCGGCTGCGAATATCGTCGGCCACGCGCCGCCAGCGCGTCACCCCATCGCTCACATCCATCATTTGTCCCGCAGAATCATCCGAACCGTCATGAAGCCGTCATCGGCCACACGGTAAAACCATAAAAAGGATGAATTGTATAGACAAATAGACAAATGAGCGCTCCAATCCCAAGAAACCCCACCGACCGGAAGCGCACGCTGGACGCGCTCGCTTCGGCGGATGCCGCGTGCCTCGCCCGGGACTATGCCGCGCTTGGCGACGATCTGCCGGCGGCCATCGCGGTGCGCGGCCCGGAGATCGGCATGGTGATGCTGCGCGGACGCATCGGCGGCGGCGGCGCTCCGTTCAATCTCGGCGAGGCGACGGTGACGCGCGCGACGGTGAGGCTCGCCAGCGGCGAGGTCGGTCATTCCGTCATTCTCGGCCGCGACGTGGAAAAGTCGCGGATCGTCGCCCATCTCGACGCGCTCGCGCAGCGGGACGACTGGCAGGACCGTATCGAAGCCACCTTCGTGGCTCCTGCCCTCGCAGCGCTCTCCGCGAGCCGCAAACGCCGCGCGGAAGAGACCGAAGCCACGCGCGTCGACTTCTTCACCATGGTCCGGGGAGAAGACTGATGACGCATCCCGGCTCCCAGGCGATCTATGAGGGCGGGCTCGCGGAACCGGTCCTCGGCTCGCAGGCGGTTTTCCGCAACATGCTGGATGCATTCGCCAATCCCGGCAGGATGGTCGATATCGGCGACATGGCGCGCGCACCGGCTCCGCTGATGCCGGCATCGGCCGCCTTCCTCGCCGCATTGGCGGATTACGATACGCCGGTCTTCTTCGAGGAAGATGCCGGGGACGCATCCGGATGGCTGGCCTTCCACACCGGCGCGCCCGTCACCGACAATGCGGGCCGCGCCGCGTTCGCGGTTCTGGCGCCGCGCAGTCCGGTCGAAAACTGGCCGCGTTTCGCCATCGGCACGTCGTCCTATCCGGATCGCTCGGCAACGTTGCTGCTGCCGGTCGAAAGCCTCGCAGGCGGCCCAACGCTCCTGCTTGCCGGACCGGGAATAGAGACGACCGCCGCGATTTCCCCTGCCGGCCTGCCGGACGGCTTCGTCCCGGCGATGGCGCAGAACCGTGCGCGCTTCCCGCTCGGCTTCGACCTGCTGCTCGTCTGCGGGCCTCAGGCGATGGCGCTGCCGCGGACCACCCGCATCACGGAGGCTTGAGCCATGTATGTTGCGGTAAAGGGCGGCGAAGCGGCGATCGCCAATGCCCATCGGCTGATGGCCGACCGGCGGCGCGGCGACCGCGACGTTCCGGCGCTGTCGCTCGACCAGATCGCCGGCCAGCTGTCGCTCGCGGTGGACCGCGTCATGGCGGAAGGCTCGCTTTATGATCCGCAGCTCGCGGCGATGGCCGTGCGCCAGGCGCGCGGCGACCTGATCGAGGCGATCTTCCTGCTGCGTGCCTATCGCACCACCCTGCCCCGCTTCGGCAATGCGCGCCCCCTCGACACCAATGCGATGCAGATCGAGCGGCGCATTTCGGCAACCTTCAAGGATATTCCGGGCGGCCAGCTGCTCGGCCCCACCTTCGACTACACGCATCGCCTGATCGATCCGGCCATGGCGGGCGACGGGCCGGTGGATGAGGCGCTCCGCCGCGAAAGGCCGGACGAAAGCGGCTGCCCGCGCGTGACGGACATTCTCGACGGACAGGGCCTGATCGAGCCTGATATCCCAGGCGACGCCGAACCGGCCGACCTGACCCGCGAGCCGATCGAATATCCGGTCGGGCGCGATCTTCGCCTGCAGGCGCTGGCGCGCGGCGACGAAGGCTTCCTGCTGGCGCTCGGCTATTCGACGCAGCGCGGCTATGGCCGCACCCATCCTTTCGTCGGTGAAATCCGCATCGGGCTGGTCGATGTCGAGATCGACATTCCCGAGCTCGGTTTCGCGGTGAATGTCGGCGGCGTCCGCGTCACCGAATGCCAGATGGTGTCCCAGTTCAAGGATGTGGCGGGCGGCGAGCCGCGCTTCACCCGCGGCTACGGCCTCGTCTTCGGCCAGTCGGAACGCAAGGCGATGGCGGTCAGCCTGGTCGACCGGGCGCTGCGCGCCGACGAGTTCGACGAACAGCGCCTCGCCCCGGCGCAGGACGAGGAATTCGTGCTGGAACATTGCGACAATGTGCAGGCGACCGGCTTCGTCGAGCACCTGAAGCTGCCGCATTATGTCGACTTCCAGGCCGAGCTCGACCTGCTGCGCACGCTGCGGAACGAAGCGAAGGCGGAAGAAGACCACACATCCCTGAGCGAGGCAGCGGAATGACCGGCGCGCTCCCCACCTACAACTTCGCCTATCTGGACGAGCAGACGAAGCGGATGATCCGCCGCGCCATCCTCAAGGCGGTCGCCATTCCCGGCTATCAGGTGCCATTCGCCAGCCGGGAAATGCCGATGCCCTATGGCTGGGGCACGGGCGGCGTGCAGGTCACCGCCTCGGTCCTTGGGCCGGACGACGTGCTGAAGGTCATCGACCAGGGCGCCGACGACACGACGAACGCCGTCTCCATCCGCGCCTTCTTCGCCAAGGTCGCCAATGTCGCCACCACGACACGGACGGACGAAGCGACGATCATCCAGACCCGGCACCGCATTCCCGAGACGCCCCTGAATGCAGGCCAGATCATCGTCTATCAGGTGCCGATCCCCGAACCCCTGCGCTTCCTCGAGCCGCGCGAGACCGAGACGCGCATCATGCACGGGCTGGAAGAATACGGGCTGATCCACGTCAAGCTCTATGAGGACATCGCGCAGCACGGCCATATCGCCACGACCTATGCCTATCCGGTGAAGGTCGAGGGCCGCTATGTGATGGACCCCTCGCCCATCCCGAAATTCGACAATCCCAAGATGCACCGCTCGCCGGCCCTGCAGCTCTTCGGCGCGGGCCGCGAAAAGCGCATCTATGCGCTGCCGCCCTTCACGGAGGTCGCAAGCCTCGATTTCGAGGACCACCCGTTCCAGGTCCAGACATTCACCGCGCATTGCGCCCTGTGCGACGCATCCGGAGTCTATCTCGACGAGGTGGTCACGGACGACCGGGGCGGGCGTATGTTCGTCTGCTCCGACACCGACCACTGCGAGACGCGCCGCGCCGCCGGACATCAGGGCAAGGGCCTGCCGCAGCATGGCCATGCCACCAGCCCGGAGGCCGCCGAATGAGCAGCGAACCCATTCTCTCCGTTCGCAATCTCGAACGCCGCTATGGCAGTTTCATCGGCTGCACGGACATCTCCTTCGACGTTTGGCCGGGCGAGGTCGTCGCCATCGTCGGCGAGTCCGGCTCCGGCAAGACGACGATGCTCAACTGCATCTCCGCCCGGATGGAACGCAGTGGCGGCGAAATCCGCTATCGCATGCGCGATGGGCGCTTTCCCGACCTGAACGAGCTGGGCGAGGCTGAACGCCGGTTCCTGATGCGCACCGACTGGGGCTTCGTCCACCAGAACCCCGCCGACGGACTGCGTATGCGCGTATCGGCCGGCGCCAATGTCAGCGAGCGGCTGATGGCGGTGGGCCAGCGCCACTATGGCGACATAAGGCAGACCGCGTCGGACTGGCTCGAGCGCGTCGAGATCGCGGCGATCCGCATCGACGACAAGCCGGTCGCCTTTTCCGGCGGCATGCGCCAGCGCCTGCAGATCGCCCGCAACCTGGTGACGCATCCGCGGCTGATCTTCATGGACGAACCGACCGGCGGCCTGGATGTCTCGGTGCAGGCGCGGGTTCTCGACCTGCTGCGCATGCTGGTCGCCGAGCTCGAACTTGCGGTCGTCATCGTCACCCACGATCTCGCGGTGGCCCGCCTCCTGTCGCAGCGCATGATCGTCATGAAGGACGGACGCATCGTCGAGCAGGGCCTGACCGACAGGGTGCTGGACGATCCGCTCCACCCCTACACGCAGCTTCTCGTCGCCTCGATCCCGGAGAGCTGAGATGACGACCGATGCACTCCTTTCCGTGGGCGGCGTGGCGAAATCCTTCACCATGCATCTGCGCGACGGCCTCCGCTTGCCGGTGGTCGCCAATGTCACCTTCGATGTGCGGCCGGGCGAATGCGTCGTGCTCGGCGGACCGTCCGGCGTGGGGAAGTCCTCCATCCTGCGCATGGTCTACGGCAACTACGCCGTCGATGCCGGCCAGATTCTGGTGCGCGACCGGCATAGCGGCGAGATGGCCGACCTCGCCATCGGCGAACCGCGGATGGTGCTCGACCTGCGCCGCGATTCCATCGGCTATGTCAGCCAGTTCCTGCGCGCCGTGCCGCGCGTCTCGGCGCTCGACGTCGTTGCCGAACCGCTGGTGGCGCGGGGCGCGGATCGCGGACAGGCGACGAAGCGCGCCGCCGAAATGCTGGAGCGGCTGAACCTGCCCTCCGCCTTGTTCAGCCTGCCGCCGGCCACCTTCTCGGGCGGCGAGAAGCAGCGGGTCAACATCGCGCGCGGCTTCATCACGGATCACCCGGTCCTGCTGCTCGACGAGCCCACTGCATCGCTCGATGCCGCAAACCGCGACGTCGTGGTCAGCATGATCGGCGAGAAACTGGCGGTCGGCACGGCGATCCTCGGCATCTTCCACGACATTCCCGTGCGCGAGGCTGTCGCGACGCGCATCATCGACGTCTCTGCCTTTTCCGCACGGGCGGCCGCGTGATGCCGAAGCTCAGCGAACATACGCCGTTGATCCACGCCACCGCCGAGGTGAGCGAGACGACGCTCGGCCGCTATACCGAGGTCGAGGCGCGGTCGCGGCTGCGCGAGGTCGCGCTCGGCGACTATTCCTATGTGATGGAGGACTGCTCCATCTGGTGCGCGACCATCGGCAAGTTCGTGAATGTCGCGGCTGCCGTGCGTATCAACGCCACCAACCACCCGACCTGGCGGGCGACCCTTCACCATTTCACCTATCGCGCCGGCGACTATTTCGACGGAGCCGACGACGAGGCCGCCTTCTTCGACTGGCGCCGCGGCAATGCGGTGACGATCGGCCATGATGTCTGGATCGGCCATGGCGCGACGCTGCTGCCGGGCGTCCGCATCGGCAATGGCGCGGTCATCGGCGCCGGCGCGGTCGTGTCGAAGGATGTCGCGCCCTACACCATCGTCGGCGGCGTTCCCGCAAGGCTCATCCGCAATCGTTTCGCGGCGGGAACGGGCGAGCGAATGACGGCGCTGGCCTGGTGGGACTGGCCGCATGACAGGCTTTTCGAGGCGCTGGAGGACTTCCGCTCGCTCTCGGCGGAGGCCTTCCTGGAACGGCACGGTGGGTAACATCCGCCTGTCACCGAAACGTCACCGGATCGTCGTCGCACGGTTATTCACCCCGTGTAGGGCGGGAAAAACGGAGATCAGCGCATGACCGCGATCAGTGTTTCCAACCTCTCCAAGCGCTATGGGCGAACCAGGGCGCTGGACGATGTGAGCGTCGAATTGCAGCGTGGCGAGATGGTCGCCCTGATCGGCGCCTCCGGCTCCGGCAAGAGCACGCTGATCCGCCATATTGCAGGCCTCGAAGCCGGCGACGGAGCCAATGGCAAGGTCGTCATCCTCGACAAGGTGTCCCAGTCCGGCGGCAGGCTTGCCGGCGGCCGGCGCGTTGGCCGCGTGGCCGTCATCTTCCAGCAGTTCAATCTGGTCGGCCGCCTTTCCGTGCTCACCAATGTGCTGATCGGCAATCTCGGCAAGGTTCCGCGATGGCGCGGCACGCTGGGCATCTTCAACCGCGCCGAAAAGGCGAGAGCGGTGGAGGCACTGGCCCGCGTCGGCATTCCCCACGTCGCCGCGCAGCGCTCCTCGACGCTTTCCGGAGGCCAGCAACAGCGCGCCGCGATCGCACGCACGCTGGTTCAGAAGGCCGAGATCCTGATCGCCGACGAGCCGATCTCCGCGCTGGATCCCTCCGCCGCCCGCCGTGTCATGGACGTGCTGGCCGACATCAATACGCAGGAAAGGATCACCGTCCTCGTCTCCCTGCACCAGGTCGAATATGCGCGGCGCTACTGCAAGCGCACCATCGCCATGCGCGACGGCCGCATCGTCTATGACGGGCCTTCCACTGCCCTGTCCAACGCTTTCCTGGCCGAGCTTTACGGCGACGCTTCGGAAGAACTGGTTCTGCCGGACGCCCCGGCCGAGCCGATGCCCGCCGTACCGGCGCAGCAGACCACACGCCAGCCGGTGCCCATGCACGCCTGACCGCTACGTCAAATCGGAGACATTACAATGAACGCTATCTTCAAGCGCCTGGCGGCGATGTCGCTCGCCTGCGCGATGTCCACTGCCGCCCTGGCCCAGGACGTCATCAACTTCGGTATCATCTCGACCGAATCCCAGCAGAACCTCAAGACGAGCTGGGACCCGCTGCTCGCAGCCATGAGCGAGAAGACCGGCCTCGAGATCAAGCCGTTCTTCGCCTCGGACTATGCCGGCATCATCGAAGGCATGCGCTTCGGCAAGGTGCAGATGGCCTGGTACGGCAACAAGTCGGCCATGGAAGCCGTTGACCGCGCCCAGGGCGAAGTCTTCGTGCAGAGCGTCGCGGTGACGGGCGAGCCCGGCTACTGGTCGGTCGTGATCGTGCCGAAGGATTCGCCGATCCAGTCGCTCGACGACCTGCTGAAGTGCGACCAGTCGCTCAACTTCGGCCTCGGTGATCCGAACTCCACCTCCGGCTTCCTCGTTCCGATGACCTTCGTGTTCAGCGCCAAGGGCATCGACCCCAAGACCTGCTTCAAGAACGTCACCAACGCCAACCACGAGACCAATGCGATGGCGGTGGCCAACAAGCAGGTCGACGCGGCCGCCAACAACACCGAGAGCATGGCGCTGATCGAGCAGAACCAGCCCAAGGCCTTCGCGAACATCCGCGAGATCTGGCGCTCGCCGCTGATCCCGGCCGATCCGATCGTCTGGCGCAAGGACCTGTCCGACGAGCAGAAGGCCAAGATCAGGGAATTCTTCCTGACCTACGGCACCGACCAGTCGACCGGCGACGTCGCCGCCGAGAAGGAAGTGCTCGCCGGCCTCAAATGGGCGCCGTTCCGCGCCTCCTCCGACAAGCAGCTCCTGCCGATCCGCGTGATGGAGCTCACGAAGTCGATCGCCCAGACCGAGGCCGACGCCTCCATGTCCGCCGAGGCCAAGAAGGCGAAGCTCGACGAGCTGAACGCCGAGAAGGCCAAGTACGAAGCCGAGCTCAACGCCGCCGGCTGACCGCATTCGACCGAAGGGCGGCCTGGTCGGGCCGCCCTTTTTCTGCCCGTAACCAGCCGAGAGCGACCATGGACCAGACCGTCACCACAAGCGGCGTCGCCGCACCGGCCAGACCTTCGGCACCGGCGCCGGAAGCCGCGCGCGCGCCGGGCGGCCTGCGCAATCTGGGTTTCCTCGCCATTCTCATCCTTGCCCTGGCGATCAGCTGGGGGCCCGCCGAGATGGGTCGATGGACCTATCTCTTCACCGATTCCGGCAATATGGCCGAATATGCATCCGGCTTCCTGCAGCCGGACTTCAAGGACTGGCGCTTCTATCTCGAAGAGATGATCGTCACGATCCAGATCGCGCTCTGGGGCACGTTCCTTGCCGTCGTGCTCTCGGTTCCCTTCGGCATCCTGTCGGCGCACAATATGGTGCCCTGGTGGGTGCTGCAGCCGGTGCGCCGCCTGATGGACCTGTTCCGCGCCATCCATGAAGTCGTCTTTGCCGTGCTCTTCGTCGTCGCGGTGGGCCTGGGCCCCTTCGCCGGCGTCATGGCGCTTTTCATTCACACCACCGGCATCCTGGCGAAACTCTTCTCGGAGGCCGTGGAGGCGATCGATCCGCGTCCCGTCGAGGCGATCCGCACCACCGGCGCATCGCGCGTGCAGCAGGTGATCTACGGCGTCATCCCGCAGGTCCTGCCGCTGTGGATCTCCTTTTCGCTCTATCGCCTCGAATCCAACATCCGTTCGGCGACCGTGCTCGGCATTATCGGCGCGGGCGGCATCGGCCAGGTTCTCTTCGAATCCATTCGCGCCTTCTACTATCCGCAGGCAGCCGCAATCCTGATCATCGTGGTCATCACAGTCACCATCATGGACCTGATCTCGCAGCAGCTGCGGAAGCTCGTCATCTGATGCGGGTGGCGATCTACCATACGCCTGCGCAGGACGACCCGCTGACCCGGCGCGCGGCCCTCTGGCTCGGCCGCGATGCCTTCGACAGATGCGCGACGCGTGCTGCCGACCCGGCGATCGACCCGCTCGTCAGCGATCCCGCGCGCTACGGCTTTCACGCGACGCTGAAGGCGCCGTTCCGCCTCGCCGATGGCAGGTCTCTCGCCGAACTCGACGCTGCACTGAAGGCGTTTGCGCAAGAGCAGGAGCCGGTCGCGCTGGGGCCGCTTGCGCTTGCGCGCATCGGCAATTTCCTTGCCCTCACGCCGACCGGCCCGGTTCATGGCCTGTCCGGGCTGGAGACCGGCATCCGCACGCATTTCGAGCCGTTTCGCGCACCCCTGACCGAAGCGGAAGTCGCCCGCCGCCGGCCGGACCTTCTGACGGATCGCCAGCGGGCGAATCTCGATCGCTGGGGCTATCCGCATGTCGGCTCCGACTTCCGCTTCCACATGACGCTGTCCAACGCGCTCGACGCGACGGCATTGCCGGAGGCGGAACGCCACATTCGCGCCGATTTCGCCGACCTTCTCGCACGCCCGCTCACCATCGACGCCCTCGCGCTCTTCGTGGAGCCGGATGCCGGCGCACCCTTCCATGTCCACGCCCGCCACGCCTTCGCCCAAGCCTCCGGTTGATGCCATGATTCCAGAAGAGATCTTCACCAATGCCCGCATCGTATTGCCTGACGAGATCGTGCACGGCACGGTTGTCGTGCGCGAAGGCAGGATCGCGGACATCGCTTCGGGCTCGGTACAGGCAGGCGAGAACCTCGACGGCGACACGCTGATCCCCGGCTGCGTCGAGCTCCACACCGATCACCTGGAAACCCATCTCCAGCCGCGCCCCAAGGTGCGCTGGAATCTCGACGCCGCCCTCCATGCGCATGACGGGCAGATCGCGACATCCGGCATCACCACCGTCTTCGACGCCCTGCGCGTCGGCCTCGAAGGCGACACCGAATTCGCCGCCGCCGACATGTCGGCCATGGCGGACACGATCGCCTCCGCCAGCGCGGAAGGCCGCCTCCGTGCCGATCACTTCATCCATCTGCGCTGCGAAGTCTCGGTGTCCGACGTCGTCGCGCATTTCGACGCGATCAGCCAGAATGACCGCGTGCGCCTCGCTTCGCTGATGGACCATGCGCCGGGCCAGCGGCAGTTCGTCAGCCTCGAAGCCTACCGCATCTACTATCAGGGCAAGAAGAAGCTCTCGGATGCGGAATTCCTGGCCTATAGCGAGCGGCGCATCGCGGAATCGGAGGTCAATTCCGACCGGAACCGCCGGCTGATCGCCGAGCGCTGCGCCGGCGCGGGAATCGCCATGGCGTCGCATGACGACGCGACGGCGGCCCATGTCGAGGAAAGCGTTTCGCTCGGCATTGGCCTGGCCGAGTTCCCGACCACGATGGAGGCCGCCAAACTGTCGCGCCAGGCCGGGCTGCATGTGCTGATGGGGGCACCGAATGTCGTGCGCGGCGGTTCGCATTCCGGCAATGTCTCCGCCCTCGACCTGCTGCAGGCCGACGCCCTCGACATTCTCTCATCGGACTATGTGCCCTTCAGCCTGGTGCAAGCCGCATTCCTGCTGGCCGACCGTTCGCAGACGGATCTGCCCGGCGCGATCAGGCTAATCTCGGCAAACCCCGCCGACGCAGCGGGCCTGTCCGACCGGGGCAGGATCGAGATCGGACGGCGCGCCGACCTCGTGCGCGTCGCCAGCACGGCCGGCAGGCCGCCGCGTGTCGCAGCCGTCTGGCGGGAAGGCAAGCGCGTTGCCTGAAGGCATCTTCATCGCCGTCGTAGGGCCGAGCGGCGCGGGCAAGGATACATTGCTGACGCGCGCCGCCGAAGCCTTCCCGGATCGCGGGGACATGCTGTTCGTGCGCCGGGTCATCACCCGGCCATCGGACGGCGTGACGGAAGATCACGACACGCTGAGCGTCGAAGCCTTCGAGAAAGCCCGGCAAGGCGGTGCGTTCAGCGTCAGTTGGGGTGCGCACGGTCTGCATTACGGCCTGCCCGCCGCCGCGCTGCACGCCGTGAAATCCGGCCATGCCGTCATCGCCAATGTGTCGCGGGCAAGCCTTGCCGATTGTCTCGGCACATTCGGCAAGCTCGCCATTGTCGAGATCACGGTCGCGGAGGCGACGCTGGCGGAACGCATTGCAAGGCGTGGGCGCGAATCCGGCCCGGACGCCCTGCAGAGGATCAGGCGATCGATGGTGGTCGTGGTTCCCGCAGGCGCGACCCACATCCGCATCGACAATTCCGGCGCTGTCGAGGCCGCGACGCAGGCATTCGTCGCGGCGCTGTCGTCACTTGCTCCCTTGCCGGGCCGTTGATCGCGGTTACGCCAGCGCCTTCGGCAATGCCGGTCCAACAGGCACGATGCCGGTCGGGTTCAGCGCCTTGATCGAATAGTAGCCGCGCTTGATATGGTCGATATTGACCGTCTCGCGCACGCCAGGCACACCGAGGAAACGGTCCAGATAGGCGCTCAAGCGGGGATAGTCTGCAATGCGCCGCAGATTGCACTTGAACAGGCCGTGATAGGCCACATCGAAGCGCACCAAGGTCACGAATAACCGCACATCGGCCTCCGTGAGGCGCTCGCCGAGGAGGAAGCCCCTGCCGTCGCCGAGGCTCTCCTCGACTTCGTCGAGCGTGGCGAACACCTCCTGGAAGGCCTCCTCATACGCCTTCTGGCTGGTGGCGAAGCCGGCGCGATAGACGCCATTGTTGAAGCGCGGATAGATGCTGGCGTTCAGCGCATCGATCTGCACCTGCAGATCGGCCGGATAGAGGTCGAAGGCGGAGTCGGCGAGATCGCCGAAGCCGGAATTCATCATCCGCAATATATCGGCGGACTCATTGTTGACGATCGTGCCGCGCTGCCGGTCCCACAAGACCGGCACCGTCGCCCTGCCCGATATTTCGGGATCGGCACGCGTATAGAGCTCGTGCATGTAAGTAGCGCCATTGACCTCGTCGCGATCCGCGCCGGGATAGTCGCCGAAGCGCCAGCCCTGTTCCGTCAGCGCCGGCTCGACGACGGAGACGGAAATCACCTCGTCGAGCTTCTTGAGCTTGCGCCCGATCAGCGTGCGCGAGGCCCAGGGGCAGATCAGCGCCACATAGAGATGGTAGCGGCCGGGCTCCGCCTTGAAGCCGCCCTCGCCCGTCGCGCCGGCGCTGCCGTCCGGCGTCACCCAGTTGCGGAAGCTCGACGTCTGGCGCAGAAACCGCCCTTCCGCGTCGGCCTTCTGGACCGGTTGCCAGTCCGTCGTCCATTTTCCGTTCACAAGCATGATGTTTCTCCTCAGCCGACGAGCCTGATGGCGGTTCCCCACGGATCGCGCAGGGTCGTGCCCTCGGGGCTGTTCACGGTTTCGATGCCGGCGCTTTCGGCGCGTGCCGCGATCGTCGCGATGTCGTCCGCATCGCGCATGACGATCTCGACGCTGTCGAGCCCCGCAATGCCCTGCGGCCGAAGGCCCGCGCCACGGCTGTTCCAGATATTGCCGGCCAGTTGATGATGATAGCCGCCGCTGCCGTAGAAGCTTGCGCCGGGATAGTCGGAAGCGATGTCGAAGCCCAGCACATCGCGGTAGAAGCGATCCGCCGCTGCCGTGTCGCCCACCTGCAGGTGGACATGGCCGATGCTGCCGCCCTTCGGAAAGCCGGTCCAGCGGGTTTCGCCGGCGGCATTCAGGAGATCCTGAATGTCGAGCGGGTCCGTGGTCATATGGATCGCGCCATTGGCGCCGCGCCAGCGGGAGACCGGGCGGTCGGCATAGACTTCGATGCCATTGCCCTCGGGATCGGCAAGATAGAGCGCCTCGCTGACAATATGGTCCGACGCGCCCTGCAACGGTGCCCGGATGGTCGCGATATGGCCCAGCCAGCAGGCAAGGTCGGCACGCGTGGGCATCAGGAAGGCGGTGTGGAAGAGCCCTGCCTGACGCTGGTCGCCGGGCCTCAGGCCCGCGTCACCTTCAAGCGCCAGCAGCGGCGTTGCATCCGTCCCCAATATCGCCCCGCTCTTTCCCTTCTCGAGCGGGACCAGCCCCAGCATGCGCTGGTAGAAGTCCGACACGGCGTCGAGGTCACGCACCTTCAGCCGGACGGTGCCGATGCGCATCGGCACCGTGCTCATATCGAAATGTTCGGTTGCGGCAGTCATGGCAGATCTCCGGATCGAGGGGACCGCGAGGCTTGCCCCGCGGTCGAGTGGGAAGGTCAGGCGCGGCCACGCTTGAGCGCGAAGGCGCCGTCTCCAAGAAGGGCCTGGACGATGAGAGCGACCGCCCAGAAGGCGGGAAACTCCCAGCCGCCGCCTTCATTGGAAAAGAAGAAGCCGGCCGCGCCATGCGGCGCATAGATGGAACCGAGCAGCACCGGCACCAGAGCGAGCGACACCCAGCGGGTGGCGACGCCGAGGATCAGCGCGATGCCGCCGGCAAGTTCCGCCGCGATGACGAGATAGGCGAGGAAGCCGGGAAAGCCGAGGCTGGCGAAATAGGCTGCCGTTCCCGCCGGGGTAAAGACGAAGAGCTTCAGCCCCGCATGGGCGAGGAAGAGGACGCCCATTGAGACGCGCAGGATCGTTGCGGCAAGCTCGGCATTGGCGACGCCGGCGACGAGAGAGGTCCGGGGGGCGTTTTCATAGGTTGCATCGGTCATGGTCTTGTTCCTTGTCGGATATGTCAGGCAGTCCGCTGCCAGGTGGGTGCGATGTCGGTGCCGTGGCCAAGGCCGTAGCCCAGCGCGATGTTCAGGGCCGCGACCGGTTCAAGGAGGCGTGCGGAGGCGAGATTGCCCGTCTCGACCGTCTCGAATCCGGCACTGCGCGCGAGTTCGGCAATGCTGGCGCGGGCATCGGCATCATCGGACGCCACGAAGACCGTGGCCGGGCGACCGCCCGCCTGCCCGCCATTCTGGAGCACCTGTGCGAAGATGGTGTTGAAAGCCTTCACCACGCGTGCGGCGGGTGCGCTCTTCTGGATTTCCTCGGCCGCGCTGGTCGTGTGGCCGATGCTCAGGCTAGAAAAGTCCGCCTTCATCGGATTGGTGATGTCGACGACCAGCTTTCCGGCAAGACCGCCGGCGGCTTCGACAGCGGCCGCAGCCGCTTCGTAGGGCACCGCCAGCACGACGATGTCGGCCCCCTCGCCTGCCTTGGCGATGGCAACCGCAGTGACGCCGGCGCCCAGTTCGTTCGCCGCGGCCACGGCCTTGTCGGTGTCCCGGGCGGCCAGGGCGACCTTATGGCCGGCCTTAGCGAAGAGGGCGGCAAGCCCCTTTCCCATATTGCCGGCACCGATGATCGAAATGTTCATGTCCGTTCTCCTTTGCGATGACGCGGTCTGCGTGTTCACAAGAAGATGGCACCGATCCTTTCTGAAGATAATCCAGACGAATGGAAGTAGATTAAATCCATTATGGAAGCAATCTACCAGCCTGCTTCCCATCGCGGCGGACCGTGATAGCGCTCCACCAGGAAATCGACGAGCAGCCGGACCTTCGCCGCGAGATGGCGGCTGTGCGGATAGAGGGCGTGGACTTCATAGGGCTCCGGCTCGAACGCCTGGAGAAGACGGACCACGCGCCCCGATCGGATTGCCTCGCCGGCCACGAAGCCGGGAACGCAGGCAAGGCCGAGACCGGCTTCGGCCGCCTGGAGGCAGGCCTCGGTGTTGGAATAGCGTATCCGCCCCTGCACGCCGGCCAGCTGCACCTTTCCGTCCTTGTCGCTGAAGGGCCAGCGCTGCGGCTCGCGGAAATTGGTATCGACGATGCAGACATGCCCTGCCAGATCGGCGGGCGTTTCGGGCGCGCCATGCCGCTCGATATAGTCCGGTGCCGCGACCACGACGATGCGCACTACGCACAGCCTGCGGATGATGAGGCTCGAATCGTTCGGGCGGCCGACCCGCACGGCCATGTCGAACCCTTCGTCCAGCAGATTGACCACCCGGTCGGAGAAGCTCACATCGAGTTCGATATCGGGATATCGGGCGGCGAAGACGTTGAGCGCCGGCGCAAGTTCCACGACGCCGAAGGTGAGCGGCGCGGTGAGGCGAAGCCGGCCGCGCGGAGATTGAGAAATGCTGCGGATATCGAGGTCCAGCATATCGAGTTCGTCGATAAGCGGACGCAGCCTTTCATAATAGGCCTGCCCCGCTTCCGTCGGCGACACCGTCCGCGTCGTCCGGTTCAGGAGCCGCGCCCCGAGATCGCTTTCCAGCCGCGAGACCAGCTTGGAGGCCTGGCCGGAACTGGTCCCCAGCCGCTGCGCGGCGCCAACGAAGCTGCCGGTTTCCATGACGGCAATGAACATGCGGTCGCATTCGAGCCGGTCCATTTCTTCCTCCGAAGGCACAATCCGCCCTGAATTCGGATGATCATAACCGGATCTGGAAGCAACGGCCATGGACATCCCCGCTCGCGGGAGGTTGCCTGCGGTCGCTGACACATGATTGTCGCCCAAACGTCATAGGAGGCTGGCTGCTGATCAGGAAGAGGATCGGCGGACGTCTCCCGCATCCGCCGCTCCGACAGGCAGGACAGATGACGACACTCACCCTATCCGGTGTTTCCAGGGCCTTCGCCGGCACGAGGGCGGTCGACCGGGTGGATCTGGAAATCCCCTCGGGCGAATTCGTGGCGCTGCTCGGCCCGTCGGGATGCGGAAAGACCACGCTGCTGCGGCTCATTGCCGGACTGGAGAGGCCCGACAGCGGCGAGATCGCCCTGGGCGACCGCATCGTCGCCGGCAAGGGCGTTTTCATCGAGCCGGAGCATCGCGGGCTGGGCATGGTGTTCCAGTCCTATGCGCTGTGGCCGACGATGACCGTGGCGGAAAACGTCGCCTTCGGCCTGCGCGTGCGCGGCATGGCCAGAAAGCAGATCGACGCCGCCGTGGATGCAGCCTTGCGCCGCGTCGGGCTGGCCGAGTTCGGCACGCGCCGGCCAGCGGAGCTCTCCGGCGGCCAGCGCCAGCGCGCCGCGCTGGCGCGCTGCCTCGCAATGTCGCCCTCGCTGATCCTCCTCGACGAGCCGCTCGCCAATCTCGACGCCCATCTGCGCGCGCTCATGCTGGACGAGTTCCGCCGCATCAGCGAGGAGACTCGCGCCACCTTCGTCTTCGTCACGCATGACCAGGCCGAGGCGATGGCGATCGCCGACCGGATCGTGGTGATGGACGGAGGGCGCATCGAACAAAGCGGCGCACCCGAGACGCTGTATGCGCGGCCGGCAACCGCCATGGTCGCGCGCTTCATCGGCGACGGCGTCGTGCTGCCCGTCAATGTGCGGCAGGATGCGCAGGCCGGCGGGTCGTTCGCCATCGGCGGGCGATCCTTCGCGGCACCGCCGGCAGAGGCGCCGGGAACCCAACTCGCCTCCGTCAGGCCGGAGAATGTCGCGCTTGCCGACCCGCAGGCGGACGGTGCGCTGCCGGCCACCGTCATCTCCTGCATCTATCGCGGCGGCTACTACGCATTGCGCTGCGGGCTCGATGATGGCTCCGTCCTCGTCGCGCATGCGACGCGCAGGATGAAGCCCGGCGACAGGATCGCGCTGACCATCGGCCATGCATGGCTGATACCGCCTGCCGGTCCGTAAGCCGCGCCGTCACGCGGCTGTCACTTGCGCGGCCTAAGGCTCCATCCGCTTTCAGGTCTCCCGTGACCGCCCTGTCCAAGAGGTTCCCATGTTGTCCACCTTCCGTGCGCTTTCGGCCGCCCTGTTGCTGGCCGCCGCGCCCTTCGCCGCATCCGCACAGGACGCGACCATCACCGTCTACACCTCGCAGCCGACGGATCAGATGCAGGCCGTGATCGCCGCCTTCAACGAGGATCATCCCGGCATCAAGGTCGAGCTGTTCCGCTCCGGCACCACCGAACTGATGAGCAAGCTCCAGGCCGAGCATGCGGCCGGCGCCATCCAGGCCGACGTGCTGTTGATCGCCGACGCCGTCGCCATGACGCAGGTGAAGGACCAGGGCCTGCTCTATGCCTACAAGGACGCGCCGGTCGAGAAGCTCCCCAAGAGCGTGGTCGATCCCGACATGACCTTCTTCGGCACGAAGTTGATCACCACCGGCATCATCTACAATACCAATCTGGTGAAGACGCCGCCCGCCTCCTGGGCCGACCTCACCGACAAGGCCATTGCGTCCGGCCTGATCATGCCGAGCCCGCTCTATTCCGGCGCGGCGGTGATCCATGTCGGCACCATGACCCAGCAGGAGCAGTTCGGTTGGGATTATTACGAGAAGCTGGCAGAGAACGGCGCTGTTGCCGGTCAGGGTAACGGCACCGTCGTCGAGGCGGTCGCCCGCGGCGAGAAGCCCTATGGCATCATCATCGAATACATGGCGCTGAACGCCAAGGCCAAGGGCTCGCCCGTCGACTTCGTCTTCCCGAAGGAAGGCGTGTCGTCGATCACCCAGCCGGTCGCCATCCTGCAGGGCAGCGACAGCCTCGATGCCGCCAAGGTCTTCGTCGACTGGCAGCTTTCGGAAACGGCGCAGCGCCAGTCGGTCGAACAGGGCTATTTCCCGATCTTCGACGGCGTCGAGCCGCCGGCCGGCTATCCCGCGATGTCCTCGCTGACCGTCCTGCCTTCGGACCCGGCGAAGATGCTGGCCGACGATGCGGCCAACAAGAAGGCCTTCGCCGACCTTTTCGGTGGCTGACGCGACCGCGACATTCGGGCGCCGGCCGGCACAACCGGCCGCGCACCGCCTTTCCGGGGAGGCCCTGCTGCTTGCGGGCCTCTTCGCCTATGTGGCGATCGTCGCCATCCTGCCGCTCGGCCGGCTTCTCGCCGAAGCGCTGCGGCCCGGCGCGGACGGCGCATTGCTCGGCATCGCCGCCGAGACGCTCGCCAGCCGCTCGGTTGCCCGCGCGCTCAACAACACCGTGCAGGCTGCGCTGCTTTCGACCGCCGTCTCGACGATCCTCGGCACCGCCCTCACCCTCCTGCTGCGATTGACGGACCTGCCTGGCCGCCGCGCGCTGCTGTTCCTTGCGCTGCTGCCCATGCTGATCCCACCGCAAATCTCGGCGCTGGCATGGATCGAGCTGACCGGCCCGTCGAGCACGCTGCTGGCTCTGTTCGGCCTTGCGCCGGCGCCCGGCCAGACCAACCCGATCTATTCCATGTCCGGCATCGTCTGGGTGATGGGTCTCGAACATATGCCGCTGGTCCTGCTTTCGGTGGCGGCGGGCATCAGCGTGCTGCCGCAGGATCTGGTCGAGGCGGCGCGGATCGCCGGCGCGCGCCGGAGCCGCATCGTGACGGGGATCGTCCTGCCCGCCATATTGCCGGCCGTGCTGGCGGGGGCAGCCCTCGCCTTCGTCTCCGCGATCGGCAATTTCGGCGTGCCGGCCCTGCTCGGCATACCGGGCCGCATCACGTTGCTGACGACGCTGATCTACCAGCGGTTGAACGGCTTCGGCCCTTCGGTGCTCGGCGAAGTGGCCGCCATCACCCTGCTGCTCGTCTCGCTCGCGGCAGCCGGGCTGCTGCTGCGATATGCGCTCGTCCGGCGCGCCGGCACGCTCGACCGCAGCGGCGCGTCCATCGTCCCGATGAAACTCGGGCGCGGACGCATGCCAGCGGCAGCCGCCACATGGCTGGCGCTGGCGGTGCTTTCCGTTCTGCCGCTGCTCGCCTTGCTGTCGAGCGCGCTGGTTCCCGCCATCGGCATGAAGCTCGGCTGGGACACGCTGACACTCGACAATTTCGCACGGCTGACCCACAGCGAGACGGTGCGGCGCGCCTTCGCCAACAGTTTCGCGCTTGCCTCCATTGCCGCCATCCTGTCGGCCCTGGTGTCGGTCGCGCTCTCCTATGCGGCCGTCATACGCGGCCGCGGCGTGGCGCGCTTTCTCGACGCCGCCGCCGAGGCGCCCTATGCGGTGCCGGGCACGGTGCTGGCGCTGGGCGTCATCATCGTGTTCCTGCCGCCGCTGCCGCTTCTCGGCGTGTCGATCTATGGCAGCTTCTGGATATTGCTGGTCGCCTATCTGGGCCGCTTCCTCCTGCTGGCGCAACGGCCGGTCGCGGGCGCCATGCAGAGCCTCGATCCGGCCGTCGACGAGGCGGCGCGCATCGTCGGCGCTCAGCCGCTGCGGCGGCTGGCCTCGGTCGTTGCGCCGGCGGTATTGCCTGCGGCCATGGCCGGCGCGCTGCTCGTCTTCATGACCGCCTTCAACGAGCTCACCCTTTCGGCGCTGCTGTGGTCGACGGGAAACGAAACGCTGGGCGTGCTGGTCTTCCAGCTTCAATATGAGGGCAACTCGACCGGGGCCGCGGCGCTCGCAACGGTGATCGTGGCCGTGACCCTCCTGCTCGCCGCAGCGGCGGGGGCGCTGGGCTCGCGCCTTGCGCCCGGCGCGGCCCCGTGGAAAGTGAACTGAACCGCCGTCCCGCGCCCGTCGGTTCCGCTGTGGGAACGGACGGGCGCGGTTCGCGACACGAGGAGCGCGGCTTGCTCAGCCCTCTCCCATGCCTTCGGCGGGCTTCGGCGCGCCGGCCCGACGCACCTTTTCCTCGATCCGGGCGCCGACATCGGCATCGATGCTCTTCCAATACTGGAATGCGCGACCCAGTACCGGTTCGCGAACGCCGCCCAGCAGGCTGCCGGCCACTTGATCCACGAGCCTGGCGCGCTGGTCGTCGTTGAACACGTCGCGCACGAGAATGCCCGGCTGGCCGAAATCGTCGTCATTGCTGCGCAGCGTATAGGCGCTGCGCACCATCGCACCGTCGGCCTCCCAGCCATCGGCCACCGGCCCGGTCTCGTCGGCCCAGGCCCGCCCGCCGCTGTTGGGCACATAGACCGGCTCGTTGCCGCTATGATGATAGGCCATGTGGCCATCGAACATGTAGCTGTTCACCGGCACCTTGGGCTGGTTGACGGGCAACTGATGGAAATTGGTGCCGATGCGGTTGCGCTGCGCGTCATTATAGGCAAAGGCGCGGCCGAGAAGCATCTTGTCCGGCGACAGGCCGATGCCGGGCACCGTATTGCCGGGCGAGAAGGCCGCCTGCTCGATCTGGGCGAAGAAATTCTCCGGATTGCGGTTGAGCGTCATCCTGCCGACCGGGATCAGCGGATAGTCCGCATGCGGCCAGGTCTTGGTCAGGTCGAACGGATTGATCCGGTAGGTCTTCGCATCCTCATAGGGCATGATCTGGACCGACAGTTTCCAGCTCGGATGCTCGCCGCGCCCGATCGCCTCGAACAGGTCGCGGCGATGGAAATCGGCATCAGCGCCGGCCATGGCGGCGGCTTCCTCATTGGAGAAGAACGCCATACCCTGCTGGGTATGGAAGTGGTACTTGACCCAGAAGCGCTCTCCCCTCGCATTGATCCACATATAGGTGTGCGAACCATAGCCGTTCATGTTGCGCCAGGTGCGGGGCAGGCCGCGCTCGCCCATCAGATAGGTGACCTGATGGGCGCTTTCGGGATTGTTGGTCCAGAAGTCCCACTGCATGTGGTTGTCGCGCAGGCCCGAATCCGGAAGCCGCTTCTGGCTGCGGATGAAATGCGGGAATTTCATCGGATCGCGCACGAAGAAGATCGGCGTATTGTTGCCGACGAGGTCGTAATTGCCCTCGCTGGTGTAGAATTTGAGGCTGAAGCCGCGCACGTCGCGCCAGGTATCGGGGCTGCCCATCTCGCCGGCGACGGTGGAGAAGCGCGCCAGCATCTCGGTCGAGGCACCCTTCTGGAACAGCGCGGCCCTTGTATAGGCTGACACATCCTCGGTCGTCTCGAAGACTCCGAAAGCACCGGCGCCCTTCGCATGGGGCTGGCGCTCGGGCACCTTCTCGCGGTTGAAATGCGCCATCTGCTCGAGGAAATGCACGTCGTGCAGCAAGATGGGGCCATCCGCGCCGACGCTGAGCGAATTGCGGTCGCTCGGTGCGGGAGCGCCGGCGCCCGTCGTGGAGCCGGTTGGCCGATGATTGCTGGGGTTGCCTTGATCTGACATGGGTACCTCCTGACATGCTGCGAGAAAATCAGGCGCCGCCGGACATAGGCAAATCATCCGGCGACGGATGGGAACCGCACGCCGATCTCGAAGCCAACCGCCACGACAAAGCCATTCGCCAATAGCACCCCCGAAAGGCAGGCGGGTCAAGCCCGATCCGGACTATTCTTCCGGCGGCACGAACCGCTTGACCCCGCGGGCTCGTCCAGCCGAGGATGGATCCGATTGCAGGGAAGGATGAAGCGATGCGGGCGGTTGGACTTTTCACGCATGGCACCCCGGACGTTCTTCAGGTCCTCGATCTGCCCGAACTTCACGCCGGTGCCGGTCAGGTGCGGATCCGCGTCCATGCCGCGACGGTGAACCCCACCGACATGGCCGTACGCGACGGTTCCCGCGCCGAGCAGCAGAAGGTCGATCCGCCGCCCTACATACCGGGAATGGAGGTGGCCGGGACCGTCGATGAAGTCGGCGAAGGCGTTCCGGACAGGCTCAATCCCGGCGATGCCGTCATGGCGATCGTCGTGCCGAAGGGCAGCCACGGCGCGTATCGCGAGCAGATCGTCCTCGACCATCGATCGGTCGCACGCGCGCCGGCCGGCAAGACGCATGCCGAGGCAGCCACCCTGCCGATGAACGGGCTAACGGCGCGCCAATCCCTCGACCTGCTCCGGCTGTCGCCCGGTCAGGTCATCGCGGTGACGGGTGCGGCCGGCGCCTATGGCGGCTATGTCATCCAGATCGCCAAGACCGAAGGGCTCACCGTCATCGCCGACGCCTCCGAAAGGACGAGGATCTGGTGGCCTCGCTCGGCGCCGACATTGTCGTGCGCAGGGGCGACGACGTCGCATCGCGCATTCGCGCGCACTTCCCCGAAGGGGTCGACGGGCTCGCGGACGGCGCCGTGCTCAATGAACGCGTCATTCCCGCCGTCCGCGACGGCGGCGCCTTCACATCCGTACGCGGCTTTCTGGGCGCGCCGCAGCGCGATATCCGTTTCACGGCGACCCTGGTGCGCTCCTATGCGCAGGAATGGGAGAAGCTCGACCGGCTTCGGCAACAGGTCGAGCGTGGCGAGATCACGCTGCGCGTGGCGGAAACCTATCCGCCCGAAAGAGCCGCGGATGCCCACCGCCGGCTGGAAGCCGGCGGGACGAGGGGAAGGCTGGTCATCCGCTTCTGAGCAGCCGGGACAAGGCGTTTCGCAGCCAAGCGCCGCACAATGCGGTCAAAACAATGAGATCGGCCGAAAGGACGTCGCCCGTCAGTTCTGGTGCGCCCACTCGCCCGTCGTGAGATAGTCGTCGACCGCCTTCGCGGCGATCGCACCGTCGCCCATCACGCCGGCGGCGCGGAATGCACCGCCCGCACGCGCATTGCCAGCGGCGGCGATACCCCTGACCGGCGTGCGCAGCGCCGCGTCGACCCGAACATGCCCCTTGCCGTCCAGCGGAACGAGATCGCCAAGGAAGCCCGTATTGGGCGTAAGGCCGATGAAGACGAATATACCGTCTGCGTCCAGTTCTTCCTCCGCGCCGCTCGCCAGATCCTTGATCCTGACCTTGCTCACACCGCCCTCGCCCATGATCTCGGTCACGGTCGAGTTGAACCGCTTCTCGATCTTGTCGCTGGCCTCGACCTTCTCGCGATAGTCGGCCTGCCCGTGCAGCGTGTCGCCATTGGTGACCAGCACCACCCTGGCCGCATGTTCGGCCACCACCAGCGCCTCCTGCATGGCGGAATCGCCGCCACCCACCACCACGGCCACCTTGCCGCGCAGCAACGGTCCGTCGCAGCTCGCGCAATCGCTCACGCCCTTGCCGGCGAAGGCTTCCTCGCCCGGCACGCCGAGCTTGGCGAGCGCGGTTCCGCTGGCGATGATCACCGCCCTTGCATCGATGTCGCCCGACTCGTTCGACACGGTCCAGCCGTCGCCATTTGCCACAATGCCTTCACAGGCCTCGACGACGAGTTCGACGCCGACCGCATCGCATTGCTCCTGCGTGATCGGGCACAGATCGTAGCCAGCCAGTGCGTCGGCATAGCCGGGCACGCCGTCAATGTGCTCGATGCTGAGAAGCTGGCCGCCCGGCATGCCATTCGACAGCAGCGCGACCTTGCGGCCCAGCCGCCCCGCCGTGAGTGCCGCGCTCATGCCGGCCATGCCGGCGCCGACGACCACGATGTCATAATCTGCACTCATTCACTCTGCTCCCGTTCCGATGTCCGCCCGCAGGCGGGAATCTGCAGCCGAAACCGCCATGGCGGAACTTGCAAGGCGCAACTCTGCCCTTGTCAAGATCATCTCCTCCGCCTCCGGCACGGTCGAAGGACTAGTCCAAACGGACCGATCTGTCGATACTCTTTGTATACAAGAATCGACTAACCGTATATTTTCTGGCTCAATCGCGATCTTCCCCCACCTGCCTCATGAGGCGCGGAACCGCCGCGACAAGCGCACGCGCGGTCGCCGATTGCGGATTTTCGACCACGGATTGTACCGGACCCTGCTCGACGATCCGTCCCTGATCCATCACCGCGATGCGGTGCGAGACGGCGCGCACCACGGCAAGGTCGTGCGAAATGAAGACATAGGCGATGCCGTCCTGCCGCTGGAGCGAAACCAGCAGGTCGAGGATCTGCCCTCGCACCGTCACGTCGAGCGCGGAAACCGCCTCATCCAGCACGATCAGCTCCGGTCCGGTCGCCAGCGCGCGGGCGATTGCCACACGCTGGCGCTGGCCGCCGGAGATTTCGTGGATCGGCCGTGCGGCGAGATCTTGCGCCAGGCCGACCCGGCCGAGCAGGCGGGCGACTTCAGCCGGTCGCTCGCGCCGGCCGGCAAGGCCATGCACGCGCAGCGGATCGCCCAGCGCATCGGCCACCGTCGCACGCGGGTTGAAGGCGGCGAGCGGGTCCTGAAACACCATCTGGATGCGCCTGCGTATCCGCCGCAGCGCCTCGCCCCGGAGCGCCGTGAAGTCCGTACCCGCGAAGTCGATGCGGCCTGCGTCGGGCTCGGTGAGCCGCAAAAGCACGCGCGCCAGCGTCGACTTTCCACTCCCCGAGGGACCGACGAGGCCCAGCGTCTCGCCGGCTTCCAGCGTGAGCGAAACATCGTCAAGCGCGGTGACGCGCCGGCCACCGCTTGAAAAGGTCTTCGACAGGCCGGTGGTGCGTAGCAGCGCCGTCATGCCGGGGCTCCGACCAGACGCGGCGTATCGAGGCCGATATGGCTGGTGATAAGGCGCGCCGTATAGGCTTCCCTTGGCGAACGCAGCACATCCGCCGTTAGCCCCGCCTCGACCAGCCGCGCCTGATGCAGCACGGCGATGCGCTCGGCAAAGCCGGAGACGAGCGCGATGTCGTGGCTGATGAAGACCAGCGTCATGCCGGCCTCCCGCACCAGCCGTTCGAGAAGCGCGACGATCTCGCTCTGCACGATGGTGTCGAGCGCGCTCGTCGGCTCGTCGGCGATCAGCAGGCGCGGCCGCGCCGCGATGGCCGCCGCGATCGCCACGCGCTGGCGCTGGCCGCCGGAAAGCTGGTGCGCATAGGCGTTCAATACGGTGTCGGGCGCGGGGATCTGCACCTGCGTCAGCAGGTCGCGCGCATAAGCATATGCCTCCCGCCAGTTCAGGCCGAGATGCCTCTGCGCCACCTCGGCCACCTGTTCGCCGACCTGCAACACCGGATTGAGGCTCGCGCCGGCATCCTGGAAGACGAAGCCGATATCACGGCCCGGAACGGGCTTCACCTCGCCCTCCCATGCGATGCTGCCCATCATCCGTACATTGTCGGGCAGCAGGCCGGCCAGCGCCAGCGCCAGCGTGCTCTTGCCTGACCCGCTCTCGCCGATCACGGCAAGCCGCTCGCCCGCGGCAATGGCGAGATCGATATCCGACAGCGCGGCCGGCCCCGCGCCATAGGTGACGCCGAGGCCGCGAAGGGTAGCCAGCCTGCCACTCATGCCCGCGACTTCCTGCGCGCCAGCGCGTCCGAAAGTCCCTCCGCGAGGAGATAGACGCCGAGCACGGTGGCGACGAGGCCGAGGCCTGGCACGATGGACAGGAAAGGTGCGGTGCGCAGCACGTTGCGCCCTTCCGCGATCATCGAACCCCAGGTGACGATGTTGGGATCTCCCAAACCGAGGAAGGAGAGCGCGGATTCGATCAGCACCGCATTGGCGACTATCACCGCCGAAAGCGCCAGCACCGGCGGCAGGGCGTTGGGCAGCACCTCCCGCAGCGCGATCTCCAGCGGCCGCATGCCTATGACGCGCGCTGCGGCGACATAGTCACGCTCGCGGATCGACAGCACCTCTGCACGAGCCAGCCGCGCCGGCCCCGTCCATGCGCCCAGCGCGATGGCAAAGATGACCACCGGCAGTGACGCGCCGGTCACGCTGACGAAGGCGAGCGCCAGCAGGAAGCCGGGCACGGTCTGGAACGCATCCACCACGCGCATCAGCGTCTCGTCCACCAGCCCGCCGGCAAAGCCAGCCAGCGTGCCGACGATCGCGCCGGCAACGAGCGCGACAGCGGCGGCGGCGAGGCCGACGGCGAGCGACGCCCGCGCGCCATGGAACAGGCCGGCCAATACGTCGCGGCCGAGCCGGTCGGTGCCCAGCGGAAAGGCCGGATCGGCGAAGGGCCGCAGCAGCGCCGGGCCGGCGATCGACAGCGGATCGTCGGGAAACAGCACCGGTGCCAGAAGCGCCGCGAGCACCAGCAGGCCAAGCAGGATCAGCCCGGCCAGGCCTTCCGGCGAGCGCGACAGCCGGCGCAGCAGGCTCATGCCGCCCTCCCTTCCGACGCGCCGACGCGCGGGTCGAGGATGCCATAGGCGATGTCGACGGCGAGATTGATGAGGATGACGATGACGGCGCTGACGAGGATGATGCCGGTCAAGAGCGGCGCGTCGCGCCCCGCGACCGCCTCCTGCGCCAGCCGGCCAAAGCCAGGCACCGCGAACACGCTCTCCACCACGACGCTGCCGCCCAGCATGGAGGCGGCTTGGAGCCCGAGCATGGTGACGAGCGGCAGCAGCGCGTTGCGCGCCACATGGCGCAGCACGATCCGCCGCCTTGCCAGCCCTTTCGCGCGCGCTGCCAGCGCATAGTCCTGCCGCCACGCCTCGGCCATGCCGGCGCGCGTCATGCGCAGGAACAGCGCCAGATAGATGAAGCCCAGCGAGCAGACCGGCAGGACGAGGTGATGCGCGATGTCGATGGCGCGGGCGATGCCCTGCTTGCCCGAGGCGATAGTCGCGATGCCGGAGGTCGGGAACCAGCGCAACTGCACCGCGAAGACAAGGATCAGCACCAGCCCGAGCCAGAAGCTCGGCACTGCATAGAGCGCCAGGGAGCCGGTCGAAAGCAGCCGGTCACGCACGCTTCCCGGCCGCGCGCCGGCGATGATGCCGAGCGCAGAGCCCAGGGTGAAAGCCAGCGCCACCGCGCTGCCCATCAGCCACAGCGTGTTCGGCAGGCGCTCCAGGATCAGGTCGAGGATCGGCCGGCCGAAGGTCACCGACCATCCGAGATCGAGCCGCGCTAGGGCCGAAAGATAGAGCGATAGCCGCGCCGGCAGCGACTGGTCGAGTCCGTAGCTTTCGCGCAGCGCCTGCACCAGCGCCGGATCGCCACCGCCGATCGACAGGAGATAGGCATCTACCGCATCGCCCGGCGCGGCTTCCAGCAGCAGGAAGGCGCCCACGACGACGATCAGCAGCACCGGAATGCTGCTGATCGCTCGGCGCCCGAGAAGGCGGAAGGCACGGTTCATGCGGGATGCCCGGAGCATTTACGCTTCTGGTGGAATCGGCCGCGTCGTAGACCCCCACCCCTCACCCCTCCCCACAAGGGGGAGGGGGATTCTGAGAGGCTGACGACCCCCTCCCCCTTGTGGGGAGGGTAAGGGTGGAGGTGTTTCATGCGCGACGGTGGGCGGTTCAAACCGGAATAATTTAGAGGCGTTTCCGCCAGCCTATCACGATTCCAGCTCGGTATCGGCCCAGTTAGAAACCGCCCAGCGCGGGTTGTTCGAAACGTTCTTCACTGCCGTGCTGGCAACCGTGATGAAGCCCCATTCCGCCACGTTGATGAGGGGCAGGTCTTCAGCCACCTTGCGCTGGAACTGCTTGAAAAGCTCGGTGCGCGTCGCAATGTCCACAGTCTCGTTGGCCTTGTCGATCAGCGCGTCGATCTGAGGGTTCGCGTAGCCGCCCTGGTTGGAGAAGGGCACGCCGGCCGGCGTGCCGCCCCTGACGAGGATGGTGGTGGAGATCGCGGGATCGCCGCGAAACACCGGCGGCGCGACGGCAAGATCGAAATCATGGTCAGTATAGACCGCCTTCTGGTGTGCTGCCGAGTCGTTGTTGACGACCGTGGCGTCGATGCCGACCGCGGCAAGCGCCTGCCGCAGATAGTCGCCGAACTGGCGGGTCTCGGTGAAATAGGGCGCGGGCAGCAGCTTGAGCGCAAAACGCACCCCGTTGGCGCCCCGCGCATAGCCGCCCTCATCGAGCAGCGCATTGGCCTTCGCCACGTCGAACCCATAGACGGGCACGTCCGGATTGTAGAACTCAGGCGCGTTCTTCGGCACGATGCCGGTCGAGGCAGCGGCATAACCGAGGAAGATCGTGCGCACGACGAAATCCTTGTCGATGGCATGGGCGATCGCCTGACGCACCTTGAGGTCGGCTAGTTCCTTGCGGCGGTGGTTGATCTCCACCACAAGCTGGTAGGTCAGCGCCTCATAGCCCTTCGAATAGACGGCGATCCCGTCAACTTTCGAAATGCGGTCGAGGTCGGTCAGCGGAACCTGGCTGAAGGCCGCGAGATGGATCTCGCCCGCTTCCAGCGCGCCGGCCGCCGCCGCCCGGTCGGGCAGCACGCGATAGACGATCTCGTCCAGCTTCGCCTCGCCCTCGCCCCAGTAATCCGCATTGCGCTCCAGCCGGTAATATTCGCCCGGCCGGTGCTCGGCGAATTTGAACGGACCCGTGCCGACGAGCTTGTTGTTGGCCGGGCTCGCCGCGATATCCGCCTCGTTCTCGAAAACATGCTTCGCCACCACGCTGGAGACGACCGGCAGCGCGTTGCGGATAAGCTGGAACGGCGTCGGCTTGGAGAAGCGGAAGACGGCCGTGTGGTCGTCGGGCGTGTCCACCGCCTCCAGATTGGCGAAGACCAGCCGGCCGAGATTCTGCAGCGGCTTCCAGACCTTCAGCGCCGAAAAGGCGACATCCGCCGAGGTGAAGGGCTTGCCGTCGTGCCAGGTCACGCCCTCGCGCAGCCTGAAGGTGGCGGACAGGCCGTCCTGCGAGCCTTCCCAGGAAAGGGCGAGGCGCGGCGCCAGCCCGTCCTCGCCCTCGAAGGAGGCTTCCGCCAGCGGCTCGATCACCTTCGAGGCGACGAAGAACACACCATTGCTGGCGACGATTGCCGGATTGAGATTGCGCGGCTCGGAATCGGCGGCAACGATCAGCCGCCTTCCGCCGCCCTGCGCCTGCGCGCGCGACAAAGCTGTCGTTGCCAACAGAAGCGCCGTTCCCTTCAGGATCGTGCGCCGTGAAAGCGGAATATGGGTCATCGTCTGCTCCATCTGGTCGCCTTGAGGAACCACGGCCTGTGGCCGGCCGACCCGATCTGCAAACATCTTCCGCCGGCATGTCCGCAAGAGCCAGCAATGAAATGCTGTGAGCCAGCGAATGCCCGGAATTTTCGCCCGCAAGCCGGCAGCTATCCCTGCGTCAATCCGATTTTTGCGGACCGCGCGGATTAGCGTCTTGTGCTCCGGAGATCACTGACTATCTAACGCCAGTCGGCCATCTACTCCTCCCGGATGTGACGCCGGCATAGAGAGCGGTGCATCCTCCTCCCGCGCCGCGATCGAATCGAGCCCGCCGCACCTCCTCCCGCGGCGGGCTTTCGTTTTTGGCGGTTCAGCCCCACTGCTTCCATGCCGAGCCGAGCGCAAGGCCCAGCGCCAGCCCGACGCCGACACCGATCCCGATATCGCCCATGGCCGTGCCTATCGATGCGCCTATTGCGGTTCCCACAGCGATGCCGACCGCGATCTCCCTGTTTCGCATCTCCGTCTCCTCTCCATCATAGATAGGCGAGAAATGCGGAAGGCCAGTCAGGGCGCCGCCTGCGCAAATTCCATCAGGATGCCGTCGTCGTCGGTCGTGTAGCAGATGCGCCAGCCGGTCCTCGGCCCCGTGGTCGCGGTGAAGATGCCGCCGACCAGCCTGCGGCCCCAGGGCGCGCCGGCAGCCAGCACCGCGTCGAGATCATCGACCATGAAGGCCAGATGCATGCCGCCAATGCCGTCGGGCGGCGTCATCGCGGCCGTGTCCGGGCTGCTCGCATATTCGAGCAGTTCGATCGTCACGCCGGGCCCGCGCGCGAAAGTCGCCTTGATGCCGGCATTGTCGATGCCGGTCACCGTCGCGGCAGTGGCTTCGGCCAGCGTCACCGGTTCGGCGATCTCCAGACCCAGCACCTCGTGCAGATAGGCCGCAAAACGTGCGGCATCCCGCACCGTCACGCCCGTATGCCAGTAGCCGGTGGCACGTGTCATGTCAGACGGTCTCCACCACGCAGACCGCCTGCCCGACCTGCGCGTTCTCGCCTTCCGGCACCAGCGCCTCGATGAAGCGGCCTGCGCCCGGCGCTTCGACCTCCTGCGTCACCTTCTCGGTCTCGATCTCGTAAAGAATGTCGCCCGGCGCGATATCGTCGCCCGGTTGCTTGCGCCACTTCACGATAGTGGCCTCTTCCATCTGCATGCCATAGCGGCCGAGTTTGAGCGTCATCTTCATATTCTTCTGCCTCAACCGATAAGGGCACGCACGCGTGCTTCGATCCGCTGGGGATTGGGGATCAACGACTTTTCCGCCACTGGCGCATAGGGCAGCGATACGTCCGGAACAGTCACCCGCGCCGGCCCCGCCTTCAGCGCGGAGAAGGCCTGCCCAGCAACCACCGCGCAGATCTGCGAGGCGGCGCTGCAGCTGTCGCGCGCCTCGTCCACCACGACGAGGCGACCGGTTTTCTCCACTGAAGCGAGGATCGTCGCATAGTCGAGCGGCACCATGGTGCGCGGGTCGATCAGGTCCACCTCGATACCGGCGGCGGCGAGATTGTCGGCGGCCACGCGCGCATGCTTCACCATCGTGCCGATGGCGACCAGCGTCGCGTCCTTGCCCTCACGCAGCACGGATGCCGCGCCGAAAGGCACGATGTGCTCGCCGTCCGGCACCTCGCCCATTTCCGCCCCGCGCCCACCCGCCTCCAGGAAGAAGCAGGGATTGTCGTCGCGGATTGCCGCTTTGAGCAGCCCCTTGCCGTCGGCCGGATTGGCCGGCATGGCGACATTGATGCCACCGAGATTCATCAGCACCGGATGCGGCGCATCGGAATGCTGCGCGGCCGACGAGCGCCCACCGCCATAGACCGCGATGACGGTGAGCGGCAGGGTCATCTGGCCGCCGGTCATCAGCCTTATGCGCGCCATCTGGTTGCCGATGGCGTCCATCGCCGTATAGACGAAATTGCCGAACATCAGGTGCAGCACCGGACGGTAGCCTGCGGCTGCAGCTCCCACCGCCATGCCGGCCAGCGTCTGCTCGCTGATCGGCGTGTTGCGCACGCGCCTGCGGCCGAACCGGTCAAGCAGCCCGGCTGTATCGCCGAACATCGACGCCTCGACATCCTCGCCGAACAGGATCACGCGCTCGTCGCGTTCCATCTCCTCATGCAGCGCCTCGTTGATGGCTGCGGCGTAGCGCTTCTTCATGCCATCACCTCGACGGTCCGGTTGGTGAACATCAGCGATGCCGCAAGGTCGTTTGACGGCAGGGGCGCTGCCTGCGCGTCGGCTACCGCCTTCTCCACCACCTCGGCAAACTCCTCGTCGAGGCCCGCAGCGTCTTCCGGCGTCACCACGCCGGCCTCGGTCAGCCGCGCGACATAGGCTGCGATGGGGTCGCGGCCGCGCCATTCCTCGATTTCCTCGGCCGGACGGTAGGGCTTCTTCAGCATCACCGCTTCCGCTTCGAAATGGCCGTGGATGCGATAGGTCGCGGCTTCGATATAGCTCGGCCCCTCGCCGGCCCGCGCCCGCTCGACGGCTATGGCAGCAGTGGCCCAGACCGCATCCGCATCATTGCCGTCCACCTCGTGGCAGGGCATGCCGAAGGCGCGCGCCCGGTCGATCAACCGCCCAGCGGTGACGGTATGCGCGGGCGTGAACTCGCCATAGCCGTTGTTCTCGCACATGAAGATCAGCGGCAGGTTCCACACCGCGGCGATGTTCAGGTTCTCCATGAACACGCCCTCATTGGCCGCGCCGTCGCCGAAGAAAGCCACAGCCACGCCGCCCTTGCCGTCGAGCTGGGCAGCGAGGGCTGCACCTGTCGCGATCGCCATGCCGCCGGCCACGATGCCGTTGGCGCCCAGAATGCCCTTGCTCACATCGGCCACATGCATGGAACCGCCCATGCCTCGGCAAACGCCGGTGTCCTTGCCGTGGATCTCCGCCATCATCGCCGCCGGCGAGCCGCCCTTGGCGAGGAAGTGGCCGTGCCCGCGATGGGTGCTGGTGATCTTGTCGTCATCCTTGAGATGCGCGCAGACGCCCGCAGCGACCGCCTCTTGGCCGATATAGAGATGAACGGTGCCCGGCAGCAGGCCCTGCAAACTGTCCTGGCTGAGGCGCGATTCCATGGCGCGGATCAGCTTCATCGTGCGCAGCATCGCGCGCTGCTGGTCCGGTGCCGGACCCGGCAGGTTGGTCTTCGTCATGCTCTCCTCCCTCAGCGCAGCATGAAGCCGCTGTCGATCACCAGCGTCTGGCCTGTCACCAAGCGGCTGTCGTCGCTGGCGAGATAGGCCACGGTGTCGGCGATATTGTCCGGCGTCAGGTAGTCCTTCAGCGGCAGGTTCGCCATCATGTCCTCCAGCGTGACCGTACCGCCGCGCTCCTCAAGAATGCGCGAGAGCATGTTGCTCTTCACGAAGCCGGGATGGATCGTGTTCACGCGGATGCCGCGCCGGCCATAATGCTTGGCGCCGCTGCGCATCAGGCCGATCACCGCATGCTTGCTGGCCGAATAGCCGATGCTGACGGCGCTGCCGATGAAGCCGGCCACCGACGAGGTCAGCACGATGCTGCCGCCGTCGCACATCAGCGGCTCGCCATACTTCATCGTGTAGAAGACGCTGGTGACGTTCACCTTCATCACCCGCTCGAACTCGTCGTCGGGATAGTCCTCCAGCGGCACGCTGCCGCCCTCGATGCCGGCATTGGCGAACAGCGTGTGGATCGGGCCGCACATCCGCGCCACCTCGCCCAGCACATCGCGCACCTGCGCCGGATCAGTCACGTCCAGCGTCATCGCGACATGCTTCCCATGCGACGTCTCAGCCGACGCCGCCAGTTCATCGCGCACCGCCTCGACGCCGGCGCGGTCACGATCCAGCAAAGCGATCCGCGCCCCCTCGCGCGCGCAGCGCCGCGCGGTCGCCGCGCCGATATTGCCGGCCGCGCCGGTGATGACGACAACCCTGTCCTTCAGCCGCATTTCATCTCCTCCCGAACCGCTTCGGCGTCAGCTCAGGCGACGGCGCCGAATTGTCAGGACAAAGTGAACGGAATATCGGCACACATGCAATGCAATTTGCGGACTTCTTATCCGCCGCGACCTTTCTCCGATCACCGTCGCGGCACTGGTCTCCGGCGAAATGCGGTTGCGAATTCCGCCGCGCCGAGACAAGGATGCGGGGTCGCTCGGGGCACGAAACGGAGGTCACTTGCGCGGTTTCGACTTCAGTTCCTGGCAGAGCATCTTCCTGACGCTGATCGGCCTGGCGCTCTTCACGCTCATCTCCATGGGCATCCGGCTGATCATGATGTTCACCATCCAGCAGCGCCGCGAGCGTACCAACCGCCAGATCAACGAAAGGCTGCGCACGCTGATTGCAGCCTACAAGACGCTGGGCGGCTCCTTCACCGGCAATCTGGCCGTCGACCCGACCCATATGCGCGACCTGCGCCGGCGCGCGCAACCGGCAGGCGACATCGAACCGTCGGCAGAAGCCGATCTCCCCCGCGACGGCGTCTCATCCTCCGATCGGGCGCGCCGCATCCGCGACGCCGTCGAGGCAGCGCTTTCCGACATCATCCTTCTCGGCACGGAGGAGCAGGTCCGCCTCGCCGCGCAAGCCGTCCAGGACATGGTGACCGGAAAGCCCGTCCATACGGGCGAGCTCGTCGTCTCGCTGCGGAATTTCATCCGCGATGCGCTCGACCTCGCGCCGGTGCCGCCTGACGTGACGGTCCCCGCACAGGGGCCAACCCGGCCATCCGGCGCCAGCGGCCGCGGCAAGGGCGAACGCGACGGCGGCGGCTCGCGTGGCGGCGGTGGCGGTGGAGGCGGCGGCATGGGAATGGGCGGGGGCGGCATGGGTGGCGGTTCCCTCACCATCGACGAAACGCCGCCGGCGGGCAGCAATCCTTGACCATGCCGCTGTGACAGCCGGTTTCCCCAGGCTGAAATAAGCATGTCCCTCAGCCGTCGGCCTGCTGCGAACCCCCCTTCTGCATAGGCGGAGAAAGGGTCGTCGCCCGCGCGGCGCCGGCACCCAGAACCTTTCTGAGCACTGCGAGCGCGGCGGCGACTTCGCCACGATGTCCGGTATCCGCCGGATAGACCGCATAGGCCGGATAGGCGAAGACCGGGGCGTTCTCCACCAGCGCAAGCCGGCCCTCGTCGATCAGCGGCTTCACCATTCCGCGCCGGAAATAGCCGGTGCCGCCGACCTTGAGCAGATAGGCCAGTCCCAGCGGGCCGAAGCCTGCAAATGTTCCGATCTCTTCCGACGAGGTGGCATGCCCACCATGCTGGACGGAAAAGGCAGGCCCCCAGTCGACATGGACATATTCCTGGTCCTCCGCCGCTTCGCCGCTCCGTGAGGTCACCAGCACCAGCTGCTCCTCGATCAGCGGCTCCACCTCGAAGCCCGGCAGAAGTTGCGGCGAATAGAGAAGCGCGACGTCGATCGTGCCTGTCCGCAGTTCCTCCACGAGCTGGTCCGGCAGGCCGACATGGGCGCGGACCGCCAGATGCGGCTCGTCGGACTTGATCCCCGCCATCCAGTCGACCAGCAGCGGGCTCCACAGGCTGAGTTCCGCGGCCAGCGTCACCACGCCGGTCTTGCCCGAGGGCACCGCGAGCTGCTGGCGCGCCCGCTCCCACACCTGCACGAACATCTGGGCGAAGCGCTCGAACTCGATGCCGGCCGCGGTCAGCCGCGCACCGTTGCGGTTGCGCACGAAAAGCTGCCGCCCCAGTTCCTCCTCCAACGTCTTGACGCGCGCACTCACCGTCGTCTGCGTGACGTGCAGGCGCTCCGCCGCCTTCAGGAAGCTTCCCGTATGGACGATTTCAAGAAAGGTACGTGCGCGGTCGATATCCATCGCGCTCCTCAATGCAATATTCTTGAATTGATACCGCATTGAGTTTGGTTTGTCTTGAGGAGAAAGCCGGCAATTCAGCGCCCGGCAGAATTCATGTGCATCGCAGGTCGGAGAGCAGCCCGTCGCGCAGGCCATAGATCCAGCCATGAATATTGACCTTCCTGCCGGCCTTCCGGGCCGAGATCATGGTCGGTGTGCGGGCCAGGCGGTTCACCTGCGCGCGCACGCTGAGCTCGCACAGCCGGTCCAGCCGCGCCTCGCTGTCCTCCAGCCCCGTCAGTTCCGCCGCGTTCTCCTCCGCAACCTCCCGGACGGGTTGCAGCCAGTGGTCGATGACGCCGTGGCGCTCGCCGTCCGCAGCCGCCCTGATTCCCCCGCATCCATAATGGCCGCAGACGATGACATGGCGTACCTCCAGCGTCTCGATGGCGTATTCCAGCACGGAAAGCAGGTTGAGATCGCTCGGATGGACGAGGTTGGCGACGTTGCGGTGGACGAACACCTCGCCCGGCTCCAGCCCGGTGATGACATTGGCGGGGACGCGGCTGTCGGAACAGCCGATCCACAGATATTCCGGCCTCTGGATCGCCGAGAGCCTGTCGAAATAGTGCGCGTCCTCGCTCAAGCGCGAAGCCGCCCAGGCCCGGTTGTTCCTGAAAAGATCGGATAGCATTGCTCATTCCCCGGTCGATGATCCGGGACCCGCAATGCGCTCTTGCACCGACGAAGACAAAGCAAAATTATTGCACTCAACTAGTGGATAAATTCATTTGCCGGCATTCCGACACCGCAGATACGCTTCCCGCACGACATTTGCGCGCCAACGGAAGCGACGACCATGAGTTCAAGCGAGACAGGAAAGTCCGCCGATACCGGACAGGTCTGCATCAAGCGCGTCTATGCGACGCCGACGAAGTCCGACGGCAAGCGCATCCTCGTCGATCGCCTCTGGCCGAGAGGCATGTCGAAGGAGCGCGCCCGCCTGAGCGACTGGATGAAGGAGATCGCGCCCAGCGACGAGTTGCGCAACTGGTTCCATCACAATCCGGATGACTGGCAGGAATTCGGCCGGCGCTACCGCAAGGAGATCGCGCAGAACCAGGACGCACTCGCGGCCCTGCGGGAAGCGGCCGGGCATGGGACGGTCACGCTGCTCTTCGCCAGCGCCGACACCGAACACAATAATGCGGTGGTGCTGCGCGATTATCTGCAAGACGGACATCCGGCCAAAGGGAGGGAGGCGGGCCCGTCATGAAGGACCGGCAGGGCCGCTGGGACATGTTCGACGACTATGTCGTCGATTTCGCATGCGACCAGGCGGCAAGGTCGATCCGCACGGCGATCGTGACGCTGGTCGAGATCGAGGGCTCGTCGCCGCTGCGCGTCGGCGCCCAGATGGCGGTCGCCGAAACCGGCGAATGGGTAGGCTATCTTTCCGGTGGCTGCATCGAGCGGGCGATCGCGGCGGAAGCCTGCGCGGCGATCTGGAGCGGGGCGCCCCGCCGGGTGCGATATGGGCGCGGCTCGCCCTATATGGACATTCGCCTGCCCTGCGGCGGCGCGATCGAACTGGTGATCGACGTCGGCACATCGATGCCGCCTTCCACCGCCGGATGCCTTGCGCGATGGAAATCCCTGACGCGGGCGGGCCACTGGTCGAGGGCGGCAGGAAGGGTCCGTTCCGCCGCCTCTGCCTGCCCCGACGCCGACTGGTCGTGGCGGGCATAGGCCCGGTCACGGTTCAGCTCGCCCGCCTGGCCAGGTCGGGCGGCTTCGACGTCATCGTCGCCTCATCCGACGAAATCACGCGGGAGGCCGCGGCGGCCGATGAGATTGAAAGCTGGGCGATCGGCCGCGCCGCCGGCGAAAGGCTTCTGGGCATCGATGCACGTTCAGCGGTGGTGCTGGCATTCCACGATCATGAATGGGAGACGGGTCTGCTTCCCGAAATCCTGCGCTCGGACGCCTTCTATATCGGCGCGATGGGCAGCAGGAGAACGCATGCGCTGCGCGTGATGCGCCTCAAGGCGGACGGCTTCGACGATACTGCGATTACGCGCATCCGCGCGCCGGCAGGCATCCTGCCCGGCGTACGCGGCGCGACCGGGATCGCCGCTTCGATCTACGCGGAGATCCTCCAGGCGGATGCGCTGGCCACTGGCGACCTGCTGATGCCGCTCCAGCCCGAACGCCGCAGTCCGGGCAAGAGCATGACCGGCATCATGCCGTCAGGCGCGAATCCCGGATAGGGGACGGATATCGGACGGCGGCTTGACGCCTCCCTCATGGCGCAGCAGCCGGGCGGCAGCGGCCAGCAGATCCGTCTGCGTGATCATGCCCAGCACATGATGTGCGGCATCGATGATGATGACGGCGTGGGAGCGTCCATCCGTCAGCACGGGCAGCAGCTTCAGCGCATGTTCGTCGGGCGATGCCACGGCGGCGGGCGATACCGCGTGAATGAGCCGGTCCGTCGCGCCTTCGAGTTCCCGCAAGCCGACGATACCCACCAGCCGCCCATCGTCCCCGATTACTGGCAGCGTGCGGATATTATGCGCCAGGAGCAGCATGCGGGCGCGCTCCGGCGACGCATCCGCCGGGATGCTGATCACGTCGCGCGACATGATCTCCGCGCAGGTCAGCTCGCCATGCAGCCGCACGAGCGACTGCAGTTCGATGCGCCGCAGGATACGATCCAGGTCGTCGCGGTCGATGTCGAAGGTCTCGTTGAGCGCAAGCAGCGCGGCGTCGATATCCTCGCGCCGGAAACCCACCCTCAACATGGCCGGCAGGTCCGATGTCCTGTGCGTATTGCCGGCGACCGGCACCGGCACATGCGGATAGGAGCGGCGCGAGACCTTGTGGAAGGCCACGCCCAGCAAGACCAGAAGGAGCGAGTTCAGCGCGATCGGGATGAAGGGAAAGGCATATCCCGCCGAGAGGATCGCCGGCCCGCCAATCACCGCGGACAGCGCAACCGCGCCGCCCGGCGGGTGCAGGCTGCGAGTGAAGGACATGACGAGGATCGCCAGCGAGACGCCGACACCCGCCGCAAGGAACGGATCGGGAAGAAACCGCGCTACCGTGACCCCGACAAGGGCAGAGATCGTATTGCCGCCGATGATCGGCCATGGCTGCGCCAGCGGGCTGGCCGGCACCGCAAACAGCAGCACCGCCGACGCGCCGATGGGCGCGACGATCAGCGGCACATGGGCTCCGCTGCCGAGGATCGCATCGCAGATCATTCCGGTGAGGATGACGCCCAGCAGCGCACCGGCGCAGCCGATCAACCGTTCCCGAAGCGTTGCGCCGGCAAGGATGGGAACGAAATATTCCCCAAGCCGGTCGAGAACGGGGCGAAAGCCGGAGAAAATTCTATTCATGACATGCACGCACTTCAGGAGGTCCCGCACCAATGGCGGCTCGCCTGCGTCGCCATCCGACGCGATGGCGCGTGTCGCAGAACCCTTCTGTGCCAGCAAGGAAATTCGTTCTATCTTTGCGCGGCTTGCCGCAACGGCCGACCCGGCATGGAAATCCGGCGGCCTTCGCCGGCAGGGTGCGGGCCATGTTTGGTGCAGAAAATTTGCTCTGAAGCTGCGAATAATTTCAGTTGTCCGGGGTGTCGCCACCCGCCAATAGTGCACCGGGGCCGGCTCGCCGCAGCGGCCTGAAAATCAAAGGGAGAAACGGAATGTGGCCAGACCGGCGCGCGATCGACCTCTTGGGCGTCGAACTGCCTATCATACAGGCGCCGATGGCCGGTCCGGTCTTTTCGCAGATGGTGATCGCAGTGGCCGAGGCCGGCGGGCTCGGCTCGCTGCCCTGCGCCACCATGGACATAGCGCAGGTGCGCAGCGAACTGGAGACGATCCGGGAAGCAACCGCCAGGCCGGTCAACCTCAACTTCTTCTGCCATACACCGCCCTCCTTCGACGCGGCGCGGGAGACACGCTGGCGCAACCGGCTGAAGGCCTATTACGACGAACTCGGCCTGCCCCTGGACGCGCCGGCATCGAACCGCACGCCCTTCGATGAAGGCGCCTGCGCGCTGGTCGAGGAATTCCGCCCCGAAGTGGTGAGCTTCCATTTCGGCCTGCCGGAACCCCACCTGCTCGACCGCGTCCGGGCAGCGGGCGCGAAAATCCTTTCATCGGCCACGACCGTGCGCGAAGCCCGCTGGCTGGGAGATCACGGTTGCGACGCCATCATCGCCCAGGGCAACGAGGCCGGCGGCCATCGCGGCATGTTCCTGAGCGACGACATCGCCACGCAGGTCGGCACATTCTCGCTCGTGCCGCAGGTGGCCGACGCGGTGAAGGTGCCGGTCATCGCCGCCGGCGGCATTTCCGACGCGCGCGGCATCGTCGCGGCCTTCGCCCTCGGGGCTGGCGCGGTGCAGGTCGGCACCGCCTATCTCTTCACGCCGGAAGCGCGGGTTGCGCCGCTTCATCGCGCGGCGCTGCGCGGGGAGCATGTCGAGGAGACCGCACTCACCAACATATTCACCGGTCGCCCCGCGCGGGGCATAGTCAATCGCGTCATGCGGGAGGTCGGGCCGATGACCGGTGAAGCGCCGGCCTTTCCGCTCGCCGGCGGCGCGCTGGCGCCGCTGCGCGCAGCATCCGAAAAGGCCGGCTCCAGCGATTTCATGTCGCTCTGGGCGGGGCAATCAGCGCGGCTCTGCCGGGAAATGCCAGCCGGCGAACTGACACGCAAGCTCGCCGACGAGGCACTTGCGATCATGGCATCAGGAGGATCGAATGGCCGATAATACAGACAAGCCCGCTTCCGCCGGCTATGCCTCGCCGCCCTGCTTCATGCACGAACTGGATGCTGACTATCTCGGCTTCCAGCCGAGCGACCCGCAGGCGGCCATCGACGTCGCCCGCTGGCGCAAGGCCGAGCGCGCGCGCCTGATCGATGCCCGCATGGCGACCCCTGCCGATGCGCGCACGGCTGCCGGCAAACGTATCGCCACCCGCCTCGATGAGATCGTCGGCAACGTGGCGGGGCGGACGGTCGGCATCTCCTGGCCCTTCCGCGCCGAGCCCGACCTGCGCGAATGGGGCGCGTCCATCGTCGCGCGCGGCGGGCGCCTTGCCCTGCCGATCGTTGTCGCCAAGGGAAAGCCGCTCGTCTTCCGCACCTGGAAGAACGGCGAGAAGCTGGAAAAGGGTGTCTGGAACATCCCGATACCGGCGGGCGGCGAGGAGGTCTTCCCCGACATCGTCGTTTCGCCGCTGGTCGGCTTCGACGCCGCCGGCTACCGCCTCGGCTATGGCGGCGGCTTCTACGACCGCACGCTGGCTGCCATGCCCGCCAAGCCGCTCACCATCGGCGTCGGCTTCGAACTCGGCAGGCTGCCGACCATCTTCCCGCAATGGCACGACATCCCAATGGACACGCTGATCATCGAGGATCTTTCGGCAGGCTGATCGCCAGCAAGAACAACACCTTGGCACGCGGACCGGATTCAATTTCCGAACCCGGCCGCGCCTCCGCCATGGTTCAGTCCCAGCTCAGCGCGCCACCGTTCTGATACTCGATCACGCGGGTCTCGAAGAAGTTCTTCTCCTTCTTCAAATCCATCGCCTCCGACATCCAAGGGAACGGATTCTCCGCCTCCGCAAAGACCGGCGCGAGGCCGAGCTGCGCGCAGCGGCGGTTGGCGATGAAGTGCATATATTGCTCGCAAAGTGCTGCATTCAGCCCGAGGAAGCCGCGCGGCATCGTATCGCGGCCATAGGCGGCCTCCAGCTCCGCTGCGTCAGAGATCATGCCACGTACCTCATCCTGAAACGCCTTGGTCCACAGATGCGGATTTTCCAGCTTGATCTGGTTGATGACGTCGATGCCGAAGTTCAGGTGGATGCTCTCGTCGCGCAATATGTATTGGTACTGTTCGGCGATGCCGACCATTTTGTTGCGCCGCCCGAGCGACAGGATCTGCGCGAAGCCGGTGTAGAACCACATGCCCTCGAAGATGACATAGAAGGCGACGAGGTCGCGTAGGAAGGACTGGTCGGCTTCCGGCGTGCCGGTCTTGAAGTTCGGATTGTCGAGGTTCTGCGTGTGCTTCAGCGCCCATGCCGCCTTGTCGGTGATCGACGGCACCTCGCGATACATGTTGAACAGCTCGCCCTCGTCCAGCGCCAGACTTTCCACGATGTACTGGAAGGTGTGCGTATGGATCGCTTCCTCGAAGGCCTGGCGCAGCAGGTATTGGCGGCATTCGGGATTGGTCAGGTGCCGGTAGATCGCCAGAACGATATTGTTGGCGACGAGGCTTTCCGAAGCTGCGAAGAAGCCGAGATTGCGCTTGAGCATGCGCCGCTCGTCCTCGGTCAGCCCGTCCTTCGACTTCCACAGCGCGATGTCGGCCTGCATGGAAACTTCGGTCGGCATCCAGTGATTGTTGCAGCCGGACAGGTATTTTTCCCATGCCCAGCGGTACTTTAGCGGCAGAAGCTGATTCACGTCCGCACGGGCGTTGATCATCCGCTTGCCATCCACCGTCAGGCGCGCGCCACCGCGCTCGATCTCGCCAAGACCGGTGGCGTCGGCGGCTGGTGCGGGGATGAGGTTGGCGGGCGTGGTTTTTGGTTCGGACCAGTCGAGCATGTCTAATTCCTTTGATCTTGAGCTACCCCCTCTCCGTCCGCTTCGCGGACACCTCTCCCCCTTCGCAGGGGGCGAGGAAAGGCTGGTGGCAATCTGGGCTCCCTTCCTCGCCCCCGCAAAGCTGGGGAGAGGTGGCACGCGAAAGCGTGACGGAGAGGGGCTGCGCGTTCCTACTGGCAGGCCTCGCATTCCGGGTCGTCCACCGCGCAGGCCTTGCCCCACGCCGCATCCGGATTGATCGCGATGGGCGCGGCAGCCACCGTCGCCGACACCGCGTTGAGCTTGCCGTCGGTGCCCTTGAGCGTCGACTTCTCGACATGGGTCGCCGAACGCGAGCGCAGATAGTAGGTCGTCTTCAGCCCCTTCTTCCATGCGAAGCGGTAAAGCTCGTCCAGCTTCTTGCCGCTCGGATTGGCGATGTAGAGATTGAGCGACTGCGCCTGGTCGATCCACTTCTGGCGGCGCGAGGCGGCCTCGATCAGCCAGGACGAATCGAGCTCGAAGGCGGTTGCGTAGAGCGCCTTGAGGTCGTCCGGCACGCGGTCGATCTGGCCCACCGACCCGTCGAAATATTTGAGGTCCGACACCATGACCTCATCCCAAAGGCCGCGCGCCTTGAGGTCGTGCACGAGCTGCGCATTCACCACCGTGAAGTCGCCCGACATGTTCGATTTCACGAACAGGTTCTGGTAGGCGGGCTCGATCGACTGCGACACGCCGCAGATGTTCGAGATCGTCGCCGTTGGCGCGATCGCCATCGTGTTGGAGTTACGCATGCCTGTCTCCATGACGCGCTTGCGCAGGCTGTCCCAGTCGAGCGTGGAACCGCTGTCCATGTCCACGCCGGCGCGCGCCTCTTCCAACAGGCCTATCGAGTCGATCGGCAGGATCCCCTTCGACCACAGCGAACCGTCAAAGCTCGGATAGCGCCCGCGCTCGGCGGCAAGGTCCACCGATGCCGAGATCGCGTGGAAGCTGATTGCCTCCATGCTGCGGTCGGCGAACTCGATTGCCGCCTGCGAAGCATAGGCGATGCGCAGCTTCTGGATCGCGTCCTGGAAGCCCATCAGGCCGAGACCCACCGGACGGTGCCGCAGGTTCGACTTCCGCGTCTCGGGGATCGTGTAGAAGTTGATGTCGATGACATTGTCCAGCATGCGCATCACGGTCGACAGCGTACGCGCCAGCTTGTCGTGGTCGATGCCCGTCTCCGTCAGGTGGTTGACGAGGTTGACCGAGGCGAGGTTGCACACCGCCACCTCATCCTTCGACGAGTTGAGCGTGATCTCGGTGCACAGGTTCGACGAGTGCACCACGCCGACATGGCCCTGCGGCGAGCGGATATTGCACGGGTCCTTGAAGGTAACCCATGGGTGCCCGGTCTCGAACAGCATGGTGAGCATCTTGCGCCACAGGTCGAGCGCCCTCACCTTGCGAAACACCTTCAAGCTGCCAGCCGCCGCCTTCGCCTCATAGGCTTCGTAAGCGGATTTGAACGCGAGGCCGTATTTGTCGTGCAGATCGGAAGCCTCGTCGGGCGAGAACAGCGTCCATTCGCCATCGGTCTCGACGCGCTGCATGAACAGGTCCGGCACCCAGTTGGCGGTGTTCATGTCATGGGTGCGGCGGCGGTCGTCGCCGGTGTTCTTCCTGAGATCGAGAAACTCCTCGATGTCGACGTGCCATGTCTCCAGATAGGCGCAGACCGCGCCCTTGCGCTTGCCGCCCTGGTTGACCGCGATGGCCGTATCGTTGGCGACCTTGAGGAACGGCACCACGCCCTGGCTTTCGCCATTGGTGCCCTTGATGTGCGCGCCCAGCCCCCGCACCGGCGTCCAGTCATTGCCCAGCCCGCCGGAATATTTGGCCAGCAGCGCATTGTCCTTGATGCCCTTGAAGATCGCGTCGAGGTCGTCGCCGATCGTGGTCAGGAAGCAGGAGGAGAGCTGCGGCCGCGTCGTACCGGAGTTGAACAGCGTCGGCGTGGACGCCATCACGTCGAAGGACGACAGCAGGTCGTAGAACTCGATGGCGCGTGCTTCGCGGTCGATCTCGCGCAACGCCAGGCCCATCGCGACCCGCATGAAGAAGGCCTGTGGCAGCTCGAAACGCTTGCCCTTGGTATGCAGGAAGTAGCGGTCGTAGAGGGTCTGCAGGCCGAGATACTGGAACTGCATGTCGCGCTGCGGCTTGAGCGCAGCGCTAAGACGAGCAAGATCGAAGCGACCGAGCTCGGGATCGATCAGCTCCGCCTCGATGCCGGTCTGGATGAATTGCGGGAAATAGCTTGCATAGCGCTCCGTCATCTCGGCCTGCGTCGCCTGCTCGGCCTGCCCCGAGACGAAGGACAGCGCCTCGCGCCGCAGCCGGTCCATCAGCAGGCGCGCGGAGACGAGGGCGTAGTTCGGCTCCTGTTCCACCAGCGTGCGTGCGGCCAGGATCGGCGCCAGCGAAAGCTCGTCCAGCGAGATGCCGTCATAGAGGTTGCGCTGCGCCTCCTTGAGGATCGGCTCGGCCGATACGTCGGCAAGACCCTCGCAGGCTTCCTCGACAACCCGGGCGAGACGCGCATCGTCCAGCGGCACGAGGCTGCCGTCATCGGCCTTCACCTTCAGCGAAGGCGCTGCCGACGTCGCGACAGCCGCTTTCTCCGCAGCCCGTTCCCGTGCGCGCTCCTCGCGATAGAGCACATAGGCGCGCGCCACCTTGTGATGCTCGCCGCGCATGAGCGCCAGTTCCACCTGGTCCTGCACTTCCTCGATGTGGAAAATTCGGCCCTCGCCCGCGCGCCGCGTGAGCGCGCCGACCACCTGCTCCGTCAGTTCCTCGACAATTCCATGGACGCGCCGCGAGCCGGCGGCGGTGGACCCCTCGACCGCCAGGAAAGCCTTGGTCAAGGCGATGGTGATCTTGGTCGGATCGAACGGCGTCACACCGCCATTGCGCCGGATGACGCGATAGCCGGGCTCCGTCGCCGGATTATTCCTGTCATCGAGTGAAATCGGAACCCCGACGGTCCCGCTGGTGATCTGTGTTGCTGTAGCCGGCATCCTTGTCCCCGTGGCGCTGAGGACGGGGTTTGCCGGAAACGCGATGACCATGCCGCGAGGAAAGCGCGAGCAAGCCTTGCGCACCGCCGGACACCCCGCCCGAGGTTCGTTTCTGTCATCACGGCAGGTCTCCTGGCTCGCAGGTCGTCGCCGCTGTCTGGCCTTCCCGGCACCCGATGGCGCCAGTGACACTCAAGCGACAGCAACTCGCTGCTTACAGTTGCGGGGGCAGCGCCGGCATTCCCTTGGCGGGGCACCGGCTTCCCTCTTAGCTCCCTGGCCGAAGAACGACTCGGGAGACCGTGACGACTACATCTAGCCATAGCGGGTTGAAGGATGTCAATTTCTTGTGGCGGCATAGCCCCCAATTTATGTCATCGCCAACTCAGGGAAGTGCGAGCTGGGGATATTCGAGCTGCATCGCCACGAAATCGCGCGTTTGGTTGCCATAGCGCCCGGCGATCTTTCCCAGCGCATCGTCAAGCGCAGGCGCGGGCGGCAGGAGATTACCGGACAGCGGCTGGAAAAACCCTTCGCCCTCGGCCGGAACGCGATCCGGAACGATACGGATGCCACTGCGCGATTCGACCACGCCCGATGCGAGCGTCAGCGCGCGCGAGCGATATGTCCGCGACCAAACATCGGCGGTGAGCGCCAGCGATACCTCATCCACGCCCGGCGCGATGGGCAGGCCGATCTCTTCATGACGCCAGAACGGCAGCAGGTTGCCGAGAGCGGTCATGGCGAAGGGCCGCGTCATCGTGAACGCGCTGCTGTCATGGCTGGCATCCCAGACGGCGACGCCAAGGTCACGCGCGACGCTCTCGGCCTTGGCGCGTCCCGAAATGGCCTCGATGAGCGTGAGCATCATCGGCATGGAGGCTGTGACGCCGGTCGTCGTCACCACGCCGCGGTCCACCACCATCCGCCGGTCGGCGACATAGTCGAAGCCCGGCCACGTCTCGCGCATCTTGTCCAGATAGTACCAGTGCGTGGTGGCGCGGCGGCCATCGAGCAGCCCAGCCGCCGCCACGACCTTCGCCCCGGCGCAGACGCTGACGATGATGGCGCCGCTTTCGGCCTGCTTCCTGATCCAGTCGAGGGCGATTGGATCGTCGTCGCGGCTCATGGCCGGCACGATCACATAGTCCGCGCCGTCGGGATATTGCCGGTCGAACTCCGCGACCATCGCCTGCGGCTCGACGGTCAGTGCCGGAAAGAGCATGACCGGCCCCGGCCCGGTGGCAAGGGTCATCACATCGCCAATGTCGGCGCGGCGCAATATGCCGTAGGGCATGAGATAGTCGGTGGTCTCGGTGGCATTGTTGATGCCGATGATAGCCACCACGGGCCGCTCCCGCTTCGGCGGCTTGAGCGCCGCGAGCATCGCCTGATGCTCGGCCTCCGCGACGGGCGGCGGCGCTGCCCGGGCCGCCGGCGACGGCAGCGTGGCGATCCACCCCGCCAGACCGAGCACCGGAAGCAGGACGATGGCGACGCATGCCCACAGAACGATCCGCTTGCGCATGTCTTCCTCCTTGCGATTGACGGCAAGGCTAGGCGCGATAGCTTATGGCGGAAATGACATAGAACAGGCAAAAACTGCCATGCGCCGCATCGCAATCGTCATCTTCCCCGGTTTCCAGATCCTCGACGTGACCGGCCCCGTCGCGGCCTTCGAGATCGCCGGCCGCCTCCGGCCGGACAGCTACGCGCTCGACATCCTCTCCGCCGATGGCGGCGCGGTGGAAAGCTCGTCCGGCCTGCCCTTGGCGGCCGCCCCGCTGGACGACCGCGACTACGATACCATCCTCGTCTCCGGCGGCGACGTCGCCCGTTCCATGGCCGACCTCCACCGCATCGTGCCGTGGCTCCGGCAGGCCACCGCGCGGCGCATCGCCAGCGTCTGCTCGGGCGCCTTCCTGCTGGCTGAGGCGGGGCTGCTCGACGGCCGCCGCGCCACCACCCATTGGGCCAGCTGCGACCATTTCGCCCGCCGCTACCCGCGGGTGAAGCTCGACGGCGAGCGCATCTTCATCCGCGACGGCCATGTCTGGACCTCCGCCGGCATCACCGCCGGCATCGACCTCGCGCTGGCGCTGATCGAGGAGGATCTGGGCGCCGACATTTCGCGGCGCACGGCGCAGCAGCTCGTCGTGCACCAGCGCCGGCCGGGCGGCCAGTCGCAATTCTCCGCGCTGGTCGAGCTTGGCGGCGGCAGCGGCCGCTTCGCTGATCTCGTCGCATGGATGCGCGACCGGCTTTCGGAACCATTGACCGTGGAGCGTCTCGCCGAACAAGCGGCCATGAGCCCGCGCAATTTCGCCCGCGCCTTCGCGGCCGAAACCGGCACGACGCCGGCCAAGGCGGTGGAGCGGCTGCGGCTGGAAATGGCGCGCGCGGCGCTGGAGAGCGGCCACGCACCGCTGGAGCGCGTCGCCGAGCAGGCCGGCTTCGGCGATGCCGGCCGCATGCGCCGCGCCTTCCTGCGCGGCTTCGGCCAGCCGCCACAGGCAATCCGCCGCTCCGCCCTTGCAAGGCCGTTGCGACGCCGCGCCTGAACCATACGCCGATCCACCGGAATATTGCACCACCCGCTGGCGAGCGGCGGCGCATATTGCTAGAGCCGGAGCGGCCCGTTTTCTGAACTGCCAAGCGCCGCCCAGCCCAAGGAGCCTGCCGATGTTCTCGAACACATTTCCCGACCGCGCGGTGATCGCCGAGACCGTGGCGCGCATGCTGTGGGAGATCAAGGCGGTGCATTTCAGGGCCGACGAGCCCTACACCTTCACCTCCGGCCTTTCGAGCCCGGTCTACATCGACTGCCGCAAGCTGATCTCCTATCCGCGCATCCGTTCCGCGATCATGGACTTCGCCGCCTCGACCATCTTCCGCAGCGTCGGCTTCGAGCAGTTCGACGCGGTGGCGGGCGGCGAGACGGCCGGCATCCCCTTCGCCGCCTGGCTGTCGGACGTGATGGGCCTGCCCATGCTCTATGTGCGCAAGAAGCCGAAGGGTTTCGGCCGCGACGCACAGATCGAGGGCAACCTGCCCGAGGGCGCGCGGCTGCTCCTGGTCGAGGACCTGACCACCGACGGCGGCAGCAAGATCAAGTTCGCCGAAGCGATAGAGAAGGCTGGCGCGAAAGTCACCGACACCTTCGCTGTGTTCTATTACGACATCTTCCCCGACACGCCCGACCGGCTCGCCGCCGCCGGCATGCGCCTCCATTATCTCTGCACCTGGTGGGACGTGCTGAAGGTCGCGCGCGAGCAGAAGCTGTTCCCGGCCGAAACGCTGGCCGAGGTCGAGAGCTTCCTCACCGATCCGCTCGGCTGGTCGGCCGCCCATGGCGGCATTTCCGAACTGCCTCGGTAGGGCGCGCTTCTGGATCGTTGCGGAGGTCGGATGAGCCTACCGCGCGGCGATCTCGGCCTGAAGCGCGGCAAGGTGGGTTTCGGCTGCCGCATGTGCGGCGCGCTCGATGGCGCGGAAGCGCGACACCAGCGCCAGCCCCACCGGCGTAAGCTGCGCACCGCCGCCATGGCGACCGCCCTTCTGCGCCGAAAGCACCTCCTTGCCGAGGATCGTATTGAGCTCCTCGACCAGATCCCACGCGCGCTTGTAGGACATGTTCATTTCGCGCGCGCCGGCCGAGATGGACCCATAGGTGGCGATGCTTTCCAGAAGGGCGATCTTGCCGGGGCCGATACGCCCTTCCGGTTCGAGATCGATCCGCAGACTGAGCGCAGCCATCCTCTTCTCCCTTTATCGGTACCTGAAGCGCATAGGCCCCGGAAAATGGCAGACATTGCGGGAAAGATCATGCACGCAATCAGCGTGCATGCGACTCGTCGAACGTCACCGCCTTCACGATAGCGTAGATGCGCTGGCCCGGCACCAGTTGAAGCTCACTGGCGGAGCGCCGGGTAATGCGCGCGACCAGCCGATCCGATCCGCTGTCGAGCCTCACCACCGTTTCCGGCCCCTCGCCCGTCGAGAGCGCGGCGACGGTACATTCCAGCACATTGAGGGCGCTGATGCCTTCCGGCTTTCCGACCGCCAGCATCACGTCACGCGCCCGCACCCGCACGCGCACGACCGAACCTTCGGCCGCATCGACGCGCGGCAGAACCCAGCTGCCCGCCGAAGACGACAGCTGCGTCAGGCCGAAGGCGGGATCGTGGGCCACGACCGTGAGCGCGACGAGCGCGCCGACCTCCGCCCGCTCGCCCTCCGGCAGCAGGTCGAGGCGCTGCAGCACCTCGTCGGCCGGGCCGGCCGCACGCACCTGCCCCTCGCCGAGAACCACGACCTCATTGGCAAGCCGCGCCACCTCGGCCACCGAATGGCTGACATAGACGATCGGCATGCGGCTCTCGTCGCGCAGCCGTTCGAGATAGGGCAGGATTTCCGCCTTGCGCGGCCCGTCGAGCGAGGCGAGCGGCTCATCCATCAGGATCAGGCGCGGATTGGCCAGCAGCGCCCGTCCGATGGCGACGCGCTGCTTCTCGCCGCCCGAGAGTGAAGCCGGCCGGCGCGCCAGCAGATGGCCGATGCCGAGCATCTCGATGACATCTTCCATCGGAACAGCATCGGCCTCGCCGCGCGGTGCGAAGCTGCGCCCATAGCGAAGGTTGCGCTCCACGCTCAGATGCGGAAACAGCCGCGCTTCCTGGAAGACGTAGCCGATGCGCCTTCTGTGGACCGGTATGTTCACTCCGGCCGCCGTGTCCGTCAGCACGCGGCCATCGACGACGATGCGCGCATGGTCGGGCCGGACCAGTCCGGCGAGGATGTTCACCAGCGTCGTCTTGCCCGAACCGGATGCGCCGAAGAAGGCGGTGACGCCGTCGCCGCTGGCGAAGGACGCTGCAAGCAGGAAATCGCCCTGCCGGTGCTTCACTTCCATTGCGATCGTCATGCCGCCAGCCTGCGTCCGACCCGGCGGGCGAAGATTTCCGAAGCGATGAGCGCCGCCATGGCGATGACGATGGAAACGAGCGTCAGGCGCAGCGCGCCCGCCTCGCCGCCCGGCACCTGCGTGAATGTGTAGATCGCGGAGGGCAGCGTCTGCGTCTCGCCGGGAATGTTGGAGACGAAGGTGATCGTCGCGCCGAATTCGCCCATTGCCTTGGCGAAGGCCAGAACCGCGCCGGCAATGATGCCCGGCAGCATCAGCGGCAGCGTGATGGTGAGGAACACCATGAGCGGATTGGCGCCGAGCGTCGAGGCCGCCGCCTCCAGCCTGCGGTCGACCGTCTCGATCGACAGGCGGATGGCGCGCACCATCAGCGGAAAGGCCATCACCGCCGCGGCAAGCGCTGCCCCCGTCCAGCGGAAGGAGAAGACGATGCCGAACGCCTGATCGAGGAAGCTGCCCACCGGGCCGCGCCGGCCGAATGTGAGCAGCAGCAGATAGCCGGTCACCACCGGCGGCAGGATGAGCGGCAGGTGGACGATGCCGTTGAGCAGCGTCTTGCCGATGAACTCGCGCCGCGCCAGCACATGGGCGACGAGGATGCCGACCGGCAGGCTGACCACCGTCGCCCAGAAGGAAACGCGAATGGACAATCGAACGGCCGTCCATTCCTCGGGGCTGAGCGCCATCCACTCCATGCCTGATTCCATCCCCTCGAACATGCGGCCGCCAATCGGCAGCCGCACATCGTGTTGTTACATATTCGCCGAACAGGCGGCTAGTTGGATGCCGGCGCCAACACGCTGAAGCCCTGCTCCTCGAAGAGCTTGCGGGCGGCATCGGTCTTGAGGCAGGCCTCGAATGCCGGCGCCTTGTCGCTCTTTGCCTCGGCAAGCTGCGCCACCGGATAGATGATGGCCGGATGCGTATCCTCGGGGAATGCACCGACGATCTTGATGTTCTTGTCGGCCGCAGCATCTGTCTCGTAGACGATGCCCAGCGGCGCTTCGCCGGTGGAGACGAGCGCGAGTGCGGCGCGGACGTTCTCCGCCTGCGCGACATTGCCTTCCACCGAGTTCCAGACGCCGAGCGCCTCCAGCGAGGCCTTGCCATATTTGCCCGCAGGCACCGCATCAACATTGGCCATGGCGAGCTTGCCGCCGTCGAGCAGGGCCGCGAGGTCGAAACCTGCCTTGATGTCGGCGGTCGCGTCGGACGCGGCAGGCGCGATCAGGACGATGCGGTTGCCGAGAAGCTTCGTCTCGCTGTCCTTTTTCGTCAGGTTCTTCTCCGACAGATAGGCCATCCAGTCGAGGTCGGCGGAGAAGAACAGGTCGGCCGGCGCGCCCTGCTCGATCTGCTTGGCGAGCGCGGAGCTGGCGGCATAGGAGATCGTCGCCTTGCTGCCCACATCGGCAGCACAGGCCTCGTTGACGGCGTCGAGCGCATTCTTCAGGCTCGCGGCGGCGAACACGACCGGCCCTTCCTGCGCCATTGCGGCGAAAGGCGTGGCCGCGAACGAAAGCGCGATGGCGAGCGAGCCGAGACGGGGTGAAATGGACTGCATCGGATTCCTCCAGTGGATGACGACAGAACTGCGCACGCGGTCGCAGGTTCGATATATTCGTTCAAACATATCAATATGCGCCAGTCGAGCCCAAAATGACGGCTTCGCCAAGGGAACGATCGATCCGTTGATAAATAGCTGCATCCGCCATATCTGCGCCCCTTGACCTTCCAGTGACTGGAAGCCTCATATGAGTTAGCCAGAGACAACCGAATGATGGCGATACCCATGACGACGCACGACCACCACGATCATACGCACCACCATGGCGACAGCGCCGCGCCGACGGTCACGCGCGATCCCGTCTGCGGCATGCTGGTGGATCCGGCGGCCGGCAAGCCGACCGCCGAGCATGGCGGGCACAGCTACCATTTCTGCAGCAGCGGCTGCCGCACCAGGTTTCTTGCCGCGCCGCAGGACTACATTACCGCGACGGATCCGGTCTGCGGCATGTCGGTGGACCGCGCAACGGCGCGTCATTTCCTGAACCATGAGGGAATGAAGCAGTATTTCTGCTCCGCCGGCTGCAAGACGAAGTTCGAGGCCGATCCGGAAAAATATCTCGGCGAGCGCAAGCCCGAGCCGGCTATGCCGGCCGGCACGCAATATACCTGCCCCATGCATCCCGAAGTGGTGAGCGACAAGCCCGGTGCCTGCCCGAAATGCGGCATGGCACTGGAGCCTATGGTGCCGGGCGCCGACGACGGCCCGAATCCCGAACTGGTCGACTTCACCCGCCGCTTCTGGGTCTCGGCCGCGCTGGCGCTGCCGCTTTTCATCATCGCAATGGGGCCGATGGTCGGCCTGCCCATCCGCGACTGGCTGGGCGAGCGCACCGCCCAATGGCTCGAACTCATCCTCGCCACGCCGGTGGTGCTGTGGGCAGCAATCCCCTTCTTCCATCGCGGTTGGGAATCGATCGTCAACCGCAGTCCCAATATGTGGACGCTGATCGCCATCGGCGTCGGCGCGGCCTATCTCTACAGCGTCGTGGCGATGCTTTTCCCCGGCCTGCTGCCGCACCAGTTCACCGGCCATGACGGCAATGCGCCAGTCTATTTCGAGGCCGCGGCGGTGATCGTGGCGCTGGTCTTCCTCGGCCAGGTGCTGGAACTGCGCGCCCGCGAGCAGACCGGCTCGGCCATCCGCGCGCTGCTCGACCTCGCGCCCAAGACCGCCCGCCGCATCGCTGCCGACGGCAGCGAGCGCGACATCCCCCTCGACGAGGTTTCGACGGGCGACAGGCTGCGCGTGCGGCCGGGCGAAGGCATTCCCGTCGATGCGATCGTGGTTGACGGCCGCTCCTCGGTGGACGAGAGCATGATCACCGGCGAGCCCGTGCCGGTGGAAAAATCCGAAGGCGACACCGTCACCGGCGGTACGCTCAACAGGAACGGCTCGCTTGTGGTCCGGGCGGAGCGCGTCGGCGCCGATACGGTGCTGTCGCAGATCGTCGCCATGGTGGCGCATGCGCAGCGCAGCCGGGCGCCGATCCAGGGTCTCGCCGACCGCGTCGCATTCTACTTCGTGCCCGCCGTGGTGCTGACGGCGATAGTCGCCTTCGTCGTCTGGTCGCTGGTCGGCCCCGAGCCGAGCTTCGTCTACGGGTTGGTGGCGGCCGTGTCGGTGCTCATCATCGCCTGTCCCTGCGCGCTTGGCCTCGCCACGCCCATGTCGATCATGACCGCCACCGGCCGTGGCGCGCAGGCCGGCGTGCTGGTCAAGGAAGCCGGTGCGCTGGAACGCTTCGCCTCGGTCGACGCGCTGATCGTCGACAAGACCGGCACCCTCACGGAAGGCAAGCCGAAGCTTACGGATGTTGTTTCGGCCGGCGACATGGGCGAAGACGAATTGCTGTCGCTTGCCGCCGCCCTCGAACGCGGATCGGAACATCCGCTCGCGGAGGCCATTGTGGCGGGCGCCGAGGCGAAGGGCGTCGCCCTGCCGGCATCGAACGACTTCGACTCCGTCACCGGCAAGGGTGTGAAGGGAACCGTCGAAGGCCGCAGCGTCGCCCTCGGCAACGCCGCGATGATGCAGGCTTTCGGCAGCCTTCCCGCCGAGCTGGAGAACCGGGCCGACACCCTGCGCGCCGACGGCAAGACGGCGATGTTCGTCGCCGTGGATGGCCGCATCGCCGGCCTCGTCGCCGTCGCCGACCCGATCAAGCAGACCGCGGCGGACGCCATCCGCGCGCTGCATGAACAGGGCCTGCGCATCATCATGGCGACCGGCGACAATGAGCACACGGCAAAAGCCGTCGCCACCCGCCTCGGCATCGACGAGGTGCGCGCCGACATGCTGCCTGCGAGCAAGCAGAAGCTGGTGGAGGAATTGCGGGCCGGCGGCGCGCAGGTGGCCATGGCCGGCGATGGCGTCAACGACGCACCCGCACTCGCCGCCGCCGATGTCGGCATCGCCATGGGCACGGGCGCCGACGTGGCGATGGAAAGCGCCGGCATCACGCTGATGAAGGGCGATCTGCTGGGCGTCGTAAGGGCGCGTACGCTGGCGGTGGCGACCATCCGCAACATCCGCCAGAACCTCTTCTTCGCCTTCATCTACAATGCGCTCGGCGTGCCGGTGGCGGCGGGCGTGCTCTATCCGGCATTCGGCCTGCTGCTGTCGCCCATGCTCGCCGCGGCGGCGATGAGCCTGTCGTCGGTGTCTGTGATCGGCAACGCACTGCGCCTGCGCAATGTCCGGCTGGACAGGTAGCAATTCGCCACAAGAGCGGCGGGCCGTCTTCGCCGGACCGCCCGCCGCTCCCGCCGCCCCGAAAAATGGACTCGTGCGGGACTCCGATTCTTGACCGGAGTCAATCCCGCACGTAAGTCTTGAACAGGAACGGCGAATCACTGCTTCGCGACGCAGCCCGACCGGCTTTCATTCGTGAAGGCGGGCTCGACGTTGCGTGTCCGCAAGGCGGCGCCGGCTCCAGCGGGTAGCTGTATCTCCAGTACGAGTGACAACGGGATCTGCCGGAACGTCGTGTTCCGGCCGAGGGGCGAAGCATTTCCGAGAATGAACACCGTCGTCCGACTTGAGCAATTCCAGCCGAGCCGCGCTGTCGCGCTGCATCCGGGATTGCACCGGAAAGAGATGGAGCATTTCGGCGCCGGCGCAAGCTTGCCGGCCGGGAACCCTGTCCTGCCCCGCACGCGCGGCGAGCTCTGCGCCTGGCTGCGGCACTGCGCCAAGATGGCCGGCGCCGATGGCTACATGCTGCTCGACCTGGCCGCCCCGACGACGCCGCGCATCGTCGCGTCGAGCTGGAGCTTCGATGCGATCCAGGCGCTGGGAGACGAACTGCTGGCCGATCTCGCCGAACCCGGCTTCGCGCCATTCGTCGGCGCAATGCCCTTGCTCTGGCGGATGCGTGACGACCCCGCTTTGGCCAGTCTCGAGATCCTGGGCGAATTCGGCCTCGCGGAAGTGGCGGCCACGCGGCTGAGGATCGGCGATGCGGTCTATTGCCTGGTGATTTCCTCTACCGTCGATGGCGCCATCGACGAGCGCGCCGTGCAACCGGCAAAGCTGACCGCGTCCTATGCGCTGTCGCTCATGGCCGACCATCTGACGCCGGCGCTGCCGGAAGATCCGCTGTCGGAGCGCGAACGCGAATGCCTCTATTGGGTCGCCGAGGGCAAGACGGCAGACGAGGTCTCGACCATCATCAGCGTCTCGGCCCATACGGTGAACAGCTATCTCGGCTGCGCCATGCGCAAGCTCGCCGCCACCAACCGCACGATGGCGGTGGCGGCTGCCATCCGCGGCGGCATCATCTGATGGCGCTGGGAGCCGATCTTTCGCCGAAGCCGGAGACGATGCCCGATATCGCCCGGCGGCTGCAGAACATCGCCGGCGAGTGCGGCGCGGCCGAATTCACGCTCTTCATGCTGGTTGCGGCAGGCGACAGGCGCAGGCTGATCCCCGTCCTCGATACCGAACATCCCGGCATTTCGGAAACGACCAGGCTGCTGGCATTGCGCCTCGGCGACAATTTCGCCCGCCGCATCGCCCATTCGATGGTTCCGCTGCGATGGGCCGGTTCCGAGACCGGCGCGTGCGAGGCGATGCAGGCCCTTCATTGGGCGGACGAATGGGACGCGCCCGACGCAACGGCGACCGGCATCGCCCTGCCGCTGATGGCCGAACGCGGGCAGGCGGGCTGCGTGATCTTCAGCGGCGGCGCGATCGCGACCGACATGGCGCATCTGGCCGACCTGCACGGGCGCTGCTTCAGCATCTTTTCCGCCGTGGCGCGCCTGCGCGGAACGCAGGCGGCGAAAGCGCCCGCAATGTCGCGGCGAGAGACGGAATGCCTGCGCCTTGCCGCCGAAGGCCGGACCAGCGAGGAGATCGCCGCCCAGCTCGGCCTCTCCGTCCACACCGCCAATCAATATATCGCCACAACGGCGCGCAAGCTCAATGCGGTCAACCGCATGCATGCCGTCGCCAAGGCCCTGCGCGCCGGCCTGATCGACTGAAATTCAGCAGGCGGGAGCCGGGCTCGAGCGACGGATGCGCGCCTGCGCCAGCGATGAGGCGAGGAACGCCGTATTGGCTTCCGGCTCGGCATCCGGCATATCGAACGACACATAGTTGACGTCGATGGAGGCCTGCTGGTCGCTCAGCCCCAGCGAGAAATAGACATTGGCCCCGGCCGGCTTCAGCTCCAGGTCGAGCACCACGCGGGCCGGCTCCGACCAGCCGAGATGGATCTCCGCGCCATTGCCCAGCCGCACCGTGCCCGGCATGAAATAGAGCTCGGCGGCCGACTCCACGATATCCGCCAGATTGGCGAAGCGCTCCATGCGGATGAAGGCGACATAGTCGGCCAGATCCACCATGCGCAGCTCCGCCACGACATCCTGGATGGCATTGGCAACGACGATTTCGCGTTCTTCCGAGTGCGGCTGTCTGTTCATCTGTCCGTCCTGCGTGCTCCGCCGCCCTTGCGCTCGTAAACGATGCGCACCAGCTCCGCGACCGCCTGGTAGAATTGCGGCGGTATCATGCTATCCGCCGAGACTTGCTTGTACATGGAGCGGGCGAGCGCCACGTCCTCGAAAACGGGAATTCCGTTGGCTTCCGCGATCTCGCGGATGCGCAGCGCGATCAGGTCCTGCCCCTTGGCCACCACCACCGGCGCGGCATTCTCCTCGCGCACATAGCGCAGCGCGATGGCGAAGTGCGTCGGATTGGCGATCACCAGCGTCGCCGTCGGCACCGATGACATCATGCGCTGGCGCGCCCGGTCGCGTTGCAGCGAGCGGATGCGCATGCGCACGATCGGGTCGCCGACGGTCTGCTTGAGCTCGTCCTTGACCTCCTGCCGCGTCATGCGCAGGTCCTTCAGCCAGTGATAGCGCGACCAGACGATGTCGACCGTGGCGATAGCGATCATCACCAGCGTGATCGCCATGATGATGTCGACCGAAATGTCGAGGATGACGTTTGCGAAGGCCACCGGATGGGTGACCATGCCAGCTATCATGCGCGACTGCGCATCGCGCATGGCCATGTAGATGATGAAGCCCGCAAAGGCGAGCTTGCCCAGCGACTTGGCGAATTCAACCAGCCCCTTCTGCCCGAACAGGCGCGACCAGCCCGCTTTCGGCGAGATGTTGGAGAATTTCGGCTGGATGCGCTCCAGCACCATGCGCGGCATGTTCTGCAGCACCGATGCGGCGAGCGCGCCGACGACCAGCAGCAGCATGACCACGCCCAGCACCTTGCCGATCTCGATGAAGACGACCTGGAACAGGTTGACGACGTCGCGCGCGGTGTTGAGCGGCCATTCTTCCGGCCGTTCGAGGAAGATGGCGAGAAAGCTGCTCAGCCGCGCCACATCGTCCTGCACGAAGAACATCGCGAAGATCAGGATGGCGATGAAGGAAGCGAGAAGCGGCGCGTCGCGGGCGAAGGGAAGCTGACCCTTCTCGACCGTGTCGCGGATCTTCTTCTCGGAGGCTTCCTCTGTCTTGCTTTCCTTGTCCTCGCCCTCGGCCATGCGCTAGCTCGATCAGGCGGCCTGGGCCATCGAGGGCAGTTCCACGCGCCCCTCGCCCGAAAGCCTGATCGCCTCGGATGCGATGCGGCGCCGCGCGCGCGCCACTTCATCCGCCGAAGCCGCGCCGGAAGCGTCCTTCAGCTCCGACTCGATCATGCGGCGCGTGCGTGCGCCGATCGCCGACAGCACCGCTTCCGTCAGTTCGGCAGTGGAACCCCGCAAGGCCATCGTGACCAGCTCCGCCGGCAGGCTGTCGAACAGCGCCACGCGCGACTTCTGCGCCAGCAGCTCGATATCCTCGAAGGAAAAGAGCTTGGCGCGCAGCCCTTCCAGATCCGGCGTGCCGGCATCCGCCATATCGGCCATCAGCGCGTCGAGATCGTCCTTGTCCAGTTCGTTGAGCACGCTGGCGACGCGCATCTGGCCAGCGGAATTGTCCCGCCCGCTGTTCTCGTCCTCGATGCGCAGCCGCATCTGCTTCTCCACCAGGCTCATGGCATGGTCGGAAACGGGCACCAGCGCCAGCATGCGCTTGGCCACCTCGCCGCGCAGCATGGAGGGCAGTCCGCGCAGCACGGGCGCCGCCGTGGACGGCTGGAGCTTCGACAGGACCAGCGCGATGGTCTGCGGATGCTCGGCCTCGACCGCGGCGATCAGCCTTTCTGCCGGAAGCTGGTCGAGGCGTGGCCAGATCGGCGTCTGCGTCTCGGCGGCGGCCGGGGTGGCCCCACCGCCCATCAGCGCCTCGACCTCCTCCGGCGTCAGGGTCTCGTTGATGATGCTCGTCATCGTGTCGCTGGAATCGAGCAGGCCGGCGCCCTCGGTGAACTCGGCCTCGAACTCCCCGACGATCTTTTCCAGCTCGCTCTGCGGAATGGTGCGCAACTGCCGCGCCGCCTCGACGAGCGACTTCAGCTCTTCCTGCTTGAAGAACTTGAGCAGCTTGCCAGCCGAAGGCTTGCCCATCGCGACCAGTATCGCGGCGGCCTTCTGTGACCTGCTGAGCGTTGCGACCTCCGACATTCGCCTACCTGCCGGGCTTGGCGGGTGTGATCTCGGTCAGGCGGATACCGAAGCGCGACGGGTCGTCCTCCAGCACGATGACCTCGCCGCGCGCGATCTTGCGGCCATTGACCATCACATCCACCGGCTCGCCGATGCGGCGATTGAGCGCGACCGTCGACCCCTTTTGCAGGCCCATCAGTTCCGACACGGCCATCTCGGCGCTGCCCAGCAGGACCTGCACCTCGACGGGAATGTTCATCACGACGGAACTGTTCTGGATCGCTTCCGAACTGTCATGGACCTGGCCGGCGTCGCCGTCATGCAGGACGCCGCGCAGTTCCTCGATTGCCTTGTTCAGCTCGTCTTCGCCGACCTTGGGCTGTGCGCTGCCTGTTGCGGTCATATGCTGTTCTCCATGCCGTGCGCGGCCCAGGCCGGCACATCACTCCGAAAGGATCGATTCGACAAGGTCTTCCTCCTCGTCGAAGGGCCGCAGGACGCGGACAGTATAGTTTGCGCCGAGCTTGCCGAACTCGCAGGTGAAAAGCTGCTTCTCGCCGGCTGCGAGCCTCGTATTGGCCTGCGCATTGGCGGGAAATTCGATGACCTGGCCGGGTTGCAGCCCCGACAGTTCGCCGAGCGTCATCCGGCGAAGCGCGACGGTGGCCTCCAGCTCGACGGTCGAGCGGATGATCTCCTCGCTGAACCGCGCCCGCCAGCGCGCCGGCTGGGCGGGCTGGGCGGCCGCGGTGGCGTCGCCGCGCAGCGACAGCAGCAGCCTCTGCGGGATCATCACCGTGATGCTGCCGCGGCTCGGGCCGAACAGCACCACGAACCGGATCGCGGCGGCAGGTCCGTCGCGTACCGTCAGCCTTGCAATGTCGGGCCCGCTGATCGGCCGGGGAATCGGTTGCCTGATCCTGAAGGCGCGCGAGCCGGACCCGTTGAAGCCGAGCGCCAGCATGTCCGACAGCAGCGCCGCCACTTCGCGTTCCAGCGTCGACAGCGCGCGCGTGATCGGTGTCAGCCTCAGTTCCGGGTCGCCGCCGAAATAGGCGCAGACGGCGATTGCGATCGCATCCGCATCGATGGCGATCATCAGCGCGTCGGGGGAGGTTTCCGCCGATACGATCGTCAGCGCGTCGAAGCCGTCGGGGCTGGGCAGCGCATCTGCGAAACGCGCCGGCTCGACGCTTTCGAGCTCCATCGCCACATTGCCGTTGAACGTCGCGTGGAGCTTTTCACGCAGCGCCGCAAGAACGCGCGTCGCGCAGGCGCGTCCGCACTCGACCACGAGCGCAGGGTCACCGGTCGCGCCGGTCAGCCGCTCCACGATCAGGTCGCGCATCTGCGCTGGCGTGGTGGGCTCGCTCATCGCCGGAACCCTGCGGCGCCGCCGTTCCGCATCCTCATGCCGCCTTCTTCGCCTCGCCGCCGGCCATCGTACTCTGCTCCACCGCGTCGATCGATGGACGGTCCTTGGAGGAGATGGTCTTGCGGCCGAATTCGAGCGCCACCTGCGGCAGCGAGCCGTTCATATAGGCCAGCAGCGTCTGCTTCACGATCACATAGAGGCGCGCCTTCTTCTCGCGCACGATCTTCACCTTGGTGGCGATCGGGCCGACCACCGCATAGGACATGAAGATGCCGAGGAAGGTCCCGACGAGTGCGGCGCCGATGAGGCCGCCGAGGATTTCCGGCGACTGGTCGAGCGCGCCCATCGCCTTCACGACGCCCAGCACCGCCGCGCAGATGCCGAGCGCCGGGAAGCCGTCGCTCATCTGCTGCAGCGCATGGTAGGATTTGAGCTTGTCGGCCCTGATGGTGCGGATTTCCTCATCCATCAGCGCCTCGATTTCGAAGGGCCGCGCATTGCCGATGATGATGATGCGGCAATAGTCGCAGATGAAGGCCGTCAGGTCATGGTCCTTCAGCACCTTCGGAAAGGCCTGGAAAATGGCCGACTCTTCCGGATTGTCGACATGCGCCTCGACCTCATTGCGCGGCTTGGTGCGCAATTCGCGCATCAGGCTGTGCAGCACGCCGAGCACTTCCAGATAGTCCTGCTCCTTCGGCACGGCCTGCTTGAAGGCTTCGACCATGCCCTTGCCGGCATCCTTCACCACCGACATCGGGTTGGCGACGAGAAAGGTGCCGAGCGCGGCGCCGCAGATGATGACCACTTCCCACGGCTGCATGAGAACTTCGACATGGCCGCCCATCGCCATGAAGCCGCCGAGCACGCAGCCGAGCGTCACCACCATTCCGATCAATATGCCCAACGGTCCCGCCTCTTGGTCAGAATCACCCCGTATGGATAGGGCTGCTTGCTTGTGTGAGGCTTGAAAGCCTGTCGGTGGGGCGAAAGCTTCACGCAAGACATTGGCGCTACTCTGCGGGCCGGGCCATTGCGGGGAAGCCGGCGTGCTGAGCACCTATCTCAACTATCAGCTGATTACGCGCGACATGACGACATCCATCGGTCGTGTCGAAAAGCAGCCCATGGTGGCGCGCGAAAGTGCCTATTTCCAGCAGAACATCGGCAAGGTCACCTCGATCGAGGATTTCGTCAAGGACGACCGGCTGTTCAAATTCGCCATGAAGGCCTTCGGCCTCTCCGACATGGACTATGCCAAAGCCTTCATGGTGAAAGCGATGAAGGAAGGCGTCGCCGATCCCGACAGTTTCGCCAACAAGCTGACCGACAAGCGCTACGCCGAATTCGTCGCGACCTTCAATTTCGCCTCCCGCGACGAACGCACCACCAATTATGTCGAGGCGGCGGATGGCGTGGTCGACCGCTACACGCTCGCCGCCGTTGCCGCCGGCGTGGAGATCGACAATCCGCAACTGGAGAAGATCAACAATGACTACCTCGCCAAGATCGGCAAGGTGACGTCGATCGACCAGTTCCTCGCCAATGACGATCTCTACGTCTACGCGATGAAGGCGCACGGGCTCGAGGAATACATCTCCAACAAGACGTTCATGCGCGAAATACTGGAGGGCGGTGTCGCCGATCCCGACAGCCTCGCCAATCGCCAGAAGAACGAAGCCTTCGCCGAATTCGCCACCAGCCTGAACTTCGCCGCCTATGGCGAAAAGACCACGACCTACAACAAGGTCATCGAGGACACGGTGGCGAAATATACCCGCCAGACGCTGGAGGAAGATGCCGGCGTCCAGAACGAGGGCGTGCGCCTGGCGCTCTATTTCGAGCGCAAGATGAATGCCGGCGGCATCAGCAGCGCCTACCAGATCCTCGCCGACCCCGCTTTGAGCCAGGTCGTGCGCACGGCCCTCGGCATTCCCGAATCCATGGCCACCGCCGACGTCGACCGCCAGGCAGCGATGATCGAATCCAAGATCGACTTCGACGAATTGTCGGAGCCGGACGGCCTGAAGAAATTCATGCAGCGCTTCACCGCCATGTGGGACATCCAGAACACGTCGAATACCGCCGTCGCCTCAGTCAGCGTCCTCTTCAGCCAGCCCGTCTCGTTCGGCCTGTCGACCGACGTCATGCTCACCCTGTCCAAGCTGCAGCGATAGGCCCGGCAATGCAGAACGGTCTCTACGTCGCTTTGTCCTCGCAATTGGCGCTGGAAACGCGGCTCAACACCATTGCCGACAACATGGCCAATGTGAACACGGTCGGCTTCCGCGCCACCGGCGTGAAGTTCGAGGACGTGGTGAGCGGGCTGGGGCAGAATGCCGTCTCCTTCGCCTCAGCGGGCGACACGTTCATCCCCCAGCAGAGCGGCTCGCTGCGCGAGACCGGCAATTCCTTCGATTTCGCCATTCAGGGCAATGCCTGGTTCGCGATCGAGACGCCCGAAGGCACTGTGATGACACGCGACGGGCGTTTCTCGATGCGCGAGACGGGCGAACTGGTCACCTTGCAAGGCTATCCGGTGCTCGATGCCGGCGGCGCGCCGATCCAGCTCGACGCACAGGGCGGCCCGCCGGAGGGCGGACAGGACGGCAGCCTGCGCCAGAACGGCGCGCTGGTCGCGGCACTGGGCCTGTTCGACTTCGAGCCCGGCAAGGATTTCCGCCGCCACGGCAATTCCGGCCTGCTCGCCAACGGCACGCCGCAACCCATCGTCGACCGGCAGGATGTCGGCGTGGTGCAGGGCTATGTCGAGGATTCCAACGTCAATCCGGTGCGCGAGATGATGCGCCTGATCCAGGTCCAGCGCACCTTCGAATATGTCAGCCAGCTCGTGCGTGACGGCGACAACGCCCTCGACCAGGCGATCCGCTCCCTCGGACCGTCAGCCTGATGGACGAGCTGCCGGAAGACAATCCGCTGGCGAAGCTGGAACGTCTCTACGAACGCTTCAGCCAGCCGGAAAGCCTCATCCGGCGCGGCGGACGCGTGGCGGAAATCGCCGCCACACATCTGCGCGTGCGCGGCATCTCCGCCATCTCCCGGCTGGGCGATATCGTCGAGTTTCGCGATGCGGGCCGCCGCCGCACCGGCGAGGTGGTGCAGATCGGCAAGGACGACGTTCTCGTCGCGCCCTATGAGCAGGCGGCGGATGCCCGCCTCGACCAGCCGGTCTTCAATCTCGGCCCGCTCGACCTCGTGCCCGACGATAGCTGGCGTGGCCGCGCCGTGGATGCGCTGGGGCGCGCCATCGACGGCCGCGGCAGCATCGTCATGGGCCCCGCCACGCATGTGGTCCGGTCCGCGCCACCGGCGATGGAGCGCCAGCGCGTCGAGACATCGTTCCGCACCGGCGTGCGCGTGATCGATATCTTCACGCCGCTCTGCTACGGCCAGCGCATGGGCGTCTTCGCCGGCTCCGGCGTCGGCAAATCCACGCTTCTCTCCATGCTGGCGGCGGCCGACGCCTTCGACACCGTGGTCGTGGCGCTGATCGGCGAGCGCGGCCGCGAGGTGCGCGAATTCCTCGAAGACACGATCGGCGAGGCGACGCTGGCCAAGACGGTCGCCGTGGTCGCCACCAGCGACGAAAGCGCGATGATGCGCCGGCGCGCGCCCGACACGGCGATGCGGGTCGCCGAGCATTTCCGCCAGCGCGGCGACCGCGTGCTGCTCATTCTCGATTCCATCACCCGCTTCGCCCATGCACTGCGCGAGGTCGCCATCGGCGCCGGCGAGCCGCCCATCGCGCGCGGCTACCCCGCCTCCGTGTTCACCGAACTGCCGCGCCTGCTGGAACGCGCCGGGCCGGGCGCGGCGGGAACCGGCTCCATCACCGCGATTCTCTCCGTGCTCATCGACGGCGACGACCACAACGACCCCGTGGCCGATTCCGTGCGCGGCATCCTCGACGGCCATGTCGTGCTCGACCGCTCCATCGCCGAGCAGGGCCGCTATCCGCCGGTTAACCCGCTGGCCTCCATCTCGCGCCTCGCCGCCAAGGCCTGGACCGACGAGCAGCGCACGCTCGCTTCGCGCCTGCGCGCCATGATCGCCCGCTTCGAGGACACGCGCGACATCCGCCTGCTCGGCGCATACCAGCCCGGCGCGGATCCCGAACTCGACCAGGCCGTGCGGCAAGTGCCGACAATCTACGAGGCGCTGACCCAGACGCCGCGCGACCGCCCCTCGCCCGATCCCTTCGCCGATCTGGCGCGCCACCTGAAGAGCAAGGAGAGGCCGCTTGACCGCGCAGCCTGACGACGACCCCATCGAGCCGAAGCCCGGCCGCCGCTTCCTGTGGGGACGCCAGCGGAAGGCGCCGCAGCGCAAGCGCGAAAGGCGCAGCGACATCCTCATCGCGCTGGCGGGAACAGCGCTCGGCCTCGGTTGCGCGATGTTCCCCTGGTATGTCTTCTTCAATCAGGAACAGTTCGGCGTGCGCGCCATGCAGTTCTCGCGCGCGGGCGAGATGCCGCCCCCGACGGTCACCTATCAGCCGCCACGCGAAATGCCGCCCGTCGACAGCGCCGAACTGCCGGCCGCGCTCGATCTCTTCGCCACCGGAACGCTTCCCGACGCCGAGAAGCCCGCCTTCCTCCCGCCCGCCGCGCAGCCATTTCCGGGCGACGTGAAATTCCAGGTCGTCCACATCGCCAATGGCCGCGCCATGATCGCCGATGGCGACGGCATGTGGGTGGTCCAGACCGGCTCTACCTTGCCCGATGCCTCGCGCGTCGCGGCAATCGAGCAGCGCGACGGCCAGTGGGTGCTGGTGACGAACAGCGACAGGGTTATCCGGGTCGCGAACTGAGGCCAACGCCGACCGCAAGGCCCGCGCAAGACTGGACGGCTAGCCTCGGTTCCATGCCCGGGGATTTGCCATGGAGCCAGTGAACCTTTTCAAGCTCGCCGCGCAGCAGGCGCAGTGGCTTGCCGTGCGCCAGTCCGCCGTCGCGGGCAATATCGCCAATGCGAATACGCCGGGCTACCTCGCCCAGGATGTCGAGCCGTTCGAAAGCCTCGTCGCAGGCAAGCGCGAGGGTTTGCGCGCCACGCATCCGATGCATGTCACCAATGCCTCCGCCGCCGAAGCCTATGCGGTCGAGACGGTGGAGAACGGCAATGCGGTCATGCCGTCGGGCAATTCGGTGGTGCTCGAGCAGGAGATGCTGAAGTCCGGCGAGGTGCGCCGCTCCTACGAGCTCAACACCGCGATCGTGAAATCCTTCCATCGCATGTTCATGATGACGACGCGGAGCTGACGCCGATGGACCCGCTCCTTTCCTCGCTCAAGGTCGCCGCTTCCGGTGTGACGGCGCAATCGGAACGCCTGCGTGTCGTTTCCGAAAACCTCGCCAACGCGCAATCGACCGGCAACGCGCCCGGCGCCGATCCCTATCAGCGCAAGACGATTTCCTTCGCCGCCGAGCTCGATCGCGTGAGTGGCGGAAATCTCGTCGAGATCGCCAATGTCGGCCGCGACCAGTCGGCCTTTCCGGTCGAATATCAGCCGGGCCACGAAGCCGCAGATACGCTGGGCTATGTGAAGCTGCCCAATGTCAATGTGCTGGTCGAGATGGCCGACATGCGCGAGGCGGTGCGCGGCTACGAAGCGAACCTGCAGACGATCAAGCAGGCGCGCGAGCTCATTACAATGACCATCGACCTGATCCGGAGCTGATGATGATCGGCAGTCTTCCCGCCCTCGATGGTCTTTCCTTCTTCGGCCGCACCTCCGCTGCCGGTTCTCCGGCGCCGGCGCAGGCGCCTGCGGAAACGGGTTTCGCCAGCCTCGTCTCGGACATGGCCTCCGATGCTGTCGGCAACCTGCACAAGGCGGAATCGCTGTCGGTGGCTGCCCTTCAGGGCAAGGCCGAGACGCGCGAGGTCGTGGATGCGGTGATGACCGCCGAACAGTCGCTCCAGGCGGCGATCGCGATCCGCGACAAGATCGTCCAGTCCTATCTCGAAATCAGCCGCATGGCGATCTGACGGGGAACCAAGATGAAAGCGCTCGCCATTGCCGCCACCGGCATGAATGCCCAGCAGACCAATCTCGAGGTCATCGCCAACAATATCGCTAATATCAACACGACCGGCTTCAAGCGCGCCCGTGCCGAATTCTCCGACCTTCTCTATCAGGTCGAGCGCTTGCAGGGCGTGCCGAACCGCGCCAATGCCGCGGTCGTTCCGGAAGGTGCGATGGTGGGTCTGGGCGTAAAGACCGTCGCGGTGCGCAATGTCCACATACAGGGCTCGCTCACCAGCACCGGCAACAAGTTCGACATGGCGCTGGTCGGCAATGGCTGGTTCCAGATCGAGGGCGCGGACGGCCAGACGCTCTATACGCGCGCCGGCACCTTCAACACCAACGCCACGGGCCAACTCGTCACCGTCGACGGCTTCAATGTCATTCCGGCCATCACCGTGCCGGCCGATACGGTGGAACTGATCGTCAACAAGTCCGGCCAGGTCTTCGCGCGGCTCGAGGACCAGATCGAATTGCAGGAGCTCGGCCAGATCTCCATCGCCACCTTCGCCAATGAGGCAGGCCTGTCGCCGCTCGGCGACAACCTCTTCCAGGAAACTGCCGCCTCCGGCGCGGCCAATGTCGGCATTCCCGGCGATCCTGGCTATGCCACGATCGAACAGGGCTATCTGGAAAGCTCCAATGTCGATCCGGTGAAGGAAATCACCGAACTCATCTCGGCGCAGCGCGCCTATGAGATGAATTCCAAGGTCATCAAGGCCGCCGACGAGATGGCCGCGACCGTCACGCAGAGCATGCGATGATGACGCGCCTGCTGCGCTCCTTCTCCGTCGCGACACTCGCCGCCGCACTGCTTGCCGGCGCGGTTGCGATCGCGGCCGCGCAGCAGACGGTTGTCGTCCCGACCCGCGTCATCTATCCGGGCGAAACGCTTGGCGCCGACGCGCTGGAGGACGTGCCTTTCACCAACCGGCCCGAACTCCTCGCCAATGTCGCCGTCGCGCAGGGAGAGGCACAGGGCAAGGTGGCCAAGCGCACGCTCCTGCCGGGCCGCATGATCCCCGTCGCCTCGCTGCGCGAGCCCTATGCGGTCGAGGCCGGCAAGCCCGTGCAGGCCGTGTTCAGCCATGGCGCACTGGTCATCTCGCTCACCGCCGTGCCGCTCCAGCCGGGCTCGGTGGGCGAGGTCATCCGGGCGCGCAATATCGACAGCGGCGTGATCTTCACCGGCGTGGTGCTGGCGGACGGAACCATCCGCGTGAGCGCGACATGATGCGGCGTATCGCGATCCTTCTGGCCGCCATACTCGCCGCCTCGCCCCTCGGCGCGGCCGACATGCTGGAAGGCAGCAGGCACCGCGGCGGCTACGCCGGCGAAGGCGAGATGCGCTATGCCGCCGTCTCCCAAGGCGGCCCCTCCGCGCTGCCGAACGGCAGCGGCCCGGTTTCGCGCATCAAGGACATCGCCCAACTCCAGGCGGCGCGCGACAACCAACTCGTCGGCTACGGCCTCGTCATCGGCCTGCAGGGCAGCGGCGACGGCCTGCGCAACGCACCCTTCACCGAACAGTCCATCCGCGCCATGCTGGAAAATCTCGGCATTGCAAGCGAGGGCGGGCGCGCGCGCGTCACCAACGTCGCCGCCGTCATCGTCACCGCCAACCTGCCGCCCTTCGTCAAGTCCGGCAGCCGCATCGACGTGACCGTGTCGTCGCTCGGCGACGCCTCCTCTCTGGCCGGCGGCACGCTCGTCATGACGCCGCTGCGCGCCGCCGATGGCGAGATCTACGCCGTCGCGCAAGGGCCGGTCATCGTGTCGGGCTTCCAGGCGCAGGGACAGGCCGAGCAGGTGACGCAGGGCGTGCCCACCTCCGGCCGCCTGCCCAATGGCGCGATCGTCGAGCGCGAGGTGCCGGACGGCTTCCAGGGCCTGACCGGCATGGTGCTGCAACTGCGCAATCCCGATTTTTCCACCGCCATCCGCATCACCGATGCGATCAACAGGTTCGCGGAACTGCGCTACGGCAAGCGCGTCGCCGGCGAACAGGATGCGCGCACCGTAATCCTCCAGCGGCCCGCCGACATTTCGCCGGCCCGCTTCGTCGCAGAGATCGAGAACCTCCAGATCCAGTCCGACACGCCCGCGCGTGTCGTCGTCGACGAACGCACCGGCACGATCGTCATCGGCCAGGACGTGAAGATCGCGCGCGTCGCGATCAGCCATGGCGCGCTGACGGTCCGCATCACCGAAATGCCGCGCGTCGTGCAGCCCGAGCCCTTCTCCGATGGCGAGACGGCGGTCGAGCCCTTCACGGCGATCGAGGTCGAGCGGCCGGATTCCAAGGTCGCCATCCTCGACGGCCCCGACCTCCAGACGCTGGTTGCCGGGCTCAACCGCCTCGGCGTGAAGCCGGACGGTGTCATCGCCATTCTGCAGGGCATCAAGTCCGCCGGCGCGCTCCAGGCCGAACTGGTGGTCCAATGATGAAGATTGCAGCTCACATATACCGGCGCAACAGGCTGGCAATGGGCGCCCTCGCCCTCACCGCGATGCTCGTCGGCCCCGCCGCCACGCAGGGACAGCCCGGCCCCGCCGGCCAGTCCGCCAGCGAGATCGAGATGTTCTGCGGCAATATCGTCGATGCCGCCCGCGAGCGCCGCTATCTGATCCAGAAGGAAGAGCTGGAAACGCTGGAAAAGGACATCAACGAACGCATCGTGATGCTGGAGACGCGGCGCAAGGAATATGAGGACTGGCTTGCCCGGCGCAACGCGTTCCTGGAAAGGGCGGAGGGCAATCTCGTCGACATCTACAGTCGCATGCGCCCCGATGCCGCCGCAGCCCAGCTCAAGGAACTGCGCACCGAGCTCGCCGCCGGCATCCTCATGAAGCTGGACGCCAAGAAGGCCAGCATCATCCTCAACGAAATGGACATCAAGGCCGCCGCCAACCTGACGACGATGATGGCGCGCGTGGTCGAGACCCGGGATCCCTCCTGATGCGTTCGCTTGCCGCTCTTTCCCTTTCGCTACTCGTCACCGGCTGCGGCAGCGCGCTGCATGAGGTCGGCGTGGAGCCGGCCATGTCGCCGGTCGGTTCGGGCATATCCCAATCCGTGCTCGCGGCGCATTCCTATCCGAACGAACCGATGCGGCCGACCAGACGCTTCTCGCTGTGGGACGACCGCCAGAGCCGTCTGTTCACCGATCCGCGCGCCTTGTCGGTGGGCGACATCCTGACCGTGCATATCTCCATCAACGACCGCGCCCAGTTCAAGAACGAGTCCGACCGCAGCCGCAACGCCTCGCGCAGCTTCGATTTCGGCGCGGGCTTCGGCGTCGGTTCCAGCTCCGGCTCGGCAGAGGCGAATTTCGGCATCGGCTCCGGCACCTCCACCAAGGGCACCGGCGCGACGAAGCGCTCCGAAAACATCGACCTGCGCGTCGCCGCCGTGGTCACGGAGGTGCTGTCCAACGGCAACCTGATCATTTCCGGTTCGCAGGAAGTGCGCGTCAATGCCGAACTGCGCATCCTCACCATCACCGGCATCGTCAGGCCGTCCGACATCGGCGCATCGAACACCATTTCCTATGAGCGCATCGCCGAGGCGCGCGTCTCCTATGGCGGCCGTGGCCGCCTTACCGAAGTCCAGCAACCGCCCTACGGCCAGCAGGTGCTGGACCGCGTCCTGCCCTTCTAGGATCCGCCATGGCAGCCGCCCAAGCCGATACCGCCGCGCCCAAAAAAAGCTCGCTGATCCTCCAGATCGGCCTGCTGGTCGCGCTCAGCATCGGGGCGGTGGGGACCGGCTGGCTGGCGGGCAGCCAGATTGGCGGCGGACAGACGCTGGCCGGATCGGAAGCCGCCCATGGCGGCGGCCATGACGCGCCCGCCACCTATGACGAGGTCGACGGATCGAATTTCGCCGAACCCTCGCTGAATATCTTCCGCCTCGAAGACATCACCACCAACCTTGCCGGGCCCGGCTCCGTATGGGTCAGGGCGCAACTGGCGCTGGTGTTCCGTGAGCAGGTCGATCCCGCTTTGGCCGAAATGGTCCATCAGGATTTCCTTGCCTATCTGCGCACCGTCAAGCTGCACCAGGTGGAAAGCGCCAGCGGTCTGGTTCACCTGAAGAGCGATCTGCTCGAACGCGCCAGCCTGCGCACCGGGGGCAAGGTGACGGGCGTCCTCATTCGCACATTGCTGTTCGAATGAGCCGTCTCGTTCTCGCATTCGCCGCGCTCGTCGCCTCGACGCTCGCCGCTTCGGCGCAGCAGATCGATCTGGGCCAGCTGACGCTGCCGTCCGACGGCTCGACCATCGCCACGATCATCCAGCTTTTCGGCGTCATCACGATCCTGTCGATCGCGCCGGGCATCCTGATCATGGTCACGAGCTTCACCCGCTTCGTGATCGCCTTCTCCATCCTGCGCGCCGGCATGGGCCTGCCGACCACGCCGGCAAACCTGATCCTCATCAGCCTGTCGCTCTTCATGACCTTCTACGTCATGGCGCCGACCTTCGACCGGGCATGGAGCGAGGGCGTGCAGCCGCTGATGAACAACCAGATAGAAGAGGTCGAGGCGGCCCGCCGCATCGCCGCCCCCTTCAGCGAATTCATGCAGGCCAATGTCCGCGAGAAGGACTACGCCCTGTTTGCCGACCTGGCGCGCGAGCGCGGCCAGGCGCCCGCGGAAGGCGAGATCGCCGACCTGCGCGTGCTGGTGCCCGCTTTCATGATCTCCGAGATCCGGCGTGGCTTCGAGATCGGCTTCCTGATCGTCCTGCCCTTCCTCGTCATCGACCTGATCGTGGCGACCATCACCATGTCGATGGGCATGATGATGCTGCCGCCGACAGCCGTATCGCTGCCGTTCAAGATCCTATTCTTCGTGCTGATCGATGGCTGGCACCTGCTTGTCGGCAGCCTGGTGCGCTCATTCACCTGAGATTAACCATACGGCTTATCGGTTTCGTAGTTCCTTTGCCTTAGCCATGCGGTTGCAAGGCGGGTCGATCGCGTTTCTGTATGAACGATCGACAGGCATGATGCCGCTTCCTCCTCCCGGTTAAAGCCCGGATGTCCCTTGTATTGTCACAAGTAAGGGGCGTATTCCCATGTCCAGCATCAACACCAATGCATCCGCGATGACTGCGCTGCAGTCGCTCAGCGCAACCAACAAGAACCTCGAAACCACCCAGTCGCGCATCTCGACCGGTCTGCGCGTGTCGCAGGCTTCCGACAATGCCGCCTACTGGTCGATCGCAACCACCATGCGTTCCGACAACAAGGCGATGAGCACCGTCCAGGACGCGCTCGGCCTCGGCGCCGCCACGCTCGACACCGCCTATACCGGTATGGAAAGCGCGATCGAGACGGTCGACGCCATCAAGCAGAAGCTGCTTGCAGCCAAGCAGCCGGGTGTCGACAAGGAAAAGATCCAGTCGGAAATCACCCAGCTCCAGAAGCAGCTCTCGAGCACCGCGACCGCTTCGTCCTTCAACGGCCAGAACTGGCTGACGAACGACCAGAGCGCCGCCGGCGCGGGTTCCGCAAGCCTCGTCTCGTCCTTCACCCGTGACGCCAACAACAACGTCTCCGTCGGCACGACGGATGTGGATGTCAGCGGCGTGGTCCTCTTCGACACCCAGACCGCCGGCACCAAGACGGGCATTCTCGACGCACAGGCAGCGGTCGCGATGACCAATGACGGCGGACTGGCAAACGGCCAGGCAGTCGGCGACGGCACCGATGGTGCCACCGTTGCAGTGTTCGGCGACATGACCGGCGGCGTGACGCTGGACGGCGACGCCAAGATCAGCTTCAACCTGTCGGTGAACGGCGAAAGCCACAAGATCACCATCGACAAGCAGACGGTCAGCGACGCGCTTAACAGCACCGATGGCGTCATTGCCGACGAAGACGCAATGGTGACGGTACTCAACCGCGCGCTGAGCAATGCCGGCCTGACGAGCAGCGACGTGACCGTCGCGGCGAACGGTACCGCAGTCGAGATCACCAATGCCCAGGGCGTAACTGCGGCCGACACCCTGTCGGTTTCGGATGCGAAGGCTGACGAGGAAGCCGGCTATGCCGCAATCGGCGACATCGACATCACCGCTCCGGGCGCCGATCTCGACGAACTGATCTCGGGCGTCGACAAGCAGCTCGCCAAGATGGCGACCGCTGCTGCCGACATGGGTGCTATCAAGA